>NZ_PDCM01000001.1:1857500-2457500 GCF_008634025.1 Streptomyces albofaciens JCM 4342 | reverse complement strand
GTCGCGCAGCTTGCTGTCCGGGGTGCTGACCGCGACGTACTTGGCGTACCGCGAGCCGATCTTGTTGGCCAGCCCGGGACGGGCGTTGGCCTCGTGCACGATGATCGGCACCCCGCGCCGCTTGGCGGCCAGGTAGCCGGGCAGCGCGACATAGCCGCCGAAGCCGACGACGCAGTCCGCCTTGGTGCGCTCCAGGATCTGCTCGGCGGCCTTGATGGTGCCGCGCAGCCGCCCGGGGACGGTGATCAGTTCGGGCGTGGGCTTGCGCGGCAGTGGTACGGCCGGAATCAGGCCCAGCTCATAGCCCCGCTCCGGCACCAGCCGGGTCTCCAGCCCCTTCTCCGTGCCGAGTGCCGTGATCCCCACGGTCGGGTCCTGCCTGCGCAGGGCGTCCGCGAGGGCGAGCGCGGGCTCGATGTGGCCGGCGGTCCCCCCACCGGCGAGTACGACATGCACCGAAATTCACCGCTCTCCGGACGGCCGCTTCTTGACGCGCCGTCTCATCGTCTTCCGTCTCACCCCAGCCAGTTTCCTGCCGAAAACAGGCTGCCGCATGGCCAGTGCCGCCCGTGCAGCGGGCTCGTCACGCGCGAAGGCGATCAGCAGACCGATGGCGAACATCGTCGGCAGCAGGGCGGAGCCCCCGAAGGAGAACAGCGGCAGCGGGACCCCGGCGATCGGCAACAGACCGAGCACCGCACCGATGTTGATCACGGCCTGGGCCGTGATCCAGGTGGTCACGCCTCCCGCTGCGTACCTCACGAAGGGGTCCTCCGTGCGTCCGGCCACGCGGATACCCGCATAGCCTAGAGCCGCGAAGAGGGCGAGCACCGACAGCGTCCCCGCAAGCCCCAGTTCCTCCCCGGTGATGGCGAAGATGAAGTCGGTGTGCGGTTCAGGGAGTTCACCCCATTTTTCCATACTCGCGCCGAGCCCGGATCCGAAGAACCCGCCGGAGGCCAGCGCGTAGATGCCGTGCACGGCCTGCCAGCACTGGTCCTGCGGCCCGGGGTCGGTCGCGCCGATGCAGGCGAGCCGGGCCATCCGGTTGGCGCTGGTCTTGATCAGCAGCGCTCCTATGACGGTGGCGGCGCCGAGCACGCCCACGAAGAGCCGGGTGGGGGCCCCGGCCAGCCACAGCAGCCCGAACAGGATCGCGGTCAGGATGATCGCGGTGCCCATGTCGCCGCCGAGCATGATCAGGCCGAGCAGCAGGAAGGCCACCGGGATCAGCGGCACCAGCAGGTGCTTCCACTGCATCAGCAGCTTCTTGTCCTGCTTGCGGGCCAGCAGGTCGGCGCCCCACAGAACCAGGGCCAGCTTGCCGAACTCGCTGGGCTGCATCTGGAAGGGACCGCCCAGATTGATCCAGTTCTGGTTGCCGTTGACCGCGACCCCTATCCCGGGAATCTGGACCAGGGTCATCAGAAAGACCGAGACGGCCAGCAGCGGATACGCCAGCGTCCGGTGCACCCGGACCGTCGTCCGGGCCGCCACCAGCATCAGGATGCCGCCGAGCACCGCCGCGAGCAGTTGCTTGCGGAAGAAGTACGTCGGGGCCAGGCCGAGCTGGAGCGCCTTGATCTGGGAGGCCGAGTAGACCATCACCAGGCCGAGCACGGTGATCAGCAGACTGCCGCCGACCACCAGGTAGTAGGCGGTCAGCGGCCGGTCCCAGGCCCGTCTGAGCCGGGTGTACGACCCCCGCGGGGTGCGGGGGCCGCCGCCGCGCGCCGGGCGCGGACCGAAGCCGGTGCGCCGGGCCGGGCGCGGCGGCGCCGCCTTCGCCGATCGGGCCGTCATCGTCGTCCCCTCCACAGGTGCGCTGCGCCGTGCGTCCTCGACGGCGGCGGGGACGTACGGACTACTGTTCCTGAGCGGCCAGCGTGCGGACCGCGTCGGCGAAGGCTTCGCCCCGCTTGTTGTAGTTCAGGTACATGTCCATCGAGGCGCAGGCCGGGGCCAGCAGGACGGTATCGCCCGGCCGGGCCAGGCGGGCGGCTTCCCGGACGGCTTCGGACATCGCCCCAGTGTCGGTCCGGTCGAGGTCGACCACCGGGACATCGGGGGCGTGTCGCGCCAGGGCCTCCCGAATGAGCCCCCGGTCGGCGCCGATGAGGACCGCACCGCGCAGCCGGCCGGCCGACTTCTGTACGAGCTCGTCGAAGGTGGCGCCCTTGGCCAGGCCGCCGGCGATCCAGACGATGTGTTCGTATGCCGCCAACGATGCCTCGGTGGCGTGGGTGTTGGTGGCCTTGGAGTCGTCCACGTACGCGACCCCGGCGACGTCCGCGACGTGCTCGATGCGGTGCGCGTCCGGGTGGAAGGCGCGCAGGCCGTCCCGTACGGACTGGGGCCGCACGCCGAAGGCGCGGGCCAGGGCCGCCGCGGCGAGCGCGTTGGCGATGTTGTGCGGGGCCGCGGGCGTCACGTCCGAGACCTCGGCGAGTTCCTGCGCCTGCTGCTGCCGGTTCTCGACGAAGGCGCGGTCGACGAGGATGCCCTCGACGACGCCCAGCTGCGAGGGGCCGGGGGTGCCGAGGGTGAAGCCGATGGCGCGGCAGCCCTCCTCCACATCGGCCTCGCGCACCAGGTCCTCGGTGGCCTTGTCGGCGACGTTGTAGACGCAGGCCACCGTGTTGCCCTCGTAGATGCGGCCCTTGTCGGCGGCGTACGCCTCCATGGAGCCGTGCCAGTCGAGGTGGTCCGGGGCCAGGTTGAGGACGGTGGCGGAGTGGGCGCGTACGGAGGGGGCCCAGTGCAGCTGGTAGCTGGAGAGCTCGACGGCGAGGACGTCATACGGCTCGTCGGAGAGCACCACGTCCACCAGGGGCACGCCGATGTTGCCGACGGCGGCGGTGCGCAGTCCCTCGGCCTCCAGGATGGCGGCCAGCATCCGTACGGTCGTGGTCTTGCCGTTGGTGCCGGTGACCGCGAGCCAGGGCGGAGCGTCCGGGCCGCGCATCCGCCAGGCCAGCTCCACATCGCCCCACACCGGGACGCCGGCCGCCTCGGCGGCCTGGAAGAGCGGGCTGGTGGGCTTCCAGCCGGGGGTGGTGACGACCAGGTCGGTGCCCTCGGGAAGCGTGTCGCCGTCGCCGAGGCGGACGGTGATGCCCAGCTCCTCCAGGGGCGCGGCCTGGGCGCGCTCCCGCTCGCCGTCGCCGCCGTTGACGACGGTCACGACGGCGCCGAGGCCGGCCAGGGCGCGGGCGGCGGGAACGCCGCTGACGCCGAGACCGGCCACGGTCACCTGCTGTCCGGTCAGGTCCAACGCGCTCACTTGGCGGCCTGCCAGCCGCCGTAGAAGATGCCCAGGCCGACGATCACGCACATGCCCTGGATGATCCAGAACCGGACCACGACAAGGACTTCGGACCACCCCTTCAGTTCGAAGTGGTGCTGGAGCGGCGCCATCCGGAAGACCCGCTTGCCGGTGAGCCGGAAGGAGCCGACCTGGATGACCACCGACATGGTGATCAGGACGAACAGGCCGCCGAGCACGGCCATGAGCAGCTCCGTGCGGGAGCAGATGGCCAGCCCCGCCAGCGCGCCGCCCAGGGCCAGCGAGCCGGTGTCACCCATGAAGATCTTGGCGGGCGAGGTGTTCCACCACAGGAAGCCGAAGCAGGAGCCCATCAGGGCCGAGGCGACGACCGCCAGGTCGAGCGGGTCCCGGACCTCGTAGCAGGCGGGTCCGGCGCTGATCGCGTTGGCGCAGGACTCCTGGTACTGCCAGATGCCGATGAAGGTGTACGCGCCGAAGACCATCACCGAGGCGCCGGTGGCCAGGCCGTCCAGGCCGTCGGTGAGGTTCACGCCGTTGGACATCGCCAGGATCATGAACAGCGCCCAGATGACGAAGAGCACCGGGCCGATCTGCCAGCCGAAGTCCTGGGTGAAGGACAGCCGGTCGGAGGCCGGGGTCTGGCCGCGCATGTCCGCGAACTGGAGCGAGAGCACCGCGAAGGCGATGCCGACGATCAGCTGGCCGGCCATCTTGGCCTTGGCCCGCAGGCCCAGCGAACGCTGCTTGACGATCTTGATGTAGTCGTCGAGGAAGCCCACCAGGCCCATGCCGGCCATCAGGAACAGCACCAGCACACCGGAGAAGGTGGGGTTGCTGCTGGTGATGACCTTGGTCAGCGCGTACGCGATGAGTGTGGCCAGGATGAAGGCGATGCCGCCCATGGTGGGCGTACCGCGCTTGCTGTGGTGGTCGCGCGGGCCGTCGTCACGGATGAACTGCCCGTAGCCCTTCCTGGCCAGCAGCTTGATCAGCAGCGGGGTGCCGATCAGCGTCAGGAAGAGACCGATCATTCCGGAGAAGAGGATCTGCTTCATCGGGTGGCGGCCCCGCCCTCGACACCGTCGTCGCTCAGCAACGCCGCGGCGACCCGCTCCAGACCGACCGACCTGGACGCCTTCACCAGCACGACGTCACCCGGCCGCAGCTCGCTGCGCAACAGGTCGATCGCCGCCTGCGCGTCGGACACGTGCACCGACTCCTCACCCCACGAACCCTCGTTCTTGGCGCCCATGTCGAGCCAGGCCGCTTCCCTGCCGCCGACCGCCACGAGCTTGCTGACGTTGAGCCGGACGACCAGGCGCCCGACCGCGTCGTGTTCGGCGAGTGACTCCCCGCCGAGCTCGGCCATCTCACCGAGCACCGCCCACGTACGGCCTCCCGTTGCCTTGGAGGCTTCGCCCATCGCCACGAGCGCGCGAAGCGCCGCCCGCATCGATTCCGGGTTCGCGTTGTAGGCGTCGTTGACGACCGTCACACCGTCCGCGCGCTCGGTGACCTCCATGCGCCAGCGGGAGAGCGTGCCGGCTTCGGAGAGCGCGGCGGCGATCTCGTCCACGGGCATGCCCAACTCATGGGCGACGGCGGCCGCGGCAAGCGCGTTCGACACGTGGTGCTCACCGTACAGCCGCATGGTCACGTCGCTGCACCCGGAGGGTGTGTGAAGCGTGAAGGAGGGCTGTCCGAGTGCCGTGAGCCGGACATTCTCGGCACGTACGGCGGCGTCAGCGGACTCGCCGAAGAAGACCGTGCGGGCCTTCGTGCGGGAGGCCATGGCCCGTACGTACGGATCGTCCGCGTTCAGTACGGCGATGCCGCCCTCGTCGGCGGTGGGCAGCGCCTCGACCAGCTCGCCCTTGGCCTGGGCGATCTGCTCGCGGCCGCCGAACTCGCCGATGTGCGCGGAGCCGACGTTGAGCACCACGCCGATCCGCGGCGGGGTCAGCTCCGCCAGGTAGCGGATGTGGCCGATGCCGCGGGCGCCCATCTCCAGGACGAGGAACTTGGTGTCGGCGTCCGCGCGCAGCGCGGTCACCGGCAGCCCGATCTCGTTGTTGAGGTTGCCCACCGGGCACACGGTCGGCCCGCTGCGCGACAGCAGCTGGCCGATCAGGTCCTTGGTGCTGGTCTTGCCGGCCGAGCCGGTCAGCCCGACGACGCTGGTGCCCAGGCGGCCGACGACGGCCCGGGCCAGCGCGCCGAGGGCGGCGATCACGTCGTCCACGACGATCGCGGGGACGCCGACGGGACGGACGGCGAGGACCGCCGTGGCGCCCGCCTCGACGGCGCGCCCGGCGTAGTCGTGGCCGTCCACGCGCTCGCCGGCGAAGGCCGCGAAGAGGCTGCCGGGGCGGACCTCACGGGAGTCGAACACGACGGGGCCGGTGACCCGGGCGTCCGGGTCCGGTATGTCGTGCTGCTGCCCGCCGACGATGCTCGCGATCTCGGCGAGGGACAGGGAGATCACTTCTCACCCCCGGCCGTGGGCAGGAAGTGCCGTTCGAAGGGTTTTGCGCGCATGGCGGTGTGTCATCCCTGGTGGTTCGGCTGCTGCGAGTTCAACGAAGCCTCGATGGCCCGGCGCAGCACCTGACGGTCGTCGAAGGAGCGGACCACTCCGGCGATGTCCTGGCCCTGCTCGTGGCCCTTGCCCGCGACGATCACGGTGTCGCCGGGCTCGGCGCGGGCCACGGCGGCCGCGATGGCGGCGGCCCGCTCCTCCTCGACCAGCACGGTGCCGCGCTCGTGGACGGGCACCTCGGCGGCGCCCGCGAGCATGGTGGCGAGGATCGCGAGGGGGTCCTCGCCGCGGGGGTTGTCGGAGGTCAGTACGGCGGTGTCGGCGAGGCGGGCGACCGCCGCGCCCATCGGCTTGCGCTTGTGCGGGTCGCGGTCGCCGCCGCAGCCCAGCACGGCGTGGATGCGGCCCTCGGTGACCTTGCGCAGGGCGCGCAGCACCGATTCGACCGCGTCGGTCTTGTGGGCGTAGTCGACGACCGCCAGGTACTTCTGGCCCGCGTCGACGCGTTCCAGGCGGCCGGGGACGCCGGGCACCGCGGCGACGCCGTCGGCGGCGGTCTGCGGGTCCACGCCGGCCACGGCCAGGGCCGTGATGGCGGCCAGCGCGTTGGCGACGTTGAAGGGGCCCGGGATGGGCGCGGCGGCCCGTACGGACACGCCGTCGGGGCCCAGCACGGTGAAGGTGGAGCCGAGCGCGCCGACCTCGACGTCGGCGGCGCGCCAGTCGGCGTCCGGGTGGCCCTCGGCGGAGAACGTGGTGACCGGCACCTCGGACTCGCCGGCGGCCAGCCGCCTGCCGTACTCGTCGTCGATGTTGACCACGCCGGCCTTGCTGCGGGCCTTGGTGAACAGCTGCGCCTTGGCCTGGAAGTAGTCCTCCATCCCGGAGTGGAACTCCATGTGCTCCGGGCTGAGGTTGTTGAAGATCGCGACGTCGAAGACGCAGCCGTCGACGCGGCCGAGGACCAGCGCGTGGCTGGAGACCTCCATGGTCACCGCGCGCACGCCGCGCTCGCGCATGACCGCGAACAGCGCCTGGAGGTCGGTGGCCTCGGGGGTGGTGCGCTCGGACTTCAGGCGCTCGTCACCGATGCGGGACTCGACGGTGCCGATCAGGCCGGTCTTGCCGCCGCCCGACTTCTCCGCCGCGGCCCGCAGGCCCCCGTCGATCAGGTACGCGGTGGTGGTCTTGCCGGAGGTGCCGGTGATGCCGACCTGGAGGAGGTCCTGGCCCGGGTCCCCGTAGATCGAGACGGCCAGCGCGCCCATCCGGGCCCGCGGCTCGTCCACGACCAGGACGGGCAGACCGGTGGCGGCGGCGCGCTCGTGGCCCGCCGGGTCGGTCAGGACCGCCGCGGCGCCGAGGTCGGCCGCCTGGTTGGCGAAGTCGGCGCCGTGGAAGCGGGCGCCGGGCAGCGCGGCGTAGACGTCACCGGGGCGCACGGCCCGGGAGTCGTGGGTGATGCCGGTGACGGCGACATCGGCCGCGGCCGGCACCGGGGTGCCCAACTGCTCGGCGAGGTCCGCGAGGGGGGTGGCGCGGACCCGCTCTGGGCGGGGCGCTCCCGGGTATTCCCCGGGGGCGTCCTTCTGGGCGTTGTGGGACTGATCAGCGTGTGACACGGCGGTGAGCGTACCGGGCGCGGCGCCCTCGGGGCGAAGTGAGGGCCGGGTCCCGGAACGGTTCCCGGGGTCGGGGGTGATGGTCGTCACGGCGGTGCTGCCTCGTTTTCATTCGCCTGGCTTGAAGGTGACGGGCAGGCGCGGGGGCTGGGCGCCGCTCGGCGGGACCTGGAGCGTCTTGAGCGCGAACTCCATGACCTGCTGGTAGATCGGGCCGCATACCTGGCCGCCGAAGTAGCTGCCCTTCGTCGGGTTCTGGACGGCGCAGTAGACGGTGATACGGGGCTGGTCGGCGGGCGCGAACCCGGCGAAGGAGGCGGTGTAGCCGTGGTAGCGGCCGGTTTTGGGGTCCACCCGGTTGGACGTGCCGGTCTTGCCGCCGACGCGATATCCGTCGATCTTCGCCTTGGCGCCGGTGCCCTCCTTGTCGTCGACCACCGATTCGAGCATGGTGGCCAGCGTCCTGGCGGTCTTCTCGCTGACCACCCGGGTCTTCGCCGGCTTCGGGGCGGCCTGGTACCGGCCGTCCGGGCCGGTACTGCCCCGTACGAGCGTGGGGGCGATGCGCTCGCCGCCGTTGGCGATGGTCGAGTAGACCGAGGCGGCCTGGACCGCGTTGAGCGACAGCCCCTGCCCGAAGGGGATCGTGTACTGCTGCGAGGTGCTCCACTTCTGCGGCGGGGCCAGCAGGCCCGCGGTCTCGCCCGGGAAGCCGAGCCCGGTGGGCTTTCCGATCCCGAACTTGCGCAGGTAGGAGTAGAGCACCTGGTTGGCCTCCTTACGGGTCTCGCCGAGCTGTTCGGTGGCCAGGATGGTGCCGATGTTGCTGGACTTGGCCAGGACGCCGTTGAGGGTCAGGTGCCAGGTGGGGTGGTCGATGTCGTCCGAGAAGTTGCGGTCGCCGCGGTGCAGCCGGTTGGGCACGGTGACGCGGGTGGCGGGGGTCGCCGCGCCCTCCTCCAGTACGGCGGCCATCGACATCAGCTTGCTGGTGGAGCCGGGTTCGAAGGCGTCGGTGAGGGCGGCGTTGCCCAGCGCGTCCGGGTCGGCCTTGGAGATGTCGTTGGGGTCGAAGCCGGGCGCGTTGGCCAGGGCCAGGATCTCGCCGGTCTTGGTGTCCTGGACGACGACGTAGCCCCGGTCGGCCTGCGACTCGGCGACCTGCTTGGTGATGGCCTGCTGGGCCATCCACTGGATGTCGCGGTCCAGGGTCAGCTCTATGTCGGTGCCCGGGACGGCCGGGTGCTCCTGGGTGTCCGCGGTGGGGACGCGGCGGCCGCCGGACTGGGCGTAGACCAGCTTGCCGTCCTTGCCCGCCAGCTGCTTGTCGAGGCGGGCCTCCAGGCCGCCGCCGCCCCGGCCCTCGCTGTTGACGAAGCCGAGGACGCCGGAGGCCAGGTCCTTGTTCGGGTAGACGCGCTTGCTGTGCTTGTCCGCGAAGATCCCGACCAGCACGTTGGGCCGCGGCTTGCTCTTGGGCGCCTTGGCCGCCTTGGCGTCCAGCGCCTTGCGCAGGTCCTTGATCTGCTTCCAGACCTGCGGGGTGCGCTGCCGGGCGAGCCGTACGTAGCGGGAGCCGGGCGTGGCGAGCTTCTTGGCGAGCACGGCCCGGTCCTCGCCGAGGACCGGCGCGAGCAGCGCGGCGGCCTGCTGCGGGGCGTCCGGGATCTTGATCTTGTCGGGCGCGAGCAGGCTGGGGTCGGCGGTGATGTCGTACGCGTCCACCGTGGTCGCCAGGTCCACGCCGTCCCGGTCGGTGATCGCGCCGCGCTCGGCGGCCAGCTTGACCGGGACGTAGCGGTTGACGTTGGCCTTGGCGGCGTAGGCGCCGGCGTCCACGGCCTGCACCTGGAACAGCCGGACCACGAAGATCAGCAGGATCAGCGTGAGCGCGAGGGAGACCAGGCGCAGCCGGGGGCGCGGGCTGCCGAGCCGCAGGGTGGCGGCGCGGGGGCGCGGGGCGCGGGCGGACGGGGCGCGCTTGGCTGCGGGGCGCTGGGCGGCCGGGCGCGGACCGCTGCGGGCCTGGCCCGGGCGTGCCTGGCTGCCGCGTGGCTGGCCGGTGCGGGCCTGGTCGGCGGTTGCCTGGCCGGCGCGTGCCTGGCCGCCGCGGCCGTCGGGCGGGGTGGGGCGGGGGACGCGGCGTGCGGCCGGGGTTCCGGACGTTTTGGCGGCGGATGTTTTGGCGGGGGGCGTTTTGGCGGCGGACGGCTTCGTGCCGGACGGCTTGGCACCGGAGCCTTTGGCGCCGGAATTTTTGGCGCCGGAGCCGGAGCTCGTCGCTCCGGCGCCCCGCGGGCCGGGGCTCTTCGGGCCGGGGGTTCTCGCGCCAGTGCTCTTGGGACCGGGCGTGCCGGGCGTCCTGCCGGGCGTCCTGCCGCCCGTGCCCCTCGCTCCGGGGCCCTTCGGGCCGGAGCCCGAGCCGGAGCCGTTACCGGAGCGGGGGCCCTTGGGGTCGGTCATACGGCGTCCTCCTCCGGTGCGGCCGTCCGTACGGCGGGGGCCGCGGGCGCGGCTTCGGGCAGGGCGTCGGCGCTCTCGCACGTCACGGCGTTCTCGTACGCCACGGCACTCTCGTACGTCACGGGCTCACCTGCCGGAGGCCGTCGGAGCGGGCCCGGCCGCCGCGCCGGGGAACGGACGCCCGTGCGCGGTGAGGGCGGGCATGGGGTGGTCGGGCAGCGGCGCGTCCGGGGCGGTGGGCGCGGCGGACGGCCGCGGGCCTGCGGACGGCCGGGGGCCGGTGGCCGGTCCGGCCGCGGGGCCCGGCGCGGGCCGGGGCCCGGGGACGGCGAGCCGCGACGGGCCGGGCGCGCTCATCGGGCCCACGCCGCCGCCCGGGGCCCTGCTCGGCCTGCCCCGTACCGTGCCGTCCGGCTCCAGGAACGCCGGGCTGCCGCCCGGGACCATGCCCAGCTCGCGGGCGCGCTTCTCCAGGGCGCCGGGCGCGGAGAGGGCGTCCACCTCCTGCTGGAGCGCCTGCTGCTCGTCCTTCAGCTCGTCGGTCCGCTTCTCCAGCTTGCTCAGTTCGAAGGAGCCCTGGTTGAGCGCGGAATTGAGCAGCAGCAGCGTGATCAGTCCGGAGCCGAGGAGCACCACCACGAGGAGCACGAACGGCGTACGCGCCGGTGTGCCCCCCGGGCCGGAGGCGAACAGGCCCGAGAGCCGGCCCGGCCCCGAGCGCGCCCGCCCCGGCCGGTTCACGCGATGTCCTCGCGGATGCGCTCGGCGCCGCGCAGCCGGGCGGGGGCCGCGCGCCGGTTCTCGGCGATCTCCTCCTCGGTCGGCAGCTCGGCGCCCCGGGTGAGCAGCTTCAGACGCGGCTGGTACTGCTCGGGGACGACGGGCAGGCCGGGCGGCGCGGTGTGGGCCGCGCCGGCCGCGAGGACCTGCTTGACGATCCGGTCCTCCAGCGAGTGGTACGCGAGCACCGCGATCCGGCCGCCCACGGCGAGGGCCCGCACGGCGGCCGGCACGGCGCTCTCCACGGCGGCCAGCTCGGCGTTGACCTCGATGCGCAGCGCCTGGAACGTGCGCTTGGCGGGGTTGCCGCCGGTGCGCTTGGCGGCCTGCGGCAGCGCGTCGCGGATCAGCTCCACCAGGCGCGCGCTGTTCGTGAAGGGCTCCTTGGCGCGTTCCCGTACGACCGCCTCGACGATCCGCTTGGCCTGCTTCTCCTCCCCGTAGGCGCGCAGGATGCGGACCAGCTCGCCGGGCGGGTAGGTGTTGAGGACCTCGGCGGCGCTGATGCCGGTCGTCTGGTCCATGCGCATGTCGAGCGGCGCGTCCTGCGCGTACGCGAAGCCGCGGTCGGCCTCGTCGAGCTGCATGGAGGAGACGCCCAGGTCGAACAGGACGCCCTGGACGCGCGGGACGCCGAGGCGGTCCAGGACCTCGGGCAGTTCGTCGTAGACGGCGTGCACGAGGGTGGCGCGGTCCCCGTAGGGGGCCAGGCGCTCCCCCGCCAGCTTCAGCGCGGCCGGGTCGCGGTCGAGGGCGATCAGGCGGACGGCCGGGAACGTGGCGAGCAGCGCCTCGCTGTGCCCTCCGAGGCCGAGCGTGCAGTCGACGACGACCGCGCCGGGCTCGGCGAGCGCGGGGGCGAGCATGTCCAGACACCGCTGGAGCATGACGGGTACGTGGCGATCGTTGCTGCTCATGCGCCTTCCGATGGGGTGGGCGGCAGGTGGGTCCCCCCGGCCGCTGGCTGGGGGAATGCCGCACGTACCGCTTGGTCCCCGCCCGCTCTGAAGGGGAAGTGGCCCTCCGACGACGGGGAAGTGCCGTCGGCGGACCGGTTGGAGCGGGAGGAGGCCGAGCCGTACGTGCAGATCGCACGCGAAAGATTCGGGATCCAAGGAGAGCGTCACGCCTCCCACTTCGCGCCACTTTAGTCCACTGCCGCGCGGGGTCAATCAACCGGTTCCGCGCGTCCCGCACCGGCCACCGGAGCGTTTTCGCGGGGCTTTCGAGCGGCCCCGGAGAGTCGCGGGACAGGCCGGACGAGGGCCCCTGACAAGGGCGAAAAGGCCGCTTTCACCCGATCGGCGGCGCACGGCCGGGCGTGTGGAAAACCTCACAGGACGCCGCAGTGCCCCCGTATGCCCGCTCTCACGTGCGGCCTTACCGGCCGGTGACCCTTACCGTGTTGCTATGTCGATACCTGCCTCTCAGCCGCTGCCCCCGTCCGCCGACAGCGCCCTGGCCCCCGCGGCCGGCACGGTCACCGACCGCCTCGTGGAGGCCAACAAGCAGTACGCCGCCGCCTTCACCGACCCGGGGATGGACGCCCGGCCGGTCCTCAAGGTCGCCGTGGTGGCCTGCATGGACGCCCGTCTGGACCTCCACGACGCGCTGGGCCTCTCGCTCGGCGACTGCCACACCATCCGCAACGCGGGCGGCGTCGTCACCGACGACATCATCCGCTCCCTGACGATCAGCCAGCGGGCGCTGGGCACCCGCTCGGTCGTGCTCATCCACCACACGGGCTGCGGCCTGCTGAACCTGACCGAGGAGTTCCGCCACGAGCTGGCGGCCGAGGTCGGCCAGCGGCCCAACTGGGCGGTCGAGGCCTTCAAGGACCTCGACGAGGACGTCCGCCAGTCCATCGAGCGCGTACGGACCTCGCCGTTCCTGCTGCACACGGACGATGTGCGGGGCTTCGTCTTCGATGTGACGACCGGTCTGCTGCGGGAGGTCGCCCCGAAGTAGGCACCGGAAGGACAGCGGTGGTCCTCGGCCGGGAGGCCGTGATCCACGACAGCGGGGCCGGGCGGTCCGTCCGTCCGGTCCCGCCGTTCGCGCTGCTCCGCGGGCCGCGGCGGGGTGCCGGCGCCGGCCTGCGGGCAGCTCCGGGAGGGTGCGCGGCCGGGCGGCGCCGCCCGGCGCGCGAGTTATCCACAGGCCATGACGCGAAGCGGCGTGGACGGCGAGAATGCCTACGTGGCGTCGCCGCGGCCGAGGGGTCCGGCGGCGCACGGCGGGGAGGGCCGGTCCGTACGGAGGACGTGCGCCCGCAGTTGGGTGTCCCGCGTTCCGCGGGGCGCGGGGAAGGGCCGAGGAGGGCCGGGTGACGACCTTTGACGAGCAAGCGAGCCTTGGGGGTCCCCCCGCGCGGACGGATCCGGGCGCACGGGGCGATCTGACCACCACCGCGGAGCGGGTCCGCCGGTCGGTGGAGGGCGTGATCGAGGGCAAGCCGGAGGTCGTGCGGCTCGCGCTGACCGTGCTGCTCGCGGAGGGCCATCTGCTCATCGAGGACGTGCCGGGTGTCGGCAAGACCATGCTCGCCAAGGCGCTGGCCCGCTCCATCGACTGCTCGGTGCGGCGCATCCAGTTCACCCCCGACCTGCTGCCGTCGGACATCACCGGCGTGAGCGTCTTCGATCAGCAGCGCCGCGACTTCGAGTTCAAGCCCGGCGCGGTCTTCGCCCAGGTCGTGATCGGCGACGAGATCAACCGCGCCTCGCCCAAGACCCAGTCCGCGCTGCTGGAGTCGATGGAGGAGCGCCAGGTCACGGTCGACGGCCAGACGTACGAGCTGCCCGCCCCCTTCATGGTCGTCGCCACCCAGAACCCGGTCGAGATGGAGGGCACGTATCCGCTGCCCGAGGCGCAGCGGGACCGCTTCATGGCACGCGTCTCGATCGGCTATCCGAGCCCGGAGGCCGAGCTGCGGATGCTGGACGTACACGGCGCCGCCTCGCCCCTGGAGGACCTCCAGCCGGTCGCGCACGCCGACGAGATACTGAAGCTGATCGACGCGGTCCGCACGGTCCACGTCGCCGAACCGGTGCGCAGATACGCGGTCGACCTGGTCGCCGCCACCCGCAACCACCCCGAGCTGCGCCTCGGCGCCTCGCCGCGGGCCACGCTGCATCTGCTGCGCGCGGCGAAGGCCGCCGCGGCGCTGGCCGGCCGGGAGTACGCCCTCCCGGACGACGTGCAGGCGCTCGCGGTGGCGGTGCTCGCGCACCGGCTGCTGCCGACCGCGCAGGCCCAGCTCAACCGCCGTACGTCCGAGCAGGTCGTCGTCGAGATCCTGCGCCGCACACCGGTCCCCGACCCCTCGGCGCAGCAGTGGCCCCGGGCCCACGCGCAGCGGCCGCCCGGCATGCGGGGGTACTGATGACGGCCGGGGGGATCGAGGGCGCGCCGGAGCACGGCGGGCTGCGGGCCGCCTTCGCCGGGCTGACGACGCGCGGCCGGTCCTTCCTGGCGGCGGGCGTGGCGGCCGCCGTGTGCGCGTACGCCCTCGGGCAGACGGACCTGCTCCGCGTCGGGCTGCTGCTGGCCGCGCTCCCCCTGGTGTGCGCGATCGTGCTGCACCGCACCCGCTACCGGGTCGCGGGCAGCCGTACCCTCTCCCCCGCCCGGGTGCCGGCCACCGCCGAGTCGCGGGTGCGGCTGCGGGTGGAGAACGTCTCGCGGCTGCCCACCGGCGTGCTGATGCTCCAGGACCGGGTGCCGTACGTGCTGGGCCCGCGGCCGCGCTTCGTCCTCGACCGGGTCGAGGCCGGGGGCCGCCGGGAGGTGTCCTACCGGGTCCGTTCCGACCTGCGCGGGCGCTATCCGCTGGGGCCGTTGCAGCTGCGGCTCTCCGACCCGTTCGGGATGTGCGAGCTGACCCGCTCCTTCAGCGACCACGACACGCTGACGGTCGTGCCGCGGGTCGAGCCCCTGCCGCCGGTCCGGCTCGCGGGCGAGGCGTCCGGGTACGGCGACGGGCGGCAGCGTTCGCTCGCGCTGGCCGGCGAGGACGATGTGATCCCCCGCGGCTACCGCCACGGCGACGACCTGCGGCGCGTCCACTGGCGCTCCACCGCGCGCTACGGCGAGCTGATGGTCCGCCGGGAGGAGCAGCCGCAGCGGGCCCACTGCACGGTCCTGCTCGACACGCGGCGCACGGCCCATCAGGGCGCCGGTCCCGACTCGGCGTTCGAATGGGCGGTGTCGGGCGCCGCGTCGGCGGCGGTCCATCTTCTGGAGCGCGGTTTCTCGGTGCGCTTCCTGACCGACTCCGGCATGTCCGTGCCGGGCCCCGACGGAGCCGGCGGCTGGGCGGGCGGCGCCGAGTCCGCCGACACCGCCGGGCTCCTGCTGGACACCCTGGCCGTGGTGGACCACTCCGACGAGCCCGGCCTGGCGCGGGCCTACGACGTCCTGCGCGGCGGCAACGAAGGGCTGCTGGTGGCGTTCTTCGGCGACCTGGACGAGGAGCAGACCGCGGTGGCCTGCCGGATGCGGCAGCGCGGCGGCGCGGCGGTCGCCTTCGTGCTGGACGGCGACGCCTGGACACGGGGCACCGGGCTCCGCACCGCCGGTGGCCGCCCGCCGCTGCCGCTGGCGGAGCGGCTGCGGATGCTCCAGGAGGCGGGCTGGAAGGCGCTGCCGGTGCGGCCCGGCGACTCTCTGGCGAGGCTGTGGCGGCAGGCGGACCGGGCGGGAGGCCCGGAGAGGCCGGCGGGCGGTGTTCCGGGGGGACCGGCGGGCGGGGGGCCGGGAGGACCGGCGGACGGGGGGCCGGTTGCTCCGGTGGCGGGTACCGACGGTGACACCGGGGGACCCGGGGGCACCGGTACGGCCGAGGGCACCGGTGACACCGGTACGGCCGGGGGCACCGGTACGGCCATGGGCTCCGGGCCGGTCCCGGCGCCGGGAAGCGGGGCGGTGACATGAGCGGGCGGGCACGGCTGACGGTGTGCGCGGCGGTGGCGACGCTGTGCGCGTCCTGCGCGCTGCTGCCGCTGGTGGACCCGGTCGGCTGGATGTTGCAGGCGGCGATCCTGCTGACGATCGTGTCCGCAGTGGGCGCGCTGGCCCGCCGGGTGCCGCTGGCGCGGCCGCTGACGGTGGCGGCCCAGGTGGTGGTGGCGTTGCTGCTGCTCACCGTGCTTTTCGCGCACGACAAGGCAATCGCCTTGGTGCTGCCCGGCCCGGACGTCTTCATGGAGTTCGGCGAGCTGCTGCAGGAGGGCGTCGCCGATGTCAGCCGGTATGCCATACCGGCTCCGGTGACGGCCGGCATCCGCCTGTTGCTGGTCGGCGGGATGCTGGCGGTCGGCCTGGTCGTGGACGCGCTGGCCGTGACGTACCGCAGCGCGGCGCCCGCCGGACTGCCCCTGCTCGCGCTGTATTCGGTGGCGGCGGGCCTCTCGCAGGGCGGGGCGGGCTGGCTGTGGTTCCTGATCGCGGGGGCCGGATATCTGCTGCTGCTTCTGGCCGAGGGCCGGGACCGGCTCTCGCAGTGGGGCCGGGTGTTCGGCGGCCGGGGCACCGGCTCCGGGAGGCCGGCGTTCTCCGGCGGCCAGAGTTACGCCGGTACGGCCGGCGGCCCGGCGCAGGCCCCGGTCCGTACGGGCCGCCGGATCGGCGCGCTGGTGCTGGGCGTCGCCCTGGTGGTGCCCGCGGTGCTGCCCTCGCTCGGCGGCGGGCTGCTGGGCCAGGCGGTGGCGGGCCGCGGGCCGGGCGGCGGAGGCGGCACGATCTCCGCGGTGAACCCGCTGGTGTCCTTGCAGAACAGCCTGAACCAGCCCGAGGACCGACAGGTCCTCAACTACCGCACCACCGCCTCCGAC
Organism: Streptomyces albofaciens JCM 4342; assembly: GCF_008634025.1. Classification (NCBI taxonomy): domain Bacteria; kingdom Bacillati; phylum Actinomycetota; class Actinomycetes; order Kitasatosporales; family Streptomycetaceae; genus Streptomyces; species Streptomyces albofaciens. Next base: position 2,440,973 of record NZ_PDCM01000001.1, on the reverse strand, counting down.
ACGCGGGACATGTATCTGCGCATCGTCGCGCTCGACCAGTTCGACGGCACGGCGTGGAAGCCGTCCGAGCGCGCCGTCAAGGACGTGCCGGACCGGCTGCCCGACCCCGCCGGACTGAGCCCGGAGGTGGACGTCACCCCCGTCAACACCAGCATTTCCACCGCTCCTTGGTATGCGCAGAACTGGCTGCCGCTCCCCTACCCCGCCTCCCGCGTGGACATCGCCGGGCGCTGGCGCTTCGAGCCGGAGGGCCGCACGCTGGTCGGCGACCGCGGGCAGAACACGCGAGGCGTGCAGTACCAGGTCGAGAGCCTGCTCGTACGGCCCACCGCGCGGCAGCTGAAGGAGTCGCCCGCGCCGCCCGCCGGGCTGGCGCGCGAGTACACCAAGGTTCCGGATTCGCTGCCCCCGGTCGTGCGCGAGACCGCGAAGCAGGTGACGAAGGGCGCCGCCACGGCGTACGAGAAGGCGGTCCGCCTCCAGGACTGGTTCTCGCTCAACGGCGGCTTCACGTACAACACGGAGGTGCGGGCCGGCAGCGGCACGGAAGCCATCGCCCGGTTCCTGGAGCAGAAGGAGGGCTTCTGCGTGCACTTCGCCTTCTCCATGGCGGCGATGGCACGCACGCTGGGCATCCCCGCCCGGGTCGCGGTCGGCTTCACCCCCGGCACCCGGCAGAGCGACGGCTCGACCTCGGTCGGCCTGAAGGACGCCCACGCCTGGCCCGAGCTGTACTTCGAGGGCACCGGCTGGGCGCGTTTCGAACCGACGCCGAGCCGGGGCTCACTGCCCGACTACACCCTCTCCGACACCCCGTCCGGCGGCGGTTCGAACGTGCCGGCTCCGCAGCCGTCGCGTTCGGCGGCGGAGTCCGCCGGACCGTCCTCCGCGCAGAGCTGTGCCCCCGCCGAGCGGCGCGTCGGCCCCTGCTGGACGCCGCCCGCCCAGTCGGCGGCCGGTCCGACCGGGGGCGGGCCGTCGCCGTGGGCCGTCGTGGCGATCGTCATCGGCGTCGTGGTCCTGCTCCTGCTGGCGGTGCTGCCGCTGCTGTGGCGGCTGCGGACCCGCTCCCGGCGCCTCGGTGGCGGCCGCCCGGGGCCGGGCACCGCGACCGCGACGGGCCCGCGCACGGCCCGCCTCGAACCGGACGGCTCCGGCCGGGACGACGGCGGTGCGCCGGAGCCCCGGAGCGGCATACCGGCCGGGACCACGCGCACGATGGCGGCCTGGCAGGAACTGGTCGATTCCGGCTGGGACTACGGCATCCTGCCGGACGAGTCGCTCACCCCGCGCAAGGCGGCGGAGCGCATCGTGCGGATAGGCGAGCTGCGGGGCCCGGCGGCGGAGGCGGCCCACCGGGTCGCGGCCTCGGTGGAGCAGGTGCTGTACGCACCGCACCCGCACCCGGCGCCCGGCCTCGCCGCCGAGGTGCACCGCGTCCGTACCGGCCTGCACGACGCCGCGTCCCGGCGCCTGCGGCTGCGCGCCCTCCTGGCGCCCCGCTCCGCCGCGCGTGCCGTGTGGGCCCTCTCGTCCCGCTGGTCGGCCTTCCTCGCCCGCTGCGCCACGAGCCCACCGGCCACCGTGGTGCGCAGAGCGGCGGGCGCCCTCCGGCTGTCCCGGGAGCGGACGTAGAAGTACGGGCTGCCGGGCGAGCGGGCGCCAGGGTACGGGCGCGAGCGGGGGCGCCCGGCGAACCGTGGGCGCCGATGACGCTCGCGGAGGGCAAGGTGGAGGCCATAGGGGACGCCAGAGGGGGACGCCTAGCGCCAGAGGGGGACGCCTAGCTGTGTACCAAGGCAACAGCAGCCTGCTAGCAACGCCCTGGCGCACGGTCCGCACCCCGCGTCAACGCCCTCCGCTTTGCTCTCGCGTATGCGACGAACGAGGCGGACCGGCGCCGGACGGGCCCGGCGCCCCGGCCGCCGCGCCCCGGCCGCCGGACTCCGGACCGGTCACCGTGTCCCGGACCGGTCACCCGTCTCCCGGACCGGTCGTCGTACCCCGACGGGTCGCCTCGGGCCGGTCGCCTTGGGCCGGTCGTCTCGGGCCGGTCGTCTCGGGCCGGTCACCGTATCCCGGACATGAGAAGCGGCCGTCCGGAATCCGGACGGCCGCTTTATCAAGTTTTCGGGCGTGGCAGGGCGAGTAGCGAGTAGGAGTTCGGGGTGGCCGGTCGGCCGGTCAGTGGCCCTGTTCGTCGCGGCGGCGCTGCCAGCGGCTCTCGATCCGGTCCATCATCGAGCGGCGCTGCCTGGCCTGGCGCCGGGCCGGACCGCCACCGGGTCCCGCGCGCCCGCCCGCCGCGGCCTGCTGTTCTCCCGGCTTGGGCGCCTTGCGCCAGCCGGTGACCGCGAGCACCGCGCAGCCGAGCATCACGAGGAAGCCGACCACGCTGATCCAGATCTGCTGGGCGACCATACCGGCCATGAGGAGCGCGATACCTACCAGGAAGCCCGCGACCGCTTGGTAGACCCGTCGCCGGGTGTACGTACGCAGCCCGCTTCCCTCAAGCGCTGTCGCGAACTTCGGATCTTCGGCGTACAGCGCTCGCTCCATTTGCTCGAGCATGCGCTGCTCGTGCTCCGAGAGCGGCACGGAGTCCTCCTACTCGTCGGTCGCGGGGGGCGACCGGGTGCGACCCTTTCAGGATAGGCAGGGAATCGCCCCCGTGAAACCCGCCCCTCTACGCCAATTCACCGTCCGGTCCGCCACGGCGGTCGGTGGTGCTTGCAGCCTGCATTCCCCACCCGCCGATCCGTCATGCCGGACGTGACACCCCCGATCATACGGGGCGAAGCGGCTGATCGGGTGGCCTGTGGCCGACTGCACGCAGAGCGTGAGCGGCTCCGGGAAGTCAGCCCCGCTCGGCGAGCACGTGCAGCTGGGTGGCGACCGAGTGGAACGCGGGGTTCTCGGCGGCGGCCGCCTCCAGTTTGAGCAGGGCGTCCATGGCGCCGGGCTCGGTGTCCACGAGCACGCCGGGCACCAGGTCGGCGAAGACCCGCACGCCGTGCACACCGCTGACCTTCAGGCCGGTGTCCGCGACCAGCCCGGTGAGCTGCTCGGCGGTGAAGCGCCGGGGCACCGGGTCCCCGTCGCCCCAGCGGCCCGCCGGGTCCGTCAGGGCGTTCCTGGCCTCGGTGAAGTGGCCCGCCAGGGCGCGGGCGAGCACGGCGCCGCCCAGTCCGGCGGCGAGCAGACTCAGGGTGCCGGCCGGGCGCAGGGCGCCGACCGCGTTGCGCACGCCCTCGGCCGGGTCGTCGACGTACTCCAGCACGCCGTGGCAGAGCACGGTGTCGTAGCCGCCGGGCTCGACCACGTCGAACAGGCCGTGGGCGTCCCCCTGCACGGCGCGCACCCGGTCGGCGACGCCCGCCTCGGCGGCCCGCCGCTCCAGGGCGAACAGGGCGTTGGGGCTGGGGTCCACGACCGTGACGCGGTGGCCGAGGCGCGCGACCGGCACGGCGAAGTTGCCCGTGCCGCCGCCGGTGTCCAGGACGTCGAGGACGTCCTGCCCGGCGGCCGCGGCCCGGCGCTCCAGGGCCTCTACGAGAACCTCCCAGACCACGGCGGTACGAAGGGATGCGCGCGGGCGCAGCGGGTCAGACACGGCGGGTGGCTCCTCGACGGGGGCATGGAACTGATGGGTACCACCCTAATGGGACGCGAGGGGGCGGCCCGGCCTGCAATGGGACGCGAGGGGGCGGCCCGGCCTGCCGTTACCGGCCGACCGGACCGAACGCCCCACCTGCCCAGCAGGCCGGACACCCCGCCTGCCAACCGGCCCGGACGCCCCACCCGCCCAGCAGACCGGACACCCCGCCTGCCAACCGGCCCGGAGACCCCACCTGCCCAGCAGACCGGACGCCCCACCTACCGACCGGCCCGGAGGCCCCGGGGCGCCGACCGGCCGGACGTCCCACGGTGCCGACCGCGCCGAACACCCCACGGTGCCGGTCGGGCCGAACACCCCACGACGCCGACCCGTCCGGACACCCGGCCCGCCCCCGTGCGTGGCCCCGTCCGCTGCCCGCCCATCACCCCGCCCGCTGGGACGGCAGCGTGGGCTGGAGGAGCAGCATCCGTTCGACCAGGCGCAGGAACATCGCCACGTCGCGGATCAGGTCGTCGGCGTCGCGTGGGCCGGCCGCGCCGGCTATGCCCGCCTCGGCGCGGGCGCGGCGCTGGGCGCCGGAGGCGAACAGGGCGCTCCACTCGGCGAGTTCGGGAGCGACCTCGGGCAGGACCTCCCAGGCGCTGCGGATGCGCTGCCTGCGGCGGAGGCTCGTCTCGGGGCGGCCGCGCACGGCGAGGACGGCGGCCGCGGTGCGCAGGGCGGCGAGGTGGGCGGTGGCGTAGCGCTCGTTGGGGGTTTCCAGGTCGCGGGCTTCGTCGATGCCGCGCTGGGCCTGGGCGAGCAGATCGAGGGCGGCGGGCGGCGCCGCCGCCCGGCGCAGGACGGGGTGGACATCGCCCGGAGGGCCGTACGCCGCGGAGCTGCCCGCGGCCGAACTGGCTGCCATGACGAACCTCCTGTCGTCGCATGACGGTTCGGGGACCGTATGGGGCCATCGTGCGGCACACCACTGACAATCGGCTCTGACCTGCTCTTTCCCTGCGTGGGCCGGGTAATTCGGGGAGATCGCGGCTTTCACCGGAAAGCGGGCGGACGGCCGGCACCCCCTTGCGGAGACATGACAAGGCTGCGCATACTTTTTGAACTGACCGGTCAGTTCAAAGGAGGGGATCGTGCACAGCACCCCGCACGGGGCGGCCGTCACCGCCACGGGACTCGGCGTCGAGGGCCCCCGCGGCTGGGCCTTCCGGGACACCGCCCTGACAGCCGGACCGGGCTCGCTGATCGCCGTCGAAGGCCCGTCCGGTTCGGGACGCACCTGCCTGCTGCTCACGCTCACCGGCCGGATGATGCCCTCCGCCGGTACGGCCGAGGTCGCCGGGCTGCCGCTGCCCAAGAAGACGGCGGCGGTACGGGCGATCACCGCACTGGCCCACGTACCCGGTGTCACGGATCTCGAACCCGCCCTGACCGTGGCCGAGCATCTGCGCGAACGCACCCTGCTCCAGCACCGGTTCGGCGATTCCCTGCGCGCGCTGCTGCGACCGCGCCGGGAGCGTACCGCGTCGGCCCGCGCCCGTACCGACGCGGCCCTGGAGGCGGCCGGTCTGGACGTGCGGGCGCTGCCCAAGGGCGTACGGACGGCCGTACGCGACCTGGAGCGCGCGGAAGCGCTGCGCCTGTCGATCGCCCTGGCGCTGGTCGGGCGGCCCCGCCTGCTCGCCGTGGACGACACCGACATGAAGCTCTCCGACGCCGAACGCGCGGACATCTGGGCGACGCTGCGCGCCCTGGCGGAGTCCGGGACGACCGTCCTGGCGGTGTGCAGCCAGGCGCCCGAGGGTGCCGTGGTGGTGCGTACCGGGACGCGCGGCGCGGGTGCGCCGGCCGGCGGCGACAACGACAGCGCGACCGCGCGCGACGACGGGAAGGGGGCGGCGGATGCGCTCGCCGAGGCTGGCCGCGCTTGAGCTGAAGCGGTTCGGGAGGGGCAAGCTGCCGATGGCGGCGCTGATCGCGCTCCTGCTGCTGCCGCTCCTGTACGGCGCGCTTTACCTGTGCTCCTTCTGGGACCCGTACGGGCGCCTGGACAAGATCCCGGTCGCGCTCGTCAACGAGGACGCGGGCGCGGAGGTCAAGGGCAAGAAGGTCGCGGCCGGTGACAGCATCGTGGACGGGCTGCGCGACAGCCACACCTTCGACTGGCACCGGGTGAGCGCCCAGGAGGCGGACCGGGGCGTCGAGGACGGCTCGTACTACCTGTCGCTGACCGTGCCCGAGGACTTCAGCAAGCGCGTCGCGTCCAGTTCGGGCGACCACCCGGAGACGGGCGCCCTACAGGTCCGCACGAACGACGCCAACAACTACATCGTCGGGCAGATCTCCCGCACGGTCTTCTCCGAGGTGCGCTCGGCGGCCTCCGCGAAGTCCTCGCGCAGCTTCTACGACAACATCTTCGTCTCCTTCTCGACGCTGCACGACAAGACGCAGCAGGCCGCGGACGGCGCCGGCCGGCTCAAGGACGGCATCGGGCAGGCCCGGGACGGCACCGGGAAGCTCAAGGACGGCCTCGGTACGGCGAAGAACGGCAGCGGCACCCTGGCCGACGGCCTGAAGGACCTCGACGCGGGCGCCGGCCGGCTCACCACGGGCACCGCCGAACTCGCCCGGGGCGCGACCGCCGCCTCCCGGGGCGCCAACCAGCTGGCCGGCGGTTCCGGCCAGGTCGCCCAGGGCACCCAGCAGCTGGCCGACAAGGTCAACGGCGTGGCGGCGGAGGTGGGGCCGTTCGTCCGGGCGCACGGCAAGGAGATCGGCCGGGTCGCCCGGGTGGTCGCCGACGGCGCGCAGGCCGTACGCGACAACCTGGACAAGCTGCCGCGCGCCGCCGACGCGGGCGCCCGGCTCTCCCGGGGGATGGCCGACCACCTCGCGGCCTTCTACCGCCAGCGCTGCGGGGACACGGCGCGGCCCGACGCCTCCTGCGCCGAGCTGAAGCAGCTCAAGGAAGAGGCGGCGCGCGCGGCGGCCAAGGCCGAGGAGATCAGCGGCTACGTACACGACCAGAAGAACCTCGACCGCCTCGCCCGCGACCTGGACTCGCTGCACCGCCTCGCGGACGAGCTGGCGCGGCGCGGCCCGGACCTCGGCGCCGACCTGGACGCCGCCGTCAAGAAGATCAACCAGCTCAACGCGGGCGCCCACCAGGTCGCCACGGGCGCCGGCAAGCTCGCCGCCGGAACCGGGAAGCTGGCGGACGGCGCGGGGCAGGCGGCCGACGGGGCCAGGAAGCTGCACGACGGCGCCGGACGCGCCGCCTCCGGCGCGGACGACCTCGACCGGGGCGTCGGCAGGCTGAAGGACGGCGCGCAGACCCTGTACAGCGGCATGTACAAGCTGTCCGACGGCTCGCAGAAGCTGGCCGGCGGCCTGCACGACGGAGTACGGCAGATCCCCGACTACGACAAGCAGGACCGGGACGCCCGTACGCGCGTCATGTCCGACCCGGTGCAGCTCGCCTCCCAGGCGACGCACCGCGCGCCCAACTACGGCACCGGTTTCGCCCCGTACTTCATCCCGCTCTCCCTCTGGGTCGGCGCGATGGTCGCCTACATGCTGATCCCGCCGCTCAACCGGCGCGCGCTCGCCATGGGCGCGGGCGCCTGGCGGATCGCGGTATCGGGATGGCTGCCGGTGTTCGCCCTCGGGGTGCTCCAGACGGCCGCCCTGATGACCGTGCTGCGCTTCGGGCTCGGCCTCCGCATGGAGCGGGCGGCCGGCACGGTCGGGTTCCTGCTGCTGGCCACGGCCTGCTTCGCGGCGATCGTGCAGTGGCTCAACGCCCGCTTCGGACCGGCCGGCCGCATCCTGGTGCTGGCGCTGCTGATGCTCCAGCTGACGTCGGCGGGCGGTACGTACCCGGTGCAGACCAGTCCCGGCTTCTTCAACGCGATCCACCCGTTCCTGCCGATGACCTACATCGTGGAGGGGCTGCGGCGGCTCATCACGGGCGGCGAGCTGACGCCCGTGTGGCAGGGCAGCGCGGTGCTGCTCGCCTTCACGGCGGCGGCGCTCGCGCTCACCGCCTGGGCGGCGCGCGGCAAGCAGGTCGTACGGCTGAAGGACCTCCACCCGGAGCTGAGCCTGTGAGCGCGCGGGCCGCCGGGGGCGGCACAATCACCCCCATGGACAGCTCCAGCACGCGCCGCCAGGCCACCCGGCGCAAGCTCTTCGAGGCCGCGGTCACGCTCATCGCCGAACAGGGCTTCTCCTCCACCACCGTGGACGAGATCGCCGACCGGGCCGGTGTGGCGAAGGGCACCGTGTACTACAACTTCGCGAGCAAGAACGAACTCTTCGAGGAGTTGCTGCGGCACGGCATCGAGCTGCTGGCCACCTCCCTCCAGGAGGCCGCGGACGGGGCCGCCGCCCGGGGCGGCACCCGGGTGGACGCGCTGGACGCGATGATCCGCGCCGGGCTGGACTTCATCGCCCGCTACCCGGCGCTGACCCAGCTGTACGTGGCCGAACTGTGGCGGACCAACCGGGCCTGGCAGTCCACGCTGATGGTGGTGCGGGAGCGCGCGATCACGGTGGTGGAGGGCGTGCTCCGGGAGGCGGTGGCGGGCGGCGAGCTGAGCGAGGACATCGACATCCCGCTGACCGCGTCCGCGCTGTTCGGGATGGTGCTGGTGGCGGCGCTGGACTGGCAGTCCTACCAGCCGCACCGGTCGATCGACGATGTGCACGCGTCCCTGTCGCGCCTGTTGCAGGGCCGGGTGAGCGGGCACCCGTAGGCGCCTCGTGCGTACAGAACGCCCGTAGGCGCCTCGTGCACGCGGAAGCGGCGGTGACCGGCACCATGTGCCGGCCACCGCCGCCGTCGTACCGGCGCGCTGCCCCGGAGCGGATCGTTCCCCCGGCGATCCGTCCAGGACAGCGCTTCCCCCGTGGGGCCCCGCTCCCCCGTGCACTCCCTCGTGGAGCCCCCGTGCTCCCCCGTCACGTCCGGGCTGCCGTGCCGTTCCGCCGCCCCGTGTCGGCGGTGCCGGCCCGGCCTCCCTTCCGTGGCCCCCACTCTTCCGTCCGCCCAGGTGGCGGCCCATCCGCGTACCTACTCATCTCAGGGACTGAGTACGGATACTCAATCCTGAGCACCGGCGCGCAGCGGCTGGCTACGATCTCCTGCGTGTCTGTACTCCCTCTCGTCTTCACCAGCGGCTGGGCCAGCGGCATCAACGCCTACGCCGTCGTCCTGCTGCTCGGCGTGCTCGGGGCGACCGGCGTCGCCGACGAGGTGCCCGAGGCCCTCCAGCGTCCCGATGTGCTGATCGCCGCGGGGGTGCTGTTCCTGTGCGAGGCCGTCGCCGACAAGATCCCGTACGTGGACTCGGTGTGGGACGCCGTCCACACGGTGATCCGGCCGGTCTCCGGCGGTGTCGTGGCGGCCCTGCTGGCCGGCCACGACGGGTCGCTGCCGCAGCTGGCGGCGGGTGCGGTGGGCGGCTCCAGCGCGCTGGTGAGCCACCTGGTCAAGGCGGGCACGCGGATGGCGGTGAACACCTCCCCCGAACCGGCCAGCAACTTCGTGCTGAGCACGCTGGAGGACCTCGGGGTCGCGGGCATCGTCGTCTTCGCGGTGTTCCACCCGGTGGCCGCGGCGGTCATCGCCGGGGTGCTGCTGGTCGGCGGGATCCTGCTGGTGGTGTTCCTGTGGTCCCGGGTACGGCGCTTCCTGCGGCGCCGGAAGCAGCGGCGCGAGGAACGGCGGGTGGCGACGGCTCGCGGGGCGGGCACGCACGGGACGGGGACGCCGGTGGCCTGAGCCGCGGCCCGGCCGTACGGGTCCGGGCCCGTCGCAGACGATCCGTGCCGGGCCCCGTGGCGGACCGCTCCGCGGCAGGCCCCGGCCGGGCTGTCGGTGCCGCCGGATAAAGTCGCAGGCATGGCACGGATTGCGGTGATCGGCGCCGGGATGGGCGCGATGGCGGCCGCCGCCCGGCTGGCCGTCGCGGGCCACCGGGTGGCGGTGTACGAACGTGACGGCACGTACGGCGGCGCGGTGCGCCGCTTCGAGCGGGCGGGCTTCGGCTTCGACACCGGCCCCGGGCTGCTGCACCTCCCGGCCGTCTACCGTGACCTGTTCGTCAAGACCGGCCGCGAGCCGCTGGAGAGCGTGCTGGAGCTGTCCCAGGTCGACCCCGCCGCCCGCCATGTCTTCGCGGACGGTACGGCCGTCTCGCTGCCGAACGCCTCCCGGGCCGGTGTCCTCGCGGCGCTCGACGGCGCGCTGGGCGCGGGCGCCGGTGAGCGCTGGAGCGACTTCCTGGGCCGCGCCCGCGAGGCGTGGGACCGCACCCGCCGGCCGCTGCTGGAGGAGCCGCTGTGGCCCGACTGGCAGGTGCTGGGGCGCGATCCGTATCCGGCGCTGCCCAGGCGCGGCCTGTTCGGGCGGCGCAGGCCCGCGGCGGACGGCACGCTCGCCGAGGTGGCGCGCCGCGAGCTGAAGGACCCCCGGCTGACCGCCCTCCTGGAGAGCTACGCCGTGGCGTACGGCTTCGATCCCCGCACCGCCCCCGCGAGCGCCGCGATCCTGCCGTACATGGAGCAGACTTTCGGAAGTTGGTATCCGCGTGGCGGCATCCGGGCGCTGGCGGACGCGCTGTACGAGCGCTGCCGGGCCCGGAAGGTGGAGTTCACCTTCGGCGCGGAGGTGACGCGCATCGTCGAGGCGGACGGCCGGGCAGCCGGTGTCGAGCTGCGCGACGGGAGCTGCGCCGAGGCGGACACGGTCGTCGCGGGCATCGCCCCCGACCGGCTGACGGCGCTCCTGAAGGGCGCCGAGCCGTGGGGCGCGGACGATGTGCGGCCCGCGGCCGACGAGCGCCGCCGAGTGCCCGGCCGGTTCACGGTCGCGCTCGCGCTGCGCGGCCCCCGCCCGGCGGACGCGGCGCACCGCACGGTGGTCCACGCGGCCGACCCCGCCGCGGAGTTGGCGGCGGTCTTCGGCGCGGGCGCGGGCACGCTGTGCGACCGCCCGACGGTGACGGTGCTGCGCCCCGACGACCCGACGTCCCGGCCCGACGACGACCACGAGGCGGTGACGCTGAGCGCCGCGGTCGCGCCGTACGGGGACCTGGCCAGGTCCTGCACCGCCGGGACCGGCGCACCGGCCGCGACGGCCGAGCCCCGAAGCGGCGTGGAGAAAGCGGCAGTTGAGGAGTCAGCCGCGCAGGCGGCCGCCGCCGACCGGCTGATCGAGGCCGCCGAAGCGGCGATACCCGGGCTGCGGGAGCGGGTGCTGTGGCGGGCCGTGCTGCCGCCCGCCGAGGGCGGGTCGGTGCCGGGCCCGGCGCTGGCCGGTGCGGGGGGCCGCTTTCTGCGCCCCGCCAACCGCACCCGCATACCGGGGCTGTACGCGGTCGGCGGCTGGACGCACCCGGGCGGCGGGCTGGCGCACGCCGGGATGTCGGGCGCCCTCGTCGCGGGCCTGATCGTGAACGGGGACGACTGGCGCGGCTCCCAGTGACCGGAGCGGGTCCCGCCCGCCCGGCAGCGTCGCCGCTCCCCGCTCAGTAGCGGTACTGCTGCCCGTCGAAGCCCTGGTTCTGCGGCGGCTGGTAGGGCGGGTACGGCTGCTCGGCGGCGGGCTCGTTGCCGCGCTGCTGGGGGACCCACACCCCGCCGGGCGGCGTCTCGCCGTACGAGGGCTGTGCCGGGTCCTGCGCGCCGGTGTACTGCTGTCCCGGGTAGGCCGGGGAGCCCCCGAAGGCGTCGGGCTGTTCGTACGGGTCGTACTGCGCGGCGTACTGCTGCGAGCCGAGGTACGGGTCGGAGTAGGGCGCCTGTTGGCCCGGCCCCTGTCCGTGGGTCTGGCCGGGGTCCTGGCTCTGGTCCTGGCTCTCCTGGCCGGTGCCGTAGGCGCTGTAGTGGTCGGCGTAGGCGTCCTGCCCGCCCTGGGCGGCGGCACCCCCGTAACCGCCGTCGTAGCCGTAACCGCCCTGGCCGTAGTCCTGGTAGCCGTCGTACGAGGCATAGCCGGGCTGCTGCGGGCGCGCGTCGGAGCTGTATATGCCGTACTGGCCGGTTTCCTCGGGGATCGGCTGGGGCGCGTAGACCTCGGTGGAGTCGGTGCCCGCGTAGCCGTCCTGGGCTCCGGTCCCGGCCGGGAAGCCGTCCTGCGGGGCGAAGGGGTCCATGCCGTCGTACGCGTCCGCGCCGGCCACCGGGGCCGGTGCCGGGGCGCCGTCCGCTCCCCCGGCGCCCGCGCTCTCCGTGGCCGGGCCGGCTTCCAGGCCGGAGACCCGGAGCGTCGGACCGGCGGCCGCGGCCCGGCCGCCGCCCCGGGCCCGGCGCCGCCGGTTGTCACCGCGCTTGCCGCCGTCACCGCGCTTGTTCCGCAGCGACCAGCCGTCGGAATAGCCGCTGCGGAAGGAGAGCGTGACGTAGGTCTGCCCGACGGCGAAGGCGATGGCGCCGACCGCTATGACGATCACCGACGGGATGACGACACCGACGACCACGCCGAGGAAGCCGGTGAAGGCCAGCAGCCGCCACTGCAGCCGGGCCTTGTACTGGAGCAGCACTTCGCCGAGGAGCCAGAGCGCGACACAGGCAAACGCGATGTACAGGACCACCCAGCCCATATACGCCCCTCTTCCGCCGCCCCACGGACGGCGTGGTGCGGCAAACCGCCGTCAGGACTGCTGGTGCAGCCCCAGGTTCTCGTAGATTTCCAGCGTCGCCGTGGAGTGGTTCAGGGTAATGAAGTGCAACCCGGGACTTCCCTCGGCCATCAAGCGCGCGCACAGCTCTGTCGCGTACTCGATGCCAATGGAGCGTACAGCCGCCGGGTCGTCCTTGACGGCGAGGATGCGCTCGGCCAGATCCGGCGGGAAAGCCGCGTTGCTGAGCTGCGCGAACCGCTCGATCTGGCGGACGTTGGTGACCGGCATGATCTCCGGGATGATGGGCGTCTCGCAACCCGCGGCGGCGACCCGGTCGCGCAGCCGCAGATAGTCCTCGGCGTAGAAGAACATCTGGGTGATCGCGAAGTCCGCGCCCGCCCGGCACTTGTCGACGAAGTGCCGTACGTCGGTGTCCCAGTCGGTCGAGCGCGGGTGCATCTCCGGGAAGGCGGCCACACCGACGCAGAAGTCGCCCGACTCCTTGATCAGCCGGACCAGTTCGGCGGCGTACAGCACGCCTTCGGGGTGCTGGACCCAGTCGCCCATCGGGTCGCCGGGCGGGTCGCCGCGCAGCGCGAGCATGTTGCGGATGCCGGCGTCGGCGTACTGCCCGATGATGTTGCGCAGTTCGGCCAGCGAGTGGTTGACGGCGGTCAGGTGGGCCACCGGGGTGAGGGTGGTGTCGGTGGCGATCCGCTCGGTGGCGCGCACGGTGCCTTCGCGGGAGGTGCCGCCCGCGCCGTAGGTCACCGAGACGAAGGTCGGTGAGACGGCTTCGATGCGGCGGATGGCGTTCCACAGCGTCCGCTCGCCCTTCTCCGTCTTCGGGGCGGCGAACTCGAACGAATACGACTGCTTGCCGGAAGCGAGCAGGTCGCGCACGGTCCGCGCGCGATCAGTCCTGGTGGAAGCTGTGCCAAGGGCCATACGTGCAGATTATCCAGCGGTGCGGCGCACACCAACCAGCCCCGACGAAATGCCCGGATAGCCGCATTCCGGTCCACGCCTTGGACACCGGACGGCCATCTCGCGTCCAGCCGGAGCTCCCGTACAGCCCGCTCACACCCCGTGGACACGCACCCGCTCACACCCCGTACGCGCGCACCCGCTTGGCCAGGTCGGCCGCGGCGGCGCCCGGGTCCTCGGCCTCGGTGACCGCCCGTACGACGACGACCCGGCGGGCGCCCGCCGCCAGCACCTCGTCCAGGTTGCCCGCGTCGATACCGCCGATCGCGAACCAGGGGCGCTCGGGGTGCCGCGCGGCGGCGTACCGGACGAGGTCCAGGCCGGGGGCGTGGCGGCCGGGCTTCGTCGGGGTGGGCCAGCACGGGCCGGTGCAGAAGTAGTCCACGCCGGGCTGGGCCAGCGCGGCGTCCACCTCCGCCTCGGCGTGGGTGGACCGGCCGATCAGCACGTCGTCGCCGAGGATCGCGCGGGCGGCGGGCACCGGCAGGTCGCCCTGGCCCAGGTGCAGGACGTCGGAGCCGATGGCGTGCGCGACGTCGGCGCGGTCGTTGACCGCCAGTAGCTTGCCGTGCCGGCGGCAGGCGTCCGCGAAGACCTCCAGGTGGGCCAGCTCCTCGCCGGCCTCCATGCCCTTGTCGCGCAGCTGCACGATGTCCACGCCCGACGCGAGCACCGCGTCCAGGAACTGCGCGAGGTCGCCCTGGCGCTTGCGGGCGTCCGTGCACAGGTAGAGCCGGGCGTCGGACAGGGCGTGGCGTGCGGTGGTCATCGGGCGGGTCCCCCCAGGTCTGGCGGCGTACGGGCCGGGCCTTCCGGCCCGTACGCCCTCGTGGTGCGAAGACGGTCGCGGCCGCGGGTGCGGCGGCGACGGCTGACGGCCGCGGGCGTCACCCGCGGCCGCGTGCGGGTCGGGCGCGGCTAGACGGCGAGCGCCTGGGCCCGGCGCTTCACCTCCGTACCGCGATTCTCACGCAGGGCCTGGGCGGGGGTGCCGGGCAGGGTTTCGTCGGCGGTGAAGAGCCACTCCAGCATCTCCTCGTCGGTGAAGCCGTCGTCCCGCAGGAGCGTGAGCGTCCCGACGAGCCCCTTGACGACCTTGCCGTCCTTGATGAAGTCGGCCGGCACGTGAAGGGCACGGTTCTCGCCACGGCGCACCGCGATCAGCTGGCCCTCCTTCACCAGCTGCCGCACACGCGTCACCTCGACGCCGATCATCTCGGCGATGTCGGGGAGGGTGAGCCAGGCGGGAACGAGTCCATCGATCTTTGCGTCAATCTCGGTCACGGGACAAGCCTGCCACCTCCCACTGACAGCCGGTAGCGGGGCATCGCCATCGGTGCAGGCCGGCACCCGTACGAGAGACCGGCCGAGGCCCCTGGCCGAGCCCGTCACCGGGCCCCGGACCGCCGCCGCCAGCGGGTCGGCCGCCTCCTTCAGCCGGATTGGCCCCCTCCTTCAGCCGTTCAGACCGCCGCCGACTTCAGCGGTACGGACGCGTCCGCCGCCAGCCGCCGGTCAAGCGCCGCGCCCCGCTCGATGAGCTTGCGCCCCTGCGCCAGGTCGCGCGGCCGGCCCACCGCCAGCAGCGCGACGAGCACGCCGTCGCGCAGCCAGATCACCGACCAGGCCGCGCTCTCCGGGTCACCGCGCCAGACCGTCTCGTCGGCCCCGGTGTGGTGCCCGGCGTACTGCACGAAGCGGCCGAACTGCTCGGACCAGAAGTACGGGACCGGGTCGTACACCGGGCCCTCGGCCGCGCCGCGGACGATGGTGGCGGCGACCGTGCGCGGGCCCTGGAGGGCGTTGTCCCAGTGGTGGACGAGCAGGCGGCTGCCGTAGCGGGCGGACGGGAAGGAGGCGCAGTCGCCGACCGCGTACACGTCGGGCAGCGAGGTGCGCAGCCGCTCGTCGGCCAGTACGGAGCGGTCCTCGGGCGACAGTTCGACGCCGGAGCCGGCCAGCCAGGCGGTAGCGGGCCGGGCGCCGATGCCGACCACGACCGCGTCGGCGGCGAGCGTCGCGCCGTCGGCGAGCGTGACCGTCCCCTCGGTGAGGGCGGCGACCCGGGCGTTGATGCGCAGCCGGGCGCCGCTGTCCTCGTACCAGGCCGCCATCGGGGCGGCCACCTCGGCGGGCAGCGCCCCGGCCAGCGGCCGGTCGGCGGCCTCGACGACGGTCACCCGGCAGCCCGCCTCGCGTGCCGCGGTGGTGAACTCCGCGCCGATCCAGCCCGCGCCGACCACCACGACCTCGCGCTGCTCGGCCAGCACGGGCCGCAGCCGTTCGGCGTCGTCGATGGTGCGCAGCACATGCACGTCCGGCAGGCCGTCGCAGCCGGGCAGGGTGACCGGTTCGGCACCGGTCGCGATCACCAGATGGTCGTACGGGACCGGTCCGGCATCGGTCTCGACCACCTTCGAGGCGGGCGCGAGCCCGGTGGCGTGCCGGCCCAGCACCAGGTCGATGCCGAGCGCCTCGAAGTCCACGTCGAAGGTGGAGCCGTCGGCCTTGCCGAGCAGCACGGCCTTGGACAGCGGCGGGCGGTCGTACGGCCGGTGCGGCTCGTCGCCGAGCACCGTGATCACTCCGCGCCAGCCCTGCTCGCGCAGGGCGACGGCGGTCTGCACACCGGCCAGGCCGGCGCCGACGATGACGACGCGCCGGGCGCGTTCGGCGGCGCGCTCGGCGGGTTCGCCGCCCGGGCGCGCGGGGGCGGGGTCCTGGGGCTGCGTCTGCTCGGTCACCCGATCACTCTAGGACGGCGTGTCGCGCGACCCCGAGATGCGCGCAACGAGATCTATGACACAACGTCACGGCCGGTCACCCTCGGGTGGCCGCGCGGCGCCCCGCTTCCCTGACCCGTTCCCCGGCTCCGGCGCTCCCTTACGGCGCGTCGGCGGCCCGTACTAGGGTTGCGGGGAACGCACTCGCGGGAGCCCGGACGCACCGGGCTGAGAGGGAGGCTGCTGCGGCCTCCGACCGTACGAACCTGATCCGGGTCATGCCGGCGAAGGGAGGGGCTGGACGCCCATGCATCCACCTGTACAGCCGTCCGCGGGGACCTCGGTGCCCGCTTCGGTACCGACGTCCCCGGACGTACTCGTCATCGGCGGCGGCATCATCGGACTGGTCACGGCCTGGCGGGCGGCCCGGCGCGGGCTGCGCACCGCCGTCGCCGACCCGGCGCCCGGCGGCGGCGCCGCCCAGGTGGCGGCCGGCATGCTGGCCGCCGTCACCGAACTGCACTACGGCGAGCAGACACTGCTCGGCCTGAACCTCGCCTCGGCGCACCGCTATCCGGACTTCGCCGCCGAGCTGACCGAGGCGAGCGGCCGGGACCTCGGCTACCGCCGGTGCGGCACGCTGGCCGTCGCGCTGGACTCCGACGACCGCGCCCTTCTGCGCGATCTGCACGCCCTCCAGCTCCGCAGCGGACTGGACTCCGAGTGGCTGAGCGGGCGCGAGTGCCGGCGCCTGGAGCCGATGCTCGCGCCGGGCGTGCGCGGCGGCCTGCGGGTGGACGGGGACCACCAGGTCGATCCGCGCCGGCTGGCCGCCGCGCTGCTCACCGCCTGCGAGCGGGCCGGGGTCGCCTTCCACCGCACCACCGCCGAGCGGCTGACCGTCGGGCGGGGCCGCGCCACCGGCGCGGAACTGGCCGACGGGAGCCGGGTCGCGGCCGGGCAGGTCGTGCTCGCCGCGGGCAGCCGGAGCGGGCAGCTGGCGGGCGTTCCCGAGGACGTGCTGCCGCCGGTCCGGCCGGTCAAGGGCCAGGTGCTGCGGCTGCGCATGCCCGGCGGGCTGCCCGGCGGCGTCCCGTTCCTGTCCCGCACCGTACGGGCCGTGGTGCGCGGCGGCCCGCTCTACCTCGTACCGCGCGAGGACGGCGAGCTGGTCGTCGGCGCCACCACCGAGGAACTCGGCTGGGACACCACCGTCACCGCGGGCGGGGTCTACGAACTGCTGCGGGACGCCCATGAACTGGTGCCCGGCATCACCGAGCTGCCGCTGGTCGAGACCCTCGCCGGGCTGCGCCCCGGCTCGCCCGACAACGCGCCGCTGCTCGGCCCGACCGCGCTGCCCGGCCTGCTGCTGGCCACCGGCCACCACCGCAACGGCGTGCTGCTGACGCCCGTCACCGGCGATGTGATGGCGGCGGCGCTGACCGGCGGCCCGCTGCCGGAAGAGGCCCTGCCGTTCGCGCCGGACCGCTTCCCGCCGCAGCCGTACGGTGCCCGGCCGGGCGCCGCGCCCACGCCCACGCCCGTCCCCGCCCCTCAGGAGCAGCCCGCATGACCGTCCGCACGTCCATCAGCGTCTCCGTGAACGGCGAGATCCGCGAGATCCCCGGCGGGCTCACCCTGGACCGGCTCGTCGCCGGGCTCACCACGGCCTCCAGCGGCGTGGCCGCCGCCGTCAACGAGACGGTGGTGCCGCGCGGCCAGTGGCCCGCCACCCCGCTCGGCGACGGCGACCGCGTCGAGGTCCTCACCGCGGTCCAGGGAGGCTGATCCGCAGCCATGGCCGACGATCTCTTCACCATCGCCGACACCGCCTTCGACTCCCGTCTGATCATGGGCACGGGCGGGGCGCCCAGCCTGGACATCCTGGAACGGGCGCTGCTCGCCTCCGGTACGGAGCTGACGACGGTCGCCATGCGCCGTCTGGACCCGACCGTGCAGGGCTCGGTGCTGTCCGTCCTCCAGCGGCACGGCATCCGCGTCCTGCCGAACACGGCCGGCTGCTTCACCGCCGGCGAGGCCGTGCTGACCGCCCGGCTGGCGCGCGAGGCGCTGGGCACCGACTGGATCAAGCTGGAGGTGGTCGCCGACGAGCGCACCCTGCTGCCCGACCCCATCGAGCTGCTGGACGCCGCCGAGACCCTGGTGGACGACGGGTTCACGGTGCTGCCGTACACCAACGACGACCCGGTGCTCGCCCGCAGGCTGGAGGACGTGGGCTGCGCGGCGATCATGCCGCTGGGCGCCCCCATCGGCTCCGGCCTCGGCATCCGCAACCCGCACAACTTCCAGCTGATCACCGAGTGGGCCGGGGTCCCGGTGATCCTGGACGCGGGCGCGGGCACCGCCTCGGACGCGGCGCTCGCCATGGAGCTGGGCTGTGCCGGGGTGATGCTGGCGACCGCGGTGACCCGCGCGCAGGAGCCCGTCCTGATGGCGGAGGCGATGCGGCACGCGGTCGAGGCCGGCCGGCTGGCGTACCGGGCGGGCCGGATACCGCGCCGCCACTACGCGGAGGCCTCCTCGCCCACCGAGGGCGTCGCCGTGCTGGACCCGGAGCGGCCCGCCTTCTGAGGCGCGACGGGCGGCATTCCCGTACGGGCGGCACCCGTACGGGAGTGTCGCCCGGCGGCTGCCGCCCGTGCCCGGCGAAACGGACGTCCGGCGCGTACCGGTCCGGCCCGCGGCCCGTCCCTGTCACCGTTCGGTCGCAGAAAGGCGCTGGTGGCAGGCGGGGCGTGGGTCATCACAGCAGCGGCTCGTAGACTCCTCTGCCGTGGATACGACCCTTCAGGACCCCCTGGTCGGGCAGCTGCTCGACGGCCGCTACCAGGTGCAGGCGCGCATCGCCGCCGGCGGCATGGCCACGGTCTACCGGGCCATGGACACCCGGCTGGACCGGGTGCTCGCCCTGAAGGTGATGCACCCGTCGCTGGCGGCCGACGCCGCGTTCGTCGACCGCTTCATCCGCGAGGCGAAGTCCGCGGCCCGCCTCGACCACCCCAATGTCGTCGGCGTGTACGACCAGGGCACCGACGGTACGTATGTGTACCTGGCCATGGAGTACGTCGCGGGCTGCACGCTGCGCGACGTACTGCGGGAGCGCGGCGCCCTCCAGCCGCGCGCCGCGCTGGACATCCTGGAGCCGATGCTGGCCGCGCTGGGCGCCGCCCACCGGGCCGGGCTGGTGCACCGCGACGTGAAGCCGGAGAACGTGCTGATCGGCGACGACGGCCGGGTCAAGGTGGCCGACTTCGGTCTCGTACGGACCGTGGGCACGAGCACCACCGCCTCGACCGGCTCGGTCCTGGGCACCGTCTCCTACCTGGCGCCCGAGCAGATCGAGGAGGGCAGCGCGGGGCCGCCCGCGGACGTGTACGCCTGTGGTGTCGTGCTCTTCGAGATGCTGACCGGCGGCAAGCCGCACGCCGGCGGCAGCGCGGCCCAGGTCCTCTACCAGCACCTGCACGAGGACGTGCCGCCGCCGTCCACGTACGCGCCGGAGCTGGCGCCGCAGCTCGACGACCTGGTCGCCGCGGCCACCGCGCGCCGCCCCGAGCTGCGCCCGCAGGACGCGGTGACGCTGCTCGCGCAGGCCCGCACGGTCCGCGCCGACCTGACCGACGCGCAGCTGGACGCGGTGCCGCCGCAGGCCAGGGAGGTGCCGGAGGGCGGCTCCGGCGCGGGCTCCGAGGACCGTACGAGCGTGCTGCCGCGGCCGGTCGCCGTGCAGCCGCCGCTGCCGCTGGAAGCGCCGCTGCCCTCCGAGGAGCCCTTGAACCGGACCAGCCGGCTGGAGCTGCCGCCGGCGGATCCGGCTTCGGCGGCCGAGGCGACCACCCGGCTGCGGCCGGCCGCCCCGGCCCGGTCCGGGGCGGTGGCCGGGCTGCTGCGGGCCCGGCGCAAGACCGTTTCCGTCGTGGCGGCGGTGCTGCTCGTCCTGGGGGTGGGAGCGGGCGTCTGGTACATCAACTCCGGCCAGTTCACCACCGTCCCGGCCGTCCTGGACATGACACAGGAGAAGGCGGAGCGGACGCTGCGGGCCGAGGGCCTGAACGTGGAGGTGAAGCGCGCCTTCAGCCCGAACGTGGAGCGCGGCCACGTCATGGCCACCGACCCGGAGAACGGCAAGCGCATCCGCGGTACGGGCACGGTCACCATCACCCTGTCCAAGGGCCCGGAGATCGTCCAGGTGCCCGAACTGGCGGGCACGCCGGTCGCCGACGCCAAGCGCAAGCTGCGGGACCTGGGGCTGACCGTCGGCACGGTGCGCAAGGAGTTCTCCGACGAGGTCGCCAAGGGCTCGGTGATCGCCACCGACCCGGCGGCGGGCAGCAAGCGCCGCCCGGACACCGCCGTCGCGCTGACCGTCAGCCGGGGCGCCGCGGTGGACGTGCCGGACGTGACCGGCCGGGACCGGGCGGACGCCGAGGCCACGCTGCGCGGCGCGGGCTTCGAGGTGAAGATCGCGGACGGTACGGTGCACTCGCCGCACGAGGCGGGCAAGGTCGCCCGGCAGTCGCCGGGCCAGGGCGGCAAACAGGGCAAGGGCGACACCGTCACGCTCACGCTCTCCTCGGGCCCGGAGATGGTCACCGTCCCGGACGTGACGGGCAAGAGCACCGACGAGGCCAAGCAGGCGCTGACCGGCGCGGGCTTCGAGGTCGAGGTCAAGAAGCCGTTCCTGTTCCCGCGCGACAAGGTCGAGAGCCAGTCGGTGGCGGGCGGCGCGCAGGCGGCCAAGGGCAGCAGGATCACGATCCGGCTGGAGAGCGCGCTGTGAGCGCGGGCGCGAGGCGTGCGGCGGGCACCGGCGTGGACGCGGGCGCGCGGTACATGTGCCCGCGCGGGCTCGGCCGCGTGTGAACCGCCGCCCCGCGCGCCCACTGTGAGCAAGGACGCCCGCCCGCGCGCCGGGCGGGCGCCGCGCACCTGGCACCCTTGACGGGTGAGCACTTCCCCCTCCCCGCAGCACGCCCGTGAGCGCAATCCGGTCGGCAGCCACGTGCCGGTGGCCGGCGGCCTGGCCAAGACCGGCATCCCGTACGCCCGTGACATCGGCGGCGAGGCCGTGCAGGTCTTCGTCGCCAACCCGCGCGGCTGGGCCACCCCGGCCGGTGTCCCGCAGCAGGACGAGGCGTTCCGGGAAGCGTGCGAGCAGGCGGCGATCCCGGCGTACGTGCACGCCCCCTACCTGATCAACTTCGGCTCGCACAACGCGGAGACGGTCGAGAAGTCCGTGGTCTCGCTGCGCCACTCGCTGCTGCGCGGCCGGGCGATCGGCGCGCTGGGCGTGGTGGTGCACACCGGCTCGGCGACCGGCGGACGGCCGCGCGCGGAGGCGCTGGCGCAGGTACGCGAGCGGGTGCGCCCGCTGCTGGACGAGCTGACGCACGACGACGACCCGTGGCTGCTGCTGGAGCCGACGGCGGGGCAGGGCGCGTCGCTGTGCGCGCTGGCCGAGGACCTGGGCCCGTACTTCGACGCGCTGGACCGGCACCCGAAGCTGGGCGTCTGCCTGGACACCTGCCACGCCTTCGCGGCCGGGCACGACATGGCGGCGCCCGGCGGGACGAAGGCGCTGCTGGACGAGCTGGTCGACACGGTGGGCGAGGGACGGCTGAAACTGATCCACGCCAACGACTCCAAGGACGTCGTCGGCGCCCACAAGGACCGCCACGAGAACATCGGCTCCGGGCACATCGGCGCGGACCCGTTCGGCGAGCTGTTCCGGCACCCGGCCACGCCGGGCGTGCCGCTGGTGATCGAGACACCGGGCGGCAAGGAGGGCCACGCGGCGGACGTGGCGCGCCTGAAGGAGCTGCGGCACCCGGCCTGAGGTGGCAGCCTGGCGTACCGATGCACCAGGCACACGACGAGCACGAGCACGAGCACGGCGGGCACGCGGCGTCCGGCTGGGGCGCCGCGGCCCGCGCCACGCTGCACTGCCTGACCGGCTGCGCCCTCGGCGAGATCCTGGGCATGGTCGTCGGTACGGCCCTGAGCTGGCACAACGCCCCCACGATGGTGCTCGCGGTGGTGCTCGCCTTCGTCTTCGGCTACGCCCTCACACTGCGCGGTGTGCTCGGCTCCGGACTGGGCCTGCGGACCGCCGTACGGGTCGCGCTGGCCGCCGACACGCTGTCCATCGCGGTCATGGAGCTGATCGACAACGGTGTGATCGCGCTCGTCCCCGGAGCGCTGGACGCCGCGCTGTCCGACGCCCTCTTCTGGTGGACGCTGGCCCTGTCACTGGTCCTGGCCTTCGTCGTGACCACGCCGGTGAACCGCTGGATGATCTCCCGCGGCAAGGGACACGCCGTAGCACACCGCCACCACTGAGCGCGGCCCGGTTTCCGGCCGTTCCCGGACCGGCCGCGACGGCCGCCGGACGGCCGGGCGCGCTACAGCTCCGGCCCGTCCCCCGGCTCCTCCTGGTACGAGTAGCGCTGCTCGCGCCACGGGTCACCCAGGTTGTGGTAGCCGCGCTCCTCCCAGAAGCCGCGGCGGTCGGCCGTCATGTACTCGATGCCGCGCACCCATTTGGGCCCTTTCCAGGCGTACAGGTGCGGGACGATCAGCCGGACCGGGAAGCCGTGCTCGGCGGTGAGCGGTTCGCCGGAGCGGTGGGTGGCGAACAGGCACTTGGCGTCGGCGAAATCGGCCAGTTTCAGATTCGAACTGAATCCGTATTCGGCCCACACCATCACGTGGGTGACATCCGGGGCCGGTGGCGCGAGATCGAGGATGGTACGGGTGGACACGCCGCCCCATTCGGCGCCGAGCATGCTGAACTTCGTGACGCAGTGCATGTCGGCGGCCACGGTGGTATAGGGCAGCGCCGAGAATTCCTCGTGCGTCCAGCAGTGCTTGTCGCCGTCCGCGGTGGCGCCGAAAGCCCGGAACTCCCAGCGTTCCGGCCGGAATTTCGGCACCGGGCCGTAATGCGTGACCGGCCATCCCCGTTGCAGTCGCTGCCCCGGAGGCAGCTGAGGATGCTCCGCTTCGCGGCTTTCGGGCTGACCCATGCTCCCCATGGTGTCAGACCCTCGGGGGTGCCGGTGACCAGGGCGGCAGCGATTCGGGCAACTCGTACTAAGCGTGCACTTACTGGACGCCCCGCGCGCGACGGTGCAAGGATGCGCGGCACCTGCCAGTACCCGCGTGGAAGGAGCCCGCCGTCATGCAGGGCGACCCCGAGGTCATCGAATTCCTCAACGAGCAGCTGACCGCCGAGCTGACCGCGATCAACCAGTACTTCCTGCACGCGAAGATGCAGGAGAACTTCGGCTGGCACAAGCTGGCCAAGTACACCCGGCACGAGTCGTTCGACGAGATGAAGCACGCGGAGATCCTCACGGACCGCATTCTCTTCCTGGACGGGCTGCCCAATTACCAGCGGCTCTTCCACGTCCGGGTGGGGCAGACGGTCACCGAGATGTTCCAGGCGGACCGGCAGATCGAGGTGGAGGCGATCGACCGGCTCAAGCGGGGGATCGAGCTGATGCGGGCCAAGGGGGACATCACGTCGGCCAACATTTTCGAGAGCATCCTGGCCGACGAGGAGCACCACATCGACTATCTGGACACCCAGCTCGATCTGGTCGAGAAGCTGGGCGAGCCGCTCTACATCGCCCAGGTCATCGAGCAGCCGGACAGCTGAGGCGGCCCGGCAAACCGTTCCTGCGAGGCCACGGCCGGGCCGATGTCAGGCCGCTTCCGGCAGGGCGTCGGGCAGCGTCTCCGGGACCGCGCCGGTCGTGCCGTAGGTTCCGCGCGCTCCGGCGGCGGTCGGCGCCTCGGCGCCCAGCGGTTCCGGCGCGCCCTGGTCGATCAGCTCGCGCCGGGGGCATGCGCCCCGGCCGAGCAGCGCCTGGATGCGGCGTACGCAGCCGCCGCAGTCGGTGCCGGCCTTGCAGGCGGAGGCTATCTGGCGCGGGGTGCAGGCGCCGGATTCCGCGTGGTCACGGACCTGCTGCTCCGTGATGCCGAAGCACGAGCAGACGTACACGCGGGTCACCTCCGTCGACCTGTTCCGCGGTGAGGTTACCCTTACCTTACCCGGGACGGAAGAGCGGTAACAACGGCGATGGGGCGCGGATCCCTGTGATCCGCGCCCCATCGAGCGTCCGCGGGCCCCGCCGGGCTACTGGTCCCGGTACATCTCCGCCACCAGGAACGCCAGGTCCAGCGACTGGCTGCGGTTGAGCCGCGGGTCGCAGGCGGTCTCGTAGCGCTGGTGAAGGTCGTCGACGAAGATCTCGTCGCCGCCGCCGACGCACTCGGTGACATCGTCGCCGGTCAGCTCGACGTGGATGCCGCCCGGGTGCGTACCGAGGCCCTTGTGCACCTCGAAGAAGCCCTTGACCTCGTCCAGCACGTCGTCGAAGCGCCGGGTCTTGTGACCGGAGGCGGCCTCGAAGGTGTTGCCGTGCATCGGGTCGCAGATCCAGGCGACCTTGGCGCCGGAGGCGGTGACCTTCTCGACCAGCTCGGGCAGCTTGTCGCGGATCTTGTCCGCGCCCATGCGGGTGATGAAGGTCAGCCGGCCCGGCTCGCGCTCCGGGTCGAGGCGCTCGATGAGGGTGAGCGCGTCCTCGGCGGTCGTCGTCGGGCCCAGCTTGACGCCGATCGGGTTGCGGATGCGGGAGGCGAACTCGATGTGCGCGCCGTCCAGTTGGCGGGTGCGCTCCCCGATCCAGACCATGTGTCCCGACACGTCGTACAGCTTGCCGGTACGGGAGTCCGTACGGGTCAGCGCGGACTCGTAGTCCAGCACGAGCGCCTCGTGGGAGGAGTAGAACTCCACCGTCTTGAACTCCTCCGGGTCCACCCCGCAGGCGTTCATGAAGTTCAGCGCCCGGTCGATCTCGCGCGCCAGCGCCTCGTAACGCTGCCCGGACGGGGAGGACTTCACGAAGTCCTGGTTCCAGGCGTGCACCTGGCGCAGGTCGGCGTAGCCGCCGGTGGTGAAGGCGCGCACCAGGTTCAGCGTCGCGGCGGAGGCGTGGTACATCCGCTTCAGGCGCTGCGGGTCCGGGATGCGGGCCTCGGCGGTGAACTCGAAGCCGTTGACGGAGTCGCCGCGGTAGGTCGGCAGCGTCACGCCGTCGCGGGTCTCGGTCGGCTTGGAGCGCGGCTTGCTGTACTGGCCGGCGATCCGGCCCACCTTGACGACCGGGACCGACCCGGCGTACGTGAGGACCGCGCCCATCTGGAGCAGGGTCTTGAGCTTGTTGCGGATGTGCTCGGCCGAGACGGCGTCGAACGCCTCCGCGCAGTCGCCGCCCTGGAGCAGGAACGCCTCGCCCCGGGCGACCGCGCCCAGGCGCTCACGCAGCTGGTCGCACTCGCCGGCGAAGACGAGCGGCGGATAGGACTCCAGCTCGGCGATCACATCGCGCAGAGCCTCTTGGTCCGGCCATTCGGGCTGCTGCGCCGCGGGCAGGTCTCGCCAGGTGTTGCCACCGGCGTGGATTTCAGCGTTCACGGTCACGCGTCAAACTTTACGGGGTCAGGACAGGGGTCCAGCTCGCCGACCGGGATGTGAGACGAAGGTCCCACTGTTCGTGGACCGCCGGGGGGCGCGGGGCCGGCCCGGTGGCGCGCCCGCGCACGGCCTCAGTCCGGTACGGAGTCCTCGGGGGTGCCCCGGGCGATGGCGGCCAGCGCGGCCAGCGCGTACGCCAGCTCGTCGGCGGCGGGGGCCGCGAGGGCGACGCGGACGGCGTTCGGGGCGGGCGCGGCGCCGTGCGCGCCCTCCGGGCCGACGGCGAACGCGGCGGCCGGTGTGACGGCGATGCCGCGCCGCGCGGCGGCCGCGAGGAAGGTCTCGGCGCGCCACGGCGCGGGCAGCTCCCACCAGGCGAAGTAGGCGGCCGGGTCGGCATGGACGCGGAATCCGGCCAGCCGCTCGCGGACGAGGGCCTGCCGGGCGGCGGCGTCCCGGCGCTTGGCCTCCACGATCGCGGTGACCGCGCCGTCGCGCAGCCAGCGGACCGTGGCGTTCAGGGCGAAGGCGCCGGCCGTCCAGCCGCCGGAGCGCAGAGCCGCTGCGACCCGCTCGGCGCGGGCGGGCGGCGCCAGGACCAGGCCGACGGTCAGGCCGGGCGACAGGCGCTTGGAGAGGCTGTCGATCAGGAGCGTGCGTTCGGGGGCGAGCGCGGCCAGCGGCGGGAGGCCGGCCTGCCGGTCGTCGTCGAGCAGGAAGGACCAGACGGCGTCCTCGACGGCCCACAGGTCCAGCGCGCGGAGGGTGTCGGCCAGCTCGGCCCGGCGCTCGGCCGGCATGGTCACGCCGAGCGGGTTGTGCAGCGTCGGCTGGAGGTAGACGGCGTGCAGCGGGGCGCCGCGGTGGGCGGCCCGTACGGCGTCGGGCAGCAGTCCGTACGCGTCGCCGGCCAGTGGTACGAGGGTGACGCCCAGCCGGGCGGCGACCGACTTGACCAGCGGATATGTGAGCGCTTCGACGCCCAGGCGCCCGCCGGGCGGCACCAGCGCGGCGAGCGCGCCGGCGATGGCCTGGCGCCCGTTGCCCGCGAACAGCAGGCCGTCCGGGTCGGGCCGGAAGTCCCCGCGGGCCAGGAGGGCGGCGCAGGCTTCGCGAGCGGCCGGGGAGCCGGTGGCGGGGGCCACCGTCAGGGCCGCGCTCAGCACGTCGGGGCGCAGCAGGGGCGCCAGGCCCTGGGCCAGGAGGGCGGCCTGCTCGGGGACCTCGGGGTAGTTCAGTTCGAGGTTGACGCGGGGGCGGCGGGCCGGGTCGGCGGGCTCGGCCAGCGCGGGTCCGGGGCTGTGCTGTGCGGCGCGTACGTACGTGCCGCGGCCGACCTCGCCGACGGTCAGCCCGCGGCGGGCCAGTTCCCGGTAGACGCGGGTGGCGGTGGAGTTGGCGATGCCGTGGGCGCGGGCGAAGGCGCGCTGGGTGGCGAGCCGGTCGCCGGGGCGCAGCCGCCCGGCGGTGATGTCGGCCGCGACGGCGTCGGCGATGCGCTGGTAGTCCTCCACCGGCCCTCCTCCTCAGAGCGGGTTAATTGCACCGAGAGCAATGTTTTTATTGCACCGAGATAATGCGCCTCGTAGCATCGGGCCGTCAACAGGCCACCGGGCAAGTTCCAGGGAACAGGGGCGAGTTGTGCTGCGTACCGCTGCCGTCAACGGCATCACTCTCACATACGAGGACACCGGCGAAGCGGACGGCGCGACCGTCCTCCTCGTCCACGGGCACCCCTTCGACCACACGATGTGGGCCCCGCAGACCGCCGCCCTGGCCGCCGCCGGCCACCGCGTCCTCGTCCCCGACCTGCGCGGCTACGGCGCTTCACAGGTCGTGCCGGGCACCACCCGCCTGGAGGTCTTCGCGGCCGACCTCGCCGCGCTGCTCGACCACCTGCACGTGACGGAGCCGGTCGTCCTCGGCGGTCTGTCGATGGGCGGCCAGATCGCCATGGAGTGCGCCCGCGGCTTCCCCCACCGACTGCGCGCCCTGGTCCTCGCGGGCACCTTCGCCCACGCCGAGACACCCGAGGGCCGCCGGGCCCGCAACGCCATGGCCGACCGGCTGCTGCGCGAAGGCATGGACGGATATGCGGAAGAGGTCCTCGACAAGATGATCGCGCCGCGCACCATTGCCGGGCGGCCCGCGGTGGCGGAGCACGTGCGCCGCATGATGCGCGGCACACCGCCCGAGGGCGCCGCCGCCGCGCTCCGGGGCCGCGCCGAACGCCACGACTACACCGGTACGCTCGCCCGGCTCGCCGTCCCGGCCCTGGTGGCCGTCGGCCGCGACGACACGTACACGCCGGTCGCCGACGCCGAGTTCCTGCGCGCCCGCATCCCGGACGCCCGTCTCACGGTCGTCGAGGACGCCGCCCACCTGCCCAACCTGGAGCAGCCGGACGCCTTCAACGCGGCGCTCACCGCCTTTGTCGCGGCGCTCCCGGAACGCGTCGGGTAGGGTGACCCGCATGTACGCGCATCCGGCAACGATGGCCTGGTGGTGGACCGCTCATCCGGCGGCCCACTGATCGCGCGTACGCACCGACATCGCGAAGGCCGCCCGAGGGGCGGCCTTTCCGCTTGTCCGGGCCGTTCCCTCCCCTCCTGGAAGGAACCGCCGACATGCCTCGCCCCACCCATGACATCCTGCGGCGTCTGCTGTCCCCCGGCTGCCCGCCGTTCGCCCTGCTGCGCCGCCGCACACCCGGCCGGCCCGCCGCCGACACCGTCGAGGTGCTGGTCGGCGAGGTGACCGAGGTGCCGCGCCTCGCGGACATCCCGCTCGGGGAAGGCGTGCCGGAGGGCGGCACGGCGACCACCGACGCGCTGGCGCTCGTACCGTTCCGGCAGATCCGCGAGCGGGGCTTCGACGTCCGCGACGACGGCACACCGCTGGCCGTGCTGCGCCCGGACGAGGCGTACGAGCTGCCGCTGGACGAGGTGCTGGCGCAGCTGCCCGCGCACGAGGTGCGGGTCGAGGACGGCGCCTTCGACGTCAGTGACGACGCGTACGCCGGGATCGTCGGGCGCGTCCTGAAGGACGAGATCGGCACCGGGGAGGGCGCCAACTTCGTCATCCGGCGCACCTTCCAGGGCGGGATCCCGGGCTTCGGCGCGGCCGACGCGCTGGCCCTGTTCCGGCGGCTGCTGGCGGGTGAGCGCGGCGCGTACTGGACGTATGTCGTCCACCGGCCGGGGCTGCGCACGCTGGTCGGCGCCAGCCCCGAGGTGCATGTGCGGATGTCCGGCGGGACGGTCGTGATGAACCCGATCAGCGGCACCTACCGCTACCCGGCCGGCGGCCCGAGCCCCGAGCACCTGCTGGAGTTCCTCGGCGACCGCAAGGAGGTGGAGGAGCTGTCCATGGTCGTGGACGAGGAGCTGAAGATGATGTGCACCGTCGGCGACAAGGGCGGTGTGGTGGTCGGGCCGCGCCTGAAGGAGATGGCGCACCTCGCGCACACCGAGTACGAGCTGCGCGGGCGCTCCTCGCTGGATGTGCGCGAGGTGCTGAAGGAGACGATGTTCGCGGCGACCGTGGTCGGCTCGCCGGTGCAGAACGCCTGCCGGGTGATCGAGCGGCACGAGGTGGGCGGCCGGGGCTACTACGCCGGGGCGCTCGCGCTGATCGGCCGGGACGCGGGCGGCGCGCAGACGCTGGACTCGCCGATCCTGATCCGTACGGCCGACATCGACGCCGGCGGCGGGCTGCGGGTCGCGGTCGGCGCCACCCTCGTACGGGCCTCCGACCCGCGCGGCGAGGTGGCCGAGACGCACGCCAAGGCCGCCGGGGTGCTCACCGCGCTCGGCGTGCGCCCCGCGCCGGACCGTACCGAGGACGCCGCCGGACGGCCGCGGCTGGCCGACGACCCGCGGGTGCGGGCCGCCCTGGACGCCCGGCGCGCGGATCTCGCCCCCTTCTGGCTGCGGATGCAGAGCAGCGCGCCGGCCGCCGCGCTGTCCGGCCACGCGCTGGTGATCGACGCGGAGGACACCTTCACCGCGATGCTGGCGCACCTGCTGCGCACCTCCGGGCTGACGGTGACGGTGCGCCGGTACGACGAGCCGGGGCTGCGGGAGGCCGCGGCGGCCCACGAGGGGCCGATCGTGCTCGGCCCGGGGCCCGGCGACCCGTCGGACACCGCCGACCCGAAGATGCGCCTGCTGCGCCCGCTGGCGGCGGAGCTGGTCCGCGACCACCGGCACGGCCTGCTCGGGGTCTGCCTCGGCCACGAGCTGATCGCCGCCGAGCTGGGCCTGGAGATCGTGCGCAAGGAGGTGCCGTTCCAGGGCGCGCAGGAGCGCATCGACTTCTTCGGCCGCCCGGAGACGGTCGGCTTCTACAACACCTTCACGGCCCGCTGCGACGAGCCGACGGTGGCGGAACTGGCCATGCACCGCGTCGAGCTGAGCCGGGACGCGGCGACCGGGGAGGTGCACGCGCTGCGCGGTCCGGGCTTCGCGGGGGTGCAGTTCCACCCCGAGTCCGTGCTGACCCTGGACGGGGCCGGGATCACCGCGCGGCTGCTGGCCGCTGTCCTGGTGTGACGAGGGTGTTCTCGTTGACGCGGCCGGCCAGGTAGTCCTCGACGTTGCGTGCGGTGGCGTCGATGATCTGGCCGACCGCGTCCTCGGTGAAGTACGCCTGGTGTGAGGTGACCAGCACGTTCCCGAAGGTCATCAGGCGGGCGAGGGTGTCGTCGTGGATGACCTCCAGCGACTTGTCGAAGAAGAACAGCCCGGCCTCCTCCTCGTAGACGTCCAGGCCGACCCCGGCGAGCCGCCCCGCCTTGAGGGTCTCCACGAGCGCCGCGGTGTCCACCAGGCCGCCGCGGCTGGAGTTGACCAGGATCGCGTCGTCCTTCATGGCGGCCAGCGCGGCGGCGTCGATGAGGTGGCGGGTCGACTCCATCAGCGGCACGTGCAGGCTGATCAGGTCCGATTCGGCGAACAGCCGGTCCAGCGGGACGTACTTCATGCCCAGCTCGACGCAGCGCGGGTTCTCGGCGATGTCCCAGCCCAGCAGGTTCATCCCGAAGCCGTGCGCGATACGGGTGAACGCCTCGCCGATCTTGCCGGTACCGAGCACGCCGGCGGTGCGGCCGTGCAGGTCGCGGCCGAGCAGCCCGTCCAGGCGGAAGTCGAAGTTGCGGGTCCGGTTGGCGGCCCGGACGATCCGCCGGTTGACGGCCATGGCCAGGCCCCAGGCGAACTCCGCGACCGAGTACGGCGAGTAGGAGGAGACCCGGCCGACGGTCACGCCGAGGTCGGCCGCGGCCTCCAGATCGATGTTGTTGTAGCCGGTGGAGCGCTGGGCGATCATCTTGGTGCCGCCGGCGGCCAGCTCCTGGAGCACCTCGGCGCGCAGCTCCGCGTTGACGCTGACGCTGACGACCTCGTAGCCCGCGGCGATGGGGGCGGTGTCGCGGTTGAGGAAGACGTCGAGACAGCGGACCTGGTGGCGGCCGGCGAAGGCCTTCACCAGCAGCGGCCGCTCGTCCGCCTGCACGCCGAATGCGATGATCTCCACGGTGTCTCCCGACGTTGCCGGTCACTCGGTCCGGTCACCGACGCCCCTTTTCCGCCGCTCCAGGCAGGTTAAGGGCATATGCGGTGTCACGGCCGAATATACGGCTCCGGGCCCGGCCGGGCCGTCCGGGCGCCGGGCGCGGCGGGATCCGGCGCCGCGACGGCGTGCCGGCACCGGCACAAGGCCCGCTCAGCCGAAGAAGACCCCGGCTTCCGCGTACAGCTTCGGGTCGACGGTCTTGAGCTTCGCGGTGGCCTCCGCCAGCGGCACCCGCACGATGTCGGTGCCGCGCAGCGCGACCATCGTGCCGAAGTCGCCGTCCCGCACCGCGTCGATCGCGTGCAGGCCGAAGCGGGTGGCCAGCCAGCGGTCGAAGGCGCTGGGCGTGCCGCCGCGCTGGGTGTGGCCGAGCACCGTCGTCCGGGCCTCCTTGCCCGTACGGTCCTCGATCTCCTTGGCCAGCCACTCGCCCACACCGGTCAGCCGCACATGCCCGAAGGAGTCCTTGGTGCCGTGCTTGAGGACCAGGTCGCCGTCCTTGGGCATGGCGCCCTCGGCGACCACCACGATCGGCGCGTAGCGGACCTTGAAGCGGGACTCGATCCAGCCGCAGACCTGGTCCACGTCGAAGCGCTGCTCGGGGATGAGGATGACGTTGGCACCGCCGGCCAGCCCGGAGTGCAGCGCGATCCAGCCCGCGTGCCGGCCCATCACCTCGACGACCAGGACGCGCATGTGCGACTCGGCGGTGGTGTGCAGCCGGTCGATGGCCTCGGTGGCGACGCCGACGGCGGTGTCGAAGCCGAAGGTGTAGTCGGTGGCGGACAGGTCGTTGTCGATGGTCTTGGGCACGCCGACGCAGGGGATCCCGTACTCGCCGGAGAGCCGGGCGGCGACGCCGAGGGTGTCCTCGCCGCCGATCGTGATCAGCGCCTCGACCTCCTCCTTGGCGAGGGTCTCGCGGATCCGGCGGATGCCGTCCTCGTGCTTGAGGGGGTTGGTCCGCGAGGAGCCGAGGACCGTGCCGCCGCGCGGCAGGATGCCGCGTACGGCGGGGATGTCGAGCGGCACCGCGTCGTCCTCCAGCGGCCCGCGCCAGCCGTCCCGGAAGCCGACGAAGCCGTAGCCGTACTCCTGGACGCCCTTGCGCACCACGCCCCGGATGACCGCGTTCAGACCGGGGCAGTCACCGCCGCCGGTCAGTACTCCGACCCGCATCGCTTCTTCACCTTCATCCCGTCAGGGGCCGCGCACCCGCCGGTGGCCGCGCGCGGCCGTGCTGTGCCGACGCCGGTCACGCTAACGGCGCGGGGCGTCACCCAGGGATGGGGCGGGAAGCGAATTCCCCGGAAATGCCGGGGAGTTGGCGCGATGCGTTCACTCGTACGAGCGCATGGCGCAGGGCGCGTACGGTGTCCCGCGCGCCGCACGGGCGGCACCGCGCCCCTGGCGGCGCGGGCTCACGCCTCGTCCAGGCCGCGTTCTATCGCGTACCGGACCAGCTCGACGCGGTTGTGCAGCTGGAGCTTGCCCAGGGTGTTCTGGACGTGGTTCTGGACCGTGCGGTGCGAGATGACCAGCCGCTCGGCGATCTGCTTGTACGACAGGCCCTTGGCGACCAGGCGCAGCACCTCGGTCTCCCGCTCGGTCAGCCGGGGCGCGCCCGGCTCGTCCTCGGCGGCCGGGGCGGGCTCGGTCGCCAGCCGGCGGTACTCCCCCAGGACCAGTCCGGCCAGGCCGGGCGTGAACACCGGGTCACCGGCCGCCGTACGCTGCACCGCGTCCAACAGCTCGTCCGTGCTGGCCGACTTGAGCAGATAGCCCGTCGCGCCGGACTTGACGGCCTCCAGCACATCGGCGTGCTCGCCGCTGGCGGACAGCACCAGCACCCGCAGCGCCGGGTTGGCGCCGACCAGCTCCCGGCAGACCTCCACGCCGGGCAGGCCCGGCAGATTCAGGTCCAGCACCAGGACGTCGGGCGCGGCGGCCTGCGCGCGGCGCACCGCCTGCGGCCCGTCCCCCGCGGTGGCCACCACCTCGAACCCGGCCTCGGCCAGGTCGCGGGCGACCGCGTCCCGCCACATCGGGTGGTCGTCGACCACCATCACCTTCACGCCGCGCGCCTCGCTCATGCCGTGCTCCTCCCCCGC
The DNA here is from genome assembly GCF_008634025.1 of Streptomyces albofaciens JCM 4342. Classification (NCBI taxonomy): domain Bacteria; kingdom Bacillati; phylum Actinomycetota; class Actinomycetes; order Kitasatosporales; family Streptomycetaceae; genus Streptomyces; species Streptomyces albofaciens. Next base: position 2,407,824 of record NZ_PDCM01000001.1, on the reverse strand, counting down.
TTCCCGCCCCCGGGCACCGCACCGCCCTTGGGGACCTTCAACTCCACTTCCGTGCCCTGGCCGGGGACCGAGATCCAGTCGGCGCTGCCGCCCAGGTCGCGCAGGCGGCCGCGGATCGACAGGGCGACCCCGAGGCGGCCCTCGCGCTCGGCGTCCGCGAGCCGCCCCTCGGGGATGCCCGGGCCGTCGTCCCGCACGGTCACGATCACCTCGTCCGGCTCGTCCTCCACCAGGATCCACGCCTGTGCCGTGGCACCCGCGTGCACCCGCACATTGTCCAACGCGGCACTGACAGCGGCGGCCAGCTCCGCCGCGGCGGCGGCCGGGAGCACCACGGGCGCGCCGGGCTCGGAGAACGTGACGCGCGCGCCGGCGTGCGGTGCCAGCAGGGCCCGTACGTCGCAGGGGCCCGCGTCGGGGCCGTCCTCGGCGCACGGCACCGGTGCGGCCAGCGCCTCCTCCGGGGTGCGGACCGTATCGTCCGCGGTGCCGGGGACGGCCGCGCGCGGCGGGACCAGACCGCTGGAGACCAGCGTGCGCAGCGCGATCTCCTGCTCGCCCGCCATCCGGCCCAGCTCGGCCGCCTCGCCGCCGATCGCGGCGCCGCGCCGCTGCACCATGGCCAGGACCTGGAGGACGCTGTCGTGGATGTCCCGGGCCAGCCGTTCCCGCTCGCGGGTGGCGGCCTCGATCTGGAGCGCGCGGGCGAGGGTGCGCTCACTGGCGCGGGCCACTTCGACCACGTAGCCGATGGCGACGCTGGCCACCCACACCAGCACCACGTTGTGGATGGTGTCGCGGGCGAGTTCCTGGCGCTCGACCAGGTTGACCACGGCGACCAGCGCGGAGGCCACCGCGGCCCAGCGCCAGCCGCCCTTGATCGCGAAGCCGAGCACCGCGCCCGCCGTCCAGATGGAGGGCAGGGTCGCCGCGCCGTCCATGATCCGCTCATGGCTGTCCGCCACGAGGGTGAGCAGGATGCCGCCGAGCGCGAAGGACAGGTCGCCGATGAGGAAGGCGCGGGTACAGCGCTCCGCCGAGGTCGTACGGCGCCAGGTGAAGGCCATCCACACGGTCAGCGCCGTCATGTAGGCGGCGGCGACGAGGGGGTGGGCGTACTTCTTGTAGGAGACCACGAACAGGACCAGGACGTAGGCCAGGGTCAGGACGCGGTAACCGGTCAGCGCCCGCCACAGCGGGAGCTCCACGGACATCCGGACCGGCCGCTGGGGCCGTCCCGTGCCCCGGCCCGCCGTCTCCCCGGCCGCGGACCGTATCTGTGCCTCTGCCATTTCGCCCCCACCCCTGTGCCGGGGCGCGACTACGCCCCGGATCCGGTCCGGCCCTGCTGCTCCGGCTGCCCCTTGCCGGTCCTGGCCGCCTTTTCGGCCTTCTCGGCCTTCTCGGCCTCGGCCTTCTTCTTGGCCGCCTCCGCGATCTGCCGCTTGGCGGCGGTCGCGTAGATGTCCACGTACTCCTGGCCGGACAGCTTCATGATCTCGTACATGACCTCGTCGGTCACCGAGCGCAGGATGAAGCGGTCCCCCTCCATGCCGTGGTACCGGCTGAAGTCCAGCGGCTTGCCGATGCGGATGCCCGGCCGGATCATCTTCGGCATGATCTTGCCGGGCGGCTGCACCTTCTCCGTGTCGATCATCGCGACGGGGATGACCGGGGCGCCGGTGGCCAGCGCCACCCGGGCCAGGCCGCCCGGCTTGCCGCGGTAGAGGCGGCCGTCCGGCGAGCGGGTGCCCTCCGGATAGATGCCGAACAGCTCACCGCGCTCCAGCACCTCGATGCCGCTCTTGATCGCCGCCTCGCCCGCGCCGCGCGCGCCCGAGCGGTCCACCGGCAGCTGGCCGACGCCCTTGAAGAAGGCGGCGGTCAGCTTGCCCTTGACGCCCGGGGTGGTGAAGTACTCGGCCTTGGCGATGAAGGTGACCTTCCGGTCGAGCACCGCGGGCAGGAAGAAGGAGTCCGAGAAGGACAGATGGTTGCTCGCCAGGATCGCGGGTCCCGTCGCGGGGATGTTCTCCAGGCCCTCCACCCAGGGACGGAAAGCCAGCTTCAACGTCCCGCCGACGGAAAACTTCATTGCGCCGTAGATCAACCCACTGCCTCCTGTGTCTGACGCAAAGACCTTAACCTGCCCCGCCGCGCCCCTCTCCTCGAAGGTCCGGCCCACCGGCGGCGGACGGGCCCCGCCGGGTACCGTGCGGGGCCCGGGGCGCCTCCCGGCAGCGGCCGGGGCACGGGGTGCCTTTGGACCTATCCGCCCGGCGCCGCTCCGCGTACGCTTCCAGTAACCCGCACGAACCGTTGCCGCCCGGCCCTCACCGATCGGAGTCCCCCGGTGCCGCTGCTTCCCGGAGCCGAGCCGTTCCGCCGCGACGGCGGCCCGACCGGCGTCCTCGTCTGCCACGGGTTCACCGGCTCCCCCCAGTCCGTCCGCCCCTGGGCCGAGTATCTGGCCGACCGCGGCCTGACCGTCTCGCTGCCGCTGCTGCCCGGGCACGGCACCCGCTGGCAGGACATGCAGCTCACGACCTGGCAGGACTGGTACGCCGAGGTCGACCGCGAGCTGCGGTCGCTGCGCGAGCGGTGCGAGCGGGTCTTCGTGTGCGGCCTGTCGATGGGCGGCGCGCTGGCGCTGCGGCTGGCCGCCCAGCACGGCCCCGCCGTCAGCGGCCTGGTCCTGGTCAACCCCGGCAACAAGGTGCACGACGCGGCCGCCCCGCTGCTGCCGGTGCTGCGGCACGTGGTGCGGACGACCAAGGGCGTGGCGGACGACATCGCCAAGCCCGGCGCCCACGAGCTGGGCTACACCCGGGTGCCGCTGCACGCCGCGCACTCCCTGCGCCGCTTCTTCCAGGTCGTCGACGCCGAACTGCCCCGGGTGACCCAGCCGTTGCTGGTGCTGACCAGCCCGCAGGACCACGTCGTGCGGCCCGCCGACTCCGAGCGCATCCTGAGCCGGGTGTCGTCCACGGACGTACGGCAGACGCTGCTGGAGCGCAGCTACCACGTCGCCACGCTCGACCACGACGCCGAGCGGATCTTCCAGGACACCTACGACTTCATCGCCCGCCTGGCGCCGAGCGTGCGCGGGGGCGTGGAGAGTGAGGAGACGGCCCCCAGTGGTGGAGCGTAGCCCCCGCGACCCCCGCGACCCGCTGGACGAGGAAGCCGCCTGGGCCGAGATAGTGGCCGGCTACGGCGAGGCGCCCGCCTTCCCGGATGAGGACGGGCCGGTCGCCGGCCCGGACCGCGGCGGTGCCGGCGCCCCGTCCGGCGACCGCTCTCCCGGTGAGCGAGCTTCCGGCGACCGTGCTTCCGGCGACCGCGTTTCCGGTACGGGCACGGACCGCGCGGACCGCGGCCGTACGGACGAGGACCGCCCGGACGGTACGGCGCGGGCCGACGGGAAGCCGCCCGAGAAGGCGGGCCCGGGGCGTGCGGACGGTGACGACGCCGGCCTGACGGTCGAGGACCGGCCGCGCAGCGAGCCCTCCCCCGGCGCGCCCGGCCGGCCCGGCGGCGGCCCCGTCGGCGGTTCCGTGGTCTTCGCGCCCGGCGTCGGGCCGCGCGACTGGTCGGCGCGCGAGGCGTCCGACGGCGACTTCGACGACACCGACGAGGGCCACTTCGAGCCGCCCGAGCCGCCTCCGCTGCCCAAGGCCGACGTGACGGCCAAGTTCGCCTGGATCGCGGTGCTCGGCGGGCCGCTGCTGCTCGTGCTCATGGTGCTGTTGCAGCAGCCCGTCACATGGTGGATCACGCTGCTGGGCATCGGCGGCTTCCTGGGCGGCTTCGCCACGCTGGTGGCCCGGATGAAGCACGACGACGAGGACGAGGACGACCTGCCGGGCGGCGGCGCGGTCGTCTGACCGCGCCGTACCGCCGTACCGCCGTACCGCCTTCCTTCGGGCGGTTTAGCCCCGCCCGCCGGGTGTCCTGACCGTCGGTGACCCTCCGACCGGAGATGATCACGCCGAGTGTCCGGCCGTGTCTCCGGGAGGCCCCCATGCGTCATCCGCTCGCGTCGTCATGCCCACGCCCACGCCGTCGTTCCCGGGTGGCCGCGGCCGCCGCCACCGCCGCCGCGGTCACCGGACTGCTGGCCACCGCCCCGGCGGCGGCCACCGTGCCGCAGGCGCGGCAGCCCGCCGGGCCGGGGGCCGTGGTCTCCCTCGGCGACTCCTACATCTCCGGCGAGGCCGGGCGCTGGGCGGGCAACTCCGACGCCAACCCGGCCAACTTTCCCCGTATCGACGCGCTCGGCCCCACCGCGTACCACGACAACGCGCGCGGCACCGCCGAGCGGATCCCGAAGTGCCACCGCTCGCGCTCCGCCGAGATCCACCTCGGGCTGCCCGGCACCGAGAGCGAGAATCTGGCCTGTTCCGGCGCCCGTACCGACTCCTTCCTCGCCCCGCGGGGCGTCGCCAAGCCGGGCCTGGACTTCTCGGACGCGGCGGGCGTGCCGGGCCAGGCCAAGCAGCTGGAGGAGTACGCCCGCGACCACCCCGTGCGGATGGTCGCGGTCTCGGTCGGCGGCAACGACTTCCGCTTCGGCGACGTGGTCCAGTCGTGTGTGCTGGCGTATCTGAGTCCGCTGCCGAAGTCGTGCAGCCAGGACGCGGCCAACCGCGCCCGGTTCACCGACCGGGCGGTCGAGCAGCGGGCGGGCGACATCGCGGGCGGGCTGCGGAACGTACAGCGGGCGATGCTGCGGGCGGGCTACGACCCCGACGAGTACGACGTGATCGTGCAGAACTACCCGGCGCCCATCCCGCACGGCCGCGACTTCCGCTACCCGGCGCCGCTGGGCGCGCGCCAGACGCTGGGCGGCTGCGCGTTCACCGACCGGGACGCCGACTGGGCGGTGGACAGCGTGCTGCCCGCGGTCAGCCGCGCGGTCGAGCGGGGCATCGACAGGAGCGGGCTGACCAACGTCCATTTCCTCGACCTGACGCACAGCTTCGACGGTCACCGCCTGTGCGAACGGGGCGTCGGGCTGGTCGATCCGGTGCGCGGCACGGTGAGCCGGTGGACCGACCCGGGGGCGTCCGACAAGACGGAGTGGATCAGCTGGGTACGGACGATCAGCGCGGTGCTGCCGCCGTTCCAGGTGCAGGAGGCGCTGCACCCCAACCACTGGGGCCAGTTGGCGCTGCGCAACTGCCTGCGGCAGGCGTACGCCGGCCTCGACTCGGCCAAGGCCCCCAAGAGCCGGCTCACCTGCACCGGCGGCGGCCCGGGCCGCAACGAGCGCGGGGAGCCGCGGATGAAGCTGTCCTGAGGGGTGCCGGGCGCGGCTACCCGGCGGCCGGGACCCGGAGGGCGGCCAGCACCGGCAGGTGGTCGCTCGCCGCGAGGAGGTCGCCGTGGCTGACGCCCGGCAGATCGCGCGGCACACCGCAGCCCAGCACCTCGACGCCCTCGGTGGTGAACACGGCGTCGATGCGCTGGTGGGGGTCGTGGGGTGTGGAGGTGAACTCCCCGCCCCACGGTGCCGCCGCCCAGGCGTCGGTGAGCGCGCCCGCCAGCCGCCGGAAGGCGCGCCCGTCCGGCCGGTCGTTCAGGTCACCGGCCGCGACGGCGTACGGGGTGTCCAGCGCGCTCAGCCGCTCCAGCAGCAGGCCCGCCTGGTCGTAGCGCTCGGCCGCCTGGAGGCTGAGGTGGCAGCTGAGCAGGCCGAGCCGGGCGCCCCCGATCCGTACCACCGCGGTCGCGAAACCGCGCTGGTGCAGGCCGGGGGTGCGGGGCAGCAGCACGTCCTCCGTGCGCTCCACATGGGCGCGCAGCGTGGACAGGATCATCGGGCCGGCCGCGGTGGCGCCGCCCGTCACATGCACCAGGCCGGTGGCCCGGCAGAGCTTCGCCACGCTCTTGCGCCAGCGGAAGAAGCGCGGCGCCTCCTGGACGAACACGAGGTCCGGGGCGCAGGCCCGGATCACCCGGGCCAGCGCCGTACGGTCGTCGCGCAGCGAGCGGACGTTGTAGCTCAGCACGCGGAGCACGGCCGAGCCGCTCCGCTTCGCTCCGCCTCCGCTCGATGCGGAGTCCTCGGGAGCGGAGCCCGGCTCGGTCCGGGAGGCGGGCAGCGCGGCCGGCACCGCGGGTCAGCCCTGGCGTGCCAGGTCGGCGGCGCCGACCAGTCCGGCCTTGCCGCCGAGCTGGGCGGCGAGCACCTGGGCGTGCGGGCGCCACTGGTTGCCGACCAGCCAGCGGCGGAAGGACTTGCGGATCGGGTCGAGGACCAGTTCGCCCTCGTCCGAGACGCCGCCGCCGACGATGAAGGCGGACGGGTCGAAGAGCGAGGCCAGGTCGGCGAGGCCGGCGCCGGCCCAGCGGGCCAGCTCGCGGAAGGAGTCGATGGCGACCGGGTCGCCCCGGCGGGCGGCCTCGCTCACATGCCGTCCCTCGATGCCCTCGGAGGTGCCGTCGCCCATGGCGAGCAGGATCTCGGCGTTCTCCGGGGTGGCGAAGGCGCGCTGGCGGGCGTAGCGCAGCAGGGCGCGGCCGGAGGCGTACTGCTCCCAGCAGCCCTGGCTGCCGCAGCCGCACAGCAGGCCGTCCGGCACCACGCGGATGTGGCCGAACTCGGCGGCGACGCCGAACCGGCCGCGGCGCAGCTTGTTGCCGATGATGATGCCGCCGCCCAGGCCGGTGCCCAGGGTGATGCAGATGACGTCGCTGTGGCCCTGGCCGGCGCCGAAGCGGTACTCGCCCCAGGCCGCCGCGTTGGCGTCGTTCTCGACGACGACGGGCAGGCCGACGCGCTGCTCGACCTTGTCCTTCAGCGGCTCGTGGCGCCAGTCGATGTTCGGTGCGAACAGGACGGTGGCCCGCTTCTCGTCCACATAGCCGGCGGCTCCGATGCCGACGGCCTCGACCTGGTGGTCCGCGCTGATCGTGCGGACCGCGTCGGCGATGGCCTCCGTCAGCTCGTCGGTGGCCTGCGGGGTCGGCACCTTGCACGTTTCGAGGATCGTGCCCTCTTCGTCGACCACGCCGGCCGCGATCTTCGTGCCGCCGATGTCGACGCCGATGGTGAGTCCCATGTGTCCCTCAGTTATTGGTCGTACCCCGCCGCGTACAACGGTACCGGAGCGGAGGGCGCCATCCGCGCCCTCCCGACCAAGAGGGGCCGCCCGCCCGCCTCAGTCCAGGTCGATCCGCTCGGTGCCGGCCGGGCCGTCGTCGTCCCGGCGGGGGCCGTCCGTGGTGTCCCGCTTGTCGCGGATGTCGTGGACGGTACCGCCGTCCCGGCCGGTCTCCGGGTCTGCCGCGTCGCGCGGGTCGGCCGCCGCGGCCTCGCCGGCGGCCTCGCGGGTCCAGCGGCGTTCGCTGCTCTGGACGGCCGAGCGGTAGGCGGCCAGCAGCTCGGAGCCGGCGGCTGCGAGGTGGTCGAAGACCTCCGGATTGCGCTCGACGACCGGCTCCACGGCGGCCTTGGCCTGCCGGAACAGCTGCTGTACGGCGCCCTGCGCGGCCATTCCGGCGAGCGCGCCCGGCAGCTGGATGCCGGCGAGCTTGTCCGTGACGGCATCGGCGAGGCGGCGCAGTTCCTCGGCGGCGCTGCCCGGCGGCGGGCCGTACTGCGCGCGGCGGCGGGCCTTCTCGGCCGCCAGGTCCTCGGCACAGGCCGTCTCCCAGGCATCGGCGTCGAACCGGTCCGTACGGTCGGCGGGGCGCTCGGTGGCATCGCTCATGGCGGACTCCTGCGGCGAGGCGGTTCGGCCGCCGCGCGGGCGCGGCGGATTCGAGGCGGTGCTGCTTCTCCCGACGTTACCCGAACGGCGGTGTGCCGTTCACAGACCGCGCGGCCAGAGGGCGGGGTCGGGGGTGAAACGGATGTGCAGCGCGCCGTCGCGCAGCCCCGCCCCGGAGACCGAGCAGCGGCGCAGCGCGGAGGGCAGGGTGCGTATCCGCCGGAAGCGGCCGGCGGTCACGATCACCTCGTCGCCGCGCCGCAGCAGCCCGAGCCCGTCGCGCTCGGCGCCCGGCAGCGGCACCCGCCACACCAGCAGGCCGTCCGAGGCGAGCCGGTCCTCCACGGTCCACGGGTCCCCGGCGCCCGCGGGCGCGGCCGGTTCCCCGGCAGCGCCGCTGTTCAGCGCGTCCAGTTCCTCGACGCCCTCGGGGTCGCGGCCCAGGTGCGGCACCTCGACGACGGGCGTCTCGGGGAACTCCTCGCGCAGCGCCTTGAGCGCGCTCTGCTGCTGTCCGGACAGCCCGGCCAGGAAGGGGTCGGACGAGCCGGTGGGCAGCAGCCGGTTGGCGACGACGGCGTCGGTGCGGTGCCCGTACAGGGCGAGGCCCGAGCGCACCTCGCGCAGGTCGGCGACGGCACCCGGGGCCGCCTCGGTGACGATCCGTACGGTCGTGCCGGGGTGGTCGATGACGGCCTGTACGGCGGCGAGTTCGTGCTCCCAGCGCTCGGCGGCCTCGTACAGCTTCTGCGTGGGCAGCTGCACGCCCGCCAGCTGGGCGAGCACCGGCCGCAGCGCGCGGGCGGCCTGGCGCTCGGGCGGCAGCAGGCGGCGCAGGTAGCGGCGGGCCTGCTCGGGCAGGGCGAGCAGGGCGACGGTGTCGGCGGCGGGCGGCATGTCGACGACGACCGTGTCCGGGCCGTCGGGCTCCCCGCCCGCCTGGTGGGCCGCGCGCAGTTCATGGAGGAGGGCGAACGCCTCGGCGCCGGGGAGTTCGGTCAGTTCGTCCTCGTCCAGGGGCGCGGCGCCGAGCAGGTCGAGGGCGGATTCCGCGCGCTCCTGGAAGGCCAGCGCCTCGCGGCGGAAGTGGTCACCGGCGTCCACGCAGCGCACGTGCAGGCCGGGGACGACGGGCACCGGGCCGTCGCCGGGGCGGACGGGCCGGATGCCCAGGACGCGTTCCGCCGCGCCGCCGCGGGCGGTGAGCAGCAGGACGCGCCCGCCGCGCCGGGCACCGGCCAGGGCGGTCGCGGCGGCGAGGGTGGTGCGGCCGGCGCCGCCGGGACCGGTGACGAGGACGGTGCGCATGGTCAGAGGCTCTTGGCCTCGCCGGCGGCCGGGGCCGCGGGGCCGCTCTCGACGCGCTTCTTCAGCCCGTCCAGCGCGCGGTCGATGATGACCTTCTCCGCCTTGCGCTTGATCATGCCGAGCATCGGGATCTTGACGTCCACGGTCAGCTGGTACGTCACTTCGGTGTGCGCGCCGCCGGCCAGCGGGACCAGCCGGTAGGAGCCGTCGAGGGTGCGCAGCATCTGGGACTTCACCAGCGACCAGCTGACCTCGTGGTCGCTGATCCAGTCGTAGGCGAGGGTGTGGTCGTCCTTGATCGCGCCGGCGTCCAGCAGCAGCCGGACCTGCTCGGCGCGGCCCTGCTCGTCCTTGCTGAGGATCTCGGCTTCCTTCACCTCGCCGGTCCAGTCCGGATAGCGGGCAAAGTCGGCGATCACTCCCATCACCTCGGCGGGTGCCGCCTCGATCGTGATGCTAGAGCTGGTGTGTTCGGCCATCGCCGTGACTCCTCCATGCCGATTCGTGCCGGTCCGCCAGACGCGTATCCCTGCTGCTGAAGGCTACCGCGCGGGGAGAGCGCCCCGGACAGGCTCCCCGCCCGTCCCGGCCGCCCCCGGGAAGGGCCCCGGCAAGACCGTCACCACTCCATGACGTACGGCGTTCCCGTCGCGTTGAAGTGCCCGACGTTCACGCACTCGGTGGCGCCGACGCGGACCCGCGGGGCCAGCGGCTGGTGCACGTGCCCGAACAGCGCGTAGCGGGGGCGGGTGCGGCGGATGGCGTCCAGGAGGGCGGAGCTGCCGCGCTCGAAGCGCCGGGCGACGACGTCGTAGCACAGCTCGGGGACGTCCGGCGGGATGTGGGTGCACAGCACGTCCACCTCGCCGACCGCCTCGATCTTGGCGGCGTACTCTTCGTCGCTGATCTCGTAGGGGGTCCGCATGGGAGTCGTCAGCCCGCCGCCGACGAAGCCGAAGACCCGGCCGCCGATCTCCACCCGCTCGCCGTCCAGGACGGTGGTGCCGGGCCGCGCGTATTCGGGCCACAGGTGCGGGAGGTCCACGTTTCCGTACGTGGCGTACGTCCGGTCCGGGAAGGCGGCGAACAGTTCGGCGTACTGCCGGCGGACGGCCGCCTCGATGACGGCCATCCGGCCGCCGCCTTCGCGTTCGATGTCGCCCCACAGCCGACGGCCCAGCGCACGTGCTTCCTCGAAGCGGCGGGCGGTACGCAGCTCGACCAGCCGGTGGGCGTTCTCGACGCCGAAGAGGTCGGGGAAGATGCCGCGCGAGTGGTCGGCGTAGTCGAGGAAGAGGACGAGGTCGCCCAGGCAGACCAGGGCGTCGGCCCCGTCGCCCGCCCTGGCGAGGTCCGGTCCGTTGCCATGTACGTCACTGACCACATGCACGCGCATGACGTCACCCTAGATCGAATGGCGTACCGCCGGGAGAGGGGTCCGACCTGCGGTTACTTCCCGGTCACCGAAAGCCTGGTCTAGTCTGCGCTGAGCAGTCCCCAGGCGTGTCCGAAGGTGCGGCACACCGCTGTGACGCATCGAACATCTGGGCGTACACCCCTATCCCAAAAGCAATACCGGTGGGTAACGTCCGGGCAGTCCACCACCCCCCCCTGCCTGATCATGGACCGCAGCCGGCCGGCACACAGCGTCGTGAGGCCGGCGCCAATGAGGAGCAGCAGTCTTGCGCGAGTTCAGCCTTCCGGCCCTGTACGAGGTCCCCGCGGACGGCAACCTGACGGATCTGATCCGCCGCAATGCCGCGCAGCACCCCGATGTCGCCGTCCTGGGCCGCAAGGTCGACGGGCGGTACGAGGACGTCACGGCCACCGAGTTCCTCGCCGAGGTGCGGGCCGTCGCCAAGGGCCTGATGGCCACCGGGATCCAGGCGGGCGACCGGATCGGCCTGATGTCGCGCACCCGCTACGAGTGGACGCTGCTGGACTTCGCGATCTGGAGCGCGGGCGCCGTCACCGTCCCGGTCTACGAGACCAGCTCCGCCGAGCAGGTGCAGTGGATCCTCGGCGACTCCGGCGCGGTGGCCTGCCTGGTGGAGACGCCCGAGCAGGAGGCCGCCGTCGAGTCCGTACGGGACCGGCTGCCCGCGCTGGAGAACATCTGGCAGATCGAGCGGGACGCGATCGCCCGGCTGCGCGCGGCCGGCGAGGGACTCACCGACGCGGAGGTCGACGAGCGCAGCGCCCTCGCCGACGCCGACTCCCCCGCCACCATCGTCTACACCTCCGGCACCACCGGCCGCCCCAAGGGCTGTGTGCTCACCCACCGCAGCTTCTTCGCCGAGTGCGGCAACGTCGTCGAGCGCCTCAAGCCGCTCTTCCGCACCGGCCACTCCTCGGTGCTGCTCTTCCTGCCGGTGGCGCACGTCTTCGGGCGGCTGGTGGAGGTGGCCTCGGTCATGGCGCCCATCAAGCTCGGCCACGCCCCCGACATCAAGAACCTCACCGACGACCTCGCCGCCTTCCGCCCCACGCTGATCCTCGGCGTCCCCCGGGTCTTCGAGAAGGTCTACAACTCGGCGCGGGCCAAGGCGCAGGCCGAGGGCAAGGGCAAGATCTTCGACCGGGCCGCCGACACGGCCATCGCCTACAGCCGCGCGCTGGACACCCCGGCCGGGCCCGGCCTCGGCCTGAAGCTCAAGCACAAGCTGTTCGACACGCTGGTCTTCGGCAAGCTGCGCGCGGTGCTCGGCGGCCGGGCCACCCACGCCATCTCCGGCGGCGCGCCGCTGGGCGAGCGGCTGGGCCACTTCTACCGCGGCATCGGGTTCACGGCCCTGGAGGGCTACGGCCTGACGGAGTCCTGCGCGGCCACCGCCTTCAACCCGTGGGACCGGCAGAAGATCGGCACGGTCGGCCAGCCGCTGCCCGGCTCGGTGGTCCGCATCGCCGACGACGGCGAGGTGCTGCTGCACGGCGAGCACCTGTTCACCGAGTACTGGAACAACGAGGCCGCGACCAAGGAAGCGCTCTCCGACGGCTGGTTCCACACCGGTGACATCGGCACCCTGGACGAGGACGGCTACCTCGCCATCACCGGCCGCAAGAAGGAGATCCTGGTGACGGCGGGCGGCAAGAACGTCGCCCCGGCCGTCATCGAGGACCGCATCCGCGCGCACGCGCTGATCGCCGAGTGCATGGTGGTCGGCGACGGCCGCCCGTTCGTCGGCGCGCTGGTCACCCTGGACGAGGAGTTCCTGCCGCGCTGGGCGGCGGAGAACGGCCGCCCGGCCGGGCAGGGCGTCGCCGAGCTGAGCGAGGACCCGGAGCTGCTGGCCGCGGTGCAGCGGGCGGTGGACGACGGCAACGCGGCTGTCTCCAAGGCCGAGTCGGTACGCAAGTTCCGCATCCTGCCGACGCAGTTCACCGAGGAGTCCGGGCATGTGACGCCGTCGCTGAAGCTGAAGCGGAACGTGGTGGCGAAGGACTTCGCGGACGAGATCGAGGCGATCTACCGCCCGTAGCGGGCGGCGGGACGTGGCGGCGAAGGCCGGGCGCGCTGGTTCCTCCGGCCCGCCCGGCCTTCGCGTACCCAGCCTCCGCGCAGACGGCCGTCCCCCGTACCGCCGCGCATACCGCTTACAGCAGTTCCTTCAGCCGCTCCGCCAGCAGGTCCCAGCGCCACTTCTCCTCCACCCAGGCCCGGCCGCGCTCGCCCATCCGGCGGCGGGCGTCCGGGTCCTTGAGGAGGGCGATGACGCGCTCGGCCGCGACCGTCGGGGAGCCGCCCGGGACGACGTACCCCGTCTCGCCGTCCAGCACCGCGTCCGGCGCGCCGCCGGAGTCGCCCGCGACGACCGGGAGTCCGGTGGCGGACGCCTCCAGGTAGACGATGCCCAGGCCCTCGACGTCCAGCCCGCCGCGCCGGGTGCGGCACGGCATCGCGAAGACGTCGCCCGCGCCGTAGTGGGCGGGCAGTTCCTCCCACGGCACGGCCCCGGTGAAGCGCACCGAGTCCGCGACGCCCTTCTCCTGGGCGAGCGCGTGCAGCTGCTTCTCGTACGGGCCGCCGCCGACGATCAGCAGCACCGCGTCCGGTACCTCGGCCAGGACGCGCGGCATCGCCTCGATCAGGGTGTCCTGCCCCTTGCGCGGCACCAGCCGGGAGACGCAGACGACGACCGGCCGCCCGGCGAGCCCGAGCCGGGCCCGTACCGCGTCGCCGCCCGAATCGGGGTGGAAGGTCTTCTCGTCCACACCGGGCGGCAGTTGGACCATGCGGCGGGCGGCGGCCGGGGTCAGCGCGCCGGCGATCCGCGCACGGGTGTACTCGCCGAGGTAGGTGATCGTGTCGGTGCCCTCGCCGATCCGCCGCAGCAGCTGGCGGGAGGCGGGCAGCTGCGCCCAGCCCGCCTCGTGCCCGTGCGTGGTGGCCACGATCCGGCGCGCGCCCGCCCGGCGCAGCGCCGGGGCCATCAGACCGAGCGGCGCCGCGGCCCCGAACCACACCGAGGAGCAGCCGTGGCGGCGCAGCAGGGCGGTGGCGGTGCGGGTCACCCGGGGCGTCGGCAGCAGCATCGTCGCGCGGTCCCGTACGACGTGGAAGGGCTGCTCGGCGTCGAAGCGGGCGGTGGCGGCGACGCCCTCCTCGCTCCGCTTCCAGGTGGAGGCGTAGACCACCACCCGGTCCGGGTCCAGGCGCAGCGCCATGCTGTGCAGGAAGGCCTGGATGCCGCCGGGGCGGGGCGGGAAGTCGTTCGTGACGATCAGCGTCTTGTCCATTGCCCTCGCACAGTACCGGGTCACCGGACACGGCCGGTGGGGGCGGCCCCGGCACGGACGTGTCTCGTCTACGGTCGTGAGAGGCCGTCGGGCGCGCGTCCGGGCGCGGACGGCGCAAGGACGGCGGAGAGCGACGGAGGACGGCGGGCGAGGTGCCGATGACCAGGACCGGGGGACGGCCCCCGTGGGACGCCGTGCGCTCCCTGGCGCCGCCGGTGGCGGTGTGGGCGGCGACCCGGGCGGCGCTCCTGCTGTGCGTGTTCAAGGTACTGGTGGTCCCGGGGCCCGACGTGACCAGCGACATCTCGGGCATCTACCACGGCTGGTCCGAGGTCCTGAAGTCCGGCAGCTTCCCGCGGGACGACGTGACCTGGCAGTACCCGCCGGCGGCCGCGCTCGCCGTGCTCTCCCCCGGCCTGCTGCCCTTCCTGGACTACGCCTCGGCCTTCTTCCTCCTGGCCTGCGCCGCCGACGCGGCCGCCTTCGCGCTGTTCCTGTACGCGGGCCGGCGGCCGGGCAAACGCCTCACCGGCGCCTGGGTGTGGACCGCGGGCGTCGCCCTGCTGGGCCCGACCGCGTACTCCCGGTACGACCTGATGGTCACGGCCGTGGCCGTCGCCGCGCTGTTCGCCGCCGCCGGCCGGCCGCGCGTCTCCGGCGCCCTGGTCGCCTTCGGCGCGCTGCTGAAGGTCTGGCCGGTGCTGCTGCTGGCCGGCGCTCCTCTGCGCGGCCGCCGGGCGCGCGAGTTGTGGGGCGCTGCGGCCGTCGGCGCGCTCGCGATCACGCTGCTGCTCGTCGCCTGGGCCCCTGGCGGGCTGGCGTTCCTCACGTTCCAGCGCGACCGGGGTACGGAAGTGGAGTCGCTGGGCGCGCTCGTCTTCCACCTCGCCCGGCAGTTCGGCTGGGACGGCGAGGTGCTGCTGAACTACGGCTCGGTGGAGTTCGTCGGCCCCTACGTACCGCTGGTCAGCTCCCTGGCGCTGGTCCTGACCGCGGCGGCCTTCGGCTGGCTGCTGCTGTGGCGGCTGCGCGCGCGGCGGTTCACGTCCGCCACGCTCGCCGACGCCGCCTTCACCGCCGTCCTCCTCTTCGTCACCACCAGCCGGGTCATCAGCCCGCAGTACATGATCTGGCTGGTCGGTACGGCGGCCGTGTGCATGACGCTGCGGGCGAGCCGGATGGCGCTGCCGGCCGTGCTGGTGCTGCCGGCGACCGGGGCGACGCTGCTGGAATTCCCCGTCCGGTTCGCGGAGGTGGTGACCAGTCAGGGTGCCGGCGTCGTCCTGCTGACCGTACGCAACGGCCTGCTGGTGGCCGCCTCGCTGACCGCCTGCCGCGCGCTGTGGCGCTCGACGGTCACCGGGCCACGGCGGCGGCGCGCGGACGGCACCCGCCGGCGGACCGCCGGGAAGGGGCACGGGCCGGACGCCGAGCCGGAGCCGGGCACCGTCGCCGCGTCCCGTACAGAGGAGGCCTTCCCGGCACCCGCGCCGTCCGTCAGCCCAGCTGCTCCGCCACATACGCCCGCCACCGCCGGGTGAACTCCGCCGGGCTGACGCCCAGCTGGTCCCGCATCGCCCGCCCGGCGCTCTCCGTGCCGCCGCGGCCCGCCGCCCGGTAGAACGCGCCGAGCTTCCGCTCGCCCCACCGGTCGGCGATCATGCGGCAGGCCAGCCAGCCGCTCTCGTACGCGCGGGCCAGCTGCCGCGCGCTGCGGCTGAAGCGGAAGTCGCCGTCGGCCGGGAGCCGGGACGGCGGGGCGCCGGTGGCGACCGCGTGGGCCAGTTCGGGGGCGGTGGTGGGGGCGGGGCGGCCGCCGCCGCGGTAGGCGGCCCAGTCGGCGAAGCCCTCGGAGAGCCACATCGGGGTGGCGGACGTGGTGGCCGTGCGCGTCGCGACGTGCGTGGCCTCGTGTGTCAGCACGACCTGCCGGCCGGCCGCGGACAGTTCCCCGTACGCCTCCGGGTTGACGACGACCCGGTCGGCGGGGGCCGCCGCGGCCGGGCCCGGCTCGCCGGTCGTCACGGCCGCTATGCCCCGGTAGCCCGCCGGGTCGGAAGCGTTCAGCAGCTCCGCCATCCGCTCCAGCGACTGCGGCGCCTCGACCACCACCCGCCCGGCCCACTTCCCGGGCCACGCCTTGCCGACGGCGGGCACCGCCGCGTCCGTACGCTCGGCCAGTTCGCGCAGCGCCGCCGTGCCGCGCCCGACCCCGAGGACCAGGCTGTGCCGCCCCCGGACGACCTCGACCGGCCCCTGGTCCCACAGCCGGCGCGCGCTGCGCCGCCCGCTCGTGGCGCCGTCCGAGTCCGAGCTGATCCGCCACCGGCCGCCCCGGTCGGTGAGGGTCAGGTACTGGACGGCGGTGACCGGCGCGCTGTCGTACCCGGTGAGCCGGTAGCGCAGCCGTACCTCGGCCGCGACCCGCCGCCCGTCCGCGCCGACGGCCGGGGGCAGCCCGAACGCGTCGGTCCGCACCAGTTCGTACGACCAGGCGGCCAGCGGCACCCGCGCGAGGTTGGCGAACATCCGCCGCTGCTCGGCGCGGTACCCGGACGCGCGGGGGTCGACCGAGGCGAGGAAGGCCGCGGTGTCGCGGTTCCGTACGGCCGCGGCGCGCTGGTCCAGCATCCGCTGGATGCCCGGCGGGGCGGTCTGCGCGCCGGCCGGGTCGTCGCAGCCGGTGAGGAGTGCCAGCAGCGCGAGCGGCAGGGCCGCGCACAGCACCGCCCTGATGTCCCGTACCGCCCGCCGCCGCACCTGATGACCTGCCACGCGGCTGATCGTAAGCACCGTCCCGGAGCGCGCACAGGGGTCAGGGGCGGGTTACGGACGAGATCGGCATCATGCCGACGGGGTCGGACCGGACCCGTGCGCCCGGATGCGGCGCGTGCACCACCTGTCCGTTGCCCACATACATGCCGACATGGCTGGCATCGTCCCGGTAGATGACCAGGTCTCCCGGCCTGGCCTGGCTGACCTGAACCTGCCGTCCCGCGCCCCGCTGGGCTTGCGAGGTACGCGGGATGGAGACTCCGGCGCGCGCGTAGGCCCACTGCATCAGCCCAGAGCAGTCGAAGGCGCTCGGGCCGGACCGCCCCCACGCGTACGGCGTGCCGATCGCCGCGCGCACCGCCTGGACGGCGGCCCCGGCGCGGCCGGAGGAGTGCGCCGCCCCGGACAGGTCGGGCAGCGACCGCCCGAGGCCGCGGTTCGCCCGGTCGAAGGCCGCCCGGTCGGCGCCGGTCAGCGCGTTCAGCAGGCGCTGCGCGGCGGCCAGCTTGTGCTCGATGTCCTTCTTGTGGCGCGCGACTTCGCGCCGGCTCGCCTCCAGGTCCGTCAGCTTGCCGGCCGCCGCCCGGCGCTGTTGCTCCAGTCCGCGCTGGGCGCCCTGGAGTTCGCGCAGCTGCCCCGCCTGGTTGCCGTGGACGCGGTCGAGGACGGAGGCCTTGTCGAGGTAGCTCGCCGGGTCCTCGGACAGCATCAGCTTCAGGGCCGGGTCCAGGCCGCCGGAGCGGTACTGGGCGGAGGCGATGGCACCGAGCCGGGCGCGCAGCCTGTTGACGCGCTCCTGGCCGCGGGCCACCCGGTCCTGGAGGGCGGTGACGTCGCCGCGCAGCTTCCGGGTCCGTTCGGAGGCCCCGTTGAACTCCTCGGTGACCTTCTCGGCCTGTTCGTAGAGAGCGCCGACGCGCGAGGTGACCTCGCCGGGCGCCGGAGCCGGTGCGGCGCTCGCCCCGGCCGCCGACAGGGCCGCGGCCGCGGTGATCGCGGCGGCGGACAGGACGGTGACCCTGGTCGCACCGGCCAGGCCGGACTGTGAGACACGGCGGTGGGACGCCACGAGAGCCGCACTCCCTTCCGTGCAGCCGCTGCCGCCCGGGCGGACGGTCGATGACCGGCGGCTGCGAGGGCAGACAGTAACGGCGCCGGTGGCCCGTATCCAAAGACCCGCAACCCGCCCTGCCGGTACGCAAAAAGCCGCCCCGCCGGTGACTGCGCAGGTCACCGGCGGGGCGTGAAGTCAGCGGCGGCCACCGCAATTCGCCCGATCGGGCGGCAGCGGCGGCCGGTTCCCGCGGCGGCGGGAACCGGGCCGGTCCGCGTCAGACGCGGACGCCGAACTGGAAGGGCATGTTGTTGATCGACTCGTAGCGCACGGACGCGCCCGGCTTCGGCGCGTGCAGCACCTGGCCGTTGCCCGCGTACAGGCCGATGTGGTGCAGGTCGCCGTAGAAGAGGACCAGGTCGCCCGGCTTGAGGGCGCTCTGCGAGCCGATGCGGGTACCGGCGTTGGCCTGCGCCTGGGAGGTGCGCGGCAGCGACTGGCCGGCCTGCTGGTACGCCCAGGAGGTCAGGCCCGAGCAGTCGAAGGAGGACGGACCGGTGGCGCCCCACACGTAGGGCGAGCCGATCTTGGAGGCGGCGGCGGCCAGCGCGGCGGCGCCACGGCCCGAGGCCGGGGTGTCGTTGCCCAGGTCGGGGCGCTCGTTGCCGCGGCTGGAGCGGTTCTTCTGCGCCTCCTCCTTCTGGAGCGCCTCCTTCTCCTTGGCGGTCAGGGTGTTGAGCAGTTCCTGCGCCTTGGCGAGCTTGCCCTTGATCTCGTCCTTCTTCTCACCCAGCGCCTTGCGGGTGTCGGAGAGGTCCTGGATCTTGGACGCGGCCTCCGCGCGCTCCTGCGCGAGCTGCCGCTGCTTGTCCGCGATGGTCTTCAGCTGCTCGGCCTGCTTGCCGCTCAGCTGGTCGAGCGTGGCGGCCTTTTCGAGGTAGGTGTCCGGGTCGCCGGACAGGAACAGCTGCACGGACGGGTCTATGCTGCCGCTGCGGTACTGGCCGGAGGCGACCGAACCGAGGCCCTTGCGGAGCTGGTTCAGCTCTCCCTGGCCGCGGGCGACCTTGTCCTGGAGGCTGTCCACCTCCTTCTGCAGCTTCTCCTGGTCCTCCTTGGCCCCGTTGTACTTCTCGGTGGCCTGCTCCGCCTGCTCGTAGAGCTTGTCGACCTCCGACTTGACCTCTTCCTTCTTGGGCTTCGGGTCGGCGTGGGCGGCCTGGGACGAGAGTGCGACGGCCGCCGCTGCGGTCGCGGTGAGCACGGTGACACGAGTGCGGCTCGGCTGCTTGGGTCGACGGTGGGACGCCACGGAGGCGAGCTCCTTCTTCCTTCAGCCGCCTACCGGGAAGTGGGGGTAGCTGCACCCCGGCTCCGCGTCAACGTCGCGGACTCGGCGGTTCCTTCACTGTTCACCCCGGATGGATGATCAACTGCATGAAGGGTTGAGGCCTGACCTTAGTAACCGTCTTGTGATCGCTTCAAATCCTCACCGGAAAAAACTCCTGGATGGTCCTCATCCTTTACCAACATCACACAGGCAGTAGCGGTCACTTGACACTCAGGCACGAACGGCAGGCATGAGATACCCCGTTGATGGGTACACCTTTACCTCCGCATCGCACGCCGCTCCGGCCTCGGACCCCCCGGCGGCGCTTCCACGGAACATATCTCCCACACCACCTCGGACGTCCTGTGTTCGGGACAAGTCGTACAGGTGTTACGGGTCGTACGGGTCTGACGAGTCGTACGGGTCGTACGGATTTCGCCGGCGGGCCGCACGACGCGAAGCGCTGCCGGCCGTTCAGATGCGGGCGAGCCGCTTGAGCAGCAAGGCGGATGCCACCGGCCGCGCCCCCGCCTTGGCGACGCCGTCGGCCACCTCGCGGTCGGTGGAGACCACCACCACCGGGCGGCCGGGCGGCTCGGCTCGTACGAGCTGGCGAATCAGCTCATCGGCCGTCACACCCGGCTTGCTGAACAGGACCCTTACCCCGCGCGGCGGCGCGAGCAGCACCGGCGCGGCCAGCTCGGCGCCGTCGAAGACGCACGTCATCTCCGCGCCAGTCTGGGCGGCCAGCACCGCGAGGCCGCCCAGCAGCCGCAGCCGCTGCTTGTCCAACGGCATCGTGGGATAACCGGTCTTGGTGACGTTGTAGCCGTCCACCACCAGATGGGCCTGCGGCAGCGCCAGCAGTTGGTCCAGCAGCGCGGGGTCGGTCTCCGACAGCGCGCGCGTGGCGATGTCCTTCGGCGTCATCTTCCCCGGCGCCACGGCATCGACCGTATCGGCCGGGTGTGTATCGGCGGGCGGCAGCGCCAGTTCGCGACGCAGCCCCTGGGCCGCGTCCAGCACGGTGTCCAGCAGCAGCCGCAACCGCATGTCCTCGACGCTGCGGCCCTCCCGCGTGGCACGGCGGCTGGCCTCCAGCAACGCCTCGACCTCCGCGATCCGGCCCCTGAGGCGGCGCGCCTCACTGTCGGCCGCGCTCTTCTCCTGCGCGGCGGCGGCCCGTACGGACTCCGTCTCGGCCGCGGCCTTGCGCGCCGCCGCCTCACCGCGCTTGACGTCGCTGAGCGCGCTGCGCAGCTTGCGCTGCAACGACTCGTTCTCCTTGCGCAGCGCGTCCAGGTCGCCGCGGACGCGCTCGGCCTCGCTCCGGGCCTGCGCGCGGACCTGCGCCAGTTCCTCGCGCAGCGCCGCCAGCTCGCGCTCCGCCTCCTCGCCGGCCCGCTCGGCGCGGGCGCGCTGCGCCTCCTCGCCGGCCGCCGCGACGAGCTTGACCCAGCCCTCGGGGCGCAGCACATAGGCCGCCGCCGCGACGTCCAGCGGGTCGGCGGCGGCGGGCGGGGTGCCGCTGTCCAGCGCCTCGGCCAGCTCCGGCTGGGCCTCGCGCAGCCGGCCCGCGATCCGCTGCCGGAAGACCGTGTCGTTCTCCAGCGCCGCGGCCATCGCGTTGCCCGCGAACTTGGCGCGGCGGCTGGGGGTGAACCGGGCGTACTGCCGCAGCGGCGGCGGAAGTTCGGTGACCGTCAGGCCGCCGAAGGCCTCCGCGGTGAGCGCCACGACCCGGCGCCGTACGCCCTCGGGCAACGGACGGTCGAGCACCTCGTCCGCCGCGGCCGCACCGGCCTCGGCATCGCGCTCCGCCCCCGCAGGCCCATCTGGACGCTCCACCACTGCTGCATCGCTCCGATCTCAGGCGCTCGACTCAGGCGCTCGCGCCCGGACGGTCCACCAGCTCGATCTGGTCGACCGCGTTGCACCAGCGGCAGCGCACCGACTCGATGCTCTCACTGCGCACCTCCCGCTCCTCCACCTTCGCCTCCCCGGCCAGGTCGAAGTGGAGGTACTCCACGGTCTCGGACCGGCGGGTCACGTCGAAGCGCGTCAGGTTGCCGCACAGCGTGCAGCGCCACCGGGTCCCGGCCGTCGGCATGGGAACAGCCATGGTGTCGTCCTCTTTCGTCGCTCGGCCGAGCGGGGCTCGTGCTGTCGTTCGGGGGCTTCCCGCGGTGCGCCGTCGGACTGCGGAAGTACGCGGGGTACTGCCCGTACCCTACGGCCTGACGCCGGTGCGGCGCGGGCCCCGCCCGGGAGCCGGGACGCGGCGAGGCGCTCTGTCCCGAATGCCCCTATTGAGCCATGATCACTTCATGACGGCCCCGCCCCTGATCCCCCGGACGCCCCGCGTCCGCTCGGTGCTGACCGTGTTCTCCCGCATGACGAACGTCCTGATCGCCGTGTGCTGTGTCCTCTTCGTCATCGGTCCCGCCTCCGGCCTCAACGGCATATACGGCACCGGCGACGCCGTCGTCCAGGCGCAGACCGTGTACTTCGAACGGTGGGGCGTCATCCCGCGCGACCTGTGGAGCGGCTCGCCGCGCGCGCTGCTCACCCCGCTGACCGCCCTGTTCATCCACGGCAGCTGGCTGCACCTGCTGGGCAACGTGCTGTTCCTGTACGTCTTCGGCGGCATGGCCGAGAGCCGCATGGGCCGCCTGCCGTTCACCCTCTTCTACCTCGTCACCGGCTACCTGGCCCTGATGGGCTACGCGGCCGCGCACGCCGCGTCCGGCCAGACCCTGGTCGGCGCCTCGGGGGCGATCTCCGGGGTGCTGGGGGCCTTCCTGTACCTGTTCCCCAAGGCCCGCGTCACCAGTCTCTACCCGTTCCTCCTCTTCCTGCCGCTGCGCTTCCCCGCCTGGATCGTGCTGCTCTTCTGGTTCCTCCTCCAGTGGCTCGCCGCGCAGCGCGACCCCAGCACCCCGGGCGTGGCCTACCTGGCCCATGTCGTGGGCTTCGCGGTGGGCTTCCTCTACGCCTGGGTGCGCTACCGGCCGGCCCCCCGTCCGCCGCGGGGCGCCGCCGCGGCCACGGGTAGTGTGGGGTCCGCCGGAACGGCGAAGCAGCAGGCGACCGAGGGAGAGAGCCAGCCGTGATCACTTCGATCGTGCTCATCAAGACCAGCGTGGACCGCATCCCGGAGATCGCGGAGAAGATCGCCGCGCTGGAGGGCGTCAGCGAGGTCTACTCGGTCACCGGTGCGCACGACCTGATCGCGATGGTGCGGGTCGCCCAGCACGACGAGCTGGCGGATGTCATCCCCGGCCGGATCAGCAAGATCCCGGGCGTCGCCTCCACCGAGACGCACATCGCCTTCCGTACGTACTCCCAGCACGACCTGGAAGCGGCCTTCGCCATCGGCCTGGACGCCTGACCGGCGCGGGCGGCTGTGCCCGCCCGCGCCGGCGTCACCCGCGTCGCGGCGCCCGGACAGCGGAGCGCCGCGGCGAGGTGGTCTGTTTACGCCGCCGCCGCGGTGTCCGGCACGCAGCGCCCGTCCTCGGTGCGGTAGCTCCACCGCGCACCGTCCCTGACCAGCTCCTTGACCGCCCGTACGAAGCGGTCCACGTGCTCGTCGGGCGTACCGACGCCGAAGCTCACCCGGATGGCGTTCAGGCTCTTCTCCTCCGGCGCGCCCTCCGGCGCACCGCACTCGCCGGGCGCCTGCGACTGCGCGCCCAGCAGGGTCCGTACGAGCGGGTGCGCGCAGAACAGCCCGTCGCGCACGCCGATCCCGTACTCCGCCGAGAGGGCCGCCGCGAAGTGCGAGCTGTTCCAGCCCCGGACCACGAAGGAGAGCACCCCCACCCGCGGCGCGTCGTCCCCGAACAGCGACAGCACGGTCACCTCGGGCACCTCGGCGAGGCCCGCCCGCACCCGCTCGACCAGGTGCTGCTCCCGGGCGACCAGGTTCTCGAAGCCCGCCTCGGTGAGGGCCTTGCAGGCGGCGGCGACGGCGTAGGCGCCGATGACGTTGGGCGAGCCGGCCTCGTGGCGGGCGGCGGTGGTGTGCCACTCGACGTCCACCCCGCCGTCGCCCCGGCGGGCGACCGTACGGCTGGCGCCGCCGCCCGCGAGGTACGGCTCCGCCTCCTGGAGCCAGTCCGCGCGCCCGGCCAGCACACCGGCGCCGAACGGCGCGTACAGCTTGTGGCCGGAGAAGGCGACCCAGTCCACGTCCAGTTCCGCGATGTCGACCGGGTGGTGCGGGGCGAGCTGGGCGGCGTCCAGCACGATCCGCGCGCCGTGCGCGTGCGCCGCTGCGGCCAGCTCCCGTACCGGCCACAGCTCACCGGTCACATTGGACGCACCCGTCACGCACACCAGGGCGTTCGCGTACGGCTCGCGCTCCGCGAGCGCCCGCTCCAGCGTGTCCACCGCCTGCCCCGGCGTACGCGGCGCGTCCAGGTACGTCACCTCGACGTCCGCGCGCTGCTCCCAGGGCAGCAGCGAGGCGTGGTGCTCGGTCTCGAAGACGAACACCCGGGTCCGCGCGGGCAGCGCCGCGGCCAGCAGGTTGAGCGAGTCGGTGGTGGAGCGGGTGAAGACCACCTGGTCCCCCTCCCGCGCCCCGAGGAAGCGGGCCACCTCCGCCCGGCTGTTCTCGAACAGGTCGGTGGACAGCTGCGAGAGGTAGCCCGCGCCGCGGTGCACGCTGCCGTAGTACGGGGCGTACGCGGCCACGTCGTCCCAGACCCGCTGCAACGCCGGGGCGCTGGCGGCGATGTCCAGCGCCGCGTACTCGACCTCGCCGCCGGTGACGAGCGGGACCAGGACGTCGCGCCCCAGCACGGGCAGCGGGGCGCAGACGGCGGCATCGGTGGCGGCAGCGGAAACAGGCATGGCGAACTCCCGTAAAGGCATGGCGAATTCACTGCGGGGCACGCACGCAGAAGCGGGGCCCACCGGCAGTGGAGAAAGAAAAAGGGGGTGCGGGAACGGGCCGGACGGCCCTAACGCATTCGCTGCATCATGAGAGATCTCCCTCAAGGACCAGGATCCCTGGCACGAGGGATCCGCGCTTGCCGCAGACCTCGCTGCCTGCGGCCTGGTCATCACCCGGGGCACCCCGCCACGGACGGAGGGTTGCCGGACAGCGGGCCGGGGCCGTAGTCGCTGTCACTCGTGACCTGCGCAGCATCATGCCACACGATCGGACGCGCGCAAGGCCCGGTCCGCATCCCGGACCGGGCCCCGCGTCACTTCAGCGCCGTCTCAGACGCTTCTCAGGCGTTGCTGGCCGCCACCCACCGCTCCAGAGCCCGGCGGGCCGCGCCGGAGTCGATGGCCTCGGCGGCCCGCTCGATGCCCGCCGCGATCTGTTCGGCCAGCGGCGCCCCGGTCGGCGCCAGCGCCACCAGCGCCGCCGCCGAGTTCAGCAGCACCGCGTCGCGCACCGGCCCCTCCTCGCCGCCCAGCAGGCGGCGCGCCACGTCCGCGTTGTACGAGGCGTCGGCGCCGCGCAGCGCCTCCACGGGCACCAGGCCGATCCCCACGTCCCGCGGGTCGAAGGTCTCCTCCCGTACGGCGCCGTCGCGCACCACCCACACCTTGGAGGTGGCGGTCGTCGTCAGCTCGTCCAGCCCGTCGTCGCCCCGGAAGACCAGCGCGGAGGAGCCGCGCTCGGCCAGCACCCCGGCCAGGATCGGCGCCATCCGCGCGTCGGCGACGCCGGTGGCCTGCGCGCGGACCTTCGCCGGGTTGGTCAGCGGGCCCAGCACGTTGAAGGTCGTACGGATGCCCAGCTCGCGCCGTGCGGCGGCGACGTGCCGCAGCGAGGGGTGGAACTTCACCGCGAAGCAGAAGGTGATGCCGGCCTCCTCGGCCACCTCGACGACCCGGCGCGGCGTCAGGTCGAGGTTCACGCCCAGCTTCTCCAGCACGTCGGACGCGCCGCTGGCCGACGAGGCGGCGCGGTTGCCGTGCTTGACGACCTTCGCGCCGGCGCCGGCCACCACGATCGAGGACATGGTGGAGATGTTGACGGTCTTCGCGCCGTCGCCGCCGGTGCCGACGATGTCCACGCTGGGACCCGGCACCTCGATGAGGTTGGCGTGCGCGTACATCGTCCGGACCAGGCCGGAGATCTCGGCGACGGTCTCGCCCTTGGCGCGCAGCGCCACCGCGAACCCGGCGATCTGCGCGTCGGTGGCCTCGCCGCGCATGATCCGGTCCATCGCCCACGCGGTGTCGTCGGCGCTGAGGTCGCGGCCCTGGAGGAGGGCGTCGAGGACGGCCGGCCAGGTGTGGGCCGCCACGCTGTCGCCGCCGTTCGGGGTCGCAACGTTCATGGTCCACACTCCTGGATTCGTGTCCTGCTGGTGCGCAAAACCCTATCCGGCACGCGGGCATGCCGAAGGGCCCCGTCCAGTCCTCGAACGGGGCCCTCTGGGTGGCGTACTTACGCGGTGGTACTGCCGTGCGTCACACGGCGGGGATCAGTGGTGGCCGTGGCCGCTGGTGATCTCCTTGTACTCCTCCGGGGTCGGCTTCGGGATGACGTTGCCCTCGCCGTAGTAGCCCTTCGAGAGCTTGGCGCGCAGCTTCGTCGACCGCTTGACCTTCCGCTCGACACCGTTCTCGTCGACCTCCGGGCCGATCTCGAACGGCTTGGGCTGCTCGTGCTGGGTGAGGGTGTGCAGCTGCTCCTGGTTGAGCGGCTCGTGCACCTCGATGAACTCACCGTGCGGCAGCCGCTTGATGATGCCGGACTCGCGTCCGTGCAGCACCTTGTCGCGGTCGCGGCGCTGGAGGCCCAGGCAGATCCGCTTGGTGACGATGAAGCCCAGCACCGGACCGACGAAGAACGCGATCCGCACGAACCAGGTGATCGAGTTGATCGACAGGTGGAAGTGGGTGGCCCACAGGTCGTTGCCACCGCCGACCAGCATCACCAGGTACGCGATCAGCCAGGCCACACCGAAGCCGGTACGGGTCGGGGCGTTGCGCGGGCGGTCCAGGATGTGGTGCTCGCGCTTGTCGCCGGTGACCCAGGACTCGACGAACGGGTAGACCGCGATCGCCACCAGCACCAGCGGGAAGATCAGGATCGGGATCAGCACACCGAAGTTGATGGTGTGGCCCCAGATGTCCCACTCCCAGCCGGGCATCACACGGACCAGACCCTCGGCGAAGCCCATGTACCAGTCGGGCTGGGCGCCGGTGGACACCTGGTCGGGCCGGTACGGGCCGATGGCCCACACCGGGTTGATGCTGGCGACCGCCGCGATCACCGAGATCACGCCGAAGACCAGGAAGAAGAAGCCTCCGGCCTTGGCCATGTAGACCGGCAGCAGCGGCATGCCGACGACGTTCTTGTTGGTCTTGCCGGCACCCGGGAACTGCGTGTGCTTGTGGTAGAAGACCAGGATCAGGTGCGCCACCAGCAGGCCGAGCATGATGCCCGGCAGCAGCAGCACGTGGATCGTGAAGAACCTCGGGATGATGTCGTGTCCCGGGAACTCCCCGCCGAAGATGAACATCTGCAGGTACGAGCCGATGAGCGGCATCGCCAGGATGACACCCTCGATGAACCGGACGCCGGTGCCGGAGAGCAGGTCGTCCGGCAGCGAGTAGCCGGTGAAGCCGGTGAACATGCCGAGCACCAGCAGCAGGAAGCCGAACAGCCAGTTGACCTCGCGCGGCTTGCGGAAGGCGCCGGTGAAGAACACCCGCATCATGTGCACCATCATGCCGCCCAGGAAGACCAGGGCCGCCCAGTGGTGGATCTGCCGGATGAGCAGACCGCCGCGCACGTCGAAGCTGATGTCCAGCGTCGACTCGAACGCCTGCGTCATCCGGATCCCGTGCATGGGCACGTACGAGCCGTGGTAGGTCACCTCGGCCATGCTCGGGTGGAAGAACAGCGTCAGGTAGACGCCGGTCAGGATGATGATGATGAAGCTGTAGAGGCAGATCTCGCCCAGCATGAAGGACCAGTGGTCCGGGAAGATCTTGCGCATGTTGGCCTTGGCGAGGCTGTAGATGCCCAGCCGGCCGTCCGCCCAGTCGGCGATCCGCTCGCCCCGCGGCGCCTGGCCGCGGCGCGTGGTGGTCGCGCTCGTCTCGTTACTCATCCGCGCTCCCAGAAGCTCGGGCCGACGGGCTCCGCGAAGTCGCTTACGGCTTCGAGGAAGCCGTCCTTCACCGTGATGTGCAGCTGCGGCAGGGCGTGTCCGGCGGGGCCGAAGATGACGCGTCCGCCGTCGGACAGGTCAAAGGTCGACTGGTGGCAGGGGCACAGCACGTGGTGCGTCTGCTGCTCGTACAGGCTGATCGGGCAGCCCACGTGGGTGCAGATCTTCGAGTAGGCGACGATGCCCTCGTGCGACCAGTCCAGTTCCTGCTTGTCCTTGATGTTCTGCGGCTGGATCCGCACGAGCATCAGGGCGTCCTTGGCGATCTTGGTGTTGAACTCCTCGTCGTCCTCCTCCAGGCCCTCGGGCTTGGCGAACGTCAGGGAGCCGACCGCGATGTCCTCGGGACGCAGCGGGAGGTTGGTGGACTGGTTGACCAGGCGGACGCCCTTCTTCCAGCCCGTCGTGCGCAGCTTCTTCTCCGGCAGCGGACCGAGGTCGCGCAGCAGCACGACACCGGACAGCGGCACCACGGCCAGCGCGCCGAACATGGTGTTGCGGATCAGCTTGCGGCGGCCGAAGCCGGACTCCTTGGCACCCTGCCGGAAGTCCTCCATGACCTTGGCCTTGACCTCGGGGGCCGCCTCGATCGGGTGCCGGTCGTCGGCGACCTCCTCGTCCGACATCAGCGTGCGGGCCCAGTGGACCGCGCCGGCGCCGATGCAGAAGAGGGCCACACCCAGCGTCAGGCCCAGCGCGAAGTTCAGCGCGCTGACGTGGCCGAACGGCCAGATGTAGACGATCTTGTCGACCGGGAAGATCACGTACGAGGCGATGAAGCCGATCGTCGCCAGCATCGACACCGTGAACAGCAGCGCGACGGTGCGCTCGGAGCGCTTCGCGGCCCGCTCGTCGATGTCCTGGATGCGGTGCTCGTGGGGCGGCAGCCCCGGGTCGGCGAAGGGGTTGTCCGCCGTGTCCACCGCGCCGCCGTGAGCCGTTTCCCGCTCACCGGGGAGGTTCTTTTCTGGCACGTCTTCGTGTCGTCCAGTCTCACTCATGACTTCTTGGCCTTCGTAGTCCGGGCTGCGACCCAGATGGCGACCGCGATCAGCGCGCCCAGGCCGGCGATCCAACCGAAGAGGCCCTCGGTGACAGGTCCGAGACCGCCCAGGCCCAGACCACCGGGGCTGGGGGTGTCGTCGCTGTTGACGGCGCCGAGGTAGGACACGATGTCCTTCTTGTTCTGCGGGGACAGCGAGCCGTCACCGAACGAAGGCATGTTCTGCGGGCCGGTTTCCATGGCCTCGTAGATGTGCTTCGGGTCCACGCCCTCAAGCGTCGGTGCGAACTTGCCGTTGGTCAGGGCACCGCCCTTACCGGTGAAGTTGTGGCACTGCGCGCAGTTCGTACGGAACAGCTCACCGCCCTTGGCGATGTCCGCGCCGTCCTTGCTGTACTGGTCCTTGCTCGGCACGTTCGGACCGGCACCCAGCGACGCGACGTACGCGGCGAGCTGGTCGATCTCGGCCTGGCTGTAGATGTTCTTCTTCCGCGGCACCTGGGCGCCGGGCTGCTGCGCCGGCATCCGGCCGGTACCGACCTGGAAGTCGACGGCGGCGGCGCCCACGCCGACCAGGCTCGGGCCGTCGGAGGTGCCCTGACCGCCGGTGCCGTGGCAGCTGGCGCAGCCGACGGCGAAGAGCTTCTTGCCCTCCTTGATGGCAAGAGACTGGGCGGTGTCATCGGCCTGGGCCTTGTCCGCAGGCGCGAACGCGGCGTACAGCCCCCCAGTGACCGCCAGCGCGAAGAGTAGGACGACGAGCGCCGCCAGCGGATGGCGCCGTCGTGCGGAGAGCTTTTTCACGGATTACCCCGGTGTCAGGATCTTCTGCGTCGATGCTTTGGCTATGTCTGTCTGAAGTGCGGTTCCGGTACGGGACCGGTCACCGGATCAGGTAGATCGTGGCGAAGAGGCCGATCCAGACGACATCGACGAAGTGCCAGTAGTAGGACACGACGATGGCCGCGGTGGCCTGTTCGTGGGTGAACCTCTTGGCCGCGTACGTCCTGCCCAGGACCAGCAGGAAGGCGATGAGTCCGCCCGTCACGTGCAGTCCGTGGAAGCCGGTGGTCAGGTAGAACACCGAACCGTACGGGCTGGACGAGAGCGAGAGGCCCTCCTCCTTGACCAGATCGGTGTACTCGAAGACCTGACCCCCGATGAAGATCGCCCCCATGATGAAGGTGATCACGAACCAGGTCCGGAGCTTCTTGACATCGCCGCGCTCGGCCGCGAACACACCGAGCTGGCAGGTCAGCGAGCTGAGTACCAGGATCGTGGTGTTCGTCGCGGAGAACGGAAGATTCAGCGCATCGGCGGATTCCTTCCAAAACTCGGCCCCGGTCACCGATCGGAGGGTGAAGTACATCGCGAAGAGGGCCGCGAAGAACATCAGCTCGGAACTCAGCCAGATGATGGTTCCGACGCTGGTGAGGTTCGGCCGATTGACCGACGGGTGCGCGTGCCCGGTTTCTACTGTCGTTGCTGTCGCCACGACCGACATTATGTCGGTCGCTTATCCCGCCCTCACTCCGGGGGGTGCCGTTCGGTGTGTCAAGGGCGTATGCCCTGCTCGTACGGCCCACTCCGGACGTCGCCCGAAGGGGGTAGGCGCTGCCCGCCGGGTGGCGGTGCGCCCCCGCCGTGACCAGTCCTGACGGCGCGTCGGCCGGATCTTGGATCGCGCCGAACCCTCCTGCGCACGGCCGTACGAGCAGTAGCATCCGCGCAGGAGGCACCTCCCGGCGGTGGCCGGGCGTGGCCCCGTCCGAAGCCGTACTGCCGAGATGCGTGGAGGAACGATGCAGGCGACTGCCACGGTGCTGGTTTACAGCGACAACGCCGACACCCGCGAACAGGTACGGCTCGCGACGGGCCGCCGGCCTGCCGCCGACGTGCCGCCGGTGGAGATCCTGGAGTGCGCGACCCTGCCCGCCGTCCTGGAGGCCCTGGAGCAGGGCGGCATCGACGCGTGCGTGCTGGACGGGGAGACCGCGCCGGCCGGGGGCATGGGCGTGTGCCGGCAGATCAAGGACGAGATCTTCCACTGCCCGCCGGTGCTGGTGCTCATCGGGCGCCCGCAGGACGCCTGGCTGGCGACGTGGAGCCGCGCCGACGCCGCTGTGACGCACCCTGTGGACCCGGTGGCCTTCACGGACACCCTGGCCGGGCTGCTGCGCCGCAGGCTCCTGACGGGGGCCTGAGCGGCCGCCTGAGGGCCGTCCTGAGGGGTCCTCAGACCTGGGGGCGCAGCCGGGCAGCATTCTCAGGACCCGGCCGCTGCTCCTGCTCGCCCGTGGTGCTGGGCCTGTTCTTGTCCAGCGCGCTGCCCGCGCGCCATTCCTGCCACGTCAGGTTCCAGTCGCCGAAGCCGTTGTCGAAGGGCGTCATGGTCTCGCCGCCGCTGTTGACGACCTTGACGAGGTCACCGACCCGCACGGTGTCGAAGAACCACTTGGCGTTCTCGGTGTTCATGCCGGTGCAGCCGTGGCTGACGTTGGCGGCGCCCTGCGACCCCACGGACCAGGGCGCCGCGTGGACGTACTCGCCGCTCCAGGTGACCCGGGTGGCCCAGTAGACCGGCAGGTCGTAGGAGTCGGAGCTGCCGGACGGGATGCCGATCGTGTCGCCGCGCATCCGGACGAAGCCCTCCTTGCCCAGCACCACCTTGGTGCCGTTGCGGGTGGAGTAGCCCGGCTTGCCGGTGGTGACGGGGATGGTGTTGATCACCTCGCCGTTGCGGGTGACCGTCATGGTGTGCGCCGCGGCGTCCGTGACCGCCTCCACCCGGTCCCCCGTACGCAGCTTCACGGGCTTGGCGGGGCCCCCGTACAGCCCGCCGGAGATCTTCAGGCCCTCCAGGTTGCTGTGCACCTCCACGGCGGCGTGCGCGGGCCAGTACTCCTTCGGCCGGAAGTGCAGCGTCTTGCTGTCGACCCAGTGCCAGGATCCCTCGACGCGCGGGGTGGACTCGACCTTGAGCGCGCCCTCCACGACGGCGCGCGCCCTGGGGTCCTTGACCGGCTTGCTCAGCTGCGCCGTGACGGGCTGCCCCACCCCGTACGTGCCGTTGTCGGGACCGAACGTGACGTTCAGCCGGTCGCCGGTGTCCTTGGTGTCGATCTGGAGGATCTTGCGGCCGGGCGCGCCGTCCTCGTCCTCGGTGCTCACCCGCACCGTGTAGCGCGTGCCGGCGGCCAGCGGGACGGTGGTGTGCCACTGCTTGCCGTCCGCGGCCAGTTCGCCCCTGATGTAGCGGCCGGAGGCGTCGGTGGCGGTCACGTCCGTGATCCGGGCCTCGTCACCGGTGGTGGTGACCTCCAGCGGCTTGTCCGGGTCGGCCTTCTCGTCGCCGCCGGGCGCGTTGGACGAGATCTGCTCGGCCGCGTCGTACGGCGCTTCCGAGAGCGGGTCCGCGTCCGGACCGCCGCAGGCGGTGGCGCCCGCGGCCAGGGGCGCCAGCAGGAAGGCGCAGCCCAGCGCCGTCCGAAGGCGTGGTCGGTGGCTCATGCCCCCAAAGTAGGAAGGTTCGGCCGCCACGGCGCGCTGGAGGACTGCAAACGGGCGGGCCCGGACACCTGGTGAGGTGTCCGGGCCCGCCCGGTGCGTGGGAACCGCTTACTGCGTGCGGTTCTCGCCGCGGTAGTACTCGAAGACCCAGCCGAACAGACCGATCAGGATGACCGGGGCCGAGAAGTAGAGCAGCCACCAGCCGAAGACGACGCCCAGGAAGGCGAGCGCGCCGCCGACGCCAAGGGAGAGCGGCTGCCAGCTGTGCGGGCTGAAGAAGCCCAGCTCACCGGCGTCGTCGGAGACCTCGGCCTCGTCGTTGTCCTGCGCTCCGGCGTCCACCCGCCGGGCCGTGAAGGCCAGGTAGTAGCCGATCATGATGCACAGACCGAACGCGAGGAACAGCGCGGTGGTGCCCGCCGGCTCCTTCGACCACACGCCATAGACGATCGCCATGGCGAGGACGAAGACGGAGAGCCAGATGAACATCTTGCCCTGGATCTTCACTTGCCGACCTCCTTGCCACCGGCCAGCGCGGTGTCCTTCTGGCCCTCGTTCTCCAGGGCCTCCAGCGCCGCGATCTCCGGGTGGTGCAGGTCGAACGCCGGGGATTCACTGCGGATGCGCGGCAGGGTGAGGAAGTTGTGCCGCGGCGGCGGGCAGGAGGTCGCCCACTCCAGCGAGCGGCCGTAGCCCCAGGGGTCGTCGACCTCGACCTTCTTGCCGTACTTGGCCGTCTTCCACACGTTGTACATGAACGGCAGCATCGACAGGCCCAGCAGGAACGAGGCGATGGTCGAGATCGTGTTCAGCGTGGTGAAGCCGTCGGCGTTCAGGTAGTCCGCGTAACGGCGGGGCATGCCCTCGGCGCCCAGCCAGTGCTGGACGAGGAAGGTGCCGTGGAAGCCGACGAACAGCGTCCAGAACGTGATCTTGCCGAGGCGCTCGTCCAGCATCTTGCCGGTGAACTTCGGCCACCAGAAGTGGAAGCCGGCGAACATCGCGAAGACGACGGTGCCGAAGATGACGTAGTGGAAGTGCGCCACGACGAAGTACGAGTCCGAGACGTGGAAGTCCATCGGCGGCGAGGCCAGGATGACGCCGGTCAGACCACCGAAGGTGAAGGTGATCAGGAAGCCGACGGCCCAGAGCATCGGCGTCTCGAAGGACAGCGAGCCCTTCCACATCGTGCCGATCCAGTTGAAGAACTTCACACCGGTCGGTACCGCGATGAGGAACGTCATGAACGAGAAGAACGGCAACAGGACGCCGCCCGTCACGTACATGTGGTGCGCCCACACGGTGACCGAAAGGCCCGCGATCGAAATCGTCGCCGCGATCAGACCGATGTAACCGAACATCGGCTTCCGGGAGAAGACCGGAATGACCTCGGAAATGATGCCGAAGAACGGCAGCGCGATGATGTACACCTCGGGGTGGCCGAAGAACCAGAAGAGGTGCTGCCACAGCAATGCGCCGCCATTGGCCGCGTCGAATACATGCGCCCCGAATTTACGGTCCGCCTCCAGGGCGAACAGCGCGGCGGCCAGGACCGGGAAGGCCAGCAGGACCAGCACACCGGTCAGCAGGACGTTCCAGGTGAAGATCGGCATCCGGAACATCGTCATGCCGGGAGCGCGCATGCAGATGATCGTGGTGATGAAGTTGACCGAGCCGAGGATCGTACCGAAGCCGGAGAAGGCCAGACCCATGATCCACATGTCGGCGCCGACACCCGGCGAGCGGACCGCGTCCGACAGCGGCGAGTAGGCGAACCAGCCGAAGTCGGCCGCGCCCTGCGGGGTCAGGAAGCCGGCCACCGCGATCAGCGAGCCGAAGAGGTACAGCCAGTACGCGAACATGTTCAGCCGCGGGAACGCCACGTCGGGCGCGCCGATCTGCAGCGGCATGATCCAGTTCGCGAAACCGGAGAACAGCGGCGTCGCGAACATCAGCAGCATGATCGTGCCGTGCATCGTGAACGCCTGGTTGAACTGCTCGTTCGACATGATCTGCGTGCCGGGACGAGCGAGCTCGGCGCGCATCAGCAGGGCCATCAGGCCGCCGATGCAGAAGAACGCGAACGAGGTGACCAGGTAGAGCGTACCGATGGTCTTGTGGTCAGTGGTCGTCAGCCAGCTCACCACGACGGAGCCGGGAGACTTCTTGCGTGCGGGCGGTGCTGCCTCAGCCGTTGCGGCGGCGGCACCCTGAGGTTCGTTGAGGATGCTCACTTGTTGTTGGTCTCCGCGTTCCTGGCGTGATCCGTCTGCTTGATGCCCGACGGCAGGTAACCGGTCTGGCCCTTCTTCGCCAGTTCCTTCAGGTGCTCCCGGTACTTCTCGGGGGAGACCACCTTGACGTTGAAGAGCATCCGGGAGTGGTCGACGCCGCAGAGCTCGGCGCACTTGCCCATGAAGGTGCCCTCCTTGTTGGGGGTCACCTCGAAGACGTTGGTGTGGCCGGGAATCACGTCCTGCTTCATCAGGAACGGCACCACCCAGAACGAGTGGATGACATCACGCGACGTCAGGACGAACTGAACCGTCTCGCCCTTGGGCAGCCACAGCGTCGGGCCGGGGTTGCCGGTCTGCGGGTTCCGCGTGCCCGGGATGCCCTCGTCGTACACGCCGTCGGCGCCGGCGGGGACGTTCTTCTTCCACTTGTCCGGGATCGCGGAGAGTTCCTTGGAGTTGATGTTCGTGGTGTCGGCCTTGCCGTCCACGTTCTCCAGGTAGTTGAACGCCCAGCTCCACTGATAGCCCACCACGTTGATGACGTGGTCGGGCTTCTTCGAAGTCTTGAGGAGTTCGCTCTCATCGCGCGCGGTGAAGTAGAAGAGCACCGCGATGATGATGAACGGAACGATGGTGTACAACGCCTCGATGGGCATGTTGTACCGCGTCTGTGCGGGGACCTCCACCTTGGTCCGGCTGCGGCGGTGGAAGATCCAGCTCCAGATGATCAGGCCCCACACCAGCACGCCCACTGCGAGGGCGGCGGCCCAGGAGCCCTGCCAAAGGGAGAGGATCCGCGGCGCCTCTTCAGTAGCCGGATTGGGCATGCCGAGGTTGGGAAAGTCCTTGTATGTGCAACCGGTCGCGGTTGCCAGGACCAGTCCCGCAGCCAGCACCTGCGGCAGCTTCCGCCGCATCGGGCGCCGCGACGAGCGGTCGGAGCCGTTGGGACTCACGTAGCGCCTTCCCGAGAGTCTCGCCCGCGAGACCGGCTGCGGCCGTCTCGCTGGTCGGTCGCCGGCCCTGGCACGGGCAGGGGTTTGGATGTTTATGCGGACCAAACCCTACTGGACGCTATTTGGGGTCGCGCGGGGAGGGTGCCCAACGCGCCGCACCGCCCTCCGAAGGGGTGGCTGCGGCATCCGGGGGACGGCCCCCGCGCGCCGGAATGCCGGGCTCCGCGGGTCATCTGACGCCGCGCCCGGCGCCCGGACCCGAACACGCTAGCGTCGGGGGCGTGTCCTACTTCGACGCCGCCTCGGCCGCTCCCCTGCACCCGGTCGCCCGTGAGGCCCTGCTCGCCTCGCTCGACGAGGGCTGGGCCGACCCGGCCCGCCCCTACCGCGAGGGCCGCCGCGCCCGGCTGCTGCTGGACGCGGCACGGGAAGCGGCGGCGGAGGCCGTCGGCTGCCGGCCCGACGAGCTGGTTTTCACCCCTTCGGGGACGCAGGCGGTGCATTCGGCCATGTCCGGCACGCTCGCCGCGCGTCGGCGTGTCGGCCGCCATCTGGTCCACTCCGCGGTCGAGCACTCCTCCGTCCTGCACGCCGCCGCGGCCCACGAGGCGGCGGGCGGCACGGTGACCGAGGTCGGCGTGGACCGTACGGGCCGGGTGGCCGCCGGGGAGCTGGCCGCCGCGCTGCGCCCGGACACCGCGCTCGCCGTCCTCCAGTCCGCCAACCACGAGGTGGGCACCGAGCAGCCCGTGGAGGAGGCCGCCGCGGCCTGCCGGGAGGCGGAGGTGCCGCTGCTGGTGGACGCCGCCCAGTCGCTGCCCTGGGGCCCGGTGGGCGGCGCCTGGTCGCTGCTGACGGGCAGCGCCCACAAGTGGGGCGGGCCGCCCGGCGTGGGGCTGCTGGCGGTCCGCAAGGGCACCCGGTTCGCGCCGCAGGGGCCGCAGGACGAGCGCGAGTCCGGGAGGGTACCGGGCTTCGGGAACCTGCCCGCCGTGGTCGCGGCGGCCGCGTCGCTGCGCGCCGTACAGGCCGAGGCCGCGGCCGAGGGGGCACGGCTGCGGGAGCTGGTGGACCGCATCCGCGCCCGGGTGGCCGCGGCGGTGCCGGACACCGAGGTCGTCGGCGATCCGGTGCGCCGGCTCCCCCACGTGGTGACCTTCTCGTGTCTCTATGTCGACGGAGAGACACTGCTGCACGAGCTGGACCGGGCGGGCTTCTCCGTCTCGTCCGGCTCGTCCTGTACGTCCAGCACCCTGACGCCGAGCCATGTGCTGCGGGCGATGGGCGTGCTGTCGGAGGGCAACGTACGGGTGTCGCTGCCGCCCGGCACCGCCGGGTCCGACGTCGACCGCTTCCTGGAGGTCCTCCCGGAGACGGTCCGTTCCGTACGGGAACAGCTGGGCGCCCCGGCGGCGGCCGGGCCGGAAGCAGCCGGATCGGATGCCGCCGCGACGGTCGTGGACGCGCTCGGCAAGCGCTGCCCGCTGCCCGTCATCGAGCTGGCGAAGGTGATCGGCGACGTGCCGGTGGGCGCCACGCTGACCGTCCTGGCGGACGACGAGGCGGCGCGGCTGGACATTCCGGCGTGGTGCGAGATGCGGGGCCAGGAGTACGTGGGCGAGCGGGCGGCGGAGCGCGGCGCCGCGTACGTGGTGCGGCGCCGCGTCTGAAGAGGGGCCGGACGCGGCGGGCCGTCCCGGCCCCGCCGCCCCGCCCGGCGACCGGATCAGGCCAGATGCGCCCGGATCTCTTCGGCGGCCTCGTGGCCGTACGCCTTGGTGAAGCGGTCCATGAAGTGGCTGCGGTGCAGCTCGTACTCCTGGGTGCCGACGGTCTCGATGACCAGGGTCGCCAGCATGCAGCCGGTCTGCGCGGCGCGCTCCAGGCCGACGCCCCAGGCCAGGCCGGACAGGAAGCCGGCGCGGAAGGCGTCGCCGACGCCGGTCGGGTCGGCCTTGGTCTTCTCCTCGGCGGTGCCGACGAGGATGTCCGGCTCGCCGGCCCGCTCGATGCGCACGCCGTCGGCGCCCAGCGTCGTGACCCGGGTGCCGACCTTGGCCAGGATCTCCTCGGAGGACCAGCCGGTCTTGGACTCGATCAGGCCCTTTTCGTACTCGTTGTTGAAGAGGTACGCGGCGCCCTCGGTGAGGGTGCGGATGCCCTCGCCGTCCATCCGGGCGATCTGCTGGGAGAAGTCGGCCGCGAAGGGGATGCCGCGGGTGCGGCACTCCTCGGTGTGGCGGACCATCGCCTCGGGGTCGTCCGCGCCGATCAGCACGAGGTCCAGGCCGCCGACGCGCTCGGCGACGGTGTGCAGCTCGATCAGCCGCGCCTCGCTCATCGCGCCGGTGTAGAACGAGCCGATCTGGTTGTGGTCGGCGTCGGTGGTGCACACGAAGCGGGCGGTGTGCTTGACCTCGGAGATGCGCACCGAGCGGGTGTCCACGCCGTGCCGGTCGAGCCAGGCGCGGTACTCCTCGAAGTCGTTGCCGGCCGCGCCGACCAGGATCGGGGCGGTGCCGAGCTGGCCCATGCCGAAGCAGATGTTGGCGCCGACGCCGCCGCGCCGTACGTCCAGTTCGTCGACCAGGAAGGAGAGGGAGACCGTGTGCAGCTGGTCGGCGACCAGCTGATCGGCGAAACGGCCGGGGAAGGTCATCAGGTGGTCGGTGGCGATGGAGCCGGTGACTGCGATACGCACGACGGGTCTGCTCCTGCGGGAGGCGGAAGGACGGGACGGACGTTGGTCAACGGTACCGGGTGTCCTGATCTCCCCCCACCAGGCGAAACTACCCGATAGTAGGGCTTTCTTCGCGGCCCGGTGGATGCGTACGGTGCCGTTATGACCAAGCATGTGAAGGGCGTCACACCCCGTTCGCCCGGCGTTCGCGCCACCGCCTCCCGCCGCACCCCCGGCTCCGCCGAGCCGGAGTCGATGGCCCAGCTGCTGGGCGACTGCGCGCGGATGGCGCCGCACTGGCGCAGCGGCCCCCAGGCCCCGCCGCCGCCCGCCCGCGAGCTGCACGGCATCACCGTCCCCGCCTCCTCCGCCGCCCTGGTCGACGGGATGTCCGAATACGGCGACTGAGGCCGGAGGGAACCGCGGACGCACCGGCTCCGTCCAACCGGCGTCCTCCCCACGGAGGAGGGCACGTCAGTTGTTCAGCGGAGCCGAAGGAGCGAAGCGGTGAGCACCGAGGACACCTCCCCCGCGTCCGGCGGGGAGCATTCCACCGACGACACGCAGGAGACCACCGCCCGGCGCCGGCGCAGCCCGCTGATCGCGGCCTCGGTGGCCGCGGCCGTGCTGCTGGCCGGCGGCGGCGCGGCGTACTGGGCCTCGACCGCCTCCGGCGGCGGGGACAGCGGCGCCGGCGCCCGCCCCGAGGGCGGCCCGCCGCCGCTGGCCCTGGACGGTTACACGACGGGCGAGGGCACCAGCTCGCACGCCGGGATCGCCCCCGGCGAACCCGACCCGCAGGGCTCCGGCTACCGGGCGGCCGGCAAGCTGCCCGACGGCCCCTCCTCGGCCCCCGTCTACCAGCCGCGCGGCCAGGTCTCCCAGGAGGCCGTGGCCCGGCTGGCCAAGGCCCTGGACCTGCCCGGCGAGGTCCGCTCGGACGGCGACTCCTGGAAGGTGGGCGGCCTGACGCGGGACGCGCGCAGCCCCGTCCTCCAGGTGGCCAAGAGCGGTTCCGGCGCGTGGACGTACTCGCAGTACGGCACGCCGGGCGGCACCGGCTGCGCGGAGCCCGCGCCCGGCAAGGGCTCGGACGGCTCGCAGGCGAGCGGCCCCGGCTGTCCGTCCTACCGGGACGGCACGGGCGGCGGCACCGGCGAGAAGAGCGCCGTCTCCCCGGAGAAGGCGAAGCAGGCCGCGCAGCCCGTGCTGGCGGCGCTCGGCCAGAAGGACGCCGAGCTGGACGCGAGCGGACTGTCCGGCGCGGTACGGACCGTGAGCGCGAACCCGGTGATCGGCGGCCTGCCCACGTACGGCTGGCAGAGCGAGATCCAGGTCGGCTCGGACGGCCAGGTCGTCGGCGGCAGCGGTCAGTTGGCGCAGCCGGTCAAGGGCGACACGTACCCCGTACAGAGCGCGGAGAAGACGCTGGAGCGGCTGAACGCGGCGCACGGCGGCGCGAACTCCGGCACCGGCGGCTGTGCGACGGCCGAGCCGCAGAAGCAGGAAAAGGCCGACGGCCAGGGCGCCGAGCCGTGCGTGGGCAACGCCTCCGCGCGCAAGCCCGCCGATGTGACCGGCGCGGTCTTCGGGCTCTCGGCGCAGTACGTCGGCGGCCGCCCGGCGCTGGTGCCGTCGTGGCTGTACAAGGTGCAGCGGACGGGCGGCGGCACGGTCACGTACCCCGCGGTGGACCCGAAGTACGTCAAGAAGGGCGGCGGCACCTCCGCGCAGCCGCCGAGCAGCGGCAAGCCGTCGGGCAAGGCCGGGGCGATGAGCCTGGAGTCGTACTCCCTCAGCGCGGACGGCAAGTCCCTGACGCTGCGCTTCTGGGGCGGTGTGTGCAGCACGTACTCGGCGACCGCCGAGCAGACCGGCAAGAGCGTCAAGGCCGAGGTCATCGGCAAGGACAAGAAGCCGAACCAGATCTGCGTGAAGATGGCGAAGGAGTTCACGCGGACGGTGCCGCTGGACAAGCCGCTGGCGGGGCGGGATGTGATCGACGCGTCGACCGGGAAGGAAGTTCCGGCGAAGTAGCGGTCGCGGTCTCCTGCGCGTACACGACAACGGCGGCGCTCCCCACCCGAGGGGAGCGCCGCCGTCGTACGCGCTGACGCGCCTACATCCGGGCCGTCGGCTCAGTTGAAGGAGTCGCCGCAGGCGCAGGAGCCCGTGGCGTTCGGGTTGTCGATCGTGAAGCCCTGCTTCTCGATGGTGTCGACGAAGTCGATGGAGGCGCCGCCCAGGTACGGGGCGCTCATCCGGTCGGTGACGACCTTGACGCCGCCGAAGTCCTTGACGACATCGCCGTCCAGCGACCGCTCGTCGAAGAAGAGCTGGTAGCGCAGTCCGGAGCAGCCGCCGGGCTGAACGGCCACCCGCAGCGCGAGGTCGTCGCGGCCTTCCTGCTCCAGCAGGGCCTTCACCTTCGACGCGGCCGCGTCGGACAGGATGATGCCGTCGCCGACGGTGGTCTCGTCCTGAACGCTCATCTAGATCTCTCCCGGGTTGTACGGACCGCTTGCCCTCGGCTGCAACCGATGGGGCCCCGGATTAATTCCGGCTGGGCGCGACGTGTTGTGGGCCTTCCGTCTTCATGCTCGCACACCCGCGGCGGAGTACGGGCGGCCGCGGCACGGGGATGCGTCACATCGACACGATGGCCATCGTCAAACTGACGTGAAGCGGTTATGATAGATAACGTCAAACCGACGAAAAGGGTCCCGGCGCCACCAGCACCGGCCCCCGCCCGCGGCACCTGCGCCGTGTCCTCCGGTGCAAGCACCGGCTCCACTGGAGCGGCTACGCCGCGCTCATACACGGAAAGAGAGGGTGCGTGCCGTGACCACCGCCCAGCCCCTGGACGTCCAGCCGACCCCGCTCGCGCTGCTGCTCCTCGGCCGCGAGGCCGACCCCAAGAGCGAGCGCGGCGTGGACTGCCCCGGTGACCTGCCGGCTCCGTCCGACCCCGGTCTGGTCGAGCGTGCCCGCGCCGCCAAGGCGAAGCTCGGGGACAAGGTCTTCGTCCTCGGCCACCACTACCAGCGTGACGAGGTCATCGAGTTCGCGGACGTGACCGGCGACTCCTTCAAGCTGGCCCGCGACGCGGCGGCCCGCCCGGACGCCGAGTACATCGTCTTCTGCGGTGTGCACTTCATGGCCGAGTCCGCCGACATCCTGACCACCGACGACCAGCAGGTCGTGCTGCCCGACCTGGCCGCCGGCTGCTCCATGGCCGACATGGCCACGGCCGAGCAGGTCGCCGAGTGCTGGGACGTGCTCACCGAGGCCGGCGTGGCCGAGCAGGTCGTACCCGTCTCGTACATGAACTCCTCCGCCGACATCAAGGCCTTCACCGGCAAGCACGGCGGCACGATCTGCACCTCCTCCAACGCCAAGCGCGCGCTGGACTGGGCCTTCGAGCAGGGCGAGAAGGTCCTGTTCCTGCCCGACCAGCACCTGGGCCGCAACACGGCCGTACGGGACATGGGCATGTCCCTGGACGACTGCGTCGTCTACAACCCGCACAAGCCGAACGGCGGCCTCACCGCCGAGCAGCTGCGCGCGGCCAAGATGATCCTGTGGCGCGGCCACTGCTCCGTGCACGGCCGCTTCTCCCTCGAATCCGTCGAGGACGTACGGGCCCGCATACCCGGCGTGAACGTCCTGGTCCACCCCGAGTGCAAGCACGAGGTCGTGGCGGCGGCCGACTACGTGGGCTCGACCGAATACATCATCAAGACCCTCGAAGCCGCCCCCGCCGGCACCAAGTGGGCCATCGGCACCGAACTGAACCTGGTCCGCCGCCTGGCCAACCGCTTCGCCGCCGAGGACAAGGAGATCGTCTTCCTCGACAAGACGGTCTGCTTCTGCTCCACCATGAACCGCATCGACCTCCCCCACCTGGTCTGGGCCCTGGAGTCCCTGGTGGACGGCAAGGTCGTCAACCGCATCCAGGTGGACCGCGAGACGGAGAGCTTCGCGAAGCTGGCGCTGGAGCGGATGCTGGCGCTGCCGTAGGGGGTGGGCGCGCCTTTGGCACGCAGGACCGAGGCCCGTGGGGCCCGCACCGGGCGGAGAGGCCGGTGCGGGCCCCACGGCCACGTGGTGGAGCCGTGACGCACGGCAGCCGGGGTCAGGGCACGAGGCTGTCGAGGTCGATGTCGACGAGGAACGGGACGGAAACCTTCAGCCGGTCCCGGTGAATGCCGGTGGCCACATATGCGCCGGTCATGCCGTCGAATTCGTAGGTGTGGACGGCGGGGACACCGGCCTCGTCCTCGATGCGCCAGAAGTGGGGGATCTTGGCTTGCGCGTACTTGAAGGGCTTCAGGGACCTGTCACGGTCCGCTGATTCCTCCGAGACGACTTCGATGACCAGGGCAACGTCTTCGGGCGAGTACCAGGTCCGGTCGGGATCGTACGCGGCGGTGGTGACCAGGATGTCCGGCTCGGGACGGCTCTTCTTGTCGAGCCGGACGGTCATTTCCCGCTCGGTCTCGAACCCGGCAGGGGCGGATTGCCGCAACGCGAAGGTCAGGTTCTCCACCAGTCGGGAGTGCCAGGACCGCTGCGGCGACATCATGAAGATCAGGGCTCCGTCGATGAGTTCGGTGTGCCGCGGCGCCTGAGGGAGGTGGTCGAGGTCGTCGGCTTCCCAGCCACTGGGCCTGGGCGGGATCATCCAGTCGGGGAGTTCGGCGGTCACGGCTTCCTCCAGGCGCCTCGAAGACGGCGGTCAGGGGCCTTGATCCCGGATCGCGGACGCGGTCGGACGGCTGATGCCAGCGTAGTTGATGCGGCTGCCGGACACGGCCCACGGCCCGGCTCACAGGTAGATCTGCCGTCGGCAGCCGCAGCAGAACGTCTTGCCGCCGCACCGCTCGGTCGCCCCGTGATCACAGGGCCGCTCCCCCGTCTGCGCCAACCGCGCGCCCCGGCTGACCGCGATACGCAGGACGTCGCGCAGCGCCCGGTCGTAGCGGATCAGCACGCGGCACAGCTCCCACGACGAGTCCGCACCGGCCGGGACCGGCGTCGGCCCCGACTCGGCCACCAGCGCCTCCGCGGCCCGCAACAGCTCCTCCTCCGCCTCGTCGGCGACCGCCGACAGCAGACTTCCCGGATCGTCCGTGTCGAGGTAGCACGCCCCGCCCGTGGGCGTGGTCCAGGGCAGCAGGCGCAGCGGCCCGCCGTGCCCCGCGATGGGGTGGCACATGAATATCCCGCCTTCTCCAGCGCACTCGGGCACCCGGTGGCTACCGTGTGCATCACCATCGTCACTGTGTGACGTGGGTCTCAACAGGAGCGGCACATCCCGTTGTTGAGAATGGGACGGCAGAGAGGCGCACCCCCATGAAATTCACCGCCCGGGCCCTGACCCCGTACGTATCCGCCCGCCATTACTTCGGCTCCGAACAGCGCCGCCACCGCGAGGCGGCGAAGCTGTCGCTGGTGCAGTTGGCGGCCGTGGTCAACTCCAGCAAGAGCACGCTGGCGCGCATCGAGGCGGCGGAACTGCTGGCGCCGTATGACCTACCGCCCAGGCTGGACGCCGCGTTCGGCACGGGCGAGCACTTCTACGGGCTGTACCAGCTGGCGAAGCGGGAGGCGCATCCGGATCAGTACCGGCGGTTCATGGACTTGGAAGCACAGGCCGAAACGATCGAAAACTACGAACCACAGGTCGTACCCGGCCAGTTCCAGACCGAGGCGTACGCCCGGGTCCTGCTTCGCTGCCAGGAAGACCTGTCCACGGAGCAGGTGGAAGAACGGGTCGCCGCTCGGATGTCCCGGCAAGAGCGCCGACGGCCCGTCCCCTGCCGCTGGGCAATCATCGACGAGTCGGTCTTGCGGCGGCAGGTCGGCGACAAGAGCTGCATGTACGAGCAATTGGCATCGTTGCTGGAGCAGGGGAATACTCCAGACAGCAAGGTTCAGGTGATGCCCTTCAGCGCCGGCCCTCATTCACTGATGAGCGGCGCGCTGACCTTGCTGGCACTGCCCAACGGCTCCACAGCAGCCTACGAAGAGGGCATCGAGGCCGGCCACCTCTACGAGGACCCGGACGCGGTGAAGAAATGGCGGCGGCAGTATGAAGTGCTGCGCGCCAACTCTCTCTCGCTGACTGAATCGGCGGAGCTGATCCGAAAGGCGATGGAGGACTACAAACCATGCGACACACTCCCGAGCTGAGCGCAGCCCGCTGGCGCAAGAGCAGCTACAGCAACACCAACGGGGGCAACTGCGTCGAGATCGCCGAAGACATCCCCGACCTCGTCCCCGTACGCGACAGCAAAACCCCCCACGGCCCCATACTCACCTTCCCCACCGCCTCCTGGGCCGCATTTATCGCCGCCCTCAAGACGGCGGAGAGGTAGGCCCATGCCGCAGTCCCTCGCCCCCCGCACCGCCCGCTGGCGCAAGAGCAGCTACAGCAATACGAACGGGGGGAGCTGCGTCGAGATCAGCGATGACCTTCCCGGCACCGTCCCCGTACGCGACAGCAAAACCCCCCACGGCCCCATACTCACCTTCCCCACCGCCTCCTGGACCGCGTTCATCGCCACCCTCAAGGCGGTCTGACGCACCTCGGCCCGTCCCAGGATCTTCCCGGGACGGGCCGAGTCGTGTGCGTCGAGCGTCTCAGACGCCCGCCGGCTCCGGCGTGCGGGGCTCCTCCGCGGGCTGCGCCCGCTTGGCCGTCCTCTTGGCCGCGCGCCGCTCCTTCCGCAGTTCGATCATCGCGTACAACGTCGGGACCAGCAGCAGCGTCAGCAGCGTGGACGTGATCAGGCCGCCGATGACGACCACGGCCAGCGGCTGGGAGATGAAGCCGCCGTCGCCGGTGACCGAGAGGGCCATCGGGAGCAGGGCCATGATCGTGGCCAGGGCCGTCATCAGGATCGGGCGCAGGCGGTGGCGGCCGCCCTCGATGACGGCCTCGACCACGCCGTAGCCCTGCGACCGGTACTGGTTGATCAGGTCGATCAGCACGATCGCGTTGGTGACGACGATGCCGATCAGCATCAGCATGCCGATCATCGCCGGGACGCCCATCGGGGTGCCCGTCGCGAGCAGCAGGCCGATCGCGCCGGTCGCCGCGAAGGGGATCGAGACGAGGAGGATCAGCGGCTGGATCAGGGACCGGAAGGTGCCCACCAGCAGCATGAAGACGATCGCGATGGCGGCCAGCATGGCCAGGCCGAGGGAGGAGAACGCCTCGGTCTGGTCGGACGAGACGCCGCCGATCTCGGCGGTGGCGCCCTCCGGCAGGTCCAGTGCCTTGATCTTGGACTGGAGCTGGGCGGTGACCGCGCCGGTGTTGTCACCGGTCGGCTTGGCGGTGATCGTGGCGGAGCGGGCGCCGTCGATACGGGTGGTCTGGACCGGGCCCGCGACCGTGCGGATGGTGGCCAGGTCGCCGAGCCTGGCCGGGCCCGCCGGGGT
Source organism: Streptomyces albofaciens JCM 4342 (assembly GCF_008634025.1). Lineage (NCBI taxonomy): Bacteria > Bacillati > Actinomycetota > Actinomycetes > Kitasatosporales > Streptomycetaceae > Streptomyces > Streptomyces albofaciens. The sequence continues at coordinate 2,362,914 of NZ_PDCM01000001.1, read as the reverse complement.
CGGTACGGCCAGGTCGCGCAGCGCGGCCTCGGACGTGACCGGGTGGGCGGACTTGACGACGATGTCCCGCTCGGCGTTGTCGATCATGGCCTTGCCGCTGGTGGTGCCGCGCACCGCCTGGGCGACGACCTGGCCGAGCGCGGCCTGGCTGTAACCGGCCTCCGCCGCCTTCGCGTTGGCCTGCACCGAGATCCGGGGCACGCTCCGCGCCAGGTCGCTCTGCACGTCGGTGACGTGGTCGAGGCCGGCGACGGTGGCCCGTACCCGCTCGGACGCCTTCTTCAGCACGTCCGCGTCGGCGGCCTTGACCACCACGCTCAGGTCCTGGTTGCCGAAGCCGCCGCCACCGGACGAGACGGTGGTCTCGCCGATGTCCTTGCCGAGCTTGCCGAGTTCGGCGCGGAGCTTGTCGGTGACCTTCCCGGAGTCCGCGGAGTCCTTCAGCTTGAGCTGGTACGACGCCTGGTTGGCGCCGCTGCCGCCGCCGAAGGCCGCCATGAAGCCGGACGAGCCGACGGTGACCTGGTAGTCCGCGACCCCGTCGAGGCCGGCGAGGACCTTCTCCACCCGCTTGGCCTGCGCGTCGGCCGCGGCGAGGCTGGTCCCCGGCGTCAGCTCCTGCTTGACGCTGAGGGTGTCCTGGTCGCCCTGGTCGAAGAAGTTGGTCTTCAGGAGCGGGGCCATGCCGAAGGTGGCCAGGAGGACGACGACCGCGATGACGACGCTGGTGGCGCGGCGGCGCGTAGCGAAGCGCAGGACGGGGACGTACAGGCGCTGGAGCGGGCTGCCGCTCTCCTTGGCCTCGGCGGCCCGGCGCAGTTCCTCGGGGTCGGTGCCCTCGGGGATCTTCGGGGCGCGCAGGAACCAGTAGGAGAGGACCGGGACGACGGTCAGGGAGACGAGGAGGGAGGCGAGCAGGGCGACCGTGACGGTGATCGAGAAGGAGCCGAAGAGGGCGCCGACCATGCCGCCGACCACGCCGATGGGCAGGAAGACCGCCACCGTGGTCAGGGTGGAGGAGGTGATCGCGCCGGCCACCTCGCGGACGGCGGTGAGGATGGCCTGCCGCCGCTCCTCGCCGTAGCCGAGGTGCCGTTTGATGTTCTCCAGGACGACGATCGAGTCGTCCACGACGCGTCCGATGGCGATGGTCAGCGCGCCGAGGGTGAGCATGTTCAGCGACAGGTCGCCGGTCCACAGCACGATCAGCGTGATGACGACGGACAGCGGGATGGAGACCGCGGTGACCAGTGTCGAGCGCAGGCTGAGCAGGAAGACCAGGATCACGATCACGGCCATGACCAGGCCGAGCAGGCCCTCCGTGGTCAGCGACTCGATGGACCTGGAGACCGCCGGGCCCTGGTCGGAGACGACCGTGACCTCGGCGCCCTTGCCCAGCGCCGTACGGATCTCCGGCAGCTTGTCCTTGACCGCCTCGGAGATGTCCACGGCGCTGCCGTCCTGGCCCATGGTCACCATGACGGCCAGGCTGGGCTTGCCGTTGGTGCGGGTGATGGAGGTCGGGGTGGCCGACTCCTCCTTGACGGTGGCGACGTCACCGAGGCGTACGGGCTTGCCGGCCGAAGCGCCCCCGGAGCCGCCGGAGCCCCCGGCTCCACCCTGGCCCGCCGCCGGGGTGACCGTCAGGTCCCGTACCTGCTCCGCGGAGGTGAAGCCGGAACCGACCTGGACGGTGTTGCTCCGGCCCTTCTCGGCGAACGAACCGGCGGGTACGGACGCGCCGTTCGCCTCCAGCGCCTGCCCGAGCGCGGCGGCCGTCAGCCCGGCCCGGGCCAGCTTGGCCTCGTCGGGGGTGACGGCGACGATGCGGTCCTGGACGCCGTTGACGGTGACCTGGCCGACGCCGTCGATGTTCTTCAGGTCCGGCACCACGCTGCGGTCGAGCTGGTCGGCCAGCGCCTGCTGGTCCTTGCCGGTCGCCGACACGGCGAGCACGACGGCCGGGATGTCGTCCGTCGAACCGGCCACGACCTGCGGGTCCACGTCCTTCGGCAGCTTGGCGCGGGCCCGGTTGACGGCCTGCTGCACATCGGCGACCAGCCGCTTGGAGTCGTTGCCGTAGTCGAACCGGGCCATGATGACGGCCGAGCCCTCGCGCGCCGTCGAGGTGACGCCCTTGATGCCGTCGACCGCCTGGATTCCGTCCTCCAGCGGCTCGATCACCTGCTTCTCGACGACGTCGGGCGAGGCACCCTGGTAGGGCGCCAGCACGGACACCATGGGCAGGTCGATGGTGGGCAGGAGCTGCTGTTTGAGCTGGGGGATCGCGATGGCGCCGAAGGCGATCGCGACGATCGACATCAGCGCTATCAGGCCCCGTTGTACGAGGCTGAGTCGGGACAGCCAGGACATGGGTGGGGTCTCTCTTCTGTTCTGTACTGCGGCGTGGTCGTACGGCGTGGCTGCGCGGTGCTGCCGTACGGAACGGCGGTACGGCGTGGTCGTACGGCATTGCTGTACGGCATCGCTGTGCGGCGTTCCGGCGGGCGGGCACCACTGCCCGTGGGCTCCGCTGGGGCCCGCGGACGGGCACCACTGGCCCGCCTAAACGATCCGCCATGCCCCACGCGCTTTTCCTCGCTCGCAGGTCGGTTTCCGCCCCACCCGCCTACCGCGTTCGGAGTACGGCGGTCTCCACCCCCCGCTGCACCCCTGGGTCTACCGCGCCCGCGGGCGGACCAGCCCCGATTCGTACGCGATGACCACCAGCTGCGCCCGGTCGCGCGCGCCCAGCTTGGCCATGGCCCGGTTGACGTGTGTCTTGACCGTCAGCGGGCTGACCGCGAGCTCCTTGGCGATCTCGTCGTTGGACAGCCCGCCCCCGACCAGCACGAGCACCTCCCGCTCCCGCCCGGTCAGCGTGCCCAGCTCGGCCGCCCCCGGCCGCCCGGGCCCGCCCTCGGACGGCCCCTCCCCCTGCGCGAGGAACTTGGCGATCAGCCCCTTCGTCGCGGCCGGCGACAGCAGCGCCTCCCCGGCCGCCGCGATCCGGATGGCGCTGAGCAGCTCGTCCGGCTCGGCCCCCTTCCCGAGGAACCCGCTGGCCCCGCCCCGCAGCGCCTGCACCACGTAGTCGTCCACCTCGAAGGTGGTCAGGATGACCACGCGTACGGCGGTCAGGTCCGGGTCGGCGGTGATCATGCGGGTGGCGGCGAGGCCGTCCACGCCGGGCATCCGGATGTCCATCAGGACGACATCGGGCCCCGTGGCCCGCGTCAGCTCGTACGCCTCGGCCCCGTCGGACGCCTCCCCCACCACCTCCATGTCCGGCTCGGAGTCCACGAGGATGCGGAAGGCGCTGCGGAGCAGGGCCTGGTCGTCGGCGAGCAGCACCTTGATGGTCATCCGGTCTCCCCCGTGCGGCAGCTGCGGCCGGACGCGCCGGCCTGGTGATCGGTTCGGGTGGTCTGGAGGGGCAGGCGTACGTGTACCCGGAAGCCGCCGGCCGCGCGGGGGCCGGTTTCGACGGTGCCGCGCAGGGCTTCGACGCGTTCGCGCATGCCGATCAGGCCGTGGCCGCCGCCGGGTTGCGGGGCGCGGTGGCCGTGGTCCGGGCCGGTGCCGTCGTCCAGGACCGTGACCGTCAGGGCGTCGGTGGTGCGGGTGACGCGGACCGTCGCGCGGGCGCCCTGGCCGGCGTGTTTGTGCACGTTGGTCAGGGCTTCCTGGACGATGCGGTACGCGGTCAGGTCGATGGCGGCGGGCAGGGCGTCCGCCGGGCGCGGGACGTCGAGGTCGACGGGCAGGCCGGCGCGTACGAAACCGTCCACGAGGTGGTCGAGGACGGCCAGGCCGGGGGCGGGTTCGGTGGGGGCCCGCGGGTCGTCGGACTGGCGCAGCAGGCCCACGGTGGCGCGCAGTTCGTCCAGGGCCGAGCGGGACGCCTCGCGTACGTGGGCCAGGGCCTGCTTGGCCTGGTCGGGGCGGCTGTCCATGACGTGCGAGGCGACCCCGGCCTGCACGTTGACCAGGGCGATGTGGTGGGCGACCACGTCGTGCAGCTCGCGGGCGATGCGCATGCGCTCCTCGGCGACGCGGCGCCGGGCCTCCTCCTCGCGGGTGCGCTCGGCGCGTTCGGCCCGTTCCCGTATGGCGGCGACGAAGGCGCGGCGGCTGCGGACCGCGTCACCGGCCGCGGCGGCCATGCCGGTCCACGCGAAGATCCCCAGGTTCTCCTGCGCGTACCAGGGGCGGGCCCCGAAGAGCATCGCGGCGGCGGTGAGCACGACCACGGTCAGCGCGCCGACGCGCCAGGTGGTGGAGCGGTCCGTACGGGCGGCGAGGGTGCACAGCGCGACGACCACGGAGCAGGCGACCGGGGCGCGCGGCGCCTCGGTTTCGAGGAGGAGTTCGAGGACGGTGCAGACACCGGTCACGACCAGCACGCTGCGCGGGAAGCGGCGGCGCAGTGCCAGGGCGCCGCTGGCGACGGCGGCGAGAACCGCGGTGGTGACGGTCAGGTCCCGTTCGCCGAAACGGGGGCCGTGCGGCCCGTGCGGCCCGGCCATCGCGCCGACCAGGATGGCCCCGAAGACGGCGAGCGCCAGCGCGGTGTCGCAGGCGCGCGGGTGGGCGCGTATCCAGGCGAGCGGGCCGCCGCCCGGACGCGGGCCGGCCTGCCCGGGGGCGAGGGGAGTCACGGGGAAACGGTAGCGCCCCGGTCCCACGCGGGTACCGGGGCGCTGCCTGTGCTGGAGGGCGTACGGGCCATCCGGTGGCCGGAGACCGGCCGGGCCGTCGGCTCAGCCCGGAATCAGCCCGTCATCGCTGAGCATCTCCCTGACCTCGTCGAGGGTCGCGTCCTCGGCGGGCAGGATCAGTTCGGACGGCTCCAGGGCGTCGTCCGGCAGTGGGGTGCCCAGACGGCGCACCGCGTCCAGAAGGGCGCCCAGGGTGCGCCGGAAGCCGGACTCGTCGCCGCTCTCCATTTCTTCGAGCAGCTCGTCGTCCAGCTTGTTCAGCTCGACGAAGTGCGCGTCGTCGAGCTTCACCTGCCCCTCCCCCATGATCCGTACGATCACGACGGTCTCCTTCTGGTCCGGTGTGTGATCCGGTGCGGCGATCCGGTACGACGATCCGTTCCGGGTGCGGCGGTCGCGACGAGGCTAACCGCCGCCGGCCGTCACTGCTTGTCGAAACGCGGCTGTCCGGGCTGCGCCTGCGGAGCCTGCTGCCCCTGGCCCGCCTGGCCGCCCTCGATGGCCTGCTTGTCGGCGCCCGGGCCCGCCAGCTCGGCCTTCATGCGCTGGAGCTCCAGCTCGACGTCCGTACCGCCGGAGAGCCGGTCCAGCTCGGCGGCGATGTCGTCCTTGGCCATGCCGGACGGGTCGTCCAGCGCGCCGGAGGCGAGCAGTTCGTCGATGGCACCGGCCCGGGCCTGCATCTGCGCGGTCTTGTCCTCCGCGCGCTCGATGGCCATGCCGACGTCGCCCATCTCCTCGGAGATGCCGGAGAACGCCTCGCCGATCCGGGTCTGGGCCTGGGCGGCGGTGTAGGTGGCCTTGATCGTCTCCTTCTTCGTACGGAAGGCGTCGACCTTGGCCTGAAGGCGCTGGGCGGCGAGGGTGAGCTTCTCCTCCTCGCCCTGGAGGGTCTGGTGCTGCGTCTCCAGGTCGGTGACCTGCTGCTGGAGGGCCGCCCGGCGGGACAGCGCCTCGCGGGCGAGGTCCTCGCGGCCGAGCGAGAGGGCCTTGCGCCCCTGGTCCTCCAGCTTGGAGGACTGGGCCTGGAGCTGGTTGAGCTGGAGCTCCAGGCGCTTGCGGGAGGTCGCCACGTCGGCGACGCCGCGACGGACCTTCTGGAGCAGCTCCAGCTGCTTCTGGTACGAGTAGTCAAGGGTCTCGCGCGGATCCTCGGCCCGGTCCAGGGCCTTGTTGGCCTTCGCGCGGAAGATCATCCCCATCCGCTTCATGACACCGCTCATGGGCCTCGCGCGCCCCCTTCTGACCGAGTTACATCGGGCTTCGGCTCCAGCACATCTACAGACCCCACAGTACGGGCCCCGGTTCCATTACCGCACTGTTCGGGCCCGGATGCGCTCCTCCTGCAGGACGATCAGGACGGCGCGGTTATCCGGCGCAGGGAGTAGGGAACGCGCGGGGACTCCGCCATCAGTCCTTTTCGCCCCGTTATGCCCCTGGCGTCGCACCGGTCACGGGATCACGCCGTTGCCGGATCGTTCCCCATGCCGCTGTGGTCCATGCACCGCCAACCCGTACCCTTGCGTTGTGTTCCGAAGCCGTTCGAAGGATGAGCAGGCCGCGACCGCCAAGGTGACCGCGTCCGAGCCGAAGCAGCCCCGCGACCCGCAGGCCCCGAAGGGCCGCCCGACGCCGAAGCGCAGCCAGGCGCAGGCGCAGCGCCGCACGCGCGCGCACACGCCGGCCAACCGCAAGGAGGCGCAGAAGGCCGCGCGTGAGGCGCGCCGCGCCGACATGGCCCGGCAGCGCGAGGCGCTGGCCAACGGCGACGAGCGGTTCCTGCCGGTGCGCGACAAGGGCCCGGTGCGCCGCTTCGCGCGCGACTTCGTGGACTCGCGCTGGTGCGTGGCGGAGTTCTTCCTGCCGATGGCCGTGATCATCCTGGTGCTGACGATGCTGCGCCAGCCGGGGATCCAGAACATCGCGCTGCTGCTGTGGCTGTTCATCATCGTGCTGATCGTGATCGACTCGTTCGTGCTGTGGTTCTCGCTGGGCAAGCGCCTCAAGCAGCGCTTCCCGAACGAGAACCTGAGGGGCGTCAAGCCGTACGCCCTGATGCGCACCCTCCAGATGCGCCGGCTGCGCCTCCCGAAGCCGCAGGTCAAGCGCGGAGAGCGGCCCTGAACGCGACCCCTTCGGGCTTCTCGCCCGGCGCCGGACGGTGGCTGGGCGGGCTGGACGGACTGCGCAACACGGTCCGCCAGGAGCTGGTGGCCCGCCAGCTGGAGGAGCAGATCTCGGCGCGCTTCCCGGTGGGACAGCGGCTGCGGGTGCTCGACGTGGGCACCGGCCAGGGCACCCAGGCGCTCCGGCTGGCCCGCGCCGGCCACAAGGTCACCGGCCTGGAGGCCGACCCCGCGATGCTGGCGGCCGCCCGCGCGGCCCTCGCGGAGGAACCGGCCGGCATCCAGGAGCGCGTGCAGCTCATCGAGGGCGACGGCCGGGAGACCGGCGTGCACTTCCTCCCCGGCGCCTTCGACGTGGTGCTGTGCCACGGCGTGCTGATGTACGTGGCCGAGCCGGACCCGATGCTGGCCGGGCTGGCCCGCGTCCTGGCGCCCGGTGGCCTGCTGTCCCTGGTGGTGCGCAACGCCGACGCGCTCGCGATGCGGCCGGGGCTGTCCGGTGACTGGGACGGCGCGCTGGCGGCCTTCGAGTCGTCCGAGTACGTCAACCGCCTCGGCCTGAAGGCCCGCGCCGACCGCCTGGCGGCGCTGACCGCCACGCTCGACGGGATCGGCGCGCCGCTGGAGACCTGGTACGGCGTACGGATCTTCACCGACACCGCGGCGGACGACGCGCCGCTGCCCGCCGACGGCGAGCTGGAACGGCTGCTGGCCGCGGAGGAGCGGGCCGGGCGCACCGATCCGTACCGCGCGGTGGCGGCGCTGCTGCACCTGTGCGGCGTACGGGGCGGAGCGGGGAGCGAGGGGCGGTAGGAGTGCGGGTGCGCACCGGGGGCGCAGCGGGCGCACACCAGGGGCGCACCAGGAGGGGCGCGCGGGCGCGCACGCCCCTGTCCCCGTGACTACGCCTCGCTCTTGTAGATGCGTCCCGCCCCCGCGAGGGCCTGCACCGCAACCCTGACGCGTGAAATCCCCTACGGGTAAAAGACAGGTAATCGCCCCGCTCCCGCGTCCTGTTCTTCGTGAGCACCGAGACCCCGAGAACCGCCTCGGCCACCGCCGACGCGGAACACCCGCAGCCCTCCCTGCCCGTCCGGAAGACCTGGCGGGTGCTGTACGGCCACATCCGGCCGCACCGCGCCGTCATCGCCCTGGGCGGGCTGCTGACCCTGGCCGGCTCGGCCGCCGGCCTCGTCCAGCCGCTGGCCGCCAAGGCGCTGGTCGAGCGCCTGGGCGTACACGAGTCGATCACCATGCTGCTGGTGCTGCTGACCGCGCTGGTGGTGGCGGGCGCCGTGGCGGAATCGGTCGGCGCCTACGTCCTGGAACGCACCGCGGAGTCCGTGGTGCTCGCCGCCCGGCGTCAGCTCGTCGCCCGGCTGCTGCGGCTGCGGATGCCCGCGGTGGACCGCAGCAAGCCCGGTGACCTGATGTCGCGGGTCACCGCGGACACCACGCTGCTGCGCGCGATCACCACCCAGTCGCTGGTCTCCGCCGGGACCGGCCTCGCCACCCTGGTCGGCGCGATCGTGTTCATGGCCCTGCTGGAGCCGGTGCTGCTCGGGGTGACGGTCGCCGTGATCGTGCTGATCGGCAGCTCCATGGGGCTGGTCATGCCGCGGATCTCCAAGGCGACGAAGCGGGCGCAGGAGGCCGTGGGGGCGATCTCCACGGCCCTGGAGCGGACGTTCGGCGCGTTCCGTACGGTCAAGGCGTCCGGCGCGGAGCGGCGGGAGGAGGCGGCCATCGAGGCGGCGGCGCGCGAGGCGTGGCGCAGTGGCATACGGGCCGCGAAGTGGCAGTCGCTCGCGATGTCCTCGGTGGGGCTCGCGGTGCAGGTCTCCTTCCTGGCGGTGCTGGGCGTCGGCGGGGCGCGGGTGGCCTCGGGGGCCACCGACATCGCCACCCTGGTCGCGTTCCTGCTGTATCTCTTCTACTTGATCGACCCGATATCCCGGCTGGTGGAGGCGGCGTCCGCCTACCAGGTGGGGTCGGCCGCGATCGCCCGGATGGCGGAGGCGGAGAGCCTGGAGACGGAGCCCCTGGAGACGGAGCCTTCGGAAGAAGCGGGCGCCGGCGCCCCCACCAAGCCCGCGAGCGTCGCCTTCGAAGGGGTCACCTTCCGCTACCGCCCGGACCTGCCGCCCGTCCACCACGGCGTGGACTTCGTGGTGCCCGGCGGCGGCATGACGGCGTTCGTCGGCCCGTCCGGCGCCGGCAAGTCCACCGTCTTCGGGCTGGTGGAGCGGTTCTACGAGGCGGACGGCGGCCGGGTGCTGGTCGACGGCACGGACGTACGGGACTGGCCGCTGGACCGGCTGCGCGCCCAGATCGGCTACGTCGAGCAGGACGCGCCCGTACTGGCCGGCACGCTGCGCGAGAACCTGCTGTTCGCGGCGCCCGGCGCCACCGATGACCAGCTGGCCCGCGTCCTGACGCGGACCCGGCTGGACGGCCTGGTCGAGCGGCTGCCGGAGGGCCTGGAGACGCCGGTGGGCCACCGCGGCAGCAAGCTGTCGGGCGGCGAGCGGCAGCGGGTGGCGATCGCGCGGGCGCTGCTGCGCGAGCCGCGGCTGCTGCTCCTGGACGAGGCGACCTCGCAGCTGGACGCGGTCAACGAGCTGGCGCTGCGGGACACCGTCGCGGAGGCCGCCCGTACGACCACGGTGCTCGTGGTGGCGCACCGGCTGTCCACGGTCACGCTCGCGGACCGGATCGTGGTGATGGAGGCGGGACGGGTGCGCGCGGTCGGTACACACGCGGAGCTGGTGGCGAGCGATCCGCTGTACGGGGAGCTGGCGGCGACGCAGTTTCTCGCCACGGCGCCGGATGACCGGGCGAACCACGCGTCCTGACGGGACACTCCAGACATGACGCCTTCACCGACTTCCCCGCGCAGGGCGGCGGTCGCCGCGGCGGCCGCCCTGTGCGCGACCGCACTGATCGCCGGCTGCTCCGGTTCGGGCTCCCCCGACCCCGCCGACCGGTCCCCCTCGTCGGCCCCCGGCACCTCCCCCGCGAAGGCGGCGGCCCCCAGCGTCAGCACCGACCTCCAGAATGCCTACCAGAAGGTGGTCAAGGACGTGCTGCCGTCGGTCGTCCAGATCACCACCGGGGAGGGGCTGGGCTCGGGGGTGGTCTACGACGCGCGCGGGCACGTCGTCACCAACGCCCACGTGGTCGGCCAGGAGAAGACGTTCAAGGTCACCACGGCCCGGGGCAGCCGCTCGCTGAACGCCTCGCTGGTCGCCTCCTACCCGGAGCAGGACCTCGCCGTCATCAAGATCGAAAAGGCGCCGGGCGATCTGAAGCCGGCCACCTTCGGCGACTCCGCCAAGGTGGAGATCGGGCAGATCGTGCTCGCCATGGGCAGCCCGCTGGGGCTGTCCGGCAGCGTCACCCAGGGCATCGTCTCGGCGACCGGGCGCACCGTCAGCGAGCCCAGCAGCGGCGGCGGTACGGGCGCCACCCTCGCCAACATGGTGCAGACCTCCGCCGCCATCAACCCCGGTAACAGCGGCGGCGCCCTGGTCAACCTCTCCGACCAGGTCATCGGCATCCCCACGCTGGCCGCCACCGACCCGCAGATGGGCGAGGGCGCGGCCCCCGGCATCGGCTTCGCCATCCCGGCCTCCACCGTCCGCAACATCGCCGACCAGATCATCAAGGACGGCAAGGTCACCAACTCGGGCCGGGCGGCGCTGGGCATCACGGCCCGCACCATCGTCGGCCCGGACTTCGAGGGCGCCGGGGTGAGCGTCGCGAGCGTCAAGAAGGGCGGCCCGGCGGATCAGGCGGGCATCGAGGCGGGCGACGTCATCGTGAAGTTCGACGGGACGGACATCGGCACGATGCAGGAGCTGACGGAGGCGCTGGCGGGCCACAAGCCCGGCGACAAGGTGGAGGTGACGGTCGACCGGGACGGGGCGCGGAAGCCGGTGCGGGTCACCCTCGGGACGATCTGAGCAGGTCGGGGCCGGCGGGTACCGGCCGGGCCGGTGCCCGGCCGGTACCGTGGCGGGCCCGGCCGGGTCCGGGGCGCACCGGCGCGTCATGGCCCGGCCGCCCCGGCTCGGCTACCGGCCCGTGCCGGAAGCGCCGGTCAGCAGGTCACCCCGCCGCCTCGGCGTGCAGGCTCATCCCGTAGATCTCGGCGCCGTCCTCGAAGAGCGTCACCTGGTCGGCGCCCCCGTCGAGAAGGTCCTTCCACACCTCGCCGATCCAGGACTCCGCGTCCCCCTGGGTCGTGAAGTCCTCCGGCTGCACCGCGGGCTCCACCTCCGTACCGTCGGCCTTCTCGAACCGCCACGTCCACACCATGTCCGCCTCCTGGTCCACCGAGTGCCTGCTCGTCGCGTACCGGCGCGCCGCGGTCCCGTACCACCCCGTGGCGCGCCGGCGCCCGGTACAAGCGCCGTACGCCCGGCGTATGCCCCGCCGACGCGCGGTGTACGTCCCGCGCACGTGCTGTTCCGCAGCCTAACGGCCGTGTCGAGACCGGCCCCCGCGCGCCCGGTCGGCGCGGACGGGAGAAAATCGGCGCGTGGAACTGACTCTCCTCGGCACCGGAGCCCCCCGGGGGCTGCCGCGCCCCGGCTGCCCCTGTGCCGCCTGCGCCACCGCCGTCGGCGACGAGGCGCGGGCGGCCACCGCGCTGCTCATCGACGGGGCGCTGCTCCTGGACCTGACCCCGGGGCCGGCGTTCGCCGCCGCCCGCGCCGGGCACTCGCTGACCGCCGTACGGCAGGTGCTGCTCTCGCACCCGCACGACGGGCCCGCGATGGAGGTGCCCGCCGGGCTGCCGCAGCCGGGCCGGGTCGCGGACGGCCGGGAGCTGGCGCTGCTGGACGGGCACCGGGTGCGGGCCGTCGCGGTGGACGTGCCGGGCACCGGTTACGAGGTCGGCGGGCCCGAGGGCGAGCGGCTGCTGTACCTGCCGCCCGGGGCCGCGCCGGCCGGGCTGGCCGAGGGCGAGGGGCACGGGCGCGGCTCCGGCCCGTACGACATGGTGCTGCTGGACGTGCTGGGGCGGCCGGACGCGCTGGCGCGGCTGCGGGCGAGCGGGGCCGTGGACGCGGCGACCGACGTGCTGGGCGTCCACCTGGACCACGAGGTGCCGCCCGGCCCGGAGCTGCACCGCCGGCTGGCCGCCGCGGGCGCGCGTACCGTGCCGGACGGTACGTCGCTGCTGGTCGGCGAGTATCACGCGGTGCCGGATCTGCCGCGCCGCACGCTGGTGCTGGGCGGCGCGCGCAGCGGCAAGTCGGCGGAGGCGGAGCGGCGGCTGGCCGCCTTCCCGGACGTCCTGTACGTCGCCACCGGCGGCACCCGGGACGGGGACGCCGAGTGGGCCGCGCGGGTCTCGGCCCACCGGGAGCGCCGCCCGGCGTCCTGGCGTACGACGGAGACCTGCGATCTGCTGCCGCTCCTGGAAGGCGGCGTCCGGCACGAGGACCGGCCGTGTGGCGCCGCCGCACCGGCCGCGCCGGACGACTCGCCGCTGCTCATCGACTGCCTCGCCCTGTGGCTGACGCACGCCATGGACGAGGTGGGCGCGTGGGACGACGGGAAGTGGGCGGCGGGCGGCGAGCGGGAGCTGCGCGCGCGGGTGGACGAGCTGGTCGCGGCGGTGCGCGGTGCCCGGCGGCCGGTGGTGGCGGTGAGCAACGAGGTCGGCTCGGGGGTGGTCCCGGCCACCGCGTCCGGCCGCCGGTTCCGCGACGAACTGGGGCGGCTGAACGCGCTGTTCGGCGCCGAGTGCGAACACGTCCTGCTGGTCGTCGCCGGGCAGGCGCTTGCGCTGCGCGGATGACACGGCCCGCGCGGCGCCCGTGTCCTCTTGCCCGCGCCCGCGCCGCCGGGTGGTCTTGGCCCTGTGACCGATACGGATGGCACGCCGGCCGGCCCGGGCGCCGCCCCCTTCCGCGGCCCCGCCCGCGACCCGGTGACCGGCGCGTCGCGCCGCTTCGACGCCGCGGTGCGCGCGTACGTACGGCAGCACCCGCGCGCCACGGTCGTCGCGCTCGGCGAGGGCCTGGGCACCGCGTTCTGGCGGCTGGACAACGGGCGGCTGCACTGGCTGACCGTGGAGTCGCCGGAGACGGCGGCGGTCCGCCGGATGCTGCTGCCGGACGGGCCCCGGCGGCGGACGCTCGCCTGCCCGGTGACCGGCCCCGGCTGGCTGGACGCGGTCCGGGCGCCGGAGCGCGGGGTGGTGGTGACCGTGCGGGGCCTGCTGGCGTTCCTGCGGCCGCCCGAGGTCCGCGCGCTGTTCGCGGCGTGCGCGGAGCGGTTCCCCGGCGGCGCGCTGGTCTTCGACACGGTGCCGCGCTGGTGCGTGGGCCGGGACCCGCGGCGTACGGACGCCCGTACGGCCGCGGGCGCGGCTGCCCCGGCGGCCCCGGGCCCGCCGCCGCTGCGCTGGGGCCTGAACGCCGCCGACCTCCCGAGGATCACGAGCGCGCATCCGAACGTGGTCGCCGTCCGCGAGGTGCCGCCGCCCGGCCGCGGGCCGCTCGCCGGGCGCCTCGCGCGGTGGCGGCGGCACGTACCGCTGCTGCACACGCCCGCCCGTACGGTCACCGAGATCCGCTTCGGCGCCCGCCGGACCGCCGCGGGCCCCGGCCCGGGCGGCGCCCCGGCCGACCCGGAGCGGCCCGCCGGGCACCGTTCCCGGTAATCTGCGCCGAATGAGCGCCCTGAACCTCGATGACTTCGCCCACCTGATCGAGCGCCCCGACGGCGGCGCGCGCCGTGACGCCGAGGAGCGCCGGGCGCGGCTGGCGGTGCGGCCGGGAGCCCTGGGCCGGCTGGACGAGATCGGCGAGTGGCTGGCCGCCGCGCAGCAGCAGGTGCCGGTGCGGCCCGTCGAACGGCCGCGTGCGGTGCTGTTCGCCGGTGATCACGGCGTGGCCTCGCTGGACGTGTCGGGCCGTCCGGCCGGGAGCGCCAAGGACCTGGTACGGGACGTGCTGGACGGGTCGAGTCCGGCGGCGGTCCTGGCGCGCCGGGCCGGGGTGCCGGTGCGCGTCGTGGACGTGGCCGTGGACTGCGACCCGGCGGAGCTGCCGGAGGAGGTCACCCGGCACCGGGTGCGGCGCGGTTCGGGCCGTATCGACACCGAGAACGCGCTGACGGCCGAGGAGGCGGAGCGGGCGTTCCGGGCGGGCATGGCGGTCGCCGACGAGGAGGCGGACGCCGGTACGGACCTGGTCGCGCTCGGCGATCTGAGCGTGGGCGGCACCACCGCGGCGAGCACGCTGATCGCCGCGCTGTGCGGCACCGACGCGTCGGTGGTCACCGGGCGCGGTGGCGCGGGCATCGACGACCTGGCCTGGATGCGCAAGTGCGCGGCGATCCGCGACGCGCTGCGCCGGGCCCGGCCGGTCCTCGGCGACCAGCTGGAGCTGCTGGCCGCCACCGGCGGCGCCGATCTGGCCGCGATCACCGGTTTCCTGCTGCAGAGCGCGGTCCGGCGCACCCCGGTGATCCTGGACGGGGTGGTCTCGGCGGCCTGCGCGCTGGTGGCGCAGCGGGTGGCGTTCCGGGCGCCGGACTGGTGGCTGGCCGGGCAGGTCAGCGGGGAGCCGGCGCAGGCGAAGGCGCTCGATCGGATCGCGCTCAACCCTTTGCTCGATCACGGCGTCACTGCTGGTGAGGGGACAGGGGCGCTGCTCGCCCTGCCACTGGTGCAGGCGGCCGCGGCCCTGGCGGCAGACCTGCCCGTACGCCACTGAAGCGCCGGCCGGCAACGGCCCGCGCGCCTGTGGAGCGGCCGGACTCCAGCGGGTCCGGGCGTCAACGGCGCCCCATATGATCGAGTTTCATGGGAGAAGTCCGTTTGAGCCCGGATGAGGACCGCACCCGCGGTCGGTGGTCACGACGCGGCGCCGCGTACGCCGTCTGGTACCTGCGCGCCGTCACCTTCATCAATGTCCTCAGTGCCGTGTGGGTGTCGTTCGGCAACGACATCCGCCGGCACAACGTCGACGAGTTCTTCACTCCCTACCTGCTGACCGCGGGCTTCGCCTCCGGCGTCTTCTCGCTGTTCTTCGCGGTCACGATGCGCCGCCGCAAACGCGCCGCCTGGATACTGAACCTCGTCCTGTCGGGGCTGCTCCTGGCGCTGTTCGCGCTGGCGATGGCGGCGGCGCCGGAGTTCCGCCGGCACGGGCAGAACTGGTTCTCCCTCGTGGTGACGCTGCTGTTCGTCGTCTCGCTGCTGGTGGGCCGCAAGGAGTTCTACGCCAAGGGCGACCGCTCCAACCCCAGGCTGGCCGCGGCCGTCGCGCTCGGCGGCCTGCTGGTCACCTCGCTGCTCGCGGCGTGCCTCGTCACCGTCGCCAACACCGCCGGGAACGGCCACCACTCGACGTTCGTGGACCGCTGGCGCTACGGCACCATGCGGCTGGTCTCCATCGTCGCCGACGACTCCCGCTTCCCCGGCATCGCCACGCCCAACTGGGTCAACGTCGTCATCAACGTGATGAGCACGGTCCTGCTGCTGCTCGTGCTGTGGGCGGCCTTCCGTTCCGTACGCAGCACCGACCCGATCACCGTCGAGGACGAGGAGAAGCTGCGCGACCTGCTGGCGCGGCAGGGCGACCGGGACTCGCTGGGCTACTTCGCGCTGCGCCGCGACAAGAGCGTCATCTGGTCCCCCAGCGGCAAGGCCGCCGTCACCTACCGCGTCGTCGGCGGGGTCTCGCTGGCCTCCGCCGACCCGATCGGCGACCCGGAGGCGTGGCCCGGCGCCATCGACCGGTGGCTCGCCGAGGCCCGCTCGCACGGCTGGGCACCGGCCGTGATGGGCGCGAGCGAGGAGGGCGGCACGATCTACGCCCGGCACGGCCTGGACGCGCTGGAGCTGGGCGACGAGGCGATCGTGGACACCGAGGAGTTCACGCTGGAGGGGCGTGCGATGCGCACCGTCCGGCAGGCCTACAACCGCGTCAAGCGGGCCGGCTACACGGTCCGCATCCGCCGCCACGCGGACATCCCCGAGCCGGAGATGGACCGGCTGCTGAAGCTGGCCGACGACTGGCGCGACGGCGAGACCGAGCGCGGCTTCTCCATGGCGCTGGGCCGGCTGGGCGACCCCGCCGACGGGCGCTGCGTGATGCTCGAATGCACCGACGCGGACGGCGAGCTGCGGGCGCTGCTCAGCTTCGTGCCGTGGGGTGAGAAGGGCCTGTCCCTCGACCTGATGCGGCGGGACCGCGACTCCGACAACGGGCTGATGGAGTTCATGGTCCTGGAGCTGATCCAGCGCGCGAAAGAGGTGGAGATCACTCAGGTCTCGCTGAACTTCGCGATGTTCCGGTCCGTCTTCGAACGCGGCGCGCGGCTCGGCGCGGGCCCGGTGCTGCGCCTGTGGCGCTCGCTGCTCAGCTTCTTCTCCCGGTGGTGGCAGATCGAATCGCTCTATCGCGCGAACGCGAAATACCGGCCCATCTGGGAGCCCCGGTACATGCTCTTCGAAAAGAGCACCGACCTGCTGCGCATCGGCATCGCGAGCGCCCGCGCCGAGGGCTTCCTCGAAGCACCCGGCCTGCCGAAGTGGCTCAACCGTAAACACCTGGAGACCAAGAGATGAGCGAGCCGGTCCTGCGCCGCGCCGTGCGTGCCGAGTGGGGCCTGCTGTTCCGGACCCTGTGGTCCGGCCTGCGCGCCAGGAAACTGGCGGCGATCCCGATGACCGTCGCCGCCGTCCTGCTCACCTCCCTCTTCCAGATCGTCCAGAACCAGTCCTGGGGCTACCAGTTCGTCCAGAACATCGGCTCCG
This sequence comes from Streptomyces albofaciens JCM 4342, assembly GCF_008634025.1. NCBI lineage: Bacteria > Bacillati > Actinomycetota > Actinomycetes > Kitasatosporales > Streptomycetaceae > Streptomyces > Streptomyces albofaciens. The sequence continues at coordinate 2,346,283 of NZ_PDCM01000001.1, read as the reverse complement.
TCCAGGCCGACGAGCACCTGTGGTTGGCGCTGCTGCGCACGCCGCTGTCGCTGTTCGTGCCCGCCCTGGACCTGCCGGTGTGGGGCGCGCTGGCGCAGATCCTGCTCGTCTTCGGCGTCTGCGAGATCTGCCTGGGCCGGGCCCGGACGCTGCTGATCGCGTACGCGGCCACGCTGGCCGGGACGATGTACGCGCGCATCGGCATCTGGCTCGGCCCCGACAACCCCATCGGCCTCCCGCCGACCGACGCGTTCGTCCACGACACCGGCCCCTCGGCGGCCGTGGTGGGCCTCGGCATCTTCGTGTGCTGGGTCTACCGCGCGTGGTTCACCTGCGCGCTGGTGGTGCTGTCGATGGTCTACGAGGTCGTCTTCATCAAGAACAACCTGGCGGGCCGGGAGCACATCGCCGCCGTCGTGGTGCTGCTGGTGCTGTGCGGGGTGTGGGAGGTGCTGCACCGGCGCAAGCCGCGCGGGGAGCAGCGGGCCAGGGCCGGCGTCTGAACGGTGCCCGACAGGTTCCCGGTACCGGCAGAAACGTCCCGGCACCCTCAGGGGCAGCCGGCACCTTCAGGGGCATCCGGCACCTTCAGGGGCATCCGGCACCTTCAGGAGTTCGGTGCCCCACCGATGACGTGGTTGACCCGGCGGCGCAGCCCGCTCCAGCGCCGGTCGTGCCGGAAGGCGCGCACCTTCGCCTTGGCGCGGGCCTTGGGGCGCCGCCGGTAGAACCGTTTCGCCCAGGGGGAGTTCGGCCGCGCCAGCCGGACGGCCCCGAACAGCGCGACGAACGGTACGAACACCCCGATCACCGCCATCCGCCCCTTGCCCTTGAAGAGGGCGACCAGCGCGCACAGGAAATTGATCCCCACGGTCCGCACCACCCGGAAGCGGTTGTGGAACTCGTCCGGGTCCAGTTCGTTCACCCCGAACGGCAGCGCGCCTCCCAGGATCAGCGCCACCAGCGCGAAGGTGACGATCACGATCTCCACGCTCTTGGTGCCCTGCTCGCTCCAGTACACGTCGTCCAGGTGCAGGATCAGCGCGAACTCGTCCAGCACCAGCCCGACGCCCATCCCGAACAGCACCGCCGCGATCCCCGACCCGTACCCGTGGCGCCCGCCGGCCAGCGCGGTGAAGCCGCCGACGACCATCAGCACCACACCGGGCACGACATGGTGGATGTGCAGGCCCCCCGGCGAGATGTTCCGGAAGGGGCCCTTCCCGGCCCGGATCAGCCGGGTGATCATCCGGGTCACGGCGAAGGTCAGCACGAAGGAGACGAGGGCCAGCAGCAGGGGCAGCTTCCCCGGCTCGATGATGTTGCGGAACCACCAGTGACCCATGCCACGCACTCCCCATTTGTCGCGTATAGGGGCAATTTACGCCGTACGGTCCGCGACAGCCGGGTTAGCCTGCCGCGGTGAACGACGCCGCCGCCTCCTCCGGCCCCCCGCCTTCCCCCACCCTCGGGGACGCCATGCGTTTCGCCTTCGGCACGCTGACCGTGCTGCCGGTACGGCTGCGCCGCTGGGACCGGGCGGCGGCGCGCGGCGGCATGCTGTGCGCGCCGGTGGCGGGCCTCGTGATCGGCCTGGCCTCGGCAGCCCTCGGCGCCCTTCTCCTCCTCCTCGGCAGCGGCCCCCTCCTCGCCGCCGTCGCCACGGCCGCCGTCCCCGCCGCCCTCACCCGCGGCCTGCACCTGGACGGACTCGCCGACACCGCCGACGGCCTGGGCAGCGGCAAGCCCGCCGAGGACGCGCTGCGCATCATGAAGCAGTCCGACATCGGCCCGTTCGGCGTCATCACGCTGCTGTTCACCCTGCTCGCACAGGTGGCCGCCCTGTCCCGCCTCTACGAACAGAGCTGGACCCACGGCGCGGCAGCCGCCACCCTCGCCGCCGTCACCGCCCGCTGCGCCCTCACCCTCACCGCCCGCACCGGCGTCCCGGCGGCCCGCCCCGAGGGCCTGGGGGCGGCGGTGGCCGGCACCGTACCGCTGCGCTGGGCGGTGACGGCGGGAGCGGCGGTGACCGCTCTCGCCGCGGCCACCGGCGCCCTCCAGGACATGTACGGAGCCCTCCACGCAGCCCTCGCCGTCCTCCTCGCCCTAGCCGCGGGAGAAGCCACCCTGCGCCGCTGCCGCCACCGCTTCGGCGGCATCACCGGCGACGTCTTCGGCGCGATCGCGGAGGTGACGGGGGTGGTTGCGGTGGTGGTGTCGGCGGTGGGGTGAGCCGCCCGCGCTCCTCCCCCGGTCTCAGCAGGTCTCCCGCCAAGCATCCAAGTGCAGACGCTTCTGCATGGAGCTCAGCCCCAGGCTCTTGGAGTTGCGGCAGAAGCGGGAGGCCTGGAGTTCGTATTCGACGTGGAAGACGGCCTTGTCGGCCTTGATGAAGGGGGTCATCTTGGCGCACTCGTCGTACTGGGCGCACTGTTCGTTGACGGCGAAGTCGAAGTCGCCGACGAGCTGGGGGATCTGGTCGAGGTCGTTCTTGAGGCCGACGGACAGGCCGCGGTCGTGGGCCAGCTTGGCGATCATGCGGTTGAAGGCGAGCTGGTCGTCGGCCGTCAGGTCGAAGCCGGTGTCGTTCTTGTAGCCGTCCACGTTGTCCGGTTCGACCGCGTCGAAGCCCTTGTCGCGGCACATGTCGAAGCGCTTCGCCATCAGCGGGCGCAGCACGTCCAGGCGGCGGATGTCGAGCCAGCGCTCGCCCTCCCAGCCGTTCTCCTCGCCGATGACGTCCTTGGGGAACCGACGGGCGTCCGGGCGGAAGTCCTCGTGGGCGCCGACGCTGATGTAGCAGATGGCCTTGCGGCCGCGCTTGTGGAGGTCGGCGACGGTGGAGGCGTCGTTCTTGAAGCCGTCGATGTCGTAGACGGGCGCGTCGACGGACAGGTCGAGCTTGCCGGTGAGCTGCCACTGCCAGGCGATGCCGGGTTCGGGGTGCCAGACGGGTCGGGGCTTGCCCGTACCGCCGCCGGGGCTGCTCGGAGTACCGCCCCCGGGGCTCGCGCTGTGACTGGGCTTGCCGTCCGGGCCGGACGGTATCTGGGAGCAGGCGGTGGCGACCAGCAGGAGCGGGCCGAAGAGGAGGAGCAGTCTCTTGCGGAGGCGCGGGGACGTCATCGGGGGATCTCCAGGAAGGGGGGAAGGGCGTCCCAGGGGTGCGGCGCGGTGCCGGGGACGGCGCAGTGCACGGCGGCCCCGCGCTGCCGGGCCAGCTCGGCGGCGGCCTCCGCGCAGGTCTCGGGGAGGCCGTGGATGAGGTGGCAGAACCGTTCGGGCGGGTGGTGGGCGGTCCACTCCGGGATCTCGGCGTTCTCGTACGCCGCCCAGCTGTTCTCGAAGGTGACCAGGAGGTCGGCGAAGTCGAGATAGCGGGGGTGCGGGTGGAGGCCGTGGTTGAGGACGACGGTGCCGGCCCCGGCGGCGCGCGCGGCGACCGTCAGACGGCTGTAGTGGGCGAGGAGACCGGCGTCGGCGGCGGCCTGGTCGAAGAACGCGCCGTCGGCGCCGTACCAGTCGCGGTGCCGCAACAGGTCCTGAGCGACGGCCGCGTGCGGGCGGCGCCCGTAGTCGGTGTCCGTGTAGCCGAGGACGCGTACGCCCGCCTCCCGTAACCGCCCGGCGACCTCGGCGAAGTGCGGGTCGGGTGCGGTGCCGGGGCCGCTGGCCGGGTTGAGCACCACGCCGTAGAGGTCGGGCGCCGCCGCGATCAGCCGCCGCCAGGCGTCCGGGCGTTCGGCCGGGTGCTCGTAGAGGGGGACCAGCAGCTGCCGGGAGGCCGGACGGGGCTGTCGCGAGGACGGCCGGGTCATGGTTCGTGGGCTCCTGTCGGGAACGGGACGAGATGCTGAGGATACGAGTACCGGCCACGGCACGCGGACCGGGTACCCCGGTTACCGGCCAAGAGCGGGGCCCGGACCGGGGACGCCCGCCCGTCGGGCCACGGTGCGGGGACCCGGCACCGACCTGACGTGCAGGCGTACGGGGGAACCGGCACTGGACCTGACGTGCAGGCGTACGAGCGTCGACCGGCCGCCGCCCCCTCAGCGATGCGCCGTGGCCCGCCCCAGCAGCACCGAGACCAGCCCGCCCAGAACGAGCGCGGCCGCCCCGCAGACGATCAGCTGGGCCACGGCCGGGGACAGCGGGCCGGCCAGCAGGAGGACCGTTTGCGCGATCGCGGCCAGGCCGCACACCGCCGCCGCGACCGGCACCGCCCCGAACGCCTGGAGGAGCAGCGCGGTCCACAGCACCGTGCCCAGGCACAGCAGCCCCAGCGCGTGCGCCCAGTCCATCGGCGGCCCCTGCCGCCACACCAGGCTCCCGACGCCGCCGAGCAGCGCGAGCACCACGAGGTAGCAGGCCAGGCAGCGGGCCAGCGCGCCGGAGGTGGCGCGCCAGAACGCGGCGAAGGTGGTACTGGCGCGCAGCCCGGCCACGGCCCGGCTGCGGTAGCGGTACAGCAGCCATTCGGCCGGGCCCATGCTGAGCGTGAGGGCCACCGCCGCGGGCGCCGCGACCTCGGCGTGCGCCCCGTACCGCAGGACGTCGCCGAGCGCCGTGTGCAGCACCAGGACGCCGATGGCCAGACCGAACAGCCCGTACGGCACGGAGGCCACCGCGCGCGGCGCGGGCCCGTCGTGCCGGGGCTCGCGGCGGCAGCGCCACACGGTGACGGCGGCCAGCGCGAGGGCGGCGCCGAGCGACAGCACGAGCAGCCCTTCCCGTACGGCGTCGGGCGGTACGTACACCGCCATCAGCGCGGCGCCGAGTCCGACCGGGGCCAGCGCGCACAGCAGCCACCGCTCCCGGCCGAAGACGAGCAGGGTGGTCGCGGCGCCGAGGTAGACCGCCTGGCCGGCGGCGAAGGCCACCGCGCCGGGGGCGTCCGCGTCGGCGGCACCGACCGCCCAGGCGACGCCCGCCCCGAACAGCGCGCCCAGCGGCGCGCCGACGGCCAGCGAGCGGGCGGCGGGCCACCGTTCGCCCAGCCCCAGCCAGGAGTACGCGCGGTGGGCGAGCGCCTGGTTCCACACCCAGCCGGCCAGGGCGCCCGCCAGCAGCGGAAGGGTGCCGGCGGGCAGCCCGCGGGAGTCCGGCGGCCCGGACAGCAGGTGGGAGCCGACGACGTAGGCGAGGCCGGGCAGGGCGAAGACCAGGGCGCGCAGCAGGCAGCCGAGCAGGCTGACCCGCCAGGGGTCGGTGAGCGCGCGGTCCGGTTCCGGGTAGCGGCGCGGAACGCGCTCGTACAGTTCCTCGGCGAGGGCGAAGGAGTTCTCGCGCCCGTAGGTGAGCTTGATCTGGTCGTCGCTCATGCCGTCGGACTCGATGATCGCGGCGATCTCGTCGGGGTGGACGGCGGCGGCGATCAGATCGCCCATGCGGCCGGCGAGTTCGTCGACCGGGTCGGGCGCGGCCCAGTGCGGTCGCTGCGGACGGGGCACGTCCGGCAGGTCGTCCGTACGGTCCTTGCCCTCCCCCGGTACGAGCCACAGCGGACCGCTCACCAGCCGCCCCCGTCAGCGGCGAGCGGGGCGCGCCACGGGCCGCGCAGCTGGAGGGTCCACTCCTCCCGGGATTCCGGCGCCTCCTGCGCCTGCCGGTCGGCGCCGTCGAGTTCCCGGTAGATGGTGCGGAAGCCGTCGACCGAGCGGCGCAGCGTGAACTGGTCGATCACCCGCTGCCGGGCCCGGCTGCCGAGTTCGGCGCGCTTCTCCCAGCCGCCCTTGAGGAGTTCGAGGGTGGCCTTGGCCATCGCCTCCGGTTCCCGGGGCGGGACCACGAGCCCGGTGTCGCCCACCGCCTCGCGCACCCCGCCGACATCGGTCGACACCGTCGAACGGCCGCAGGACATGGCCTCTATCAGGCTGAACGGGAAGCCCTCGGAGATGCTGGAGAGCATGACGATGCTGCCGGCGGCGTAGGCGCGGGCCACGTCGTCGATGCGCCCCTCCCAGCTGAGCCCGTCGGTCACGCCGAGCGAGGCGGCCAGCTTCTCGCACCGGGTCTTGTACGCCTCGCCGCCGGCCGGCACCCCGCCGAACAGCCGCAGCCGCAGGTTGGGGACCTCGGCGCGGCACAGCGCGTAGGCGCGGATGAGGGTCTCCAGGTCCTTGATCGGGTCGATGCGCCCGGCCCAGCTCAGCGTCGGCTCGTCCGGCTCCTGTTCGGCGTGCGGGAAGAGCTGCACGTCGACGCCGTTGTAGACGGTCCGTATCTTCTCGGGCGGGGTGCCGCCGCGCTCCTCCCAGCGGGTGTTGTACTTGTTGCACGGGGTGATCAGGTCGGCGGCCCGATAGCTCTCGATCGTCAGCTGCCGGTAGAAGCCGAGCATCAGGGCCTTGACGGGCCAGCGCTGGGCGTCGCGGCGATAGCCGAGGTAACGTTCCCGCAGGTAGATGCCGTGCTCGGTGAGCAGGAACGGCACCTCGTCGAACTCCTTGGCCACGAGCGCGGGCAGGCAGGCCAGCCCGTTGCTGACCGCGTGCGCGACGCTGTCCTCCGGTATCCGTACGGCCAGCGGGCGCAGCGCGTGTTCCAGCAGGTCGGTGGCGGTCAGCGCGTCGTGGACGGTGGGTTCGGCGGCGCGCGTGGCGACGTGCGGCAGGGTCCAGATCCACATCAGGGAGCGCAGCGCGGTCTCGGTGCGCAGCGCGGCGCTGAGCCGCCCTTCGCGGGCGAGCGCGGCGAGGGCGTACAGCTCGGTGCCGAAGTCGGTGCAGGACTGCGGGTCGAGCATGGAGAGCAGGAAGCGCTCGTAGGTGTCGACGAAGCGACGGCGCTCGCGGCCCCGGAGCCCGGCGGTGCGGCGGCCCGGCGGCGGGCCCCACATCGGCACCGAGGACTGCGCGTAGACGTTCGGGGGCAGGTCCCAGGTCACCGGTTCCCGGCCGCTGCCGGTGAGCGCGATGACGTTGAAGCGGACCTCGGGCATGCCCCGTACGAGCTGGTCGCACCAGGTGGAGACGCCACCGTGGACGTGCGGATAGGTGCCCTCGGTCAGCATGGTGACATGCTGGCCGGGCTGTGGCGCGTCGTCCGGCTGCGGACTTCGGCTGCCGACCTCGTACAGGGTTGCGTTCATGGCAAATCCCCCCCGGGAACATAGGTGCTGGGTGGAGCGGTGTGGGGCGCGCGGGCGCGGGTGCTGCGGGCACCGTACGGGCGCGGTGGTGCGGCCGGCGGCCGTGCCGGCCTGGTGCGGCGTGCGGGCGCGGACTGCGGGGACGTACGCGGGCACGCCGGTGCTGTGGACCGGTGCCGGTGTGCGGGCACGCCCGCCGGGCACCGGAGCGGAGGCGTCCGTACCCGCGCGTCCGTACCGGTGCCTGAAGACGGGTGCGCCCTGCTGCACCGGTGCGTCGGTGCGGGCGCGATGAGTCTGTGCGACGGGAGCTGTGCGGTGTCGTCGGTGCGAGGTGGTGCGGTGGTTCGGGTGCGTGGTGGTGCGGTGCTGCGGGTACGGCCGCGCGCGGGCTGCGCTGCGGGGGTGGGCGCGTGGCCGTGGTGCGCCGTCACGGGGTGGTGCTGCGGGCGGGCGGGCAGGGCTCGGTCGGGGACGGCGGCAACGGCGGTGCGGGTACACGACGGGCCGGCCGCCCGGTCCCGGCCCGCCGGACCCGGCAGGCGGGCCGGGCGGTGCCGGGGACGCGTCAGGCGGTCGTCGGAAGCTTGAGCGTGATGGCCGCTCCGGGCGACTGTGCTGTGGCCCACTCCGATACCCGTCCGGCATAGCGAGTGCCGAAATCCGCGGTCCCATTCGGGAGTTGTGTTCTGGTTCCGTCGGGCATCGTAGCCGCAGCCGCCACCCCGGCCGGCGACGTGATGGTGACAGTGTCGCCAATTCTGTACGCCGTCACCGAACCGGCGTCCAGGGCCTTCTGCCAGGCCGCTCGCTGCTGCATCTCACGCCCGATGTCGCGGTGGCGCTGGTTGACGACCGGCGTGTCGTCGGCGAAGAAGCCGCGATAGTCGGCCAGAACTTTGTCCAGAACCGGATAGGCGATCCGGTCCTCGGCGAGGTTCGACTGGTGGATGTAGTGCGGGCGCGGATCGTTGGCCAGAGCATGCCCGAGAGCGGTGCGCGCCTCCAGCGGGACGATGTACGAGGCGTAGCCGGTGGAGGTCGGCAAGGGCGCGGGCAGGCAGGTGGAGTTGGGGTCGGTCTCGCAGATCCCGCTGCCGCCGTCGGCCTTGCTGGTGTAGATCCAGTTGTACTCGTCGGTCTCCTCGGCCGCCGTCGCCGCGTTGTAGAACACGTTCATCGGGTAGCGCGGCACCGTCAGCGCCGGGCCGGCCTGCCGCTGCGCGGATTCCCGCGAGTTGTCGCTGGCGAGCCACTTGACGCCGGTGGCGGTGAGCGCCGGGGCGAGGTTGGGGTTGTCCTGCGGCTGCTGCGGCGTCGACTTCAGACCGGAGTGCTCGCCGGTGACCAGCTCCGAGGCGTCCACGTCCAGGCCCTTGGCCACACCCCAGGCGTGGTTCTTCTCGATCTCCGCGGTGATCTCGCTGCGGCTCACCCACCGGGTCGCGCCGAACCAGTCCTTGGCGCAGCGCCAGGGCACGGTCGAGGTGTCCTGCACACAGCCGAGGAAGGGGTGGGTGTAGGTGTGGTTGACCCAGCGGTAGGCGGCCTTGTCGGCCAGCAGCCGGTCGGCCAGCCGGTCCACGCCGCCGTGCTCCGCCTTCCACTCCTCGCCGGAGCCCGCGTTGTAGACCATGTCGAGCTGGTAGCCACGCTCACGCTGCCACTGGGCGGCGTACGCGGCGTCCGCCTCGGTCATCCGGATCTGCGCGGTGTCCGGCACGCCCGGCGGGCAGTCGAAGTCCCCGGGGGTGCAGTTGTTCTTGGTGTCCCAGCGGGAGTCCGGCGCGAAGACGTCGTCGACCTGTACGGAGAAGTAGTTGCGGCTCTGGCCCAGGTGGACGCCCTGCGTCAGCCAGTCCACGATGCCCCGGGCGAGGAGGCGGAACTGCTGCTGGTAACGATTCTGCGCGAAGGTGACGACCAGCTCCCGGCGGCCGTCGCGGGCGTACTCGCCGATCAGTGAGCCGCGCGCGGAGCCGCCCGGCACCGCCGCGTCCAGGTACGTCGTGAACGTGGCGCCCGCGGGCGGGTTCGCGACCGGCTGGGCGATGTAGCCGTACGACTCGGAGACCTTCGGGTCCGCGTCCTCGAAGGGCACCGCGCCCTTGAGGTAGCCGAAGGGTCCGGCCTTGCCCGCTTCGGTGGTGCGGCTGGCGAAGCCGTCCAGCACCCCGGCGTACCCGCCCTCGTCGGGCGTGCGCAGGCCGACGTCGGGCCGCGCGTAGGTGTAGGCGTCCACCTGCGGGATCTTGTACGTGGTCTCGTACGCCTTCAGGGCCGCCAGCTCCGGGGAGGAGGCGCTGCCGAAGGGGTTGTCGTTCGGCAGCACCACGCCCTGGAACTTGGCGCGCGGCCGGCCGTCCACGGTGTCGCTGAGGAACGCCGCGTCGATCACCGGGCGCCCGGCGGCCGTCAGGTCGACGGTCGTGTACGGGATGCCCTGGCTGCGCAGTTCGCTGGTGATGGCGTCGGTGGTGTCGCCGCCGTCGGTGACCACGAGCACCCGCAGGTCGATGCGGGGCACCACGTCGGCGGCGGCCGGTGCCGCCTGCGCGGCGGGGGTGCTCATCACCGCCAGCGGCAGAGCGGTGACGAACGCCGTGGCGAGCGCCGTGAGAATCCTGGCCGGTCTGATCGGCGTCTTGCCGTTGCTGCCCATGGGCGCAGTCCCTTCCCCCCGGAAGTCCCCCTGCTTCCGGAAGCACACCGGGCAGGCTCGTGCACATCATGCGAAGGTTCGAGGCCGTGTATCCCACAGTCACCACGACTGTGACGCACGTCTCATTCGTCGCACGGGAATTGACGGCGGAACCCGGCACGCCGAACCGGCCATGTTCCCCGCGAAACCGGCAACTCCCCCGCAGGTGAGGCGCGTTGGGGCCGGCGATACGGGTGGTGAAGATGTGACAGGACGGCCGATACCGCATCAAGCGGTCACGGGCGGCGGGCCCAAGCGTAGGCTCGGCCGCAGCAGCGCCCTGGGCGCGAACGGATTCCCGGACGGAACAGGACCTTCATCACCGTGACTGCACTGACCCTCAGCACATCCTCCGCCGCGACGCTGCGTGCGGACGCCGTTGTCGTCGGCGTGGCCAAGGGCGCCAAGGGCGCCGTGCTGGCCCCCGGCGCCGAGGCCGTGGACAAGGCGTTCGACGGCAGGCTCGCCGCCGTACTGGAGACCCTCGGCGCGAGCGGCGCCGAGGGCGAGGTGACCAAGCTGCCCGCCGCCTCCGGTCTGAAGGCCGCGGTCGTGCTGGCGGTCGGCCTGGGCGAGGCCCCGGCCGAGGACGCGGCGTACGACGCCGAGGCGCTGCGCCGCGCCGCGGGCTCCGCCGCCCGCGCCCTGGCCGGCAGCAAGAAGGCCGCCTTCGCGCTGCCCGCGGAGGACGCCGAGGCCGTCGCGGCGATCGGCGAGGGCGCGCTGCTCGGCGCGTACGCCTTCACCGCGTACCGCGGCAACGGCGACGCGAAGGCCGCCCGCGGCGCCAAGAAGGCCGACGGCAGGTCGGCGCCGCCGGCCGAGGTGGCGATCCTCGGCGGCAAGCCGCGCGACAAGGCCCACAAGGCCGCCGTCGAGCGGGCCCAGACGCTGGCCGCCGAGGTCAACCGCGCCCGCGACCTGATCAACACCCCCTCCAACGACCTCACCCCGAAGGCCTTCGCCGCGCAGGCCCAGGCCGCCGCGAAGGAGTTCGGCCTCAAGGTCGAGGTGCTCGACGAGCGGGCCCTGAAGAAGGGCGGCTACGGCGGCCTGATGGGCGTCGGCCAGGGCTCGGAGAACCCGCCGCGCCTGGTGCGGATCGGCTACACCCACGCGAAGGCCGAAAAGACCCTGGCGTTCGTCGGCAAGGGCATCACCTACGACTCGGGCGGCATCTCCCTGAAGCCGGCCGGCCACAACGAGACCATGAAGTGCGACATGAGCGGCGCCGCCGCGGTGTTCGCCGCGGTCGTGGCCGCCGCCCGGCTGGGCCTGCGGGTCAACGTCACCGGCTGGCTGGCGCTGGCCGAGAACATGCCGTCCGGCGCCGCGCTGCGCCCCGGCGACGTGCTGACCATGTACAACGGCAAGACCGTCGAGGTGCTGAACACCGACGCCGAGGGCCGGCTGGTGATGGCCGACGCGCTCACCCGCGCCTCCGAGGAGCAGCCGGACGCGATCGTGGACGTCGCCACGCTGACCGGCGCCATGGTCCTGGCGCTGGGCAACCGCACCTTCGGGATCGTGGCCAACGACGACGCCTTCCGGGCGAGCATCCACGAGATCGCGGAGGAGGCCGGCGAGCCGTCCTGGCCGATGCCGATGCCGTCCGAGCTGCGCAAGACCCTGGACTCCCCCATCGCCGACCTGAAGAACGTCGGCGAGCGGGCCGGCGGCGGCCTGTCGGCCGGTGTGTTCCTCCAGGAGTTCGTCGGCGAGGGCATCCCGTGGGCGCACCTGGACATCGCCGGTCCGGCCTTCCACGAGAGCGCGCCGTTCGGCTACACCCCCAAGGGCGGCACCGGCTCCGGGGTCCGCACCCTGGTGGGCCTGGCCGAGCGCACCGCCGACGGCGACCTCGGCTGACCCCGTACGGGTTGCTCCCGATGTGACGGTACGGCCCCGGGCCCGGCGCCCGGGGCCGTACGCGCGGGTATGCCGGTCGCCACGGCGGCCGCGTGCCACGTGTTCGCCCTCGACGAAATTCGTACGCGCCTACGCCGGAGTAACCGCCAGCGCAACCCCCGGGAACGGCCATCGTGCCGTCCCACAGCCCGGCCCGCCGTCCCGCCCGCGTTCAACAAGTGCGAAGATGGGTTCTTGGCAGGACAGGGCCCCCCTTACCCAGGGCCGATCCAAGAAGCGGCCGATCAACAGCCGCCGCCCGGTCACCGACGACCGGCTCCGGCGTACCCATGCATGGAGGACGTGACGTGGCGAACGACGCCAGCACCGTTTTCGACCTAGTGATCCTCGGAGGCGGTAGCGGCGGTTACGCCGCTGCCCTGCGCGGGGCGCAGCTGGGCCTGGACGTCGCCCTGATCGAGAAGAACAAGCTCGGCGGCACCTGCCTGCACAACGGCTGCATCCCCACCAAGGCCCTGCTGCACGCCGGCGAGATCGCGGACCAGGCTCGCGAGGCCGCCCAGTTCGGTGTCAAGGCCTCCTTCGAGGGCATCGACATCGAGGGCGTCCACAAGTACAAGGACGAGGTCATCTCGGGCCTGTACAAGGGTCTGCAGGGCCTGGTCGCCTCCCGCAAGGTCACCTACATCGAGGGTGAGGGCCGGCTGTCCTCCCCGACCTCCGTCGACGTGAACGGCCAGCGCGTCCAGGGCCGCCACATCCTGCTGGCGACCGGCTCCGTGCCGAAGTCCCTGCCGGGCCTGAACATCGACGGCGACCGGATCATCTCCTCGGACCACGCGCTGAAGCTGGACCGCGTGCCGAAGTCCGCGATCGTGCTGGGCGGCGGCGTCATCGGCGTCGAGTTCGCCTCCGCGTGGAAGTCCTTCGGCACCGACGTGACCATCGTCGAGGGCCTCAAGCACCTCGTCCCGGTCGAGGACGAGAACAGCTCCAAGCTGCTGGAGCGGGCCTTCCGCAAGCGCGGCATCAAGTTCAACCTGGGCACCTTCTTCGACAAGGCCGAGTACACCCAGGACGGCGTCAAGGTCACGCTGGCCGACGGCAAGACCTTCGAGGCCGAGGTGCTGCTGGTCGCCATCGGCCGCGGCCCGGTCTCGCAGGGCCTGGGCTACGAGGAGGCCGGGGTCGCCATGGACCGCGGCTACGTCCTGGTCGACGAGTACATGCAGACCAACGTGCCGACCATCTCGGCCGTCGGCGACCTCGTCCCGACTCTCCAGCTCGCGCACGTCGGCTTCGCCGAGGGCATCCTGGTGGCGGAGCGGCTGGCCGGTCTCAAGACCGTGCCGATCGACTACGACGGCGTGCCGCGCGTCACGTACTGCCACCCGGAGGTCGCTTCGGTGGGCATCACCGAGGCGAAGGCCAAGGAGCTGTACGGTGCCGACAAGGTCGTGGCTCTGAAGTACAACCTCGCGGGCAACGGCAAGAGCAAGATCCTCAAGACCGCGGGCGAGATCAAGCTCGTCCAGGTCAAGGACGGTGCCGTGGTCGGCGTCCACATGGTCGGTGACCGCATGGGCGAGCAGGTCGGCGAGGCCCAGCTGGTCTACAACTGGGAGGCCCTGCCGGCCGAGGTTGCGCAGCTCATCCACGCGCACCCGACGCAGAACGAGGCGCTCGGCGAGGCCCACCTGGCCCTGGCCGGCAAGCCTCTGCACTCCCACGACTGATCCCGGTCCGGGCGCGACCACATCCGCACTTTCTGTAAGGAGCAAGAGAAACCATGGCGGTTTCCGTAACCCTTCCGGCGCTCGGCGAGAGCGTCACCGAGGGCACCGTCACCCGCTGGCTCAAGGCCGAGGGTGAGCGCGTAGAGGCCGACGAGCCCCTGCTGGAGGTGTCGACCGACAAGGTCGACACCGAGATCCCCGCCCCCGCCGCCGGTGTGCTGGCCTCCATCAAGGTGGCCGAGGACGAGACCGTCGAGGTCGGCGCCGAGCTGGCGATCATCGACGACGGCAGCGGCGCGCCCGCGGCCGAGTCCGCCCCGGCGCAGGCCGAGGCGCCCGCCGAGGCCCCGGCGCAGCCCGAGCCCGCTGCGGCCCCCGCCCAGGAAGCCCCCCGGCAGGAGGCCCCCGCGGCCCCGGCCGGTGGCGCCCAGGGCTCCGGTGCAAGCACCGGCTCCACTGGAGCCTCCGGCACTGACGTTCTGCTCCCCGCGCTCGGCGAGAGCGTCACCGAGGGCACCGTCACCCGCTGGCTCAAGGAGGTCGGCGAGGAGGTGGCCGAGGACGAGCCGCTGCTGGAGGTCTCCACCGACAAGGTCGACACCGAGATCCCCGCCCCCGCCGCCGGCACCCTGCTGGAGATCCTGGTGGGTGAGGACGAGACCGCCGAGGTCGGCGCCAAGCTCGCCGTCATCGGCCAGAAGGGCGCTGCCCCGGCCCAGGCCGAGGCCCCCGCCGCCCCGGCTCCGGCCCCCGCCCAGGAGGCCCCGAAGCAGGAGGCTCCCAAGCAGGAGGCCCCGGCTCCGGCTCCGCAGGCCCCCTCGGCCCCCGCGCCGCAGCAGGTCACCACCCCCGCCCCGGACCCGGCCCCCGCCGCTCCGGCCCCGGCGCCGGCTCCGGCCGCCGCCCCCGTCACCCCGGCCCCGGCCGCGGGTGAGGCGGACGCCGCGTACGTCACTCCGCTGGTCCGCAAGCTGGCCCAGGAGAACGGCGTCAACCTGGCCACGGTCAAGGGCACCGGCGTCGGTGGCCGCATCCGCAAGCAGGACGTCATCGCCGCCGCCGAGGCCGCCAAGCAGGCCGCTCCGGCTGCCGCCGCCCCGGCCGCCACGTCGAAGGCCCCGGCCATCGAGGCGTCGCCGCTGCGTGGCCAGACGGTGAAGATGCCGCGGATGCGCAAGGTCATCGGCGACAACATGATGAAGGCCCTGCACGGCCAGGCGCAGCTGACCTCCGTGGTCGAGGTGGACATCACCAAGATCATGCGGATGCGCAACAAGGCCAAGGACGCCTTCGCGCAGCGTGAGGGCGTCAAGCTCTCGCCGATGCCGTTCTTCGTCAAGGCCGCCGTCCAGGCGCTGAAGGCCCACCCGGTCGTCAACGCCCGGATCAACGAGGACGAGGGCACGATCACCTACTTCGACACCGAGAACATCGGTATCGCGGTGGACGCGGAGAAGGGCCTGATGACCCCGGTCATCAAGGGCGCGGGCGACCTGAACATCGCCGGCATCGCCCGCAAGACCGCGGAGCTGGCCGGCAAGGTCCGCACCAACAAGATCAGCCCGGACGACATGTCGGGCGCGACCTTCACGATCAGCAACACCGGCTCGCGCGGTGCGCTGTTCGACACGGTCATCGTGCCGCCGAACCAGGTCGGCATCCTGGGCATCGGCGCCACCGTCAAGCGCCCGGTGGTCGTGGACCACCCGGAGCTGGGCGAGACCATCGCCGTGCGCCACATGACCTACCTGGCGCTCTCCTACGACCACCGCCTGGTGGACGGTGCCGACGCGGCCCGTTACCTGACGACGGTCAAGCAGATCCTGGAGGCCGGCGAGTTCGAGACCGAGATCGGTCTCTGAGCACGGTAGCCACCCCGTAGGTGTGCAGGGTCGGCCCCGGTTCGTACAAGTTCGTACGAGCCGGGGCCGACCCGTTTTCGTTCCACGGATAATGGCCCTCCCGCGGTGGCCCCGTACCGCCCGTCGGCCCGGGGATCCGGCCGCCACCTGCCACCCGCTCTGAAGGAGCACCTCATGACCCCGCCCGTCGTCCATTCGCTCCGCGAGCAGATCCGCGAGCACATCCTCGAAGGGATCGTCAGCGGGCGCTGGCAGCCCGGCGAGCGGATCGTGGAGCGGCGGATCGCGGTCGAGCTGGCGGTCAGCCAGACACCCGTACGCGAAGCCCTGCGCGAGCTGGAGTCGCTCCAGCTGATCGAGTCGGCCCCGAACAAGGGCGTACGCGTACGGAACCTCACCGCCGACGACCTCAAGGAGAGCTACCCGGTGCGGGCCGGGCTGGAGCAGGTGGCCGCGGAGCTGGCCGCCGGGCGGCTGGCGGAGGACACCGCGGCGCTGGACCGGGAGGTGGCGGCGCTGTGCGAGGCGGACCGGCACGGCGACGGCGAGGCGCAGGTGCGGCACACGGTCGCCTTCCACCGGGAGATCGTGCGGGCCGCCCGCAACGCGGTCCTGCTGCACACCTGGGAGTCGCTGGGCGTCGAGGTGTGGACCACGCTCTCCATCCGCTGGTTCAGCCCGGAGCCGCGCTCCCACGCGCGCGACCACCAGGAGATCGTGGACGCGTTCCGGCGGCGCGACCCGAGGATCGGCGAGCTGCTGAAGACGCATGTGCTGAGCTGCGCGCCACGGGTGTGATGATTCAGGTCCTCAGGCGTCCGCCACGGACCTGAATCCGCAGGTCCGCGGCCATATCGCCTTGGATTCTGAGCCGCAGGTGACCTGGCACCCCGTGCCTAAAAGGCTGGCACCCGGTGCCGACCTGCGGTTTTTCCTTCAACTTGCGTTGATCGATCATCGATCAGAGGCGTATCGTCGTCGGTGGGGCGCGACACCCCTGCCTGCCAAGCACCCATCGCACCTCACCTCCTTCGTCCGGAAAGGGGCCACCCATGCCCGATCCCGTGCGCATGCCGTACAGCCAGCTCGACCAGGTCCCGGACCGCGACCCGGAGGAGACGGCCGAGTGGCGCGAGTCCCTGGACGCCGTCACGAAGGCGGCCGGCCCGCACCGCGCCGCCTACCTGATGCGCCGTGCCGTGGAGCACACCGGTGCCCCGGGCCTCGCGCCGCTGGAAACCGACTACGTCAACACCATCCCGACCGCCGCCGAGCCCGAGTTCCCGGGTGACGAGGCGATGGAGGCCCGGATCACGGCGTGGAACCGCTGGAACGCGGCCGCCATGGTCACCCGCGGCTCCCGCCTCGGCCTCGGCGGCCACATCGCCACCTTCGCCTCGGCGGCCTGGCTCTACGAGACCGGTTTCCAGCACTTCTTCCGCGGCAAGGAAGCCGACGGAAGCGGCGACCAGCTCTACATCCAGGGCCACGCCTCCCCCGGCATCTACGCCCGCGCCTTCCTCGAAGGCCGCCTCACCGAGGACCAGCTCGACCGCTTCCGCCAGGAGGCGGCCGGTGACGGCCTGCCCTCGTACCCGCACCCGCGGCGCCTGCCCTGGCTGTGGGAGTTCCCCACCGTCTCCATGGGTCTCGGCCCGCTCTCCGCGATCTACCAGGCGCGCTTCAACCGCTACCTGGAGCACCGCGGCATCAAGGACACCTCGAACTCCCACGTGTGGGCGTTCCTCGGTGACGGCGAGATGGACGAGCCCGAGTCGACGGCCGCACTGGCGCTGGCCGGCCGCGAGGGCCTGGACAACCTGACCTTCGTCATCAACTGCAACCTCCAGCGCCTGGACGGCCCGGTCCGCCCCAACTACAAGATCGTGCAGGAGCTGGAGGCCCAGTTCCGCGCCGCGGGCTGGAACGTCGTCAAGTCCCTGTGGGGCCGGGCCTGGGACGAGATCTTCGCCCAGGACACCGACGGCGCCCTGCTGCGCCGCCTGCGCGAGACCCCGGACGCCCAGTTCCAGACGTACGCCACCCGCGACGCCGCCTACCTGCGCGAGCACTTCTTCGGCTCCGACCCGTCGCTGGGCCGCATCGCCCAGGGCCTGTCGGACGCCAAGCTGCTGGAGCTGTTCCAGACCTCCCGCGCCGGCCACGAGCCGCGCAAGGTGTACGCCGCGTACAAGGCCGCCGTCGAGCACAAGGGCGCGCCGACCGTCATCCTGGCGCAGACCGTCAAGGGCTACACCCTCGGCGAGGGCTTCGAGTCCCGCAACGCCAACCACCAGATGAAGAAGCTCACCGGCGAGCAGTTCCGCGCCATGCGGGACCTGCTGGAGCTGCCCATCCCGGACAGCGCCCTGGACGCGGACGTCGTGCCGTACGCCCACCCCGGCGCCAACTCGCCCGAGATGGAGTACCTGCGCGAGCGCCGCGCCGCCCTCGGCGGTCCGGCCCCGGCCCGCAAGGTCGTCGCCAAGCCGCTGCCGATGCCCGCCGACAAGGCGTTCGACGCGCTGAAGAAGGGCTCCGGCTCGCAGGAGATCGCCACCACCATGGCGTTCGTGCGCCTGGTCAAGGACCTGATGCGGGACAAGGAGACCGGCAAGCGCTGGGTGCCGGTCGTGCCCGACGAGGCCCGTACGTTCGGTATGGAGTCGCTGTTCCCGTCCGCCGGGCTCTACTCCCCCGTCGGCCAGACCTACGACCCGGTCGACCGCGACCAGCTCCTGTACTACAAGGAAGCCAAGGACGGCCAGATCCTCAACGAGGGCATCACGGAGGCCGGTTCGCTGGCCGACTTCACCGCGGCGGCGACCTCGTACGCCACCCACGGCGAGCCGATGATCCCGTTCTACATCTTCTACTCGATGTTCGGCTGGCAGCGCACCGCCGACCAGTTCTGGGCGCTCGCCGACCAGCTGGGCCGCGGCTTCGTCATCGGCGCCACGGCCGGCCGTACGACGATGACCGGTGAGGGCCTCCAGCACGCGGACGGCCACTCGCACCTGATCGCCTCCACCAACCCGGCGGCGCTCTCCTACGACCCGGCGTTCGCGTACGAGGTCGCGGTGATCGTCAAGGAGGGTCTGCGCCGGATGTACGGCCCGGACGCGGAGGACGTCTTCTACTACCTCACGGTCTACAACGAGACCAAGGTGCAGCCCGCCATGCCGGCGCGCGAGGGCATCGAGGAAGGCATTCTCAAGGGCCTCTACCGCTTCAAGGAGGCCGGGCCCGCCGCCGACGACGCGCCGCGCCTCCAGCTGCTGGCCTCCGGCACCGCCATCCACTGGATCCTGGAGGCCCAGGAGATCCTGGCCCGCGACTGGGGCGTGGCGGCGGACGTCTGGTCGGCACCGTCCTGGACGGAGCTGCGCCGCGACGCGCTGGAGTGCGACGCCGCCCGCCTGGAGGGCGAGGACCGCGTCCCGTACGTGACCCGCGCGCTGGCCGGCGCCCCCGGCCCGGTCGTGGCGGTCAGCGACTGGATGCGTGCCGTTCCGGACCAGATCGCCCCGTGGGTCGAGCAGGACTGGACCTCCGTCGGCACCGACGGCTTCGGCCTCTCCGACACCCGCGAGGCCGCCCGCCGCCACTTCGGCGTCGACGCCCAGTCGGTCGTGGTGCAGGCCCTGGCCGCACTGTCCCGCCGCGGCGACGTGAAGGCGGAGACGGTCAAGGAGGCCAAGGAGCGGTACGGGCTGTGAGCCCCTCGGGACGCGGCGGGCGGACCGCCCGCCGCGTCCGCCCCTCGCGCCGGCTCCGCCCGGCGCCCCCCGCTCCCGTGCGGAGACCACCTCAACCGCGCCCGGGGTACTCCGCACGGGATCTTCGTCGGGCGCGGCTCCTCGTGGGCCGCGCCCTGCTCCGTACGTGCCGTGTGCCGCCGGGGAAACGGTCCGCCGCCCGGTCACCCCGCACGGCATGATGCAGCCATGCGTGCTGCCCGGCTGATCAGAATGGTGCTGCTGCTCCAGTCCCGCCCGTCGATGACGGCCGCCGAGCTGGCGCGGGAGCTGGAGGTCTCGGAGCGTACGGTCGCCCGGGACGTGCTCTCCCTCTCCGAGGCCGGGGTGCCGGTCTACGCGGACCGCGGGCGGGCCGGCGGCTACCGCCTCGTCGGCGGCTACCGCACCCGGCTGACCGGCCTCGGCCGCAGCGAGGCGGAGGCCCTGTTCCTGTCCGGCGTGCCCGCCGCGCTGCGCGACATGGGGCTCGCGGACGCCGCCTCCGCCGCCCGCCTGAAGGTTTCCGCGGCACTGCTGCCCGAGCTGCGGGACGCCGCGGACGGCGCCGCCCAGCGCTTCCACCTCGACGCGCCCGCCTGGTACCGCGAACCGGCCACCCCGGAACTGCTGCCCGCCGTCGCGGACGCGGTCTGGGACGACCGGCGCGTGGCCGCCCGCTACCGCCGCAAGGACACCGAGGTGGAGCGGGAGTTGGAGCCGTACGGGCTGGTCCTCAAGGCGGGCGTCTGGTACCTGGCGGCACGGGCCGGTGAGGACGTACGGGTGTACCGCATCGACCGCTTCACCTCCGTCACCCCTCTCGACGACCGCTTCACCCGCGACCCGGACTTCGACCTGCCCGCCTTCTGGGCGGAGCGGGCCGCCCAGTTCGCCCGCTCGATCCTGCGCGACGAGGTGGTCGTACGGCTGACGCCCGCGGGCGCCCGGCAGCTGCGGCACGTCACCGACCGCGCCGCCGCCGAGGAGGCCGTGGAGAGGGCGGAGCAGGCGGGCGGACCCGACGAGCAGGGCCGGATCACCGTCACCCTGCCCGTCGAGTCCCTGGACGTCGCCTACAGCCAGCTGCTCGGCCTCGGGCCGGAGGCGGAAGTGCTGGCGCCGCCGGAGCTGCGGGAGCGTTTCGCCGCGGCGGCAGCGCGTATGTACGGCTTGTACGGCTTGTCCGGGATGTAAGGTGAGCCAGCCGGCCACTGATCCGCCCGGCCGCTTGCCGGTACCCGCTCGCGTCCGCTGAGTCGCCTGCCGGTACCCGGTCGCGTCCGCCGAACTGTCTGCCGGTACTCGGTCGCGTCCGCCGAACCGTCTGCCGGTACCCGCTCGCGTCCGCTGAGTCGCCTGCCGGTACCCGGTCGCGTCCGCTGAGTCGCCTACCGGCACCCGGTCACGTCCACCGAGCCACCTATCGGTACCCGGTCGTGTCCGCCGGCTTCCCCTCCTGCTCGACCTCGGTGATGTAGCGCCAGGCGTCCGGCGCCGAGCCGTCCACGTCCGTGAAGCCGTACTCCTTCGCCAGGCCGCCGCTGGAGAGCGCCTGCCCGTTGAAGCGCGCCACCTCCGGGTCGGCGGCCAGCGCCGCCACCGCCCGGCCGACGAACACCGGCGTCTCCGAGATCGCGAAGTGCGGATTCTGCGCGCAGCCCGCCCGCCAGTTCTCCTCGGTGACCTTGAAGTACGTGTCCAGCATGGCTTCCGAACGCAACCAGCCCGGTGTTACGCACACCGCCGTGCAGCCGTACTCCGGCAGTTCCTCGGCGAGCCCCTTCGCCATCCTGATCGGCGCGCTCTTGGCCAGGTCGTAGTAGAACGGCTCCCGGTAACGCCGGTTGAACTCCGCCGTACCGTCCGTCACCTCCACCACCAGCCCGCCGGGCCGGCGGATCAGCAGCGGCAGCGCGCAACTGCTGGTGACGATGTGGCTCTCCACCCCGAGCCGCAGGACACGCAGCCCTTTGTCCAGGTCGTGCTCCCACATCTTCTTGCCCCACTCGACATGCACATCACCGCCCCACAGGTCGTTGACCAGGATGTCCAGCCGCCCCTGCTCCCGGTCGACGCGTTCGGTCAGGGCCCGTACCGCCGCCGGGTCGAGGTGGTCCGTCGGTACGGCCACGCCGGTGCCTCCGGCCGGCGCTCCGGCCGCCGTCACCAGCTCGGCGGTCTCCTCGATCGTCTCGGTCGGCCGGCCGACCTCGCTGATGTGCTGCCGGGTCGTACGGCCGGTGACGTAGACGGTGGCGCCGGCCCGGCCCAGCTCCACCGCCATCGCCCGGCCCGCGCCCCTGGTGGCCCCGGCGACCAGGGCCACCTTCCCGGTCAGCGGTCCTCGCCGGGTGCCTGCCCCGGCCATGGTGTCTTCTTCTCGCATGGTCCGAGCCTCGCGCCGAATCCCGACACCTTGTGTCTGCTTTCTTCTTTGCTTCGCGCGATCGGATGTGGATAACGACACCGTCGCATCTGCACCAGTCCACGTGCGGCGCCGCGCGGCAGGAACGATGCTGGACCCGTGATGGACGAGACGGAGTTCTGGCAGCTGATCGACAGCTCCCGCGAGGCCGCCGAGGGCGACCCCGAGGAGCAGGCGGACGCGCTCGTCGAGCGGCTGGTGGCCCTCGATCCGGACTCCGTGATGGACTTCGCCCGGTACTTCGAGTCGCGCTACAACCGCGCGTACACCTGGGACCTGTGGGCCGCCGCCGCGCTGCTGCTGGGCGGCGCGAGCGACGACGCCTTCGACTACTTCCGCTGCTGGCTGATCGGCCAGGGCCGGGAGATCTTCGAGGGCGCGCTGCACGATCCGGACAACCTCGCCGACCTGCTGGACACGTTCGACGAGGAGGTGGACGGCGACGCGGAGGAGCTGGGTTACGCGGCGGACGAGGCGTACGAACAGCTCACCGGCGTCGAGATGCCGGACCTCGGGCTCCCGGCCCAGCCGCCCGAACCGCTCGGCACCTATATCGACAACGACGACGACCGCGCCCTGGCGGAACGTCTCCCCCGGCTGTGGGACCGGTTCGGGACCTGAGGGGGCCGGGGGCGGGGGTACGGGGGGAAGGAGTTACGGGGCTAGGGGCACGGGGCCGGGAGCACGGGGCGGACCTTTCCGGGCGCCGCCTTCAGACCAGCACCTTGCCCATCATCACGTCGTCCACGTACTTGCCCTCCAGCAGGAACTCCCCCGGCAGCACGCCCTCCACCGAGAAGCCCGCCGACTCGTAGAGGCGGCGGGCCGGGGTGTTGTGCCCGAGGACGCGCAGGGTGACGCGGCGGGCCCCTTCGTCCAGCGCCCGCGCGCAGGCCGCGTCCAGCAGGGCCCGGGCGACGCCCCGGCCGCGCGCCCAGGTGTCCACGGCCAGGCCCTGGATCTGGCGTACGTGGGCGTTGCAGGGCAGCGGCGTCGGCGGCACCAGCCGGATGTAGCCGGCCAGCCGGCCCGCGATCTCCGCCACGAGCAGGTCCTCGGGGCGGTGCCGGTCGTCGAAGAACCGGTCGTACGGGGGCTGCGGCCGGGGCGTGACCGCGTGCAGCGTGGACCACGTACGGCGGTCCAGTACCGCGAGCGGCTCCTCGTCGGCCAGGACGGCGGTACGTACGAACGATTCGGACATGCGTGCCACTGTGTCATGTGTCCGTCGCCGGGGGCAGTATGGCTGCCATGCGGATCGCGATCACCGGCTCGGCCGGTCTCATCGGTACGGCACTCGTCGGCTCCCTGCGCGCGGGGAGCCCCGACCGGCTGTCGGACGGCACCGCCGCCGGCACCGGCATCGGTTCCGGCACCGGCATCGGTTCCGGCACTGGTACTGACACCGACACTGGCACTGGCACTGGCACCGGCAGGCACGAGATCGTCCGGCTCGTACGGCACGCGCCCCGCGCCGCCGACGAGGTGCGCTGGGACCCCAAGCGCCAGACCGTGGACGCCGCCGGGCTCGCCGGCTGCGACGCCGTGGTGCACCTCGCGGGCGCGGGCGTCGGCGATCACCGCTGGACCGACGCGTACAAGCGCGAGATCCGGGACAGCCGCGTCCTGGGCACGGCGGCGCTCGCCGAGGCCATCGCCTCCCTGGACACCCCGCCGCGGGTCTTCGTCTGCGGCAGCGCCATCGGTTTCTACGGCGACACCGGCGACCGGCGGACGGACGAGTCCGCGCCGCCCGGCGACGACTTCCTGGCCCGGGTCTGCGTGGACTGGGAGGAGGCCGCCGCACCGGCGGTCGAAGCCGGTATCCGTACGGTCTTCGCGCGCACCGGGCTGGTCGTGGGGCGCCAGGGCGGCGCCTGGGGACGGCTGTTCCCCCTCTTCAAACTGGGCCTGGGCGGCCGGCTGGGCGACGGCCGCCAGTACTGGAGCTTCATCTCCCTGCACGACCACATCGCCGCCCTCCGGCACCTGATCGACACCGACGGCCTGAGCGGGCCGGTCAACCTCACCGCGCCCGAGCCGGTCACCAACCGCGAGGTCACCGCGGCGATGGGCCGCGTTCTGCACCGCCCCACCCCCTTCCCCGCACCGGCCCCGGCCCTGCGGCTCGCCCTGGGCCAGTTCGCCGACAACGTCCTGGCCAGCCAGCGCGTCATCCCCCGACGCCTCCTGGACTCCGGCTTCACCTTCGCCCACCCGAAGGTGGACGAGGCGATCCGGGCGGCGCTCGGGGCGTGATCCGGAAGTACGGGGGCGGTACGGGGACCCGGAGCGGGGTTCCGTACCGAGCGTGATCCGGTACGGAGTGCGGGCGCGATCCGGTACGGAGTGCGGGCGCGATCCGGCACGGCATGCGGGCCGTTCGCCTGGCTGTGCGCGACCGCGGCGGACCCCGGGCCGACCCGCCACCGGCCGACCGCGCTCCGCGCCCCGTACTCCCACGCCCCACGCCCCCGCGCCCCCGGCGCACCGCACTCCGTGCCACCTCACCCGCCGCCGTGGGCCACCGCGGCTCCGCGCCTCCCACGGACGGCGGTGCACGGCACCGCGTGCCGCACCGTGCATCCGTGCGCGGTCTACGCGCGATCCCTCCGGCCGCGGGCCCGTTCTTAACGTTCCAACCTCACGAACTCGGCATCCCGCGCGCCGGTACCGGGCAGGAGCCCCGTAGCGCCGGCACCGGGACCGACCTCGGGAGGGCACGTGCTGCGCACCGCATCGACCGTGGACGTCGTCATCGTCGGGTCCGGCCTCGCCGGTCTCGCCGCCGCCCACCACCTGACCAGCGCGGGAGCCACGGTCACCGTGCTGGAGGCCGCACCGTACGTCGGCGGCCGGACCACCACCGATCACCTGGACGGCTTCCGGCTGGACCGCACCGGCCAACTACTCGTCACCTCGTACCCCGAACTCCGCACCACCCCCGGTCTCAGCGGCCTGGCCCTGCGTCACCTCGCCCCCGGGCTGTGCCTCCACAACGGCCGGCGGAACCAGCGCGTCGGTGCCCCCCGGTGCACGAGGGGCGCACTTTCGGCCGCGCGCGCCCTTTCGCGCGCCGAACGACGTGCCGACCGTTCCACCGCCCAAGCGCTGGCGGCCCGCCCGGTCTTCCCGCCGTACGTCCCCGACGGGTTCCTCCGCCCCCTTCTGACCGCCCTCCTGTGCGATCCCGGGCTCACCGGCTCCAGCCGCAACGCCGCCCTGGCCCTGCGCTCCTTTGCCCGCGGACGGCTGTGCCTGCCCGTCGGCGGCGCCTCGGCGCTGCCCGAACTCCTCGCCACCTCCCTTCCCCCCGGGACCGTACGCACCTCCGTACGCGCCGTCTCGGTCTCGACCACCAGCGTCGGCACCGCCGCCCACGGGCAATTCCCCTGCCGTGCCGCGCTCGTGGCCACCGGCGCGCGCGATGCGGCAGGGCTGCTGCCGGGACTGCGGGTCCCCGACTTCCACCCGGTGTCCATCGTGCACCACACCACTGACAGTCCCCCGGCCCGCGAACCGGTGCTCTTCCTGCCCTCCGAAGGCCCGGTCGCGCACACCTTCGTCGCCAGCGAGGCCGACCCGTCCCGCGCCCCGGCGGGCCGTGCCCTGGTCACCACGACCGTGCTGGGCGCACCCGCGACCCTGCCCGCCCGCGCACTGGACAAGACGGTCCGCCCCCAACTCGACCGGATCTACGGCACGTCCACCGACACCTGGGATCTGCTGGCCGTCCACCACGACCCGGAGGCGGTCCCGGCCATGCCCGTACCGGACGATCCGCACCGCTCCGTCCGGCTGCTGGCCGGGCTGTACGTGTGCGGCGACCACCGGGACACCGGCACCGTGCAGGGCGCCCTGCGCTCCGGCCGCCGGGCCGCCCGCGCGGCCCTCGACGACCTGCGCCTGCCCCCGTTCCACGAACCCTGCGAACTCTCGGCCGCCGCCTGACGTGCGGACGGGCGGGGCCGACCCGCCGCGCCCCGCCCGCCGTACCGAGTCCGTCAGCCGTACCCGGGCCCGTCAGCCGTCTCCCGGGCAGTCGGCCGTCCTTGAGCCCGTCAGCCGTCCTCCGTCACGTCTTCATCGCCGCGACCCGGTCGCGGTACCCGCGTACCGCCGCCGCGTCCCGGTACGGCTCCAGCCGGCGCTCGAACTCGCGGACGTACTCGTGCGCCCGTACGGACCGCATCTCGGACGCCTGGAGCGCCGCTTCCGCGCCCAGCGCGCACGCCTGCTCCAGCTCGCCCAGGCCCAGCCGCGCCGTCGCCAGCACCACCCGGCAGAACAGGCGGCTGCGCGCGAACCCGGCGCCGCGCAGCTGGAGCGAGCGCTCCGCGTGCTGCGCCGCCGCCCGGAACTGCTGGAGGTCGCGGTGGCAGTGCGCCAGTTCGTCGGCGAGCTGCGCCTCGTCGAAGAAGCGCGCCCAGTACGGCGTGTCGTCCCCGGGGCGCGCCGTCTCCAGCGCCCGTTCCGCCCGCGCGAGCGAGGCCGTGCACGCCCGTACCTCGGTCAGTACGCCGTGCCCGCGCGCCTCCGCCGCGTGCAGCAGGGCCTGTACGACGGGCGGCGCGTTGCTGCCGACCCCCTGCTGGGCCACCCGCGCCAGCTGGACGGCCTCCCGGCCGTGCCCCAGGTAGACGGCCTGCCGGCTCATGGTCACCAGGACGTACGCGCCGTACGCGCGGTCCCCGGCGGCCTGCGCCAGCCGCAGCGCCTGGACGAAGTACCGCTGGGCCAGGCCGTGCGCGGCGATGTCGTACGACGTCCAGCCGGCCAGCCGCGTCAGGTCGGCGGCGGCCGCGAACAGCCGGCGCCCGGCCGCCTCGCCGTACGTGCCGCGCAGCATCGGCTCCACCTCGTGCTCCAGGTAGCGCACCAGGGCCTGGCGCGCGTGCCCGCCGCCGTACGCGTGGTCCAGCGCGCGGAACAGCTCGCCGACCGACCGGAGCGCCTTGATGTCCCCGGCGGACACCCGGTAGGCGTGCGCCCGGTCCGAGCGCTCCGCGCGCTCGGGACGCTCCGTGCGCCCGGCCCGCTCGGGATGGCCGGGGCGCTCGTGCCCGGGCCGTTCGTGGCCCGGGCGGTCGTGGCCGGGGCGCTCCGTCTGCCGCTGCCGGGGCACCGACACCTGCATCCGGCCGGGCGCGGACAGCCGGCCCGCGGGCTCCGCCGCGTCACCGTGCGCGACCCGCTCGTCGGCCCGTCCGATCAGCCAGTCCCGGCTGGGCACCACCAGCCCGGCCGGGGTGAAGGCGATCTTCCGCAGCTCCGCGTGGCTGCCGGAGTCCTTGCGCCACAGGCCGCTGACGATGTCCACCGCCTCGCTCGGCGTGGCCGCGAATTCGAGCCCGGCGTACACCGGCGCGCAGGCGTCCAGGCCCAGGTCCTGGGCCGACAGCCGACGGCCCAGCCTGCGGGTGAAGACTTCGGCGATCAGGGCGGGCGTGGTGCCTCTGGGCTGTTGCCCGCGTAGCCAGCGCGTGACCGACGTCTTGTCGTAGCGGAGGTCGAGCCCGTGCTCCAGGCCGAGCTGGTCGACCCGGCGGGCCAGCCCGGCGTTGGAAAATCCCGCCTCCGCGATGAGCGCGGCGAGCTGTCGGTTGGGCGTGCGCTGGGGGGGTCGGTCCGTCATCAGCTTTACCGGTCTCCTGCCTTCCGGGCCGAGCTGCCCGGGTTCGGCGGACCCTGACCGGCGCTGCTCCCTGCCCTCGTGGAACGGCGTGAATGTAACGGCCCCGGGCGGCTTTCCGGCCGCCTTCGCCACGCGTTCATCCGATCGTGTGAGCAGGGCTCGTACTGCTCTCCGCGCCTGCGCAAGGGCTTCGGCCGGACCTCGCACGGGCGGCCCTCCGAAGCACGCCCGGGGCTCCCGGAACACCCCCGCGCGCCCGCGCGCCGGTCCCCCGCCCCGGGCGCCTGCGGGCACCGTCCGCCCCCGCCGTACAGTTGGCGTGGGCGCGAAGGACTCAACAAAGTTCGAAGAGGAGCTGCCGTGACTGCGATCTCTCGGGGGGACACCCCCGCACCCGAGGGGCTGCGCTTTGTCCATCTGGGCTTCGGCGCCCACGCCGTCGATTACGAGGAGGCGTGGCAGGAGCAGCGCAGGGTCCACGCCGCCCGGTTCGCCGACGAGATCCCGGACACCTGCCTGCTGCTGGAGCACCAGCCCGTCTACACGGCAGGCCGGCGTACGGAGGACAGCGAGCGCCCCCTGGACGGCACTCCGGTGATCGACGTCGACCGCGGCGGCAAGATCACCTGGCACGGCCCCGGCCAGCTGGTCGGCTACCCGATCCAGAAGCTCCCGCGTCCGGTCGACGTCGTCGCGCACGTACGCCGCCTCGAAGAGGCCCTGATCCGCGCCTGTGCCGAGTTCGGCCTGGAGACCACCCGGATCGAGGGCCGCAGCGGTGTCTGGGTGCTGGGCGACCCGGTCGCCGACCGCCCGTCGCTGGGCGGCCTGTCCCTCGACTTCGACCCGCGTACGGCCGACGAGGAGTTCGACCCGCGGCTGAACGGCCCGGAGTACGCCCCCTCCAACGCCGGCCAGCGCCGCGAGGACCGCAAGCTGGCCGCGATCGGCATCCGCGTCGCCAAGGGCGTCACGATGCACGGCTTCTCGCTCAACGTGAATCCGGACACCACCTCGTTCGACAAGATCGTCCCGTGCGGCATCCGCGACGCCGGGGTGGCCTCGCTCGCCGACGAGCTGGGCCGGGAGATCACCATCCCCGACGTCCTGCCGGTCGTCGAGAAGCATCTGCGCGACGTGCTGGAGAATGCCGTGCTGCTCCCCCGGGCGGTCTGACCCGGTTCGCCGGCCGGTGGCACCCCCGTAGGGCCGCCGGAACCGACCGCGAGGAATGCGCCCCTGCCATACGGGGTTGCCGTGCACGTAAAGACGTGCGAATTGACGGGCGTACCCTGGTGTACGCCGAAGAAACGAAGTCGTAGGGAGCCGGACGTGTCCGCTGTCGCACCCGACGGACGCAAGATGTTGCGCCTGGAGGTCCGGAACAGCCAGACCCCCATCGAGCGCAAGCCCGAGTGGATCAAGACCCGGGCGAAAATGGGCCCCGAGTACAACCACCTGCAGGGCCTGGTCAAGAAGGAAGGCCTGCACACGGTCTGCCAGGAGGCGGGCTGTCCCAACATCTACGAATGCTGGGAGGACCGCGAGGCCACCTTCCTGATCGGCGGCGACCAGTGCACCCGGCGCTGCGACTTCTGCCAGATCGACACGGGCAAGCCGCAGGAACTGGACCGCGACGAGCCGCGGCGGGTGGCCGAGTCCGTACAGACCATGGGCCTGAAGTACGCCACGATCACCGGCGTCGCCCGTGACGACCTGGAGGACGGCGGCGCCTGGCTGTACGCGGAGACCGTCCGCCAGATCCACGCCGCGATGCCCGGCACCGGCGTCGAACTGCTCATCCCCGACTTCAACGCGGTCCCCGAGCAGCTCGCCGAGGTCTTCTCCTCGCGCCCCGAGGTGCTCGCGCACAACGTCGAGACGGTGCCGCGCATCTTCAAGCGCATCCGCCCCGGCTTCCGCTACGAGCGGTCGCTGGAGGTCATCACCAAGGCCCGCGAGGCCGGCCTGGTCACCAAGTCCAACCTGATCCTGGGCATGGGCGAGGAGCGCGCGGAGATCAGCCAGGCGCTCCAGGACCTGCACGACGCGGGCTGCGAGCTGATCACCATCACGCAGTACCTGCGCCCGTCGGTGCGCCACCACCCCATCGAGCGCTGGGTCAAGCCCGCCGAGTTCGTGGAGCTCAAGGAGGAGGCCGAGGAGATCGGCTACGCCGGCGTCATGTCCGGCCCGCTGGTCCGCTCCTCCTACCGCGCCGGCCGCCTGTACCAGCAGGCGATCGAGCGCCGCCAGGTCGAGGAGTCGGCCCAGGCCGTCTGAACCGGCGACGCGCATCCCGTATGGGGCACCGCTGACCCCTGGGTCGGAATGTGAGTCCCGGCACACGCTGCGACGACGCGGCCCGCACCACCCCAGGCAGGGGCGGTGCGGGCCGCGTCAACGTTTCATCGGTGTTTGACCGCGGGGTCATCAGTTGGTAACACCGATCCGTAACGATGGTTTCACAGAACGCATCCACTATTCCTCCAGAAGGGGAAACCGTCATGCAGGCCGCGCCCGCTCGCGCCACCGCCGCTCTCCCCATCCCGTCGGTCACCGACGCCCTGCGCGCAGTCGAGTCCGTACTGATGCGCGGCGGCCAGCGCACAGCCCGCCGGAACGCGTGGACGTCGGTGCTGGAGGACCGCCGTCGCGCCCGGGACCGGCGGGAGGCCCTGCACGTACTGGAGGCCGCGGCGACCGAGGGCCCGAACGCCACGTAAACTGCGCCCCATGGCGAGGAAGGCAAAAGCAGACAGCGCTGAGGGCGCTGCGAACCCCGGGCGACTGAAGCAGATCGCCCAGACCTACAAGATGACCCGTCGGGTCGACCCCAAGGTCGGTCTCGTCGTCGCCGGCGTGGGCATCGTCGTATTCGGCGTTCTCCTCGTCCTCGGCTTCCTGATCGGGCACCCGGTCTACCTGGGCATCCTGGGATTCGTCCTGGCCTTCCTCGCGATGGCGATCATCTTCGGCCGCCGTGCCGAGCGGGCCGCCTTCGGACAGATGGAGGGCCAGCCCGGCGCGGCCGCGGCCGTACTGGACAACGTGGGCCGCGGCTGGACCGTCACCCCGGCGGTCGCGATGAACCGCCAGCAGGACGTCGTGCACCGCGCCGTCGGCAAGGCGGGCATCGTCCTCGTCGGCGAGGGCAACCCCAACCGCGTACGCGGCCTGCTGGCCGCCGAGAAGAAGCGGATGGCCCGCATCGTCGCGGACGCCCCGGTCCACGACTTCGTGGTCGGTGACGGCGAGGGCGAGATCCCGCTGAAGAAGATCCGCACCACCCTGCTCAAGCTGCCGCGCACGCTGCCCGGCCCCCAGGTGACGGCGGTCAACGACCGGCTGCGCGCCCTCGGGGACCTGATGAGCAACATGCCGGTCCCCAAGGGCCCCATGCCGAAGGGCATGCGCATGCCCAAGGGCGGCGGCGGCAAGATGCGCTGACCATCGCGTCGGCGGACGCGATGGAGCGCGTCACCGGAACGGCGGAGGGGCCCGGGACCTTTGTGGTCCCGGGCCCCTCAGTAGTTTCGTAGCCGTTTTGGGGTTACGAAGCCGTCCGGGCTTGCACGGACGATGCATCCCCTTGCACGGACGATCCATCCCGCCGATACGCAGCCGTGCCGACGATACGGTGCCGTCACGGCGATACGGTGCCGTCACGACGATACGGCGCCGTCACGACGAAACCGAGGCCGACCCGGCGATACGGCCGCCGCCCTCTGCCGTCGGTCGGCTCAGATCCGCACCTGCACCGCGCGGGCCAGGCGGTCGTGGAGGCCGCGGCCGTCGCGGTCCCAGATCACCGCGGGGATGATCACGACCAGCGCGACCGTACGCAGGACGACGCGCGGCAGCGACAGCCGTCCGCCGTCCTCGGCGACGACCCGCAGGCCCAGGAGCCGCTTGCCCGGCGTGAAGCCCACCGTGCCGACCGTGAGCACGCTCAGCACCGCGAAGACGGCCAGCGCCCAGTTGCTCGTCGCGTTCGCCCGGCCGTCGCTGAGCAGCCCGTACGCGACGAGCATGCACAGCGCCCAGTCGATGAAGAGGGCGGCGAAGCGCCGGCCCGGGCGCGCGAGCGAGCCCGGCCCTTCCTCGGGCAGCCCGAGCCGCTGCCCGCGGTAACCGAACTCGACACCCATGTCCTCGGCTGCCGCGCGGGGCCCGGAGATCCACGATCCGATTGCTTGCCTGTTGTCCACCCGTCCACGGTACTGCGACCGCATACGTTCCCCCCTCCGCGGGGCATCCGTGACGGCCGTCGCACCCCGCCCCGTAACCGGCCTGCGACGGCTCCGCCACCGGACGCCCGCGTACGGTTCGGGCCCTCCCCACCCGTCCACCCTCGCCCCCGCCTCCGTGCGGGCCACCCGCCGGTCACCCTCGGAATGATCAATTCCGCCCCGGAAACAGGCCGCGCGGCGGTTAACCTCGGCGAAACAAATGGGTCATGCTTGGGAAATCCCGCCTGCCTATGGTCGGGCAAGCGCGCCACCGCACACGGCTGCGCTCCGAGTAGCAATCCCGCGTGCGCCGACCGTCGGTGACCGGGCTAGGAGGAGTTGGATGTTCCAGAACGCCGACGAGGCCAAGAAGTTCATCGCGGACGAGGACGTCAAGATGGTCGACGTCCGCTTCTGCGACCTGCCCGGTGTCATGCAGCACTTCACGGTGCCCGCGGAGGCGTTCGACCCGACCGAGGAGCTGGCCTTCGACGGCTCCTCGATCCGCGGTTTCCAGGCCATCCACGAGTCCGACATGGCCCTGCGCGCCGACCTCTCCACCGCCCGCGTGGACCCGTTCCGCCGCGACAAGACCCTCAACATCAACTTCTTCATCCACGACCCGATCACCGGCGAGCAGTACAGCCGTGACCCGCGGAACGTGGCGAAGAAGGCCGAGGCCTACCTCGCCTCCACCGGCATCGCCGACACCGCGTTCTTCGGCCCCGAGGCCGAGTTCTACGTCTTCGACTCGGTCCGCTTCGAGACCTCCGCCAACCGCTCGGTCTACGAGATCGACTCCGAGGCGGGCGCCTGGAACACCGGCTCCGAGCTGAACAACCGCGGTTACAAGGTCCGCTACAAGGGCGGCTACTTCCCGGCTCCCCCGGTCGACCACTTCGCCGACCTGCGCGCCGAGATCTCCCTGGAGCTCGACCGCGCCGGCCTGAAGGTCGAGCGCCAGCACCACGAGGTCGGCACGGCCGGCCAGGCGGAGATCAACTACAAGTTCAACACGCTCCTCGCCGCCGCCGACGACCTGATGCTGTTCAAGTACATCGTCAAGAACGTCGCCTGGCGCAACGGCAAGACCGCGACCTTCATGCCCAAGCCGATCTTCGGCGACAACGGCTCCGGCATGCACGTCCACCAGTCCCTGTGGTCCGGCGGCGAGCCCCTCTTCTACGACGAGCAGGGCTACGCGGGCCTCTCGGACACCGCCCGCTACTACATCGGCGGCATCCTCAAGCACGCCCCGTCGCTGCTCGCCTTCACCAACCCGACGGTGAACTCCTACCACCGCCTGGTCCCCGGCTTCGAGGCCCCGGTCAACCTGGTCTACTCGCAGCGCAACCGCTCCGCCGCGATGCGCATCCCGATCACCGGCTCCAACCCGAAGGCCAAGCGCGTCGAGTTCCGCGCCCCGGACCCGTCCTCCAACCCGTACCTGGCCTTCTCCGCCCTCCTCCTCGCGGGCCTGGACGGCGTCAAGAACAAGATCGAGCCCGCCGAGCCGATCGACAAGGACCTCTACGAGCTCGCCCCCGAAGAGCACGCCAACGTCGCCCAGGTCCCCACCTCCCTCCCCGCCGTCCTCGACGCGCTTGAGGCCGACAACGAGTACCTCCAGCAGGGCGGCGTCTTCACCGCCGACCTCATCGAAACCTGGATCGACTACAAGCGCACCGCAGAAATCGCCCCGATCCAGCTGCGGCCGCACCCGCACGAGTTCGAGCTTTACTTCGACATCTAAGAGACTGAGTCGAAGTCAGTAGTATCGGCGAGGGCCGCTACCCCTACCGGGGCAGCGGCCCTCGCCGACTTGTCGAGGCTCCGCATTGCCGGCACCCTCCTTGCCGGCGGTCAGCTGTCCGTCCCGAGTGGAGCGCGGCTCCAGAATGAGCGGGCCTTTCGCAGGAGGTCCTTGGCGGTGTCTCCGTGTACGGCTCCGCGGCGCAGGGCGGGTCGATCTCGCGGAGGAGACGGTCGAGCTGTGCTCGCATGACTTCGGGGCCGTCGTCCTGCACCGCCTCGGTACCGGCGGACAGGCGTTCTTTCCATGGCATCGAACTCGTCACGGTGCCCCCTCTTGAGTCATGCCATTGGCCGGCTTTCGGCGGGCCGCGACGTGCGGTGACACGACCGTCCCATGAACTCGAATCACACGTTCATACGAAGTGTCAAGAGGGGGGATAACGCGCGGGCGGGCTGGGTAGTGCTCGGCCGCTGGGGGCGCGGTGTCCGGGGGAGCGCCCCCAGTAGGTAGGGAAGATGGACGACGGGAGGGCGGGTCGTGGTGGCGCAGCCGTTTG
Organism: Streptomyces albofaciens JCM 4342; assembly: GCF_008634025.1. Classification (NCBI taxonomy): domain Bacteria; kingdom Bacillati; phylum Actinomycetota; class Actinomycetes; order Kitasatosporales; family Streptomycetaceae; genus Streptomyces; species Streptomyces albofaciens. The sequence goes on along the minus strand of NZ_PDCM01000001.1, from coordinate 2,312,678 downwards.
AGTTGCCGGGGTTTTATCTGCCGTATCCGGCTCGGGTGAACGCGGGGGTGGAGGCGGCCCGTAGGCATTCGAAAGAGTGGGCGCGGGGGATGGGGATGTTGGAGGGGTCGGGGGTTTGGGAGGAGGGGGATTTGGATGCGCATGATTATGCGCTGTTGTGCGCCTATACGCATCCGGACTGCTCGGCTGACGTCTTGTCGCTGGTGACCGACTGGTATGTGTGGGTCTTCTTTTTTGATGACCACTTTTTGGAGGTGTTCAAGCGGACACAGGACCGGGTGGGCGGGAAGGCTTACCTGGATCGGCTGCCGTTGTTCATGCCGATGGAGCTGAGTACGCCGGTGCCGGAGCCCACCAATCCGGTGGAGGCGGGGCTGGCGGATCTGTGGGCTCGGACGGTGCCTTCCATGTCGGAAGGGTGGCGGGCCCGGTTCCGGGAGAGTACCGAGCACTTGTTGAACGAGTCGTTGTGGGAGTTGTCCAACATCAACGCTGGGCGGTTGCCCAATCCCGTCGAGTACATCGAGATGCGGCGGAAGGTGGGTGGTGCGCCGTGGTCGGCGGGGCTGGTGGAGTTTGCCGCCGGGGCCGAGGTGCCGGCGGCGGTGGCCGGGGCCCGGCCGTTGCGGGTGCTGAGGGACACGTTCGCGGACGCGGTGCATCTGCGGAACGATTTGTTCTCGTATCAGCGGGAGATTGAGGAGGAAGGGGAACTCAGCAACGGAGTTTTGGTGTTGGAGAATTTTCTGGGGTGCACGACTCAGGAAGCTGCCGATGCCGTCAATGATCTGATCACTTCGCGGGTGCAGCAGTTCGAGAACACGGTGCTGACGGAGCTGCCGGTGCTGTTCGCGGAGAAGGGGCTGAGTCCGCGGGAGTGTGCGGACGTGCTGGCTTACGCCAAGGGGTTGCAGGACTGGCAGGCGGGCGGGCACGAGTGGCACATGCGGTCGAGTCGGTACATGAACGGGGGTGGGGAGGCAGCGGACGCGGGCGCCGGTGCGAGCTGGTCGCCGTTTGTGTTCGGCGGGTTGGGGACTTCGGGGGCGGATGTACGGAAGGCTGTGGCGGTCACCGGGGCGAAGCGGGTGCGGAACTTCACGCATGTGCCGTATCAGAAGGTGGGGCCTTCGCAGCTGCCGGATTTCTTCATGCCGTTCGCGACGACGCTCAGCCCGCATCTCGATGGGGCGCGGGTGAACACGGTGGAATGGGCGCGGCGGATGGGGCTGCTGCGGCCGCAGGCCGGGGTGCCGCTTTCGGGTATCTGGGACGAGGGGAAGCTGAAGGATTACGACTTCCCGTTGTGTGCTGCCGGGCTGCATCCCGAGGCGTCGCCGGAGGAGCTGGACCTGTCGTCGCAGTGGCTGACCTGGGGGACGTACGGGGACGATTACTACCCCGCGGTGTTCGGGGCGGTACGGGATCCGGCCGGGGCGAAGGCGTGCAATGCGCGGCTTTCGGCGTTCATGCCGGTGGAGGACGACGCGGCCGTGCCGGAGCCGGCGAACGCGATGGAACGCGGGCTGGCCGATCTGTGGGTCCGTACGACGGAATCGATGGACGCCGGGGCGCGGAAGTCGTTCCGGGACAGCGTCGAGGTGATGACGGCCGGGTGGATCTGGGAGTTGGAGAACCAGGCGCTGCACCACATCCCCGACCCGGTGGATTACATCGAGATGCGGCGGGCGACGTTCGGTTCCGACATGACGATGAGCCTGAGCCGTATCGGGCATGGGCGGCGAGTGCCGGAGGAGGTCTATCGCAGTGGGGCCATGCGTTCGCTGGAGAACGCCGCGGCCGACTACGCGACGCTGCTGAACGACGTGTTCTCGTATCAGAAGGAGATCGAGTATGAGGGGGAACTGCACAACGGGGTTCTGGTGGTGCAGAACTTCTTCGACTGCGACTATCCGACGGCGCTCGCGATCGTGCACGACCTCATGACGTCCCGTATGCGGGAGTTCCAGCACGTGGCGGCGGATGAACTGCCGGTTCTGTATGACGACTTCGGTCTGTCGGCGGAGGCGCGGGCGCTGCTGGACGGGTATGTGAAGGAACTGGAGAACTGGATGTCCGGGATTCTCACCTGGCATCAGGGGTGCCGGCGGTATCGCGAGGAGGATGTGCGACGGCACAAGGGAGTGGGCCGGGGAGAGTGGGGTGGTCCGGGTATCGGGGGCGAGGCGGTCGCCGTCGCGCCTGAGGCCGCGGCGGCCGGGCCCGGTGAGTGGAGTGACCGGCCTACTGGGCTGGGGACTTCGGCGGCCCGGGTGGCCTTGCGGCAGGCGGTTTCGGCGCGGCGGTAGCGGAGCGGCCTGCCGGGCATGACGTGTGGCCCCTCCCGGGTCAGGGCCGGGAGGGGCCGCCGGGGCCGGTCGGCCGCGCTCAGAGGCGGCGGAGGCCCAGTAGGTCAGGTGGTGTGATCAGGGTCGGTTGGAGTCGTCGCTCGTGTTCGCGCGCAGTCGGCGGCGCGGCGCCTGGCGGCTCAGCGGGCGTTCTCAGTGATCAGGGAGCGGACCATGCGGCAGGTCGTGTTGGAGGGCGGGTGCACTCCGATACGGGCCGCGGTGGTGCGGATGGTGCGGTTACGGGCCCGCTCCGGGGTGTAGACACCACCGTCGAGCAGGGCTATCGCCAGGCGCATGGCCTTCAGACGGCGGTTGTGGGCTTCGTACCACTCGCGCGGGAGACCGGCGGGCAGCGGCTTCTTGACCATCGGCGTGTGACGGACCACCCGGCGCGCGGCGGTCTTCCCGTACGCGGTCTTCTTCGTGACGGCGGTGTTCGCGGCGGTGTTCTTGGACGGTGCGGCTACGGCCATCGGCAACCTCCTGGGTCGGCGGGGAAGCAGCCCTGGACTGCTTCCTTTCTGCCTCCGATTTTAGTGCCGACCACTGACAAAGCCCCCTGGTCAGGGAGGGCTTGGGCGCCGTCCGGAGCCGTGGGGCACCGGCTCGCGTCAGCGCGTTCGCGGGGTGCCGGAGCCGTCCGGGGCGGGGGTGGGAGCGGAGGTCCGGGAGCCTTGCGGACCGGTGGCCGGGAAGGCGATGCCGTTGCTCGAACAGCGCACCGTCCACGGCTCGCCCCCGCTCCCCGGCTCGTACATGCGCACGTCGACCTCGGTGGCCGGGCGCCCGCCCGGGATGGCGGCGTTGGCGGCGGTGCACGCGATCTGGTGGACGGCCGCCGCCTCCATCCTGGCCACCGGCACGGGCAGGTGGACGCTGACCGCGCCGTTCGCGGGTACGGCGGTCAGCCGGCCCGGCATCGGCGGCACCAGGCTGACCAGCCCGCGCGCCCGCTCCGCCTCGGTGGGTCCCTTGACCAGGAGGTCCAGGGCTTCCTGCGGTCCGACCGGGCCGACGGCCGGGCGGGCGGCCGCGTGGATGCCGAGGGGCGAGACGAAGAAGATGCGGGCGGTGTACGTGGCGGCGCCCGGCTGCGGGATGCCTTGCGCGGGGGCGCCCGCCTGTACGTAACCGGTGGGGCTGATGCCGCAGCCGGTGAGGAGGAGGGCCAAGCAGAGGAAGGCGGTCTGTGGCAGCCGGAAAGGGCTTCTCATGGGCGGCCCTCCTCGTTCTTGGCGTCCTCGGTTCCGGTGTCCCCTGCTCCGGTGTCCCCTGCTCCGGTGTCCCCTGCTCCGGTGTCCCCTGTTCCGGTGTCCCCGGCCCCGGATACAGGAGCGGTGACGTCCGGCCCCTCACCGCCCGGCTCCGGCCCCGCCCCCACCCCCGCCCCACCCAACGGATCCACCGGCACCTCCACCGTGAACACCGCTCCTCCGTCCGGCCCGTTGGCCGCGCGCAGGGTGCCTCCGTGCAGCCGTACGTTCTCCATCGCGATGGCCAGGCCGAGGCCACTGCCGCTGGAGCGGGCGCGGGCGGCGTCGGCTTTGTAGAAGCGGTCGAAGACGTGGGGAAGAGCTTGTGGGTCGATGCCGGGGCCCTGGTCGGCCACGTCGATACGCAGGCGTCCCGACGTTTCGTACGCGGTCAGCCGTACCGGCGTACCGCCGTGCCGCAGCGCGTTGCCGACCAGGTTGGCCACCACCACGTCGATACGGCGCGGGTCGAAGCGGGCCCGCAGGCCCTCGGGCAGGTCGGTCTCGACCTGGTCCTGCCAGCCGCGCAGCTGGAGCGTCTTGCGGAGCGCCACGGCGACGTCGATCTCGTCGAGGTGCAGGTCGGCGGCGCCCGCGTCGAAGCGCGAGACCTCTATCAGGTCCTCCACCATCCGGGCGAGCTTGGTGGTCTCGTCGCTGATGAGGCGTACGGCGTCGGCGGTGTCGGGGTCCAGCCGGGCGGCGTCCTCGTCGAGGACTTCGGTCACGGCGGACATGGCCGCCAGCGGGGTGCGCAGCTCGTGCGAGACGTCGGCGGCGAAGCGCCGGGCGTTGGCCTCCATACGGCGCAGTTCTGCGTCGTCCTTCTCCAGGGCGCGGGCCATTTCGTTGAACGTGACGGTCAGGTCGGCGAGTTCGTCGCGGCCGGTCACCGGGAGCCGGGTGTCCAGTTCGCCGGAGGTGATGCGTTCGGCCGCCGCCCGCAGGCGGCGGACCGGCCGCAGCACACGGCGGGCGGCGAACAGCGCGGGAACGACGGCCAGCGCGAGCGCCGGCAGCGCGCCCGCCTGGGCGGCGGTCACCAGGGCGGAGATGTCGGCCTTCTCGTCGGCCAGGGCGAATTCGGCGTAGACGATGAGGCCGGAGGGCTTGCCCCGCTGGGGAGTGGCCGAGGGGGTTGCGTCGGGGCCCGTACGGCCCGTTCCGTTCCCGCCCCCGCCCGCGTCCGTGTCCGTGAAGTCCACCGGCATGCCGATCGCCAGCCAGGGCTGCCCGTCCCGGTCCACCCGCTGGAAGATCGGCGCGTGCTGCTCGCGTACGGCCTTGCGCAGACCGTCGGTGACCGCAGCCCCGCCCTTGGCCGCACCACCCGTCCCACCCGCACCACCCGCCGAGGAACCGACGCCCCCGCCCCACGGCCCCGGCACCACCGGCCCGTCCTCGTACTGCGCGTACGTGCGCCAGTTGCGGGAGCCGCCCGCCCGGTCGAGCTGGACGACGAGGTTCTGCAGGTCCTCCCGCCGGGGCGGGAACGGCAGGTCGGGGCCGAGGGACTGCATCTGGTCGCGCAGGTCGCGCACGGCGGTGTTCTGGGTGCGGGCCAGTATCGCCGTACGGGCCTGCCGGAAAGTGAGCGCGGCGGTGATCAGCGCGCTGAGCGCGGAGACGACGAGGAAGCCGACGACGAGGCGGGTGCGCAGCCCGCGCAGCCGGGTGTACGCGGCGGTCAGCCACTCCCGGCCCCGGGTCGGCGCGGCCCCTCCCGGGGGCCTGCGGGCGGTCACAAGGGTCCGAACCGGTAGCCGAACCCCCGTACCGTCTGTACGTACGTGGGCGCGCGTGAATCGTCCTCGATCTTGGCGCGCAGCCGCATCACACACGCGTCCACCAGCCGTACGTCCCCGTAGAAGCTGTGCTCCCAGACCTGTTCGAGGAGCTGCTGACGGCTGAAGACCTGGCCGGGCGAGTCGGACAGGAAGAGGAGCAGCTTCAGCTCGGAGGGGGCGAGCACGACGTCCCGGCCGTCCTTGGTGACGAGCAGGCCGGCACGGTCGATGGTCAGCGCGCCGTACGTCACGGAGGAGGACGAGGGCGAGGACCGGGACGAGGACGCGGCGGACGCACTAGGGGCACCAGAGCCCGCCTCCCGTGCCCCGTCTCCACCCCCCTCCCCCACCACACGCCGCAGCACCGCCCGCATCCGCGCCTGGAGCACTTCGCCGCTGGCGGGCTTGACCACGTAGTCGTCCGCGCCGGCCTCCAGTCCCACGACCATGTCGATGTCGTCGCCGCGCGCGGACAGGATGATGATCGGGATCTGCTGTGTCTCGCGGATGCGGCGGCACACCTCCAGGCCGCTCATGCCGGGCAGCATCAGGTCCAGCAGCACCAGCTCCGGCCGGAAGCGGTCCAGCGCGAGGAGGCCGGTCTCGCCGCTGGCGGCCGCCTCGACCTCGTGCCCGCGGCGGCGGAGCGCGAGGTGGACGCCCTTGCGTACGGCGGGGTCGTCCTCGATCAGCAGCACACGGGTCATGGCGCGGGGTTCTCCGAAGCGGGCCGGGCGGACGCTGGTCGAAAGCGTACGGCGGGGAAGGGGCCCGACCATGGTGCGCGGCACTCGTGACGCCGTGTCTCGCATTGTGTGAGGAATCGATGACGGTTCCCCCTGCCCCCGTTATGTTCTTCGCGGCTCCGCGAGAGGGCCGCCGGCCTCCGGGCCCGGCATGACTGTTGCCCCCCTGCCCCTTACCCCCGCCCCACCACCTCACCCTTGAGCCGCTTCTTGTCCGGCTTGCCGACCGAGGTGAGCGGGATGCTGTCCACCTGATGCACGGCCCGCGGCGCGTACATCGCGCCCTTGTGCGCCACGACGAAGTCGGTGATCCGTGCGGCGTCGACCGTGCGTCCCGGCGCGGGGACGACGGCGCAGTGCACCTCCTCGACCTCGTCCGCGGTGCGCACGCCGAAGACCGCGCAGTGCGCGATGTCCGGGTGGGTGTGCAGCAGGTCCTCCAGTTCGCCCGGATAGACGTGGCCGCCCACCACGATGATCATTTCCTTGACCCGGTCCATCAGGTAGAGGTAGCCGTCCTCGTCCCGGTAGCCGACATCGCCGGTGCGCAGCCAGCCGTCGCGGAGCACCTGCGCGGTCAGTTCGGGCCGCTTCCAGTAGCCGGTCATCAGGCCGGCGGAGCGGACGTACACCTCGCCGTCGGCGTCCGGCGGGAGGGGGTGACCGTGCTCGTCGCGGATCTCGATGTCCACGCCGGGTACGGGGCGGCCGACGGTGATCTGCCCGCCGCGCCCGGTGATGGCGTGCTCCGCCGGGCCCACCTCGGTGAGCAGCAGGGCCTCGGACTGCCCGTACCAGCCGTAGAGGACCGGTCCGAGGACGTCCAGGGCCTGCCGCAGCCGGGACGGGGACGCCGGGCAGCCGCCGTAGCTGATGCGGGTGAGGCTGCTGAGGTCGGTGGTGGCGAGGTCGGGGTGGTCGAGGAGTTCGTAGAGGAGGGGCGGCAGCAGCCATATGTGGGTGATGCGCTCGCGGGCGATCGCGGCGAGCACCGCGCCGGGCTCGAAGCGGTCCTGGAGGACGACGCTGCCGCCGGTGGCCAGCGTCATGTCGGCCAGGTGTCCGGCGAGGTGGGTGAGCGAGGTGCAGGCGAGCTGGCGGGGCGGGTCGCCGGCCGCTTCGACGGGGTAGGACAGCAGCGTCGCGTACGGGCCGTGGGCCGACCGGATGCCCTTGGGGATGCCGGTCGTGCCGCCCGTGTAGCGGATGCACCAGTCCTCGTCGGCGCGGGCCGCGCTCTCGACCGTACGGCCCGACGGGCGGGCGGCGGCCAGGGCGGTCAGGTCCTCGGCCTCCAGACCGGCGCCGCCGGGGCCCAGCATCAGCACGTCCGGCGCGGGTCCCTCCAGGTGGGAGAGGAGTTCCGCGGCGGGCTTGGCCGATTCCGGCCCGACGAGGAGCAGGACGGTCTCCGCGCTCTCCACGAGGCGCGCCTGGATCTCCGGCGCCTGCCCCTCGTAGAGGAGGACGATCCGGGCGCCCAGCAGGTTGACCGCGTACCGGGCGGCCAGGGCTTCCGGCCGGTTCCCGGCCAGCATCGAGACCGAACGGCCGCGCCCGATGCCGCGGTCGGCCAGCTCGGCCGCCATCCGGTGCACGCTGTCGTGGAGCTCGGCGGCGGTGATGTCCCGCCCCTCGGCCGTGGTCAGTACCGGGCGTCCGGGGCTGCCGGTCAGCTTCTGGAGGATGGTCTCGACGTAACTCGTGAACGCGGTCATGAGCTGCGCCTCCTTGTCGTACGTGAGCGTGCGTTTCGCGGTGTGCGAAGGCCGTGATCACGACGTTAGGCGGCATCGTCGATGCCTTCCAAGACCAAAATCGGCATGTAGCCATAGCAGTTGAGCCATGAGGCGGGAAGACTGCCGGGGGCGCGGCCGGCGCCCCCGGCTCCACGCCGGATTCCGCTAACCCGCCGAATTCTCCGGGTGCTTGATGCCTTCCACCAGCCGCGTGACACTCTCCGCCCCATGCCCCTCGGATATCTGGCGGCGTATCAGTTCCAGCACCGGGAGCAGGACATCCGCGCCGATGCCCGCTTCCCGGCTGGTGTGTACGAGGTGTGCCACGGCCGCCGCGTTGAAATCGAGGCTCTGGACCTCGGTGCGGTAGTCACCCGAGTCCAGGAATTCGGCCATGGCGGGCAGCCCGAGGGTCATGGCGTTCAGCCACGGTACGGCGAGCGCCGTGAACTCCTTGGCCGGGACGCCCGCCGTGCCGACCAGGGCCGCGCCGTGCAGGAATCCCCCGAACATGGTGTACATGGCCGTCAGCAGACCGACGTCGTACAGCGGCGCCGATCCGGGGTCGGTGCCGAGGTGGGTGGCCGAGCCGAGCCGTTCGAGCAGGGCGCGGTGGGCGGTGAAGAGGGCGTCCGGACCGCTGTAGAGGAGCATCGACTGCGGGCCGCCGACCAGCATGGGGATGGTCATGATGGCGCCGCTGAGGTGCTCGATGCCGTGCTCGTCCGCCCAGGCGGCGGTGGCGCGGGCCTCCTGCGGGGAGACGGTCGTCAGGTTGACCACCGTACGGCCGGTGAGCCGGTCCGCGAGCGGGGTGAGCACGTCGCGCACGGACCGGTGGTCCATGAGGCAGACGACGGTGACCGGGGAGGCCGCGACCGCCTCGGCGGCGTCGGCGGCCAGGGTGGCGCCGGCCGCCACGAGGGCGTCGGCCCGGCCAGGGGTGCGGTTCCAGACGGTGGTCGGGTGGCCGCCCTCCAGGAAGGCGGCGGCCAGGGCGCGGCCCATGGCACCCAGGCCGAGGACGGTGACCGGGGTGGGCTCAGCGTCGAGCTGGACGGGCTCCGCGTTGAGCGGGACGGGCTCTGCGTTGAGCGCGGCGGAGGCATTGGACGCGGTGGAGGCATCGGATGCGGCAGCCGAGGCATGGGACACAGTGGAGGCATTGGACGCGGTGGATGTCACGGGAAACTCCGGAAAGGCGGTAGGCCGTAGGCGGTAGGCGGTAGGCGGTAGGCGGTACGGACGGGCATGGACAAGAGCGGCGCGCCGGGAAAATCCTCGCGCCCCGCCTCCCGGTCCGCAATTACCTACTTGAAAGTGGGTTACTTACCTGGAGGTGAGTAAGGGGTTCCGAAGGCTTGCCGCACTCCCGTCCACAGCCGTCCGCATTTCCCGCCGCACCATGGGTTGTCATACCTTTGGCCATTACTTTCTACGCCGTTATGGTGACGCAATGAGCAGCCCCACCGATTAACGTGGACGACTCATTTCTCCATTGCCATACCACCGGGGAGGGGAACGGAGCTGCCCATGGCTTCCAACGTTTTGTTCGGGGGCGTCTACGGAACGGTGCTCGCCAGTGCGCTGCTGGCCGCCTTGCAGAGCGAGGGCGCGCCGTTCACGCCCGTGTACGACGCGCTGTGGGTGCTGGTCACCGCCGTGACGGCGGCCCTCGCGCACGGTTACGCGCACCACATGTCCACCCATCGCGGGCACACCGCCGGGCACCGCTGGTACGCGCTCGTGCACCGGCTGATCGACGAGTGGCCGCTCGTCGTCGCCTCGCTGCCCACGGTCGTGCTGCTGCTCGCCGCCGGGGGCTGGAACTGGCCTGAGGGCCCCACCACGGCGGCCGGGTTGATGCTCAACGCGACGCTGCTGTTCGCCTGGGGCATGGCCGCCGCACTGCGGATGGGGTACCGCAGGCGCGGGGCCGTGCTCATCGGGGTGGCCGACGCCGCGCTCGGCCTGGTGATCGCGGTGGCCAACGCCCTGATCAAGTAAGCGATGCACCTGATCAGGTGAGAGGTCGCCGCTCCCGCCCCCCTTCCCCCGCCTCATCCCTCCCCCTACCCCTCTCCCTCTACCCCTCCCCCTTCTCCTCTCCCACGAACGACGCCTCCGCCGCCGCCAGCACCTCCGTCACCCGCAGCCCGAACCGCGCGTCGCACGCGTGCCCGTCACCGCTGCGTACGGAGGCGAGCAGGGCGTCCACGGCGCGTTCGTAGGCGACTTCCGGGCCGTCCTGACGGCGTGGCAGCGAGGTGGCGCCCGAGGTGCCGTACAGCGTGACGGAGACGCCGGACGCCGCCCGCGGCGCGGTCAGGCTGACCGTCGCGGAGCTCGCCGCGCCGCTCGCGTGCCGCAGTGTGAGCAGCACCGTGTCGCCGGGACCGCGGGTGGCCGTGACGTGCTCGGCGTCCCCGAGGGCGGGCAGCAGCAGGGACAGCGCGTGCGGGCCGACGTGCCACAGGGCGCCCTTCTCGCGGCGCCAGGGCGAGGCCGCGTACGGGCTGTCGCTGTCCGCCGCGAAGACCGAGCCGAGCCAGTCGGCGTGCGCGGTGAACCAGCCGCCGGCCGCGGCGGCCCGGTCGATCCACTCCCCCTCGGCGATGCCGAAGCGCGCGGTGAAGAACACGATGGAGGCGACGCCCGCGCGGTCCGCCGCCTCGGCCACCGCCCGCGCCTCGGCGACGGTGGTGGCGACCGGCTTGTCCAGGAGGAGGTGGCGGCCGGCCTCGGCGGCCCGCACGGCGAGGTCCGCCTGGACGGACGGCGGGAGGGCGATGGCGAGGGCGTCGGTGTCGGCGAACAGTTCCTCCGGGGTCGCGTACGGGCGGGTGCCGTGGCTCGCGGCCAGCGCCGCGGCGGCTGCCGGGCGGCGTCCCCACACGCCCGTGAAGGCGACGCCGGGGTGGGCGGCGAGGGCGGGGGCGTGCACGCGCCGGGCCCAGGGGCCGGTGCCGAGGAGTCCGATGCGCAAGGTCGTCGTCATGACCGCCAGTGTGCCCGCGCGCCCGCCCGCGCGCGGGCGCCACGCGCGCCGTGGCGCGAAGCGCACGGGTCCGCAAGGTCCGGCGGTGCCCGTTCTCGGTGCGGAAGTTCTCCGCGGGGAGGGCGTCCCGGATTCCGGGGTCACCTCGTGCTGTTGTCGGGGCCTTTCGGGACAGATGACGTAGGAGAGGGCCATCCACAAGAATTCGGCGCATCTTGCGTTGTCCGCCCCCGGGAGACCGCAGTACAAGGAGAGGACTCCCTCCAGGAGGACTCCCACAGTGCACCGCGAGAACCGAGAGGCTCGGTGACAAGCAATGCCGATCGAGTTCCACACCGCCGTCTCGAACGAGCCCGAAGAACAGCAAGTCGTCTTCACTGCCGAGGAGTTGGCCGTTCAGCCGCCGTCCGAGGGGCCGCAGGGCGATGCGGCCAGGGCGACCGCGGACGGCCTGGAGAACGTGCGCGGCTACACCCGTCCCGAGGGCACGCCGGAGCAGCTGTGGCAGCCGCCGACCGCAGCGCTGCCGGACATCGGCGAGGCGTCCTTCGGCCCGCCCCCGGTCGCCGCCGAGACCGTGCACGGTCCGGACGACCGGGTGCAGATCACCGACACGTCCGTCTACCCGTGGCGGGTGCACTGCTCGCTGCTGATCACCGCGGCCGACAACTCCCGCTGGATCGGCACCGCCTGGTTCATCGGCCCGCACACCCTGGCCACCGCCGGGCACGTCGTCTACATCAAGAACAGCGGCGTCGCCGGGCGCGACGGCTGGGTCAAGAGCATCAACGTGATGCCGGGCCGCAACGGCAACACCCTCCCCTACGGCGTCGTGACCAGCACCAGTTTCCGCACGGTCAACGGCTGGGCCAACAACGGCGACGAGAACTACGACTACGGCGCGATCATCCTGCCCAACAACCTGGGCAACACCACCGGCTGGTTCGGCTTCGGCGTATGGTCCGACGCCGACCTGCTCAAGACGGTCGGCAACATCTCCGGCTACCCGGGCGACAAGCCGGCCGGCACGCAGTGGTACGACGCACGCGGCGTCGCCTCCGTCGGCCCGCGCAAGGTGTACTACGACATCGACACGGCGGGCGGCCAGAGCGGCAGCTCCGTCTACCACTTCTACAACGGCGGCCGGTACGGCATCGCGATCCACGCGTACGGCGGCGCGGTCACCAACTCCGGCACCCGGATCACCACGCCGGTGTACAACAACTACGTGGCGTGGAAGGCGTGACCGTACGGCAGGGTTGACGCGCCGTACGGCAGGAATGAGCGCCGTACGGCAGGAGCGATCGAACGAAAGGTCCCGGTATGGCGGTGATCTCCGGAGTCGTGGTGGACGCGGACGGCCGGGCCGTCCCGGACGCCCGGGTGTACCTCGCCACGGGCCCCGGATCCTTCCCGGACGTGGCCGCGCTCACCGACGCCGACGGGCGCTTCACCCTCTCCGCCGGCGCCGACGGCCGCTACACCGTCGAGTGCCGGTCGGAGCGGGGCGGCGGCGCGGCGCGGACCGCCGACGCCGCGGTCACCGTGCGCGGCGGCTCGGCCGAGCCGGTGGAGATCCGGCTCGGCTGAGCGGGCCCGGCTGATCCGGTCCCCACCCGGTACCGGTCCCGCCCGGTACCGGCCCCACCGGGTACCGGCCCCCAACCGACTCGGTCCGCACCCGATCCGGTCCCACCCGACCCGGCCCGCACCCGACCCGTTCCCACCCGACCCCGTCCGCCCGCTGTGACGCCTGGCCTCCAGGGATGATGGAGGGCATGAAAGCGCCCTCCGCCTACGCCCCCTGGCTCACCCCGCTGTACGTCGGCGCCGTCCAGCTCGGCGCGTACGCCACCGCGCGGATGCCCGCGCACGAGCGCGCCGAGCTGCTGCGCGCGCACTCCACCAACGTCCACAACCTGCGTGCGGGCCGCTGGCGGACGCTGGCGACCAGCGCCGTGTTCGTCGAGAGCCCGCTGCCCGTCCCGTACGGGCTCGCGCTGCTCGCGGCGCTCGGCACGGCCGAGGCGGCGTGGGGCACCCGGCGGGCGGCCGGGATGTTCGCCGCCGGGCACATCGGCGCCAGCGTGCTCGTGTACGGCGGGCTGCGGGCGGCCCGCGCGCTCTCCCACGAGTACGTCACCCCCGACACCGAGCGGGCCGTGGACGTGGGCGCGAGTTACGGCTTCTACGCCACGGTGGGCGCGCTCGCCGTGTCCGTACCGCACCGCGGAGTGCGGGCCGCGGCGACGGCGGGGCTGCTGGCGCTGGGCGCCCACCCGGTCCTGCGCCGGGAACGGGACTTCACGGACGTGGGACATCTGACGGCCCTGCTGCTGGGCATGGGCGCGGGCGCCCTGTTCAAGGCCCGCCACCGGGCCCGCGCCGGACGGCGGGACACCTGAAGGACAGAACACCGGCCGTCTGGTTGAATAGGGACATGGCCAGCCTTGACGAAACCGCGACGGGTCGCAGCGACCTCAAGCCTTTCTGGCCGTCCCGGCAGGGGCACCACTTCGACCGTCTGTGTTGCCGCGCGCACTGAGCGCGGGCCCGCACACGCCTCTACGACGCCTTTCGCGGCGTCCCCAGCCCTGCCCGCGCGCACGACGTCCACCGACGCCCCCACTGCGCGAAAGAGCTGACCGATCATGACGAACGTCCGTACCCTCACCGCCACTTCCGCGAAGTCCTCCGCCGCGCCCGCCGCCGTCTCCGCCGCGGCCTCGGCGGCCGCCGCACCCGCCACCGTGCCGGGCCGCCAGCGCCTGCGCGCCGTGGCGCCCGACGAGCTGCCACCCGTCGCCGACCTGCTCACCTCCGGCGCGACCTGGCTCCCCGCGCCGCAGCACAGCCTGCCCGCGCTGCCGGGGCAGCCGGCCATGGTCGGCTACCTCGTCCTGGTCCCGGCGGAGTCGGTACCGGCCGCGGCGGTCCCGCCGGCAGCGTCGGACGCCCCCGGCCCCGCCGTGGCCACGACCGGCGACGCGACCGTGCGCATCGACCCCGAGCAGCGGACCGCGCACGTCCACGGCCGCCCGCTGGACCTGACCTACCTCGAATTCGAGCTGCTGGCCCACCTGGTCGCGCACCCGCACCGGGTGCACACCCGCGACCAGCTGGTGACCACGGTGTGGGGGTACGGGCACGTCGGCGACGGCCGGACGGTGGACGTGCATGTGGCCCGGCTGCGCCGGAAGCTGGGCGCCGACGTGCGGTCGTCGATCGTGACCGTACGGCGCGTCGGCTACAAGTACGTACCGAGCGTCTGACCCGGCGCGGGCGCGGCGTCCGCCCGGCACGCACCCGGCGCGTACCGGACCGGCTCCCGGACGGTGCGGGAGACGGCGGCGCGGGCGAGGGCCGCCAGTGCGCGCCGGTCGTGCGCGCCGGGTCGCGGGAGCAGCGGCGGGTGCACGGTGACGCGTACGGTCAGGCCGCGCGCCCCCACCACCCGCCGTACGGAGGACAGGAATTCCTCGTCACCGAGGAAGCCCGCGACCGTGCTGGCCGTCCCCAGCTGCTCGTACGCGATGGTCACCGGCCGTACGGGGGCGCCCGCGTCCAGCGCGGCCTGGAAGGTGGCGCGGCGGAACGCGCCGTGCGCCACCGAGCACCAGGTGGTGGCCTGCGGGAACGCGGCCACCGACCGGCCGGAGCGCAGCAGGCCCGCCAAGGCGGCGACGGTCGCGGGGAGTTGGCGCGGGCTGGCGCGGTCGATGAAACGGGTGCCGGCGCGCCGGGCGAGGGTGCCGACCAGCGGCCAGTCACCGACCTCGCGCTTGGCCAGCAGGGTCACCGGCTCGACGGCGAGCAGGGCGGGGATGTCCAGCCAGGAGATGTGGTTGGCGACGACGAGGGTGCCGGGGCGGGCGGGCGGGGCGGGCGGGGCGGCCGTCCCGCAGGGCGCCGCGGCCCCCGCCCCGTACGGCACCGCGAGCCCCACCCCGTCCCGCGCCGCCTCGACCACGAGCCGTACGCCGATCGAGGCGAGCACCGCCCGCGCGTGCGCCCGCAGCCGGGCCGGTTCGGCCATCCGCTCGCCGTCCCGCAGCGCGCGGCCCGCGGCGTGCGCGAAGGCGGCGCAGCGGCGGGCGGTCTCGGTGAACGGGACCCGCGGCGCGGCGTGCGCGGCACAGCGCGGGGTGCACTCGGACCGTACCTCCCAGGTGCTCACGGCCGGCTCCCGGCCGGCACGTCCCGCCGCGACGCGTCCTGTCCGGCCTGCCCGTCTCCCAGGAAGAACCGCCGGTACCGGTCGTTGAGCCGCTCCATGTCCAGCAGCACGAAGAAGTCCGCCACGTCGAACTCCGGGTCGTGGGCGGGCGGCCCGCACACCCAGGCGCCGATCCGCAGGTAGCCGCGGAGCAGCGGCGGCAGCAGCGACGGGGTCGGGCGGGCGTCCGGTCCCGGACCGGCGGGCCGCCACGGGTGGTGCGGGGTGACGCGCAGGCCGGGCGGCGCGGCGTGCCGGGTGCGGCCCAGCTCCCACGCGGCGGCCGCGGCCACGCCCCCGTCACCCAGCGGTACGGAGGCGCAGCCCGCCAGGTAGCGGTGGCCGGAGAGCAGGGTGTAGCGGGCCAGCGCGGCCCACATGAGGTTGATGACGGCGCCGCTGCGGTGCTCGGCGTGCACACAGGACCGTCCCGCCTCGATGAGGGAGGGGCGCAGCCCGGCCAGTGCCGAGAGGTCGAACTCGCCGTCCGAGTAGAGGCGTCCGGTACGGCCGGGCGGCAGCAGCCGGTAGGTGCCGACCACGTCGCCGGTCGCGGTCTCGGTGACGATCAGGTGGTCCGCGAGGGCGTCGACGGGGTCGATGTCGTGGCCCGCCAGGGGCGTGTGCAAGGTGGCGCCCAGCTCCTCGGCGAAGACCCGGTGGCGCAGGCGCTGGGCGGCGCGTATCCGGTCCGGCGTGTCGGCGATCGAGGTCGCGTAGGGGGTGGCGGTGGCGGGCGGGGCGGTGGCGGACACGGTCGCTGGCACGGTCGCGGGGACGCTCATGGGGCTCTCCGTCCGGAGGTCGAGACGTGGTGAGGCCGGCGGGAAACGCGTACGGAAGAAGCCGGCGGCCACCGGGGACCCCGGCCCTGGGGCACGCCCCGGGGGTGGTGCCGGGTACACCCCCTTTCCGGGGGCGCGACCCAGTGGCCTGGACTTCTCTTCCAGGCAGACTGTTCCCGCGCCCGACGTCCGGGCGCGTGAAGGAGAGGGAGCGTACGGATGAGGGTCCGCCGAACACTGGTCGCCGGGGCACGAGGCCTCTGGCTCGGCTGTCTGTCGCTCGTGGGCTCGGTCGCCCTCTTCTGCCTCACCGTCCTCTCGCTCGCCTCGCTGCCGCTCGGGCTGGGCTGGCTGACCCTCCCGCCCCTCGTCCTGCTGACCCGGCGCTACGCCGACCAGCGGCGGCGGTGGGCGCACGACTGGGCCGGGCTCCGCATACCGGACGACCACCGTCCGCTCCCCGCCCGGCAGCCCGGTCTGCCCGGCATCGCCCAGCACTGCTACCACCTGCTGCGCGACCCGGCCACCTGGCGGGAACTGGTGTGGCTGGGGCTCGACATGACGGTCGGCGCCCTCACGGCACTCCTGCCGGGCCTGCTCATCGTGTTCGGCGTCGAGGGGTTCGTCTTTCCGGTGCTGATCTGGAACGGCGTGGTGCCCGACAGCCAGCTGTACGGATTCCTGCGCGCCTCGGACCCGACGCAGGTGGCCCTGATGCCGGTGCTGGGCGCGGCGGTGCTCGCCGCCTGCGTCTTCACGCCGAGGCCGCTCGCCGTGCACTTCCGGCTCGCGGCGGCGTTCCTCACCCCGCCCAAGGCCGAGCTGGCCGCCCGGGTGGCGCGGCTCACCGAGACCCGGCACGACGCGGTGGACGCCTCCGCCGCCGAACTGCGCCGCATCGAGCGGGACCTGCACGACGGCGCGCAGGCCCGGCTGGTCGCGATGGGCATGGACCTGGGCACCATCGAGGCCCTGATCGAACGCGACCCGGCCAAGGCCAAGGAGCTGGTCTCCCGCGCCCGTACGTCCTCGGCGCAGGCCCTGACCGAACTGCGCGACCTGGTGCGCGGCATCCATCCCCCGGTGCTCGCCGAACGCGGCCTGGACGACGCCGTACGGGCGCTGGCCCTGCGGATGCCGCTGCCGGTGGAGGTGACCGGGCGGCTGCCGGGCCGCCTGGAGGCGCCGGTGGAGTCGGCCGCGTACTTCTCCGTGAGCGAGCTGCTCACCAACGCCGTGAAGCACGCGGACGCGGCGCGGGTGTGGGTGGACGTGGAGTACGCCGACGGGCGGCTGCGGGTCAGCGTCGGCGACGACGGCCGCGGCGGTGTGGTCCTGCCAGCGGACGGCACGAGCGGGTCCGCCGGCGGCGGTGCCCGGTCCGGCCTGCGCGGCCTCGAACGCCGACTCGGTACATTCGACGGCATCCTGGCCGTCAGCAGCCCCGTCGGCGGCCCCACCCTGGTCACGCTGGAGATCCCGTGCGCGTTGTGCTCGCCGAAGACCTCTTCCTCCTGAGGGACGGGCTCATACGGATGCTGGAGGCGTTCGACTTCGAGATCGCCGCCGCCGTCGACAACGGGCCCGATCTGGCGCGGGCGCTGGAGGAGGAGCGGCCGGACGTGGCGGTGGTCGACGTACGGCTGCCGCCCACCCTCACGGACGAGGGCCTGCAGTGCGCACTCGCCGCCCGCCGCGCCCGGCCCGGCCTGCCGGTCCTGGTCCTCTCCCAGCACGTGGAGCAGCTGTACGCGCGCGAACTGCTCGCCGACGGCACCGGCGGCGTCGGCTACCTGCTCAAGGACCGGGTCTTCGACGCCGAGCAGTTCATCGACGCGGTACGGCGGGTGGCGGCGGGCGGCACGGCCATGGACCCGCAGGTGATCGCCCAGCTGCTGTCCCG
Source organism: Streptomyces albofaciens JCM 4342 (assembly GCF_008634025.1). NCBI lineage: Bacteria > Bacillati > Actinomycetota > Actinomycetes > Kitasatosporales > Streptomycetaceae > Streptomyces > Streptomyces albofaciens. The sequence goes on along the minus strand of NZ_PDCM01000001.1, from coordinate 2,294,900 downwards.
CCGGTCCCGGGACCGCCCGCTGGCCCGGCTGACACCGCGCGAGACCGAGGTGCTGGAGCTGATGGCCGAAGGCCGCTCGAACACCGCCATCGCGAGCAAGCTCGTCGTCACCGAACGGGCCGTCGCCAAACACACCTCCAACATCTTCGGGAAGCTGCAACTCCCGCCGTCCGACGACGACAACCGGCGGGTGCTGGCGGTGCTGGCGTATCTGGACCGGGGGTAGGGCGGCGCGCGTACCACACCTCACGGCACCGCTGGTAGCCGCCGCGGCCACCGCGTACGCTGACGATCCGTACGCAGAACCGTACGGACCGCGAGCGAGGAGTTCACCGTATGAGTGCCGCAGCTGAGAAGGAGTGGCTCTACGCCCTCGACATCTCCGACGCCACCTGGCAGCGGGCCCCCGGCGAGTCCGAGGAGGCGGTGGAGATCGCCTTCCTGGAGCAGGGCGCGGTGGCCATGCGGAATTCGAAGGAACCGGACGTGGTGCTGCGGTACACCGAGGCGGAGTGGCGCGCGTTCGTCCTGGGCGCCCGGGACGGCGAGTTCGATCTCGACCGCCACCTGCCCTCGGAGTAGCCGCGCGTTCCCGTACGGCGGCGAGCGACGCCCCGCCGCCGTACGGAGTGCCTCGTCCGGGGACGGCGGACGAGGTGACCATCCCAGGAATCACTCGTTTCACCGAACGTGGAGCAGCAGCAGGCAACAGCACCCCGCCCGGACAGCCCCGGCGCCGGTGACGGCCCGGCCGTCTTCGTCGGCGTCGGCCAGGCCGAGGCCGCCCTCGTCGAGCACTACCCGCGGTTGACGCGCCTCGCCTACCTGGTGCTGCCGCCGGCACTGGGACGCAGCCGCCGCGTCCTGACGGCGCATTCGATCGTCCAGCGCGCGCTGCCGCGCCAGGACTCCCGCACTCCGCTCCCCCTCCTGCCGTCCCAGCGACGCTCCGGCCACCCGGCCCCCGACCCGGGCTACGCGTTCGTCCGGCTGCGGACGCTGCGCTCCGCCCTGGCCGCCGAACGGCCCCGGCTGCGCCTTCCGTTGGCGCGCCGCTCCGTGCCCGTGCCCACCCTTCCGCCGCTGCTGCCGCGGGTCTGGGGGCTGCGGCTGTTCCCGCGGGCCGGCGGCGCGGACGAACTCGCCCTGGACCGGACCCTGTCGGCGCTCTCCGGACCGGCCCGCGCGGCGTATGTGCTGCGCGCCCTGGAGGGGCTGGGCGACGCGGACGTGTGCGCGGTCCTGGAGGAGGCCGGGGCGCAGGACGCGCCCGGCGCGCTCGCCGAGGCGGCGGGGGCGCCGCCGCCCGCGGGCAGCCGGGACCGCTCGCTGCTGGAGTCCGCCGAATTCGACCCCTGCTCGCTCCAGGCCCGGCCCACCGACCTCATGCGGCGCCGCCAGCACACCCGCGCGGTGCTGGCGGCCGGGGCGGCGGTGCTGGTGTGCGGTGCGCTGCTGGGGCTGCCGGGCGGCGGTTGGGGCCCCGATGGCGCCGCGGCTCCCCCGTACGCCCAGAACGCGGCGGCCCAGGCCGCCCTCGACCCCGCCAAGGTGACGCGGGCCCCCGCCGGGGCCTGGCGGAACGCGACACGGCGGGGTCTTGCGGCCTGGCCCGCCCGCGGCGACCGCACGCACGACCGGGCGCTGCTGCGGCGCGCCCTGGCCGTGTGGGCCAGGCCCGGCCCGGACGTGCGGGTCTCCGCCACCCCGGGCACCGCCAAGGGCCCCGCGGCCGGTCCGCCACAGCTGCTCTACGCGGGCGTGGTGGACCGGTCCGCGGTGGTGGTGCTGTACGACGGGCTGCGCGTGGTGCGCTATGCCGAGCCGGCGGACGGCGCGGGTGAGCGGAGCGAGGGCGGCCCCGGCGCGGCGCTGGACTTCGCCCGCACGGACGGGGCCGACGACGTCTCCGCCCCGGCCCTGGTCCTCAACCGCGCGGACAGCAACGTCCGCTACCTGACCGCCCCCTGGATCGACCGCGCGGACCTGGCCGACCTCCTGAAGCCCACCGACGGCCCCCAGCCGCTGCACCTCGACGGCGGCACGACCGGCCCCGTACCGTCCCCCGCCCAGGCCACCGCCTGCGCCGCCTGGCAGGCCCTGCGCATGGACGGCCACCTCTTCACCGACCTGGGCGAACTGCTCCCGGCCCGCCTGACGTACGGCGCACCGGACCGGCCCGGCGACCCGTCCGGACCGCAGGCGCGCGCCGCCTGGGCCCGTACGGCATGCCATCTCGGCGGGCTGCGCGGCCAGGGCGTACGGGCCGTCAACACCTGGGAGTTCGCCCGCGGTCCCCTGCCCGCCGGCGGCGGCACCGCCGCATGGCTGTGCACCCGCGCCGAAACCTGGCGCGGCCCCGGCGCCCGCACCTTCACCCAGATCCAGACCCCCGGCAAGGCGGGGCGGGCCGACGCACCGGGCACGGTCGTGGCCCGCTCCGAAGGCGGCCCCGGCTGCGGCCCGCGCGAGCCGTGGGTGCTGGCCGGTGTGCTGTGGAAGGCGCAGGGCGGCCGGTGGTGGCTGGTGGCCGCGGGCAGCGAACAGCTCACGGAGATCACCGCGCGGGGCGGGGTGACGGGCCGCGCGGCCGGGCCGCTGCTCGCCGTACCGGCCGCCGCGGGTGCCCAGGCCGAGCTGTCGGCACGGCTGCCGGGCGGGGCGCGGGTGTCGGGGCTGCGGTAGCGGGCGATCCGTGAAGGGCTGCGGCAATTCCCCGTCGTGACCCTGTTGCCCATGCCGTACTCACCAGTACATTGACGCCATGTCTAATACGGCCTCGTTGCGGCCCCGGCCGGTCGCGTCCGAGCACACCCCGCTGAAGCCCCGCAACGTCGCCTTCGACTGGGCGGACACCCCGTTGCACTGGATTCCCGGTGACCCGGACAGCACCCACACGATCAATGTGCTGCACCTGCTGCTGCCCGCCGGTGAACGGTGGTTCGTGCACGTCTACAAGCAGGTCCTGCCGCAGATCCGCGACGCGCGGCTGCGGGAGGACGTGCTCGGCTTCATCGGGCAGGAGGCGATGCACTCGCAGGCGCACGACGACGTGCTGCCGCATCTCAAGCGGCTCGGGCTCGACCCCACCCCGTACACCGCGCAGGTGGACTGGCTCTTCGAGAAGCTGCTCGGGGACCGTCCCCCATTGCGCAACGCGTGGGCGGTGTCCCCATCGCCACCGGGCCGGGCGCGCCAGTGGTGGCTGATGGAGCGGGTCGCGACGATCGCCGCGATCGAGCACTACACCGCGTTCCTCGGGGACTGGGTGCTCAACGCCGGGGCGCTGGACGCGCGGGGCGCCGATCCGACGATGCTGGACCTGCTGCGGTGGCACGGCGCGGAGGAGGTCGAGCACCGCTCGGTGGCCTTCGACCTGTTCATGCACGTGGACGGCGGCTACCGGCGGCGGGTGCGGACCTGGGCCACCGCCTTCACCGCGCTGGTCTTCCTCTGGCAGCGCGGCGTCCGCTTCTTCATGGCGAACGACCCGACGCTCCCGGACGGCCGGGCCGGCTTCCGGAAGTACGCGCGGGGCGCGCGGCAGGGCGTGCTGCCCACCCCGGGCGCGATGGCCCGTTCCATCCCGCAGTACCTGAGCCGCTCCTACCACCCGTCGCGGTACGGCAGCACCGCGCAGGCCGCCGCCTACCTCGCGAAGTCGCCGGCCGCGACCGCCGCGGCCGCCACGTCCACCGCGACCGCCACATCCACCGCCGAGGCGCACCCGACGCACAGCTCCCGCCCGACGCAGCACACCCGCCCGACAGGAGCCGCCTGAGATGCCGTCCCTCCCCCGCATACCCACGGTCCTGGTCGCCGCCGGAACCGCGCTGGTCGTCCGGCGGGCGCTGCGGCGGCGCATCGGCCGGTCGCCGCTGTGGCCGATGCCCGCCCTGGAGCACCCCGTCTCCGGCCGGACCCGGGACCGTTCCGGCCCCCGGCAACTGCTGGTCGTGGAGCGCGCCGAGGAGGCCGAGGGCGTCGTACGGCTGCGCCTGGAGGGCGACGGCCTGCCGGGCTGGGAGCCGGGCGCGCACGTGGACCTGGTGCTGCCGTCCGGCGCCGTACGCCAGTACTCGCTGTGCGGCGACCCCGCCGACACCGGCTCGTACACGATCGCGACGCGCCTGATCGAGGACGGCCGGGGCGGCTCGCGGGAGGTGCACGAGCAGCTGCACGAGGGCACGGTGGTCGAGGTGCGCGGGCCGCGCAACCGCTTCCGGCTGGAGGAGTGCCACGCCTACCTCTTCATCGCGGGCGGCATCGGCATCACCCCGATCCTGCCGATGCTCCGGCAGGCCGAGTCCGAGGGCGTGCCCTGGCGGCTGGTGTACGGCGGGCGGACGCGGGCGTCGATGCCGTTCCTGGCGGAGATCGAGAAGCTGGCGGGCGCCGCGTCGGACCGGGTGACGGTGGTCTCCGAGGACGAGAACGGCCTGCCCGACCTGGCCGCCGCGCTCGCCGACGCGCCGCCGCACGCCGCCGTGTACTGCTGCGGCCCCGACCCGCTGATGGACGCCGTCGCCGCGCTGCTGCCGCACGGCGCGCGCGGACTGACCCTGCACACCGAGCGGTTCGCGCCCGCTGCCGCCGTGCCGGCCGGGGAGAACGCGGAGTTCGAGGTCGAGCTGCGGCGTACCGGCCGTACGGTCACCGTCCCCGCGGACCGCAGCGTCCTGCGCGCCATCCGCGACCAGGCGCTGCCCGACCTGCCGTACTCCTGCGAGCAGGGCTTCTGCGGCACCTGCCAGCAGCGGGTGCTCGCCGGGGAGGTGGACCACCGCGACGACCTGCTCACCGACGCCGAGCGCGACGACTCGCTGCTGATCTGTGTCTCGCGGGCCCGGGGGGAGCGGCTGGTGCTGGATCTCTGAAGGCCGCGGAAAGCGGGTGGTGCCCGGCCTCCGGCCGCTCCGCGGAGACCGCTGTCCGCTCTCCGGTCACTCGATTCCGCGGTGCCGCCCCGGTCGCTAGGGTGTTCGCATGACCAACGGGGCGCGCCGCAGGATGGGTGTCGAGGAACGACGCGAGCAGCTGATCGCCGTGGCGCTCGACCTGTTCAGTCACCGGGCCCCGGAAGAGGTCTCGATCGACGAGATCGCGGAGGCGGCCGGCATCTCCCGGCCGCTGGTCTACCACTACTTCCCGGGCAAGCAGAGCCTGTACGAGGCGGCGCTGCGCCGGGCGGCCGACGAACTGGCCGCCCGGTTCGTCGAGCCGCACGAGGGGCCGCTCGGCGCCCGGCTGCTGCGCGTGATGGAGCGTTTCTTCGACTTCGTCGAGGAGCACGGCCCCGGTTTCTCCGCGCTGATGCGCGGCGGGCCGTCGATCGGCGCGATGGAGGCGGCGGGCTCGGGCCGGGCGCGCGCGATGATCGACGGGGTGCGCCAGGCCGCGTACGAGCAGATCCTCGCCCACCTCGGGGTGACCGGCCCGGCGCCGCGGATGGAGCTGGTGGTCCGCTCCTGGATATCGCTCGCCGAGACCACGGCGCTGATCTGGCTCGACAGCCGCGCCATTCCGCGCGGCGAGCTGGAACGGCAGCTGGTGCACGACTTCGCGGCGCTGGCGGCGGTGAGTGCCGCGTACGACGAGGAGATGGCGGACATCCTGGGCCGCGTCCTGGCCGGTGAGCCGTCCGACGGCCCGTTCGGCGACCTGCTGACGCGGCTGGTGGCGCTGGCGCCGCAGCCGACGTGAGGCGCCGCGGCCGGGGACGGAGGCACACCGCCCGCGGCCGGGGACGGAGGCACACCGCCCGCGGCCGGTTCTGCCATCGGCTCCCGTTTACGGGGCGACGCCGGGGCACAGGTGACGGCCTCCCCGGTACCGCGGCTGATCACAAGACGGCGGGTGCGCCAGTTTTACCGGCCGGACGCGTCGGCCGGTGGCCGGGGCCCGACTGCCGGGTGCGCCCGGCGGAAAGGTTCCTGCGCCGGACCGGGCCGCCGCCCGCCGGCCCGGACCCCGCTCTCCGGCGCCCCAGCCGAAACAGCGCCCCCTCCCGCGCGGCCAGCCCCCGCCGTACCGTCCCGGACGACCGCGAACGGCCGCGAACTCGTCTCCCGCACCGGCAGAAACAGAGCGAACCAGTCGGCGTTATCGCCCCTGAGGTCCCCACGGTCCGCAGCACTACCTTGGCTGACGGCCCGGGGAAGGGCCCCGGGCCGAAGCGAGGGGGCAGACATGGCGAACGCGGACTTCCAGCCCAGGACGTTCATCCGCCGCAACCAGGCGTGGACGTCCGGTAACGGCGAAACCCTGCTGCGCCTCCAGGAGGACGGCAACTTCGTCGCGTACCGCGACGGCAAGGCGTCCTGGCAGGCGGACGGCGTCTACCCGAACGGCGACACGGCCGCCTTCGAGATGGACGGCGACCTGGTCGTCTACGACTCCTCCGGCCGGCAGATCTGGCACTCCGACACCGGCGGGAACCACGGCGCGAAGCTCTCCGTGCAGGACGACGGCAACATCGTCATCTACAACGCCAGTGACAAGCCGATCTGGGCGACCAACACGGCCTGAGCCACGGGGCGGGCGCCGGTCTGCGCAGCGAACGCTTTCCGGCCCTGCCCCCACCGGCCGTCACACCCCGGACCGCGGCGTTCCGGCCCGGCCCGGGACCGGCTGCCGGTCCTTGCTCCCCTGCGGCACAATCCGCGCATGGACATGATCAGTTACCGGCTCGCCGAGGACACCGATGCCGACGTGGCCGCCCTCGTCGCCCTCTACGACGGCGCCGCCCGCTGGATGCAGAGCCGCGGCATCGACCAGTGGGCGCCGGGCGAACGGGACGCCGCGCACTTCCGGCTCCACATCAAGCAGGACGAGGTGTGGTTCGCGGAGCTGCGCGGGGAGATCGTCGGCGCGTGGGAACTGTGGTGGGAGGACCTGCCCGCGTGGGGTCCGCAGCCGCCCGTGGCGGGCTATCTGCACCGCCTGATGGTCGACCACGACCGGGCCCCGGCGGGTACCGGCCGCGCGATGCTGGCCCGCGCGGAGCGGCGGATCGCCGCGGAGGGCCGTCCGCTGAGCCGCCTCGACTGCAAGTCGAGCAATCCGCGCCTGCGCCCGTACTACGAGAGCGCGGGCTACCGCGCCGTCGGCGAGCAGCCGGCGAAGGTGGGCTCGGACGGCAGCAGGTACACCGTCACGCTGTTGGAGAAGCGGCTGCCCGGAGCAGACGCGGCCCACGGCGCGGAACCGGGCCCGGACCAGGGCGCGAAGCCGGGCCCGGACCAGAGCGCTGAACCGGGCCCGGACCAGGGCGTATAGGGGGTACACACCCGGCGCGCAACCGGCGCACAGCACCGGCGCGCGACTCGGCGCCGCACAACCAGAACGAGTTGTACGGGCCATTGTCCGGCGCGGACAGCCCTTTCGGACAATCCCCCGAGCCGGGAAAGTGGATGTCACCGGGGCCTGCGGGTCAAGGGATCACGGGGGCCCATGGAGTCCGCTCCGGCGGACGATGGGGGAACCATGGGAGAGATCCACGGGGGAAACCAGGCCCCGGAGCCGCCTACGGCGGATGGGCCGTTCATGGGCAGGGCGGCCCATGAACGGCCCCACCAACAGCGTCGAGCGCACCCCCTACCGCGCCGCGAACACCGCCACCGTCCGCCCCGGCACCGCGAACGTCCCGGTCCGCTTCTCGTACGACGCGGTCTTGACCACCGGGTCGGCGCCGCGCGCCTGGACGCTGTGCAGCCCGTACCGCTGTCCCGCCAGCGCCGGGACCCGCTGGACCTGCCGCTGCGGCGTCGCGTTGAAGACCACGACCAGCTTGCCCAGCCGCATGGTCACCACGCCCGGCGTCTCGGCCGTCCCCGACAGCGGGAAGGACAGCGCCTCCTGCACGGCACCGGCACTGTCCAGGCCGAATACCGGCTCCGCGGCATGGATGCGGAGCAGGTCCCGGTATGCCGCGGAAGCGGCGGTGATCTCCGCGCAGCCGGGTCGCAGGGCCGGGTCGGCGAGCAGCGGCCGGGCGTACGGCCACTTGTCCTTGTTGTCGGCGGCGGGCGGCAGGCCGCGCCCGAAGCCGTTGCCGTCGCGGCAGTCCCAGTGCAGCGCGTTGAACCAGTCGCCACTGTCGTGGGAGTTGCGGTCCAGGGACTTGGACCGGAGCAGATCGCTCCCCGCCTGTGCGAGGGCCGGGCCCTGCGAGAGCGCCGCGACGCCCATGGCCACGGCCTGCATCCGGGCCCGGTCGGCGGCGGAGGTGCCCTGCGGGAGCTTGTAGGCGAGGGCGTCGTACAGCGTCTCGTTGTCGTGGGCGTCGGCGTACGCGAGGGCGTCGCCGGGCGCCGCGGCGTACCCGGCGGGCGCGCCGTTGTAGTCGACCTGCGAGCCCTTGACCGTACGGCCCGAGGTGTCCGTGAAGGTGTAGTCGGCGAGGTTGCCGGTCAGCCCGACCTTGATCAGGTCCTGGTAGTGCAGCAGGCGGGCGCGCTGGTCGGCCGGGGTGCCGTTGGCGGGCGAGGGGTTGGGGGCCGTGTAGAGGCCGGAGCCGAAGCCCTGGACGCGCGGGTCCGGGTCGAAGGGCCCGCCGCCGCGCACCGCGTCGCGCGAGCGGTCGTTGAAGGTGGCGATGCCGGTGCCCGCCATGTTCCGCTGTGTGGCCTGCACGAAGCGCGCGTCGTTCGCGACCTCGCCGAAGTTCCAGCCTTCTCCGTAGAGGATGATCGCCTTTCCGTCCACGCCGTCCTCGGCGACGGTCAGCGCGTCCAGCGCCTTGCGCACGGCCAGGATGTTGGCCTTCGGGTGGTGGCCCATCAGGTCGAACCGGAAGCCGTCGACCTTGTACTGCTTCGCCCAGGTGACGATCGAGTCGACCACGAGCCGCCCCATCATCAGGTGCTCGGGCGCGGTGTTCGCACAGCAGGTGGAGGTGGCCACGGAGCCGTCGTCCAGCAGCCGGTGGTAGTAGCCGGGCACGATCCGGTCGAGCACGGACAGCGCGCTCTGCCCGCTGGCGGCGGTGTGGTTGTAGACCACGTCCATGACCGTACGCAGCCCGGCCCCGTTCAGCCCCTGCACCATGCGCCGGAATTCCACGGTCCGCGCGCGCGGTGAGTCGGGGTCGGAGGCGTACGAGCCTTCCGGCACGGTGTAGTGGAACGGGTCGTACCCCCAGTTGTAGGCGTCGCGCGCGGCGGCCTCGCCCACACACTCCTGCTGCCGCTCGGAGTCGGCGGGCAGTGCCTCCAGGTCGCAGTCGGGGCGGGCCTGGTCGGCGCGCCGCTCCGGGATGGTCGCGATGTCGAAGGCGGGCAGCAGGTGGACGTACGAGGTTCCCGCGTCCGCGAGCGCCTTCAGGTGACGCATTCCGTCCGAACGGCGATCGGTGAAGGCCAGGTACTGACCGGGATGGTGCGAGGTGCGGTCCGCGATCGAGAAATCCCGGATGTGCAGCTCCTGTATGCGGGCCCGGTTCAGCGGCACCGCGGCGGGTTTCCTCAGCCTCGCCCACCCCTTCGGCGCGAGGCGCGGGTCGGTGAGGTCGACGACTACGCTGCGCCGCGAGTCGGCGGTCAGGGCGGTCGCGTACGGATCGGTGACCTTGTTCGTGACGAAGCGGCCGACGCTGGGCGCCCAGACGGTCACGACGTACCGGTACGGCTTGCCCGCCCAGCCCCGCGCGCCCCGCACCTGCCACACGCCACTGGCATCGTCCCGCCGCATCGGCACCGTCCGCCCGTCGAGTTCCAGCGCGACGGTGCGGGCGGTCGGCGCCCAGACGGCGAGCGTGGGACGGCCGCGCCGGAAGACCGGGCCGAGCGGCACCTTGGCGGCGGCCGGCCCGTACAGGTCGTCCAGTACGCCGGGGATCTGCACGCCGGTGCTGACGCGCCGCCCGTCCGCGTCCGGCTGCACGGCGACGAGCCGTTCCCGCAGCGCGGCGGCCGCGAGCCGCTGGTCACGCGGATCGACGGCGAAGGCCGGGAAGTCCTTCAGGTGCGGATACGCTGCCCGCTCGGCGGGGCTGAGCGCGGCGGGCGCAAGACGTATCAGCCCTCGCCGCTCCCCCTCCCCCTCCGCCCCGAACTCCAGCTGGGCGGCCGCGTGCCGGGCGCCCTTCCACACCACGGTGTCGCGGTCGATCCACTGAGCCGCCGCCGGGGCGGGAGCCGGTGGCGGTGCGGCGTTCGCGGAGAGCGGGGCGGGCAGGACCGCCGCGCACAGGGCCATGGCCACGGCTGTGACGGTACGGCGGAGGGTGCGCCTCACGTAAGGACTCCTTCAGGACGTTCGGGGCGGGCGGGGCGGGGCCGGACCGGTCGCACCGGATCAGCCGCAGCTGCGCGCGCCGACGTGCAGCGCCAGCGCGGTGTTCGGGGCGAGCGTGGCGGTGAAGCGGCCGTCGGCACCGACGGTCACCGGCTTGCGGCTCTGTACGTCGCAGTACGTTCCGGCGGGGAGGGAGGTCTGGAACGTACGGGTGAGTGGGCTGCCCTCGTGGTTGATGACGGCGTAGCCCTTGTCGCCCCGCCCGAAGGCGATCGCGTTGTTGCCGTTGTCCCACCAGTCGGTGACGGCCGCGCCGTGAGTGGCGTTGCGGAACCCGACCATGGAGCGGATCTCGGGCCAGTTGTGCTGGCACTTCCACCCGTCCTGCCAGCACGCACGCACAGCGCCCCCCTGGGGAGGCCCGGCGTCGTGATCGGTGAACTCGTACCCGGAATGCACATCCGGCGCCCCGTACGGCCACGCCAGCATGAAGACGTTGGCGAGGGTGTAGTTCGCGCCGTCCTTGTAGTTGAGCGTGGAGCCGTTGCGCTCGGTGTCCCAGTTGTCGACGAAGACCCCGGACTTCCCGGAAGGCATGTACGCCCAGCCCTCCCCGAAGTTCTTCAGATACGCCAGCTTCTCGTTCTGGAACACGCGCTTGAGGTCCCGCCCGTAGCGGAATTCCTGCACGTCCCCGTTCCCGAGGTATTCCGTCGGCGATACGGCCTCGCCTTCCCCGTGGATCGCCTCCTGCTTCCAGTACACGGACGGGTTCTTCAGCTGCCGTTTGATCGCGGCCAGGTCCTCCGCCGGCATGTGCTTGGCCGCGTCGACGCGGAAGCCGTCCACACCGAGCGACAGCAGGTCGTCGAGGTACGCGGCGATGCGCGAGCGGACGTACGGCTCGCCGGTGTCCAGGTCGGCCAGGTCGACCAGTTCGCAGTGCTGGACGTTCCACCGGTCGCGGTAGTTCGTGATCCGCTCGGTGCAGTCGTCCATGTCCTGGCGCTGGTAGATGCCCGGGTAGTCGTACTTCGTGTACGGGGATCCGCCCGTTCCCGTACCCGACCCGGCCGACATGTGGTTGATCACCGCGTCCGCGACGACCTTGACCCCGGCCGCGTGGCAGGCGTCCACCATGTTCTTGAAGGCGGCCCGGTCACCGAGCCGTCCGGCGATCCGGTAGCTGACCGGCTGGTACGAGGTCCACCACGGGCCGCCCTGGATGTGCTCGGTGGCCGGGGAGACCTCCACGTAGCCGTAACCGGCTGGTCCGAGCGTGTCCTTGCACTCCCTGGCCACCGAGTCGTAACGCCATTGGAAGAGTTCGGCGGTCACGTCCTTCGCACCGGGCGGCGCCGCGTGCGCGGGCCGCGGCGGCGGGGCGAGGACGGCCGCCGCCGCGCCGGCGAGGAGGGTGAGGGCGGCGGCCGTGGTTCTGCGGGCGGACGGGCGTCGGCGGGCGGGGGCCATGGTTCCTCCTGAGGGGGTGGGAGGTGTTCGGCCGTTGTTCTATCCGCCACGGTTGATTGTTGCAAGAGTTTGCGCAAGAGATTACAGCGCTGCTACGGCGGGCTCCCCCGGCGGGTTCCCCCGTACCGCCGCTGCGCGCTCACACGTCCCAGGCGACCGGAAGCCGCTTCACCCCGAAGATGTCCGCGGACTCCGGGCGCAGTTCCACCTCTTCGGCCGGTACGGCCAGACGCAGCGTGGGGAAACGGCGGAACAGCCCGGAGAACGCCACCCGCAGCTCCACACGGGCCAGTTGCTGCCCCAGGCACTGGTGGACGCCGTGGCCGAAGGCCAGGTGCCCGCGGTTCTGCCGCCGGATGTCGAGCACATCGGGGTCGGCGAAACGCCCGGGGTCGCGGTTGGCGGTGCTGAGCGATATGGCGACCGTCGTGCCGGCCTTGACGGTCTGGCCGCCCAGCTCGACGTCCTCCAGCGCCGTCCGCCAGAACTGCTTGGCAACACTGAGGTACCGCAGCAGCTCCTCCACGGCCCCTTCGACCAGCGCCGGATCGGCGCGCAGGGCGGCCAGTTGCTCCGGGTGCTGCAACAGCGCGAAGGTGCCCAGTGCCAGCACGTTCGTGGTGGTGTCGAGCCCGGCCGTCAGGAGGATCAGGCTGATGCCCTTCAGCTCCTCGTCGGTCAGGTCGGTGTCGGTGAGATCGCTGAGCACGTCGTCGGTGGGGTTCGCGCGCTTGGCGGCCACCAGGTCCGCGAGGTAGCCCTGGACCTCGGTGTAGGCCGCCATCAGGTCCTCGTCGCTCGTCTCGCCGTTCATGAACGAGTCGACCCGCCCCTGGAAGAAGTCCCGGTCCTCGTACGGCACGCCCAGCAGCTCGCAGATGACGATGGCGGGGATGGGCCGGGCGAACGCGGTCACCAGGTCCACCGGCGGGCCCGCCTTCTCCATGGCGTCCAGGCGCTCGGCGGTGACCTGCTCGACGCGCTCGGTGAGCAGCCGCATCCGCCGTACGGTGAACTTCCCCATCAGCGGCTTGCGGTAGCGCCGGTGCTGCGGGTCGTCCATGAGGACGAACTCGCCGGGCGGGGGCGGCGGGATCTCGAAGTCGACCACGTTCATCAGCTCCTTGCGCGAGCTGAACCGCGGGTCGGCGAGGACGGACCGCACCAGGTCGTATCCGGTGATCATCCAGCCCGGCTTCCCGCCCGGGTGGGTGTAGTGGCCGATCGGGCCCTGCCCGCGGGTATCGAGCAGTTCCTTCGGCGGGGCGAAGGGACAGCCGGCCCGGGGCCCGGTGGGCAGCGGCGGGACGGTGTGGACGGACTCGCTCATGACCATTCCTCATCTCGCGATAGTGCGCGTTTGGCGTATCGCGAAAGCTACGTTGCATTCACCCATGCGTCAATCACCAAAAGCCCACAATCCCAGCTCAGAGCCGCCTAATTGATGCAATGACACAGAGACTGAACGCAACGCCGCGTTGCAATGGCTGCCGCCGAAGGCAATACTGACGGCATGCCAGGAGGACGGTTGACCCAGCAGGAACGTCAGCGCATCGCGGACGGACTCGCCGACGGGCTCCCCTACGCGGAGATCGCCAGGCGGCTCGACCGGCCGACCTCGACCATCAGCCGGGAGGTCGGACGCAACGGCGGCCCCGCCGGCTACCGCTCCCAGCAGGCGCACCGGGCGACGGTCCAGCGCGCGCGGCGCAGCATGCCGGCACCGCCACGCGCGGCCGAGGCGTCGGGCGGCGCACTGGAGGAGGAGATCGTCGAACTGGCGGTCAGGTCCGGGATGCCGAGGATGACGGCGCGCGTCCATGTCGACCTGGCGCTGTCCGAGGAGGGCAGGCGCACCGCGGCCGAGCTGGCCCGCCGCCTGAAGGTCAGCCCGGCATCCGTCTCCGTGGCCGTGAACTTCCTCGTCCAGCACGGGTACGTCCGGCGCGAGCGCGACCCGCACCGGCGCCGCGACCTCTACGTGATCGACGACGACGCCTGGTACAACTCCGTCGCGACCAGCGCGCGTCAGACGCTCGCGACGATACGGGCCACGATGGCGGTGGCGGAGGCCGCCGGGCTGGACACCCCCGTGGGGCAACGGTCCGCCAAGGCGGCGACGTTCCTGGAGCGGGTCATCACGGACATGATGGAGTCGGCCGACCGCTGGCGCTTCCTCCTGGAGTGACTCCCGGAGCGAGGTCCAGCTCCGCACGTACGGTCTTGCCGACCGGCAGCCGGTCGAGGACCGTCCACCGGGTGGCGAGCGCGGCCACGACGAGCAGCCCGCGCCCGGCGTCCGCGTCGGGCGGCGCGGGGGCGAGGCCGCCGGGGGACGGTGGGCGCCGCTCGGTCCGCGTGTCGGTCACATCGATCCGCAGCGTCCCCGTACGGGCGAGCCCGCCGACGACCGCGAGCCGCAACTCGAAGTCCCGCCCCGGCACGCGGCCGTGCGTGACGGCGTTGGCAACCAACTCCCCGACGACGGCCCCGACATCATCGGAAAACGACGTCCCGTACGGAAACCCCCACGCGTCGAGCCGGTGCACGGCGAGATGACGGGCCAACCGCGCGCCCAGCCGCGTGCTGCTGAAGCGTTGGGTGAACACACGTACGGTGACGGGGGGCTTGGGTGGGCGGGTGATGAGTGAGGTTCGCATGGAACCACGGTTCCGCGTGTACGACTCCGGTGACCAGGCTTCCAGCCCGTACAGACGTAACTGTACGAGTACGCAGGGTGGACATCGTGAATCACCGACAGTGACCATGGCCGAGTTGCGCACGAACACTGGAGGTGGCCCGAATGGGCGGCAGTCGGGGCATGGGAATGCCGGTACCGTCGAACGGACTGAAATTCTTCGGTGCCGTGGTGAAGATCTTCCGGGAACGCGCCGGGCTGACCCAGGAAGGGTTTGCACCTCTGGTGCGATTCTCTCCGCAGACCATCGCCTCGATCGAGCAAGGCCGCCGGTTCCCGCCGGAGGGGTTCGTCGAACGGGCCGAGCGGACCTTGAACTCCTTCGGAGTGTTGAAAGCTGCGGCGAAGCATCTGTCCCGGAACCCGGCCCCGCCGAACTGGACCCAAATCTGGGCGGACATGGAGGCAAGCGCACTCAGCCAGTGCACATACGAATGCCGTGTGGTCCCGGTCCTCCTTCAAACCGAGGCATACATGCGCGCAATCATGAGGAACACGCCACCCTTGTCATCCGAAGACCAGGTGGAACGCTGGGTCACCGCCGGGCTGGCCCGCCAGGCGCTACTGCGTCGCGAGCCGACATGCACACTCAGCTTCATCGTCGAACAAGCCGTTTTGAGCAGGCAGATTGGGGGCCCCAGCGTCAACAGAAAGCTCATGGAGCACCTGCTCGAGTGCATCGAGCTGCCGAACGTAACCTTCCAGATCATGCCACTGTGGCAGCCGGACCATGCAGGTTATGACGGCCCGCTGCAAATCATGGAGACCCACGACAACGGCTGGCTCGGCTACGTCGAAGGCCAGCGATTCAGTGAACTGATCGCCGACCCCGGAGACGTCAGTACGCTGACCCAGCGCTATGCGAAGATGCGCTCGCAGGCGCTCTCGCCCGATGCATCCGTTGCGCTGCTGAAGCAAATGCGCGAGAAACTGGCCACACCGTGGAACACACCTGGCGCAGGCACAAGCACAGCGGTCTGGAAGGCGGCGGCCGTATGGAAGTCGCCTTCCACCCCCTCGCCCCGCCGGATGCCGTACGGGTCTTCCCCCTACGCAACCTGACGCGCACCGTCGTTGACCGCCACCCCCATTGGCAGTTGCATGGGACGCGGCCCTGCCCCAGGGCCACCGCGAGAGGACGGTGGGTTCCATGGCGGCGTACGACACCCTCGACCGGAAGTTCAGCATGCTCTTCGACTGGTTCGACCGGACCGAGGACGGCTGGCTGACCCGCGAGGACTTCGAGCAGATGGCCGGGATGTTCACGGCGCTGGTCCGGCCCGGGGACACCGGGAACCGGACCGCGATGCGTGACGCCTTCATGCGGTGGTGGGACGTGCTGCGCGACGCGGGTGGCGTGGACGGTGAAGGGCGGGTCGCGCGCCGGACGTTCATCGACCTGATGCGTTCGCAGGTGACCGAGCCGAAGACGTTCGAGCACGTCGTACTGGCCATCGTGGACGCGCTGATGAGCGCACTCGACACGGACGGCAGCGGGCAGCTCACCGCCGACGAGTACGTACGCATGTACGACGCGCTCGGCGTCGACCCGGCGACCTCGCAGCCCGCCTTCCGGCGGCTGGACCGGGACGGCAGCGGGGCCATCAGCCACGCGGAGTTCCGTACGGCGATCGAGGAGTTCTACCTGAGCCCGGACCCGGAGGCCCCGGGCAACTGGCTGCTCGGGTCGCCGCTCGCGGCGGGTTAGCGGCACGCGATGCGCAGCCAGTTCGACGCGCTGGCCCGGTTGTACGAGGACATGGCCGAGCTGCCGTGGCGGCGGGACCTGGAGTCGTACTCGGTGCGGGAACTGCTGGGCGGCCTCGGCGGCCGGTCCGTGCTGGACATCGGCTGCGGCACCGGTCAGTACTGCCGGATGCTCAGGCGGGCCGGTGCCGGGCGGGTGGTCGGGTACGACATCTCCGCGGGCATGATCGCGCACGCGGCGGAGCGGGAGGCCTGGGAACCGCTCGGCATCCGGTACACGACCGAGCCGCCCGCGGACGGCGCGTTCGACATCGCGCTCGGCGTGTACGTGCTGCCGTACGCGACGACCTACGCCGAACTGGTCGGACTGTGCGCGGTGGCCGCCCGGGCACTGGTCCCGGGCGGCCTGTTCGTGGCCCTGCCGGTCAATCCCGACTACGACGGCGATCCCGCCTATTACGAGCGGTACGGCATCCGGCTGCACGAGGACGAGCCCCGCGCGGACGCCTCACGGATCACCCTGGAGCTGTGCTTCGACGCGTACGAGGTCGATGTCGCGGCACGCTACTGGACCCGGGGCTCCCTGCGACGAGCCCTGGCCGACGCGGGGTTCACGGGCATCGACTGGCACCCCTTCCGGGTGTCCCCCGCCGCCCTCCGCTCGTACGGCACCGACTTCTGGTCCCCGTACCTGCGCTGCCCGCACGCCGCACTGATCACCTGCCGGGTTCCCCGCGCTCATGCGCCGTGACGAACACACCCCGTACCTTCTCCCCCGCCGTGTCCGTCCACGTGGCGCTGATGTGGCCGAGCGTCCCGCCGGCCGCCTCCTCCCCCGCCGTCAGCACCCGGTGGACCCGCAGGACCAGCGGGCGGGACGACTGGATGTGGATGTCGGTCGCAGCCTCGCCCTGCGTCACCGACTCGGGCCCCGTGGCCCCCTCGTGTCCGGTTTCCGCGAAGTGCGGGAGGACGGTGGGGTCGAGGGCGTCGGTCTCGCTCTGGGCCTGCGGGGCGGCCGTGCCGGTGAGGCAGGCGAAGAGCTGGGTCGCGAGGACCGGGTCGTGGGTGCCGTCGTAGACCCAGCGCTTGCCCAGTACGCCGTGTTCGAGCGTGCCGACCAGCGCGTGGCCGGCGCCGCCCAGGGGCGCGCCCCGGTAGGTGAACGGGACGTGGTAGGTGACCGGTTCGGGTCCGGCCGTGTCGGTGGCCACCATGAACTCCATGCCGACCGCCCCCTCCGGGTCGTCGAGCCGGAAGCCGCCCGCCTTGGTCAGCTCCGGCGCGCGGCCGTCGCCCGCGTACCAGGGCTGGTTGAGGAGCCAGGGGGCGAGCAGTTCCAGTTTGGTGGGCGAGAGGGTGGTGTGGTGGATGATGGCCATGGTTCGTCCGGCACCTTTCCCGTGGTGGCTGCGGCGGCGCGGCTGAAGGCCGCCGCGGAGGGTCATCCTGTCATTTGCGTTGATCCCTGCGAAGCCTCACCGCGCACACGCCGAGGCGGACACATACGGACGCGAACACCGAACGGCATCGGTTTCGAAGCCCGGAGAACGGGTAGCTGCCCGACCGCACCGTGAGGCCGTCCGGGCTGCGTGGAACCGGCCGACGCGGCGGTCTCGGGCGGGCGAGCCAAGAAGGGGAGGCGAGCAGCGAAGTTCTCGTCAGCGGGCGCGACATGGCCTGAGTGAGGGGCCGACGACCTCCCGCCGCCGGACGCAGCCCTGACCCCGCCGCCGTCATGGGACGGGTGCCGGCCGATTGGCAGGCGCCGTATGACCACCACCACCGACCGCGAAGTACTGATCGCGCACGGCGTGCTCAGCCTCGCGCGCCGCCGCGCGGGCTTCGACCCGCTGGAGCTGCTGCACGACCTGACCGCCCAGGCGGTCGCCCTGCTGCCCGTACGCAGCGCCGGTATCACCGTCCTGGAGCCGGACGGCACCAGCGTCGTGTACGTCACCGCGTCCGACGAACTGTGCCTGGCCCTGGAGGAGGAACAGAGCGAGCTGAACGAGGGCCCCTGCCTCGACAGTGCCCGCTCCCGCCGCCCGCTGCCGGTGCTCTCGCTGACCGAGCCGCCGGGCAGCATCCGGTGGCCGCGCTTCGCCCCCCGTGCCCGCCGGGCCGGGATCAGAGCGGTGGCCGCGGTGAACCTGCGCCTGCCGCAGCTGTCCCTGGGGCGCCCTGAACCTGCTCATGGCCGGACCGCCCTACCTCGGCGACCGGGACCTGCGGCTGGCGCAGACACTCGCCGACGCCGCCGGTGCGGCCCTCGCCTTCCGGCAGCAACTGGCCGACAAGGACCAGGTGCTCGACCAGTTGCAGACGGCGCTGGACAGCCGCCTGGTCATCGAACAGGCCAAGGGGGTGCTCTCCGCCCGCCTGGGCATCGGCATGGACGAGGCGTTCCAGCGGCTGCGCGCCCATGCCCGCTCCCGGCAGCAGAAACTCACCGACCTGTCGGCCCGGATCACCCGGGGCGACGTACCCGCCGACCTGCTCGCCCCCGCTCGATGAGCCGGGGCCCGTCAACGCCGGTTGTTTCTCTGCCCCCCTGCTCGGCCCAGGGGGGGGACGTGTGATGATCCGCGGTGAGTTCACCGATCTCCTGGACAGTCTGCGCCGGGCCGCCGACACCGGCGGCGACCTGACCGACGCGCCGGCGGCCGAGGCCGCCCGGCTCCTGCGCCTCGACGCCCTGACCCTCGCCCTGCGCTCCCGGCGCGGCATGCTGGAACTGCTGTGGGCCGATCCCGCCGATCCGCTCGGCCCGGAACTGGAGGACCTGCAGTACACCCTCGGCGAAGGCCCCACCCTGGAGGCCGCCAGGTCCGGGCGCACCGTCATCGAGACCGACCTGGGCGCCGCCCCCAACGGCCGCTGGCCGCTGTTCGCTCCCGCCGCGTCCCGTACACCGGCCCGTGCCGTCATCGCCGAGCCGCTCCTGCTGGGCGCCGCCACCGCCGGTGTCCTGACCGGCTACCGCATCGCCCCCGGCCCCTTCCCCGCCCCCCAGTGCCAGGACCTCAGCCGGTTCGCCCGCGTGGCACTGGAACTGCTGCTGCACACCCCGGCCCACGCCCTGGCCACCGGGTCGGACGGTCCGGCCCTGCACCGCGCCGCCGTACATCAGGCCGCCGGCATGCTCACCGCCCAGCTCGACGTGAGCATCGACGAAGCCCTGGTACGGCTGCGCGCCCACGCCTGGCGCCACGACCTGCCCCTGCTGCACGTCGCCCGCACCGTCATCTCCGGGCGCCTGCGTCTTCCGCCGGACCACTGACCCGGCCCGCCGGGGAATCGGCGGCCCCGACCGCAGCGGCCGGGGCCGTCGAGCCCCGTACCACCAGCTCCGGCTGGAAGACGAACTCCGTGTGGCGGTCCGGCGGCCGGTCGCCGTCCGCACGCGCGCGGACCTCCTCGATCAGCGCGTCCACGGCGGCCGTGGCCATCGCCCGCACCGGCTGGCGGACGGTGGTCAGCGGCGGGTCGGTGAACGCGATGAGCTGGGAGTCGTCGAAGCCGATGACCGAGACCCCGCCCGGTACGTCGAGGCCGCGCTGCCGGGCCGCGCGGACGACGCCGAGGGCCATCAGGTCGCTGCCGCAGACGATCGCCGTACAGCCGGCGTCCAGCAGGGAGGCAGCCGCCGCGTGACCGCCCTCGACGCCGAAGAGGGTGTGGCGGATGAGGCGTTCGGCGTGTTCGCGTCGCAGGCCGAGCGTGTCGGTGAGCGCCGCCACGAAGCCTTCGGCCTTGCGGCGCGACGGTACGTAGCGGGCCGGGCCGACGGCCAGGCCGATGTTCCGGTGGCCGAGTTCGGCGAGGTGGCGTACGGCCATGCGGGCCGCCGCCCGGTCGTCCGGGGAGACGAAGGGGGCGGCGATGCCCTCGTGGTGGCCGTTGATGAGGACGTACGGCACTCCGCGGTCGGTGAGGCGGGTGTAACGGGCGGGGTCGGTGGTGCTGTCGGAGTGCAGGCCGGAGAGGAAGATGATGCCGGTGACGCCGCGGGCCTCCAGTTGCTCGACCAGTTCGTCCTCCGTCGCGCCGCCGGGGAGCTGGGTGCACAGGACGGGGGTGTAGCCGTGGCCCGCCAAGGCCTGTTCGATGAGCTGGGCGAAGGCCGGGAAGATCGGGTTGGTCAGCTCCGGGACGATCAGGCCGACCAGCCCCGCGCTGGTGCGGCGCAGGCGCACGGGGCGCTCGCCGCCGAGCAGGTCCAGGGCCGCCAGGACCCGCTGCCGGGTACCCCGGGCCACGCCCGCCTTCCCGTTGAGCACCCGGCTGACCGTCGCCTCGCTGACCTGCGCCTGCGCGGCGATGTGCGCCAGCCGGGGGCCGTTGCCCCCGGCCGACGGCACGTCGGGGAGGTCCGTCACGCTTCCCACCACACGGCGGTGTCCGCCGGGACCATCAGCTCGTCGTCCGCGGTGAGCAGGCCGGACGAGGCCAGCAGCAGGCGCCAGGACGGCTCGGCCGGGGCGCGTACCGGTTCGGCGGTCGTGTTCACGACGCAGACGAAGCCGCCGGGGCGGCGGAAGGCCAGCACGCCTTCGGGCGCGTCCAGCCACTGGACCGCGTCGCCCGCGCCCAGGCCGGGGTGCTCGCGGCGGAGCTTGAGCGCCGTACGGTACAGCTCCAGCACGGAGGCCGGGTCGCCGGTCTGGGCGGCGACGCTCAGCCGTGCCCACTCCGGCGGCTGCGGCAGCCAGCTGCCGCCCGTACCGAAGCCGTACGGGGCGGTGTCGCCGGACCACGGGATCGGCACCCGGCAGCCGTCGCGCAGGCCGTCCTGGCCGTTGGCGCGGAAGAAGGACGGGTCCTGGCGGACCTCGTCGGGCAGGTCGGTGACCTCGGGCAGGCCCAGTTCCTCGCCCTGGTAGACGTAGGCGGAGCCGGGGAGCGCGAGCATGAGCAGGGCCGCGGCGCGGGCCCGGCGCTCGCCGCCGCCGAGGCGGGTGCGGTGCCGTACGACGTCGTGGTTGGACAGGACCCAGGTGGAGGGGGCGCCGACCGGGCGCATCGCGTCGAGGGAGGCGTCGATGACGGCGCGCAGTTCGGCGGCGTCCCAGCCGGTTCCGAGGTAGTGGAAGTTGAACGCCTGGTGCAGCTCGTCCGGGCGCAGGTAGAGGGCGGTGCGGTCGGCGCTGGGGGTCCAGGCCTCCGCGACGCCGATGCGCTCGCCCGCGTACTCGTCGAGGACCTTGCGCCAGGAGCGGTAGATCTCGTGGACGCCGTCCTGGTCGAAGAAGGGCAGCACCTGGTTGCCGAGCAGTTTGAGCTGGTCGGTACGGCCCATGTCGGGCAGTCCCGGGGCCTTGACCAGGCCGTGGGCCACGTCGATGCGGAAGCCGTCCACGCCGAGGTCGAGCCAGAAGCGCAGGATGGAGCGGAACTCGTCCTGGACGGCCGGGCTGTCCCAGTTGAAGTCGGGCTGTTCGGGGGCGAAGAGGTGGAGGTACCACTCGCCGTCCGCGACGCGGGTCCAGGCGGGGCCGCCGAAGACGGACTCCCAGTCGTTCGGCGGGAGTTCGCCGTTCTCGCCGCGTCCCTTGCGGAAGTGGAAGCGCTCGCGCAGCGTCGAGCCGGGGCCCTCGTCCAGCGCCTGCCGGAACCAGGCGTGCTGGTCGGAGCAGTGGTTGGGGACCACGTCCACGATGATGCGCAGCCCCAAGGCGTGCGCGTCGCGGATGACGGCCTCGGCGTCGGCGAGGGTGCCGAAGGCCGGGTCGATGACGCGGTAGTCGGCCACGTCGTAACCGGCGTCGGCCTGCGGGGAGGAGTAGAAGGGGCTGAGCCAGACGGCGTCGACACCCAGGTCCCTGAGGTAGGGCAGGCGGGCGCGGATGCCGGGCAGGTCGCCCATGCCGTCGCCGTTGCCGTCGGCGAAGCTGCGCGGATAGACCTGGTAGATCACCGCGTCGCGCCACCACTGGGTGGCGTCGGAGGAGGGCGCGGGGGCGGTCGCTCCGGTGGCGTCGTTGTGCTCGGTGGTCATGTCATCCCTTGGTGGTGCCGGCGGTCAGTCCGGCGACGAGGTGGCGCTGGGCGAAGGCGAAGACCAGGGCCGCGGGCACCGCGATGATCACGGCGGCGGCGGTCATCGAACCCCAGTCGTTGAGGTACTGGTTGACGAAGGTCTGCAGGCCGCCGGCGAGGGTCAGGTTCTCCTCGCCGGTCATGAAGGCGGAGGCGTACGCGACCTCGGCCCAGGCCGTCACGAAGGTGTAGAAGCCGGTGACGGCCAGGCCGGGGCGGGCGAGCGGCAGGACCAGGCGCCAGAAGGTGCCGAAGGGGTTGAGGCCGTCCACGCGTCCGGCTTCGTCGATCTCCACCGGGATGGTGTCGAAGAACCCTTTCATCATCCAGGCGCAGAACGGTACGGCGATGGTCAGGTACGTGATGACCAGGCCGGCCGGCTGGTTGAGCAGGCCCAGGCTCGCCATCAGGTTGTACAGCGGCACGATCAGCACGGCGACCGGGAACATCTGCGTGATCAGCAGCAGCCACATCAGCGGGCGCATGCCGGGGAAGCGGAAGCGGCTGACGGCGTAGCCGGTGGTGGCGGCGACGAAGACGCCGAGGACGGTGGTGACACCGACGACCAGCACCGAGTTGCCGAACCAGGTCAGGAACTGGGTGTCGGCGACCACGTGCCGGTAGTTGGCGAACGTGAAGTTGCTGACCAGACCGGTGGTGAAGGCGTCGTTCTTCGGCTTGAAGGAGGTGACCAGCAGCCACAGCGGCGGGAAGACCGCGATGACGGCGGCCACCAGAAGGGTCGCGTGCAGGCCGACGGAGGCCAGCGGACCGCGCTTGTGACGCGAAGGCTTCGCCATCACCACACCTCTCCCTGCTTGCGGAGCGAACGGCGGTAGACCACCGCGATCATGGACAGCAGGAGCAGGATCAGCACGCCCCAGGCCGCCGAGCCGGCGAAGTCGCGCGGACTGTCGACGAAGGAGAGCCGGTAGGCGTACGTCACCAGGATCTCCGTGGCGTCGCCGGGCCCGCCCCGGGTGAGCAGGTAGATCACCGGGAACATGTTGAACGTCCAGATGGTGGAGAGCAGGATCACCGTGCTGCTCACCCCGCGCAGGCCGGGCAGCGTGATGTTGCGGAACCGCTGCCAGGCGTTGGCGCCGTCCATCTCCGCGGCCTCGTACAGCTCGCCCGGGATCGACTGGAGACCGCCGAGCAGCGCGACGAGCATGAACGGCACGCCCAGCCAGACGTTGACGGTGATGACCGACAGCTTGGCCCAGGTCGGGTCGTTCAGCCACGGCACCGCGTCGATGCCGCCGCCCGCCAGCAGCTTGTTCAGCAGGCCGTTCTTCTCGTTGTAGAGCAGCCGCCAGGTGAAGACGGAGACGAAGGCCGGGATGGCCCAGGGCAGGATCAGCGCCAGCCGGTAGAAGGTGCGGCCGCGCAGCTTGCGGTTGAGCAGGTTGGCCAGGGTCAGGCCGATGGCGAAGGTGAGGCCGACGCAGGCCACCGTCCACACCACGGTCCAGCCGAGCCGGCCCCAGAAGACGCCGTCGCCGAGGATCGCGGTGTAGTTGTCCAGGCCGGTGAACTTGTAGGTGGCCGGGATGTGGTTCATGCCGATGTTGCGCTCGACATTGGCCTCGTTGGCGTCGGTCAGCGACAGGTACAGGCCGCGGACCAGCGGGTAGCCGATGATGACGCCGATGACGAGCACCACCGGGGCGACCATGGTCCAGGCGTACCAGTGGGTGGCCAGGGCTTTGCGCACCCGGCCCGGCGCACCGGCGGAGGCGGCTTGCTTGCGCCGGGCGCGGGACATCCGTACCGCTTCCGTCACTTGTAGTCCTTGAGGAGCTTGCGGTAGCTGTCACCGACGGCCTTGGCGGCCTGCTCGGGGGTGGCGGCGCCGGTGAGGACCTTGTTCATCTGGACCTTGATCGGCTCGAAGAGGGAGTTGCCCTGGGCGATCCACGGGCGCTGGACGGCCTTGTCGACGGCGGGCTTGAAGAAGCCGACCATCTCGTTGCCCTTGACGGACGGGATCTCGTACACCGACTTGCGGGTGGGCAGCAGGCTCAGCTTCTCGGTGGTCTGCTGCTGCACCTTCGCCGAGCTCATGTACTTCACGAAGGCGTAGGAGGCCTGGAGGTTCTTCGAGCCGGCGTAGACGGAGAGGTTCCAGCCGCCCTGCGGGGAACCCTGGGAGGCGCTGCCGCCGGGCACGGGCGCGACGCCGAGGTTCTTCCTGTCCTTGAACTCCTTGCCCGCCCGGACGCCCTCGATGTCCCACGGGCCGCTGATCGCCATCGCGACGTTGCCGTCCTTGAGGGCCTTGAGCTGGTTCTCCTGGCCGTCGGTGGCGTCGGTGACGGCGGCCTTGGAGTCGACCAGGTCCTTGATGGTCCTGAAGGCCTTCACCCCGGCGTCATCGTCGATCGTGACGACCTTGTCGCGGGCGTCGACCATGTCGCCGCCCTCGCCGTACAGGTACGGCATGAACCAGTACGGGTCGTCGCCGCGCAGGTAGAGCGCGGTGGCGCCGGTCTTGTCCTTGATCTGCTTGGCGGCGGCCGTCAGTTCGGCGAAGGTCTTGGGGACCTCGACGCCGGCCTCCTTGAGCAGCCGCTTGTTGTAGAAGAGGCCGAGGGTGTCGATGACCTGCGGGACCGCGTAGGTCTTGTCCTTGAACTTCGTGCTGCCGAACGCCTGCGGGAGGTAGTCGTCCGGGTTGTCCAGGGCCGGGGTGTCGTCCAGCGGCGCGAGGTAGCCGAGGTTGGCGAAGTCGGCGACCCAGGCGACCTCGGTGCGCATCACGTCGGGGGCGCCGGCCCCACCGCCCGCGGCGTTCTTGAACTTGGCGTTGGCGTCGCCGAACGGGACGCTGACGTACTTGACGTCGACCTTGGGGTGCTCCTTCTCGAAGGCCTCGGCCAGCTTCCTGTACGTCGCCTTCTCGGCGTCGTTGGAGGTGTCCCAGAAGGTCACGGTGCCCGACAGCTCACCCCCGCTCTGCTGGTCGCCTCCGCCGCCGCCTCCGCACGCCGTCGCCGCCATTGCCAGCCCCGCGACCAACGCGGTGGTCACCATGCCACGCCGCATGTGAACTCCTTAAAGGGAACGCCCGAGATGGCGCCGGAACGCCTCGCTCGGCCGTTCGGAACGCCTGTGATGGCGGACAGGAACGTAACAGCGCGGAAATGAATTCGAAAGACCTTGCGGCAACTTTCTGCAAAGTCGCTGGAACGGTTTGCCTGAAGCGGCGCCCGCGCGCACCGCGCCCGGCGCCCCCCGGCAAGCCGCCCACCTGGGCCTTGTGCTGCTCACCGCCCGTCACCCCGCCGTGCCCCGCGCGTTGATCCCGTAAACGACCGTCCGTCGATCGATGCCTGGATCCTGCAAGACGATGCATGGACGCTCTGCCCCGAAACGCCCCACTCTCGACAGGGATGCCAGATGACCCAGGAGCTGACCTCGCCCGGCCGCGCCCACGCGGGCCACCCGCCCGGCGGCCGAACGGGCTGGTGGCGCGACGCCGTCATCTACCAGGTGTACGTACGGTCCTTCGCGGACTGCGACGGCGACGGGATCGGCGACCTGCGCGGCGCCCGGCAGCGCCTGCCGTACCTGCGGGACCTGGGCGTGGACGCCGTCTGGCTCACCCCGTTCTACGCCTCGCCGCAGGCCGACGGCGGGTACGACGTCGCCGACCACCGCTCCGTCGACCCGCTGTTCGGCAGCCTCCAGGACGCCGACGACCTCGTACGGGCCGCGCACACGCTGGGCCTGCGGGTGATCGTCGACATCGTGCCCAACCACACCTCCGACCAGCACCCCTGGTTCCAGGACCCGGAACTGGCCCGGCAGCGCTACATCTTCCGGCCCGGCAAGGGCGCGGACGGCGAGCTGCCGCCCAACGACTGGGAGTCGGTCTTCGGCGGGCCCGCCTGGACCCGCACCGAACGCGGCGACTGGTACCTGCACCTGTTCGCCCCGGAACAACCCGACCTGAACTGGGAGAACCCGGACGTGCACGCCGAGTTCGAGGCCATCCTGCGCTTCTGGCTCGACCTCGGGGTGGACGGCTTCCGCATCGACGTGGCGCACGGCATGATCAAGGCGCCGGGGCTGCCGGACATCGGCCACAAGGAGCAGGCCAAGCTCATCGGCAGCCAGGTGCTGCCCTTCTTCGACCAGGACGGCGTCCACGAGATCCACCGCGCCTGGCGCCGGCTGCTGGACTCCTACCCCGGCGAGCGCATCGGCGTCGCCGAGGCCTGGGCGCCGTCCCCCGAGCGGCTGGCCCTGTACGTGCGCCCCGACGAGCTGCACCAGGCGTTCAACTTCCAGTTCCTGACCGCCGACTGGTCCGCCGCCTCGCTCCGCGCGGTCATCGACGCCTCGCTCGCGGCGACCACCTCGGTCGGCGCCACCACCTCCTGGGTGCTGTCCAACCACGACGTGGTGCGGCACACCACCCGGCTCGGCGGCCTGCGGCGGGCCCGCGCCGCCACGCTCATGATGCTCGCGCTGCCCGGCTCGGCCTACCTCTACCAGGGCGAGGAGCTGGGGCTGCCCGAGGTCACGGACCTGCCCGACGAGGTGCGCCAGGACCCCGCGTTCTTCCGCGGCGACGGGCAGGACGGGCACCGCGACGGCTGCCGGGTGCCGCTGCCGTGGTGCGGCGAGACGGCCGCGTACGGCTTCGGGCCGGGCGGCAGCTGGCTGCCCCAGCCGCGCGCCTGGAAGGACCTGTCCGTACGGGCCCAGACCGGCGACCCGGCCTCCACCCTGGAGCTGTACCGCGCGGCGCTCGCCCTGCGCCGCGCCCACACCAGCCTCGGCGACGGGAGCCTGGCCTGGGCGGACGCGCCCGAGGGGGTGCTGGCCTTCACCCGTACCGGCCGCTCGGGCCACACCGACCTGCTGTGCACCCTCAACACCCTGGACCGCGCCGTCGAACTCCCCCGCCCCGGGCGGCTGTTGCTCTCCTCCACGACACTCGCGGCCGAGGGGGACACCGCCCTGCTGCCGGGTGACTCCTGCACCTGGTGGGGCCTCTGAGGGACGGCCTCGGCGGGCGGGCCCGCGGCGCCGCCCGCCCGCCGGAAGCGTGGGCGACGTGGGCAATCCGGGAGGCGACCGGTACAGTCCCATCCATGACCGCCCGGCTGGCCGACATCGCAGCGCAGGCGGGTGTCAGCGAGGCCACCGTCAGCCGGGTGCTCAACGGAAAGCCCGGCGTCTCCGCGACCACCCGCCAGTCCGTGCTGGCCGCGCTCGACGTGCTCGGGTACGAGCGCCCGGTACGGCTGCGGCAGCGCAGCGCCGGGCTGGTCGGCCTGATAACGCCGGAGCTGGACAATCCGATCTTCCCGGCCTTCGCGCAGGTCATCGGCCAGGCGCTGACCCGCCAGGGCTACACCCCGGTGCTGGCCACCCAGACGCCGGGCGGCTCCACCGAGGACGAGCTGACCGAGATGCTGGTGGACCGCGGCGTCGCCGGGATCATCTTCGTCTCCGGGCTGCACGCCGACACCTCCGCCGACATGCAGCGCTACGAGCAGCTGCGCGGCCAGGGCGTGCCCTTCGTCCTGATCAACGGCTTCTCCGACAAGGTGCAGGCGCCGTTCATCTCGCCCGACGACCGGGCCGCGATCCGCCTCGCCGTCACCCATCTGGCCGCACTGGGCCACGAGCGGATCGGGCTGGCGCTCGGCCCGAAGCGCTTCGTGCCCGTGCAGCGCAAGATCGAAGGCTTCCTGCACAGCATGGGCGAGCAGCTGGGCCTGGACCGGGCCGCCGCCCAGGAGCTGGTCCAGCACTCCCTGTACACCCTGGAGGGCGGGCAGGCCGCGGCCGCCGCGCTGCTCGCCCGCGGCTGCACGGCCGTGGTGTGCGCCAGCGACATGATGGCGCTGGGCGCGATCCGGGCCGCCCGGCAGCAGGGCCTGGACGTGCCCCGGGACGTCTCCGTCGTCGGCTACGACGACTCCCCCCTGATCGCCTTCACGGACCCGCCGCTGACCACGATCCGGCAGCCGGTCACCGCGATGGGCCAGGCGGCCGTGCGCGCGCTGCTGGAGGAGGTCGGCGGCACCCCGGCGCCGCACAGCGAGTTCGTCTTCCACCCGGAGCTGGTGGTGCGCGGTTCCACCGCTTCCGTTCCGAGGGCCGCCCGGATTCCCGGTCCGGCCGTCTCCTCTGATACGGATGGAAGCCGAGCGTAAGGGTTCCCCCTCCCCCTGAAGTGCTACGCGGGGCCTTCCGGGACCCGACCGGAGGGTGATCGGCCGCGGACCCCTTTCTGGCAGACTGTCTGCCTATGGGTGAAGCGCATGTGAAGACTCTTGACGGCCGTACGGCCGTACCGCCGCCCGCCGAGGACACCGCGCCGAGCGTGTCCTCCGGTGGCCGGCTGGCCCGTCTGCGCTCCCCCCGTACCCCGCGGCTCTGGTTCGAGATCCTGCTGATCGCGGTCAGCTACTGGGTCTACTCCATGATCCGCAACGCCGTGCCCGAGCAGAAGGCCCAGGCGCTGAAGAACGCGGACTGGATCTGGCGGGCCGAGCACACCCTCGGCATCGCGGTCGAGAAGACCATCAACCACGCCGTCGACTCGGTGACCTGGCTCATCGTGTCGATGAACTACTACTACGCCACGCTGCACTTCATACTGACCATCGGCGTGCTGGTCTGGCTCTACCGCTGGCACCCCGGCCGGTACGCCGCCGCCCGCCTGGCGCTCTTCGCGACCACCGGCGTGGCCCTGCTCGGCTACTACCTCTACCCGCTGGCCCCGCCCCGCCTGATGAACGGCGGCGGCTTCATCGACACCGTCATCGTCCACCACACCTGGGGCTCGATGGCCTCCGGCAACCTGGCCTCGATGTCCAACCAGTACGCGGCGATGCCCTCGATGCACATCGGCTGGTCGCTGTGGTGCGGCGTGATGATCGCGCTGATCGCCAGGCCCGTGTGGGCCAAGGTGCTGGGCCTGCTCTACCCGGCCACCACCCTCGTGGTGATCGTCTCCACCGCCAACCACTTCTGGCTGGACGCGGTGGGCGGCATCCTGTGCCTGGCCTTCGGCATCGGCCTGGCCTTCGCCTGGTACGCGGCGCTGCCGCACCGGCTGCCGCGCCGGGTCGCCGCGGTCTGAGGCCGCCGCTGCGGCCGCCGCGCCTGCGGCGCCCGCGTCAGGACGCCCCGTAGAAGATCGTCTCGACCACCGCACGGGCCCGGCGCGTGGTGCGCCGGTAGTCGTCCAGCATCTCCCCGACGTGCCCCTCCTCGTAGCCGAGGTAGCGGCCGACCGCCGCCAGCTCCCGCGCGTCCGACGGGAACGTGTCGCCGGGGCGGCCCCGCACCAGCATCACCGCGTTGCGCACCCGTGACGCGAGCACCCACGCCTCGTCGAGGATCTGCGCGTCCTCCGTGGCGAGCAGCCCGGCGTCGCGGGCCGCGGCCAGCGCCGTACGCGTGCGGGTCGTGCGCAGGCCCGGCTCCGACCAGGCGTGCTGCATCTGGAGCAGCTGCACGGTCCACTCCACGTCGCTCAGGCCGCCGCGGCCGAGCTTGGTGTGGGTGGTCGGGTCGGCGCCGCGCGGCAGCCGTTCGGTCTCCATCCGGGCCTTGAGCCGGCGGATCTCGCGTACGGCGTCCTCGCCCAGGCCCTCCACCGGATAGCGCAGCGGGTCGACCAGCTCGATGAACCGCTCCCCCAGCTCGGCGTCGCCCGCGACCGGCTCGGCGCGCAGCAGGGCCTGCGCCTCCCAGACGAGCGACCAGCGCCGGTAGTAGGCGGCGTAGGAGGAGAGCGTGCGCACCAGCGGCCCGGTCTTGCCCTCCGGGCGCAGGTCGGCGTCGATCGGCAGCGGCGGGTCGGAGGACGGCAGCTGGAGGAGGCGGCGCATCTCGTTGGCGACGGCGTGCGCGGCCTTGGCGGCCTCCTGCTCGTCGGCGCCCTCGCGCGGCTCGTGCACGAACAGCACGTCGGCGTCGGAGCCGTACCCCAGCTCGTGGCCGCCGAAGCGGCCCATGCCGATGACGGTGAAGCGGGTGGGCAGGGTGTCGCCCCACTGGTCGCGTACGGCGGCGCGCAGCGCGCCCGCGATGGTGGCGGCGGTCAGGTCGGAGACGGCGCCGCCGACCACGTCGGCGGCGTGGCCGCGATCCTGCTCGGCGGGGTGGCCGTCGGTGCCGTACGCGCCGATCAGGTCGGCGGCGGCGGTACGGAACAGCTCCCGGCGCCGCACCCCGCGGGCCGCCGTGACGGCCTGCTCGGCGTTCTCCGCGCGGCCGACCGCGGCCAGCACCTCCTGTTCCAGCGCGGCCCGGCCGCGCGGCCGGAGCCCGTCCTTGGCGCCGAGCAGCGCGACCGCCTCGGGGGCGCGCAGCAGCAGGTCGGGGGCCAGGCGGCCGGCCGACAGGACGCGGGCCAGGTTCTCGGCCGCGGCGCCCTCGTCGCGCAGCAGGCGCAGGTACCAGGGCGTCTTGCCGAGCGCGTCGGAGACCTTGCGGAAGTTGAGCAGTCCGGCGTCCGGGTCGGCGGAGTCGGCGAACCAGGCCAGCAGGACGGGCAGCAGGGTGCGCTGGATGGCGGCCTTGCGGGTGACGCCGGAGGCCAGCGCTTCGAGGTGGCGCAGCGCGGCGACCGGGTCGGCGTAGCCGAGCGCTTCGAGGCGCTGGCCGGCGGCCTTGGCGGAGAGCCGGGTGCCGCCCGCCTCCAGGTGCGCCACGGCGTCCAGCAGCGGCCGGTAGAACAGCTTCTCGTGCAGCCGCCGCACCTCGCGGGCGTGCCACTTCCACTCCTTGCGCAGCGTCTCCACCGGCTCGGTGCGCATGCCCATCGAGCGGGCCAGGCGCCGCAGGTCGGGCTCCTCCTCGGGCATCAGGTGGGTGCGGCGCATCTTGTGGAGCTGGATGCGGTGTTCGAGCGTGCGCAGGAAGCAGTACGCGGCGTCCAGCGCCTTGGCGTCCTCGCGGCCCACATAGCCGCCGGCGGCCAGCGCCGAGAGGGCGTCGAGGGTGGTCGGGCTGTGCAGCGTGGCGTCGCTGCGGCCGTGCACCAACTGGAGCAGCTGGACGGCGAATTCGACGTCGCGCAGGCCGCCGGGGCCGAGCTTGAGTTCGCGGTCGACCTGGGCGGCGGGGATGTTCTCCACCACGCGGCGGCGCATCTGCCGTACGTCGGTCACGAAGTTCTCGCGCTCGGAGACCTGCCAGACCAGCGGGGTGACCGCGGCCACGTACTCCTTGCCCAGCTCCATGTCGCCGGCCATCGGGCGGGCCTTCAGCAGGGCCTGGAACTCCCAGGTCTTGGCCCAGCGTTCGTAGTAGGCGAGGTGGCTGTTGAGGGTGCGCACGAGCGGTCCGTTGCGGCCCTCGGGGCGCAGGTTGGCGTCCACCGGCCAGATCGTGCCCTCGGCGGTGACGTCCGAGCACACCCGCATCATCCGGCCGGCCAGCCGGGTCGCGGCCTGGAGGGCCTTGGGCTCCTCGGTGCCGTCGCGCGCCTCGGCGACGAAGATGACGTCCACGTCCGAGACGTAGTTCAGCTCCCGCCCGCCGCACTTGCCCATCGCGATGACCGCGAGGCGGCAGGCGGCGGCGTCGGTGGGCTGCTCCTCGGCGGCGATCTCCAGCGCGGCGCGTACCGTCGCGGTGGCCAGGTCGGCCAGTTCGGCGGCGGTCTCGGCCAGATCGGTGGTGCCGCACACGTCGCGGGCCGCGATGCCCAGCAGGCAGCGGCGGTACGCGGCGCGCAGCGCGTCCGGGCGCGGCCGCTCCCGGCCCGGCTCGCCCCAGACGCCCTCGGCGAGCGCCGCCTCGAACTCGGGCGTGGCCGGGTGCAGGTCGGCCGCCTCGTAGGTGACCAGCGAGTGCCAGTCCCGCGGATGGCGTACGAGGTGGTCGCCGAGCGCCTCGGACGCGCCGAGCACCCCCAGCAGCCGGTCGCGCAGCGGCTTCGCGGTGATCAGCGTGGACAGCAGCGTCTGCCGCTCGTCCGCGTCCTGCGCCTCGGCCAGCCGCACCAGCGCGGTCAGTGCCAGGTCCGGGTCGGCGGTGGCGCCCAGCGCCTCCAGGAGCACCGAGTCGTCCCGTACGGCGGCCAGTTCGGGCGCCTCCAGGAGCCGCCCGGCCGCCGACGGGTCGGTGAAGCCGTACCGCAGCAGCCGGGAGAACGCGCTGCTGCGCCGCCCCTGGTGCTGCGGAGCGGGGTGCGCGGTCACAGGACCGGCAGCATCTTGCGCAGCTCGAACGCGGTCACCTCGGAGCGGTATTCCTCCCATTCCTGCTTCTTGTTGCGCAGGAAGAAGTCGAAGACGTGCTCGCCGAGGGTCTCCGCGACCAGTTCGCTGCGCTCCATCAGGTCGATGGCCTCACCGAGGTTCTGCGGCAGCGGCTCGATGCCCAGGGCGCGGCGCTCGGAGTCGGACAGCGCCCACACGTCGTCGTCGGCGCCGGCCGGGAGCTCGTAGCCCTCCTCGATGCCCTTGAGGCCGGCGGCGAGCAGCACCGCGTAGGTCAGGTAGGGGTTGGCGCCGGAGTCGATGGAGCGCACCTCGACCCGGGTCGAGCCCATCTTTCCGGGCTTGTACATGGGGACGCGGATGAGCGCGGAGCGGTTGTTGTGGCCCCAGCAGATGTACGAGGGGGCCTCGCCGCCGGCGCCCGCGGTGCGGTTGGCGCCGCCCCAGATGCGCTTGTAGGAGTTGACCCACTGGTTGGTGACGGCGGAGATCTCGCCCGCGTGCCGCAGCAGGCCGGCGATGAAGGAGCGGCCCACCTTGGAGAGCTGGTACTCGGCGCCGGACTCGTGGAAGGCGTTGCGGTCGCCCTCGAAGAGCGAGAGGTGGGTGTGCATGCCCGAGCCCGGGTATTCGGAGAACGGCTTGGGCATGAAGGTGGCCTGCACGCCCTGCTCCAGCGCGACCTGCTTCATCACCAGGCGGAAGGTCATGATGTTGTCGGCCGTGGACAGCGCGTCCGCGTAGCGCAGGTCGATCTCCTGCTGGCCGGGGGCGCCCTCGTGGTGGCTGAACTCCACGGAGATGCCCATGGATTCGAGCATGGTGATCGCCTGGCGGCGGAAGTCCATGCCGACGTTCTGCGGGGTGTGGTCGAAGTAGCCGGAGGAGTCCGCGGGGCTGGGCCGGGTGCCGTCCACCGGCTTGTCCTTGAGCAGGAAGAACTCGATCTCGGGGTGGGTGTAGAAGGTGAAGCCGAGGTCGGAGGTCTTGGCGAGGATGCGCTTGAGGACGTAGCGCGGGTCGGCGTAGGACGGGGAGCCGTCCGGCATCAGGATGTCGCAGAACATCCGGGCGGTGCCGGGGGCCTCGGCGCGCCACGGCAGGATCTGGAAGGTGCCCGGGTCCGGCTTGGCGATCATGTCGGACTCGTATACCCGCGCGAAGCCCTCGATCGCGGAGCCGTCGAAGCCGATGCCCTCGTCGAACGCCTGCTCAAGCTCGGCGGGCGCCACCGCGACGGACTTCAGGAACCCCAGCACATCCGTGAACCACAGTCGTACGAAGCGGATGTCGCGCTCCTCCAGCGTACGGAGCACAAACTCCTGCTGCTTGTCCATGGCTCACCAATCCTCGCAGGTCAATCGGCCTGTCCACCCCCGCCGGTCAACGAGGTGTGGCACACCAGTATCACGTGAGGGGGTTACCGTCACATTACGCACCCTCGGCCGGGAACAGAACCGCCGGGCCGCACGGCGGCACCGGCACGTTTGCCCGGGAGCGGCGGGCGGTACCCCGGGAGAGGGCGGCCCGGATCATCCCGTTTTGTTCCGCGGGCGTCCGGGACCGTACCGCCGCGCCGGACCAGCCCTGATCCGCGCGCCTTTCGCCGAGTGCCCGCCGACGGCCGAGGAGAACCCGTGAGCAAGCACTTCGACGTCACGGCCGTGACGTTCTACTTCGACTCCGCGTGCCCCTGGACGTGGCGCACCGCGCGCTGGCTGGTGGACGCCACCGGGCGCCGGGGCGTCCCGCTGTCCTACCGCGCCTTCGACCTGACCGACGGCGCGCCCCTGGAGAAGCTGCCCGACGAGCGCCGCCCGGCCGCCGCCGGGAGCCGCTGCCTGCTGCGGCTGGCCGAGGCCGCGCACGCGGACGGCCGGGACACCCTGACCGGGACGGTGTACGCCGCGTACGGCGCCGCGGTGTTCGACGGCGGCGCGGACCCGTCGCCGGAGCTGGCCGAACGGTGCCTGGCGGAAGCGGGCGCCGCGACGTACGCCGACGTGCTGCACGACGCCGCGCTGGACCGGCAGGTGGCCCGGGCCCGCGAGCAGGCGCAGGAGTTCTCCGGCGAGGACGCGGGCTCGCCCGTCACGGTCATCACCACGCGCCGCGGCGAACGCGGCTTCTTCGGGCCCGTGGTGGCGCCCACGCCCACCGGCGCGGAGGCCGACCGGCTGTGGGACGCGCTCGTCGGCGCGGCGTCCGTACCGCACTTCTTCGAGTTGCGGGCGCGGCGCACCGCCAAGCCGTGACCGCTCCCGGGTTCAGCGCCCGCGCGGCGGCCCTTCCAGGTCCGGGTCGGCGGTGAGGGACAGCACGGCGGTGGCCACCGCGTCCGGCGCGTCGGCCATGATCAGGTGGCCGGCCGGGGCGGCCACCGCGAAGGTGCCGCCGAGCTGGGTGGCCAGCGCCCGCTGGCGCTCCAGCCAGCGCAGTTCGCGCGGCGTCTCGCTGCCGTCGTACGCCGCCAGGACCGTCACCGGCACGCCCCGCAGCGGATGGTCCGGGCGCAGCGCGGCGACCTCGGCGGCCTGGTAGGCGTACGTCGCGTTCTCCAGGGCGCAGGCGCGCAGCACCCGGCTGGTGCGGTAGGCACCGGCCTCGTGGGGGCCGCGCGGGTGGTTGCGCACGGTCGAGGCGCGGACGGTCAGACGGCGCGCGGTGGGTCCGAGGGCGCGCGGCAGCCCGGCGGCCGACAGGACGGACGCGAGGCCGCCGGCCCAGGCCGTACGGACCGTACGCGGCAGCCGCGGGCGCGGATCCTCCTCCACGCTGCCGTCGACGAGCACGAGACCGGCGGCGCGCCCCGGGTGGAGCCGGGCGAACGCCTCGGCGTGGAAGGCGGCCAGGCTGTGGGCGACGACGGTGCACGGCCCGGGCAGGCCGAGCGCGTCCAGCACGTGCGCGATCCGGGCGGCCTCGCCCGCCGCGGTGGGCGGGCCCGCGCCGGGCGCGCTCATCCCGAGGCCGGGCCGGTCGAAGCGGACCACCGTACGGTGCGGCGCGAGCCGGGCCGCGACCGGGTCCCAGTCGAACCAGCTCATGCCCAGCCCGCCGCTGAGCACGCACACCGGCCCCTCGCCCTCGCGCAGGACGTGCAGCACCGTGCCGTCCACGCGCAGCATGCGGCCGGGGGCCGTGCCCGCGCGCTTGTCACCGTCCCCGCTCATGCCGTTCCCCCTTCTCTCCCCGTAGTGGTGCCCGCTCGCCCGACGCACCACGCGAGCAGGCCCACGTACAGGGCGACGAGCAGCACCTGGAGGCGCTGGCCGACGCCGAGCGCCCAGGTGCCGTGCCCCTCGGTGAAGGCGGCGATGGAGGAGAGGGTCCAGACGGTGGCGGCCAGTTCGGCGGCGGTCAGCCACGGCGCGATCCGGCCGAGCGGCGGCCACCAGCCGTACCGGCGGGCGGCGACGGTCAGCAGGACGAGACCGGCCAGCGCGCCCACCATGGCCAGCGAGCTGCTGATCGCGTGCGCGGTGTGGGTGGCGGGCACCAGGCCCGCGGTCTCGCGGGCCGCGCACTCCGGGTCACTGGTCGGCGCGCAGCTCAGCGGCAGCCGGGAGTCGACCGCGGTGGCGGCGCCGAACAGGGCGAGCGCGGCCCAGCCCGCCGTCGCCCAGGGGCGGCGCGGGAGCGTGCGGAGGGCGGCGGCCGCGCCGGCCAGGACGAGCAGTCCGGCGAGCAGGTCCGTGGCGCGGAACAGGCCGCCGAGCGGCTGGTCGGCGGCGGCCAGTTCGCTGACGTACGTCCGTACCGGATCGAGGCCGGTGGACAGCACCACCTCCAGCACCCAGGCGGTGTACGCCACCGCTCCGAGCAGGAGGAGTACGGGGGCGGCGCGGCGGCTCTTGCTCGGCTGCTCGGACATCGAGGTCAAGGATAAGCAAAGTGGCGGGCCGGGGGCGGGCCGGGTGGCTCTGGGGCGGCATACCCCGTAGGGGTAGGCTGCGGGGCAGTGATTCCGGGAGGCCGTGCAGAGATGCCGTACGCGACGCGTGGACGCGGACAGGGGAAGGCCGCCGCGTGGTGCGGCCGCCTGCTGCTGTTCGCCGCGCTGATCGTCGGCATCGTCGGGATGCACACACTGGGACATCCGGTGGGCGGGCACGGGTCGGGGGCGACGGCGGCGGCGCACCAGGAACACGCGCAGCCGATGCCGGACCCCCACCGCCGGCACGCAGCCCCGGAACACACAGCCCGGGAACATACAGCCCGGCAACACGCGGACCAGGAACACGCAGCCCGACAACACACGGTCCGCGCCTCCTCCCTCGCCGACGACCACCACGCCATGAACCCCGGCGCGGTCTGTCTGGCCGTGCTCACCCTGTGGGTGCTCGTCCTGGTCCGTGCGGGACGGCTGCTGGGGCGGCGCGCCGCCGACCTGCTCGCCGCCGTACGGGCCCGGCTGCTGCGCGGTCTGCGGCCCATACCGCCACCGGTCCCCCGGCACAAACACCTCGCCCGGCTCTCGGTCCTGCGCGTGTAGACGCGCGGCCGGCCGCCGACGCCTGCGCGCGTCCGCGGCCCGGCCCCCGCGCTCACCGCTCACCGACAGACCGACTTCACCACGAGGTGTTTCTTCAGCATGCGTACGCACACCCGCCGCGCCGTGCTCGGCGCGGGCATCGCGGCCGCCGGCAGCGGCCTGCTCGCCGCCTGTTCGACCACCGGCCAGAAGGGCGGCGCGGACCACACCGGCCACGGCGCCGCAGGCGACCCGGACCGGGCGCCGGGCGGCTACGTCTCCCCCGACGGCCCGGAGGTGCGGGCCGCCGAGGCCGAGCGCGGCTCCGGCCCCGTACGGAAGGTCGCGCTGACCGCCACCGCCGCCGGGCTCGACCTGGGCGGCCGTACGGTGAACAGCTGGGCCTACGGGGACGGCCTGCCCGGCAAGGAGGTACGGATCACCGCGGGCGACACCCTGGAACTGACGCTCGCCAACCACCTGCCCGAGGCCACCTCCCTGCACTGGCACGGCCTGGCCCTGCGCAACGACATGGACGGCGTACCGGACGTGACCCAGCGCCCGGTCAGGGCGGGCGGCTCGTTCACGTACCGCTTCGCCGTCAGCCACCCCGGCACGTACTGGTTCCACCCGCACTCGGGCGTGCAGCAGGACCGCGGCCTGTACGCGCCCCTGATCGTCGAGGACCCGAAGGAGCCGCTGAAGTACGACAAGGAGTGGGTCGTCGTCCTGGACGACTGGGTCGACGGGGTGGACGGCAGCACGCCGGACGCGGTGCTGGCCGAACTGTCCAAGGGGATGGGCGGGATGGACCACGGGTCCGGATCCGGGGGCATGGATCACGGGTCCGGGTCCGGCGGGATGGACCACGGTGGAATGGACCACAGCGGAACGGGCCACGGGGCGCACTCGATGGGCGGCCGCAAGGCGCCGTCCCCCGGCGGCCCCTCCCGCATGCTGATGGGCGCCACCAGCAAGCTGCTCGGCGGCGACGCGGGCGACGTGGACTACCCGTACCACCTGGTCAACGGCCGTACCCCGGAGGACCCGCAGACCTTCCGCGCCAAGCCCGGCGACCGGATCCGCATCCGCTTCGTCAACGCGGGCGGGGACACCGCCTACCGCGTCGCGCTCGGCGGCCACACCATGACGGTGACGCACACCGACGGCTACCCCGTCGCCCACGCCGCCACGGACGCCCTGCTGCTGGGCATGGGCGAGCGCTACGACGTGGTGGTCACGGCCGAGGACGGCGTCTTCCCGCTGACCGCGCTCGCCGAGGGCAAGAAGCGCACCGGGCTGGCCCTGCTGCGCACCGGCGACGGCGCGGCGCCCGACGCGTCCGTACGGCCGAAGGAACTGGACGGGCGGCTGCTGACGGCCGACCGGCTCAAGGCCGACGGGTCGGTGCGCCTGGCGTCGCGCGCGCCGGACCGCACGATCCGGTTCGACCTCACCGGCTCCATGGCGAAGTACGACTGGGCGGTCAACGGCAGGAAGTACACGCCGCAGCAGCGCTATCCGGTGCGGGCCGGGGAGCGGGTACGGCTGTCGTTCCGCAACAACACCACGATGTGGCACCCGATGCACCTGCACGGGCACACCTTCGCGCTGCCGGACGGCGGGCCGCGCAAGGACACCGCGATCGTGCTGCCGGGCCGCCGTCTGGACGTCGATCTGGACGCCGACAACCCGGGGCTGTGGATGCTGCACTGCCACAACGTCTACCACGCGGAGTCCGGGATGATGACGGTCCTCGGGTACCGGAGGTAGGCGGTACGGGGTACCGGGCCGGCCTGCCCGGCAGGCAGTCGGTCCGGCCTCCCGGCGAGCCGCGGGCCGGGCCCCTAAGCTCGGCCGCGTGCCTCGCCTGCGGATCGCCCTGAACCAGACCGACGCCTGCGTCGGGGACCTCACCGGCAACGCCGAAACGATCGTGCGGTGGACCCGGGAGGCCGCCCGGCGGGGCGCGCACCTGATCGCGTTCCCCGAGATGGCGCTGACCGGCTACCCCGTCGAGGACCTGGCGCTGCGGTCGTCGTTCGTGGAGGCGAGCCGGG
The DNA here is from genome assembly GCF_008634025.1 of Streptomyces albofaciens JCM 4342. NCBI lineage: Bacteria > Bacillati > Actinomycetota > Actinomycetes > Kitasatosporales > Streptomycetaceae > Streptomyces > Streptomyces albofaciens. Next base: position 2,256,008 of record NZ_PDCM01000001.1, on the reverse strand, counting down.
CCGCGCTGCGCGCGCTCGCCGCCCGGCTCGCCGACGAGGGCTGCGGGGACGTCCCGGTCGTCGTCGGCTACCTGGACCGCTGCGAGCAGGCGCAGCCGCGGTACGGACAGCCGGCGGGCGCCCCGCAGAACGCCGCCGCCGTGCTGTACCGGGGCGCGGTCGCGCTCTCCTTCGCCAAGCACCACCTGCCCAACTACGGCGTCTTCGACGAGTTCCGGTACTTCGTGCCGGGCGGGACGCTGCCCGTGGTCCGCGTGCGCGGCGTGGACGTGGCGCTGGCGATCTGCGAGGACCTGTGGCAGGACGGCGGCCGGGTGCCCGCGGCCCGGTCGGCCGGTGCGGGGCTGCTGGTCTCCGTCAACGCCTCGCCGTACGAGCGGGACAAGGACGACACCCGGCTGGAGCTGGTCCGCCGGCGCGCCCGGGAGGCCGGCTGCACGATCGCGTACCTGGCGATGTCCGGCGCGCAGGACGACCTGGTCTTCGACGGCGACTCGATCGTGGTGGACCGGGAGGGCACGGTGCTCGCGCGGGCGCCGCAGTTCGAGGAGTGCTGCGTGGTGCTGGACCTGGACCTGCCGGCCGCCGCGCCCCGCGCGCCGTCCGGGGTGGTGGACGACGGGCTGCGGATCGAGCACGCCGTCCTGACGCCGGACCCGCTGCCCGACGACGCGCTGACCGACGACGCGCCGCGGGAGACCGGCGGGCAGGCCCCGCGCCTGGCGGACACCGAGGAGATCTACGGCGCGCTGGTCGCCGGGCTGCGGGGGTACGTCACCAAGAACGGGTTCCGCAGCGTGCTGCTCGGGCTGTCCGGCGGGATCGACTCCGCGCTGGTCGCGGCCATCGCCTGCGACGCGCTCGGCGCCGGGAACGTGTACGGCGTCTCGATGCCCTCCCGCTACTCCTCCGAGCACTCCAAGGAGGACGCGGCCGAGCTGGCCCGGCGTACCGGGCTTCGGCTGCGCACGGTGCCGATCGCCCCGATGTTCGACGCGTACATGGCATCACTGGAGCTGACCGGGGTCGCCGAGGAGAACCTCCAGGCCCGGCTGCGCGGCACGACGCTGATGGCGCTCTCCAACCAGGAGGGCCACCTCGTCCTCGCGCCCGGCAACAAGTCCGAGCTGGCGTGCGGCTACTCGACGCTGTACGGCGACGCGGTGGGCGGCTTCGGTCCGATCAAGGACGTGTACAAGAGCGATGTCTTCCGGCTCGCGCGCTGGCGCAACCGGTCGGCGGCCGATCAGGGGCGTACACCGCCGATCCCGGAGAACTCGATCACCAAGCCGCCGAGCGCCGAGCTGCGCCCCGGACAGGTGGACACCGACTCGCTGCCCGACTACGAGATCCTCGACGCGATCCTGGAGCTGTACGTCGACCGCGACCAGGGGCGCGAGCGGATCGTCGGGCGCGGATACGAGGACGAGCTGGTGGTGCGGGTGCTGCGGATGGTGGACGCGGCCGAGTACAAGCGGCGGCAGTACCCGCCGGGCACGAAGATCTCCGCCAAGGGCTTCGGCAAGGACCGGCGGCTGCCGGTCACCAACCGGTGGCGGGAAGCGGTCTGAGAGGCCGCTCGCCGAGCCGCCCCGGGGCCGGTGTGCGGCCGGGGCGCGGAGCCGCCGGGTGCCGCCCGCGACTCTAGGGATTTATGCGACCCGAGTGGGGTGTGGTGGCAGATCGAACTTCTGCCCCCGAAGGGAGTGTCCGTGGTGTTGAACAAGGTGAAGACGATCGGCAAGGCCATCCAGGCCGTGGCCACATCCGATCCCGACACCCGCGTTCGACGGCTGTATGAACTCGCCGACCCCGAGAAGCAATTCGCGCACCGGACCACCCGGTACATCAACATCGGCTACTGGAAGGACGGCACCGCCGACCCGGACCGGGCCGGTGAGGACCTGGCCCTCGAACTCGCCGGAACGGCGGGCTTCGAGCCGGCCGACACCGTCCTCGACGTCGGCTTCGGCTACGGCGAGCAGGACTTCGCCTGGCTGCGGGCCAACCGGATCCACAAGGTCCACGGTCTGGAGGTGAGCCCGCGCCACGTCGCGGGTGCCCGTGCCCAGGCCGAGTCGGAAGGACTGCGGGACCGGGCCGACTTCCGCGTCGGCAGCGCCACCGGGCTTCCCTACCCGGACGGCATGTTCGACCGCGTCGTCGCCCTCGACTCCGCTCTGCACTTCAACACCCGCGGCGCCTTCTTCACGGAAGCGCTGCGGGTCCTGAAGCCCGGCGGCGTCCTGGCCGCCATCGACACCATCCCGCTGAGCGGCGCCACCCCGCGGACCGACTTCAGGTCCTCGCGCCTGAGCCTGTACCGGTTCAGCGTGCCGGACGCCAACTGGTACGACCGGCACACCTACACCCGGCGGCTCCTCGACGCCGGATTCACCGACCCGGACGTGACCTCGATCCGCGACCGGACGTGGGAGGGCTGGTACCGCTACTGGACGGGCCTGGTCAGCGACCCGGAGGCCCTGGGGAAACTGCACCCCGAGGCCGCGCGGGAGTTCGTCAAGGAATGGAGCGACCACCGGCGCATCCGGCGGGAGGTCGACCTGCTCGACTCCGTCACGGTCTTCGCGCGCAAGCCGTAGACCGGTCTGCGGGCCGGCGGACGGGGGCCGCACACGGCGGAGGGGCCGCGCCGGTACGCGGTACGGCGCGGCCCCTCCGGGCGGTACGGGACGCGGCCTCAGCCCACCCGGTCCGGCAGTTCCGCCGGCACCTCGTCCTCGCTGCTCGCGACGACGCGGGAGGAGGCGGCGGCGCCGCGGTCCAGCAGGCCCGCGGTGACCGCGATGCCCAGGCCGATGACGGCCAGGACCGCGCCGACCAGCGCCGGGGAGGTCCAGCCCCAGCCCGCCGCGATGGCCACCCCGCCGACCCAGGCGCCGCCCGCGTTGGCCAGGTTGAACGCCGAGTGGTTGGAGGCGGAGGCCAGGGTGGGCGCGTGCTGCGCCTTGCGCATGACCAGCATCTGCAGCGGCGTGGTGGTCATGAAGCCGACCGCGCCGAGGATCACGACGCAGATCAGGGCCGCCCACTTCACGTGCACCGCGAAGGTGAAGACCACGAGGGTCGCGGCGAGGGCCGCGAGCGCCCCGTACAGCGTGGGCCGCAGCGCGCGGTCGGTCAGCGGCCCGGCGGCCAGCGCGCCCAGCGTCATGCCCGCGCCGAACAGCGCCAGGACCAGCGGAACCGACCCCTCGGCGAAGCCGGAGACCTCGGTCATCATCGAGGCGAGGTAGCTGTAGACGGCGAACACGCCGGCGAAGCCGAAGACCGCGGTGACCAGGCCGAGGACGACCTGCCGGTTGCCCATGGCGCGCAGCTCGTGGGCCACGCCGCCGTGCTCCTCGCGCGGCATGTGCGGGACCAGCCGGGCCAGCGAGGCCATCGCGACCAGCCCGATGGCGGCCACGACCAGGAACGTCGCGCGCCAGCCGAGGTGCTGGCCGAGCAGCGTCGCGGCGGGCACGCCGACGATGTTGGCGACGGTCAGCCCGAGGAACATGGTGGCCACCGCGCGGGCCTGCCGGCCTTCCTTGACCAGCCGGGCCGCGACCACCGCGCCGACGCCGAAGAACGCGCCGTGCGGCAGCCCGGCGAGCAGCCGGCCCGCGATCAGCAGGCCGAAGTTGGGCGCCAGGGCCGAGGCCAGGTTGCCGACCGTGAAGACCGCCATGAGCAGCAGGAGCATCCGCTTGCGCGGGACGCGCGCGCCGAGCGCGGTCAGCAGCGGGGCGCCGATGACGACACCGAGGGCGTAGGCGGAGACGAGGTAGCCGGCCGTGGGCACGGACGTACCCAGGTCGCCCGCGACATTGGGCAGCAGGCCCATCATCACGAACTCGGTGGTGCCGATGCCGAAGGCGGAGACGGCCAGCGCGAGCAGCGCCAGGGGCATGAGAGACCTTTCGAAAACGGTGCGTACGGACCCCCGGGCGCGGTGGTGCGACGAGCGGTGCGCAGGGGGTCCGTACGACGGTGCGAGCTGGATTGTCCGTAAGTTCTTCTACGGAACAAAGTCTCTCAGGCCATTCATTCCGACGGGAGAACGGAATGTTGCGGAGGAGGGGCGGGCCACCCGGGCCGGCGCACGGGCGGACGCACGCGGACGGCCCCTGACGGCCGGGGTGGAAGCACGCTCACCCCGGCCGTCAGGGGCCGCACCGGCTTTGTCAGATCTTGACCGAGGCGGCCAGCGGAAGGTGATCACTGCCGGTCCGCGGCAGCGTCCAGGAGGACACCGGGTCGATCCCCTTCATCATGATCTGGTCGATCCGCGCCATCGGGAAGCCGGCCGGGAAGGAGAAGCCGAAGCCGTCGCCCGCCGCGCCCTGGGCCGAACGCATCTGCGCGGTGACCGGGGCGAGGGAGCGGTCGTTCATCGTGCCGTTGAGGTCGCCCAGCAGGACGACCTGCTTGACGCGCTCGCGGGAGATCGCCTCGCCGAGGGCGGCCGCGCTGTTGTCGCGCTGGTTGGCGGTGAAGCCCGCGTTGAGCTTGACCCGTACCGACGGCAGGTGCGCGACGTAGACGGCGACCTCCTTGCCGCCGGGCGTCTGGACGGTGGCGCGCAGCGCCCGGGTCCAGCCCATCTTGATGTTCACCGGCGCCGCGTCGGACAGCGGGTACTTGCTCCACAGCCCGACCGTGCCCTGCACCGTGCGGTACGGATACGCCTTGGCCAGCCCCTCCTTGTACTTGGGCAGCGCGTCGCCGGTCAGCTCCTCCAGGGCCACCACCTCCGCGCCGGACTTCACGATGTCCCTGGCCGTGCCCGCCGGGTCGGGGTTCTCGTCGCTGACGTTGTGGGTGACGACGGTGAGGTTGCCGCCGGTGCCCTTCTTGTCCGTGACCTGCCCGCCGAAGAGACCGACCCAGACGACCGCGGGCAGCAGCAGCGCGACGAGCGCGGTCGTGGAGCGGCGCAGCACGGCGGCGATCAGCAGCACCGGGATGCCGATCAGGCCGAGCCACGGCAGGAACGTCTCCAGCAGACTGCCCAGGTTGCCCACCGTGTTGGGGACCTGCGCGTGCAGCAGCATCAGCAGCCCGAGCAGGACCGCCAGTACCGCGAGCACGATGCCCCGCCGCCACATGCCCTCCGGACGCCACCAGTCGCGCAGGCGCCGCGCCCGGGAGGCATTCCGCTCAGGGTCGTGGCCCTGCCCCGACTCCGTCATGTATGCCTGCGCCATGCCGCCGTCCTCACTGCCTTGCCTCGTGCGCCCCACCTGTGGTCTCCGACCCTAGGCGATGGCCTGTAATGCCTTTTCTTACAACTGATGACGGCCCGCTCAGGGCGTGAGGTTCCTGGGCGCGGGGCCCCGGCGGCGGCTGTGACAGAACGGGCATAGTCCCGTCATGGAGCGGTCAGGTACGGGCATGGACCGGGCACACGGCGCCGCACGCGTTCAGACACGCGGCCGTACGCCGTACAGCACCGTGTCCACGATCTCCTCGGCCAGCCCCGGCGGCAGGTCCGCCCATTCGTGGAGCACGGCCCGGGACAGCACCGGGCCGACGAAGAGGTCGGCGAGCAGGTCGATGTCCCGGTCCGTACGGATCTCACCGCACGCCATGCCCCGCCGCAGCACGGACAGCAGCACCTCGCGGCGGGCCTGCACGACCGTCTCGTGGTACTCCCGCCAGAGCGCCGGCTGCGCCTTGACGTGCGTGACGATGGTGCGCAGCAGCGCCGAGTTGCGCTTGGCCAGGCCGCGGATGCGCAGGAACTCGATGATGCCCACGAGGTCGTCGCGCACGGACTCGCCGGCCGGCGGCGGGATGTCGGTGTCCAGCGAGCGCATCACGTCGAGCAGCAGCTCGCTCTTGCCGGGCCACCGCCGGTAGACGGTGGCCTTGCCGACGCCCGCCTCCCGGGCGATGCGCTCCATGGACAGCTCGCCGATGGAGACCCCGTCCTCGATCATGCGCAGCACGGCCTCGATGATCGCGGTGTCGGCGGCGGCGTTGCGGGGGCGGCCGCGGCGCGGGTCGGGGGCCTGGGCCTCCGGGGCGGGGACCTGCCTCTCCGGGGCGGGGGCTTGCGTCTCCGGGGCGGGGGCCTGCCTTTCCGGGGCGGGGGCCTGCCTTTCCGGGGCGGGCGCGGCCGCCGCGCCTGCCGGCGTACCGGCTTCCGCTGTCCCCGCCGCGTCCGCGTCCGCCGTCCGGTTCATGACCGTGCTCCCGCCTTTTCCTGCTTCGCCCGGTCCGTACCGCGCGCACCGCCACCCATCCTGCCCGGCAGGAAGGCCGCCACCACCACCGCGCCGAGGACCGCGACACCGGCGGAGGCGAGCGCGGTGACGTGCATGGCGTGGATGAACGCGTCGTACGCGTCGGCGATCAGCCGCTCTCCGGCCGGTCCGAGGTGCCGGGCGACGCCGAGCGTGGCCTCGATGGACTCGCCCGCCGCGTGCCGCGCGCCCGCCGGCAGGCCCGGTACGGAGTTCAGCGTGCCGTCGATGCCGTCGCGGTAGACGGTGGACAGCAGCGAGCCCAGGACGGCCACCCCGAGCGTGCCGCCGACCTGCCGGAACGTGTTGTTGAGGGCCGAGCCGGAGCCCGCCTTCTCGCGCGGCAGGGACTGCATGATCGAGACGGTGACCGGCGGCATGATGTGCGCCGAGCCGGTGCCCTGGAGGAAGAAGAGCACCTCCAGCACCCAGATGGGGGTGTCGGCGTCCAGCAGCAGGAATCCGGCCATGCTGGCGGCGACCAGCAGCATCCCGGCCGAGCAGACGACGCGCGAGCCGAAGCGGTCGACGGCGTGCCGGGCCCTCGGCGAGAAGATCATCTGGGACACGGCCAGCGGCAGGATCAGCAGGCCGGCCTGGAGCGGCGTACAGCCGCGCACGCTCTGGACGTAGAAGACGACGAAGAACGTGACGCCCAGCATCGCGAAGAAGACCAGCGCGATCGCGCCCACGGCGGCGGAGAAGGCCGGCTTGCGGAAGAGATTGACGTCGATCGACGGGTGATCGATCCGCTTCTCGTACAGCACGAAACCGACCAGGACGAGCAGACCGCCCAGGACCGTACCGAGCACCTGCGGGTCGGTGAAGTCGGCCAGCTGCCCGCCCCTGATGATCCCGTAGACCAGCAGCACCAGGCCGACGACGGAGAGCAGCACGCCGACCGGGTCCAGCTTCCCGGGCCGCGGGTCCTTGGAGTCGGGCACCAGGACGATCATCGCGACCAGAGCGACGAGCACGATCGGTACGTTCACGAGAAAGACCGAACCCCACCAGAAGTGGTCCAGCAGCAGACCGCCCGCGATCGGGCCGATCGCGATGGCCAGCCCCACGCCGCCCGCCCAGATGCCGATCGCCCTGGGCTGCTCGTCCCGCTCGAAGACGTTCATCAGCACGGCGAGGGTGGACGGCATCACGAAGGCGCCGCCCAGCCCCATCACCGCCCGGAAGGCGATCAGCTCCGCCGGCGCCCCGGAGAAGGCCGCCAGCACCGAGCCGACACCGAACACCACCAGGCCGAAGAGCAGCACCTTCTTGCGGCCCAGCCGGTCACCGAGCAGTCCCGAGGTGAACAGCAGGCCCGCGAAGACGAGCGTGTACGAGTTGATCGCCCACTCCAGCTCGCTCTGCGTGGCGCCGAGGCCGGTGGGGGCCGGGGTGGCGATCGTCTTCATCGCCACGTTGAGGATGGAGTTGTCCAGCACCACGATCAGCAGGCTGAGCATGAGGACGGACAGGATCACCCAGCGGCGGCGGTGGATGTGCTCGGGGACGTGCCGGGGCGCGGCGGATATGCCGGCGGGTTCGGAGCTGGTCATGGGGTCAGCGTACGCCTATTTCGATACGAGGCCGTTCCGTATCGGAGGGGGTGGTTCCGCATCGCCGGGAGCGGGGCCCGCGGCCGCCCCACGGGACGTGGTCCGGCCCGCCCTTCCGCTCCCCGGGCCCGCGTGCCAGCATGGAAGGGAGTCCGGAGACGCCGTCAGGGCGCTTCGAGATGACGAACAGGAGCCGTCACCATGACGCAGCTTTCGCCTGCCCAGATTCCGGCCGCGGAGGGCACCGCCGCGACCGGCGGGGCCGCGTCCCCCGCCAAGTCCGACAGCAGCTCCACCAAGGCGCTGTACGGAGGAAAGAGCTCGCGGCGGGTCACCGTGCGCGACATCGCCGCCGCCAAGGAGCGCGGCGAGAAGTGGCCGATGCTCACCGCCTACGACGCGATGACCGCCTCCGTCTTCGACGAGGCCGGCATCCCGGTGCTGCTGGTCGGCGATTCGATGGGCAACTGCCACCTCGGATACGACTCCACCGTGCCGGTCACGATGGACGAGATCACCATCCTGTCCGCGGCGGTCGTCCGCGGCACCAAGCGCGCCCTGATCGTCGGCGACCTGCCCTTCGGCGCCTACCAGGAGAGCCCGGTCCAGGCGCTGCGCAACGCCACCCGCCTGGTCAAGGAGGCCGGCGTCGGCGCGGTCAAGCTGGAGGGCGGCGAGCGCTCCGCCCACCAGGTCGAGCTGCTGGTGTCCGCCGGCATCCCGGTCATGGCCCACGTCGGCCTGACGCCGCAGTCCGTCAACGCGTACGGGGGCTACCCGGTGCAGGGCCGCGGCGAGGAAGCGGCCCAGCAGCTGCTGCGCGACGCGAAGGCCGTGCAGGACGCGGGCGCCTTCGCGGTCGTCCTGGAGGCCGTACCGGCCGAACTGGCCGCCGAGGTCACCCGCTCGCTGCACGTCCCCACGGTCGGCATCGGCGCGGGCGTCGGCTGTGACGCGCAGGTCCTGGTGTGGACCGACATGGCCGGCCTGACCAGCGGGCACGTCCCGCGCTTCGTGAAGCGGTACGCCAACGTGCGCGAGGTGCTGGGCAACGCGGCCAAGGACTTCGCCGAGGACGTCGTCGGCGGCGCGTTCCCGGCGAAGGAGCACAGCTTCCGCTGATCCCGGTCACGGAGCACAGCCTCCGCCGAGATGAACGAAGGCCGGACGGACGTCCGCGAAGAAGGCGTCCGCCCGGCCTTTCCATACGGCGGCGGCCGTGGCGAAGATGGCGACCGCGACGCTCAGTGCGTGAAGACCGCGCTGGCGAGAACCACGTGCACGGCCGTGCCGCCGAGGATGCTCAGCAGCGCGTTGCGGCGCCACAGGTGCAGGCCGACCGTGACGGCCAGGGCTATCAGCGGGGCCAGGCCGCGCGCGTGGGTGACGGGAAGGTCGCGCAGGCAGTAGGCGAGCAGGATCACCATGACGCCGGCGGGCATGCGGGCACTGAGGTACCGGACGGTACGGCTGGCACGCAGGGGCGTGAGGGCCGCGAAGGGCAGGGCACGCAGGCCCCAGGTGACGGCGGCGGTGACGAGGACGGCGGCGACGGCGTAGCGCGGGTCAGGCATGGCTCGGCTTCTTGCTGGTGGTGAGCTGACGGGCCAGGAGGGCGGCGGCGAACAGGGCGAAGGCGGCCAGGAGCATCTCTCCGGGGAACAGGATCCGGGCGCCGAGGGCGCTGAGCAGCGCGAGCCCGGGGGTGGACAGGTCGCCGCGCATATCCCGTACGGCGTCGATGGCGAGGACGGCGAACAGGGCGGTCAGGGCGAAGTCCAGGCCGGTGACGCTTTCCGGGATGAGGGAGCCGAGCAGGGCTCCGGCGATCGCGCTGCCCGCCCAGGACAGATGCAGGAAGAACTGCATCCACAGAATGCGGCGGCCGGGCCAGGAACGGGCCTGTTCGCGGGTGGCCAGTACGTACGCCTCGTCGCACAGCGCGAAAGTGGCGTACGTCTTGCCGAGGCGGCCGGATATGCGGTGCACGGGAAAGGACAGCGCGTAGAAGACGTGCCGGACGTTCACCATGAACGCGGACAGCGCGATGGCCGCCAGCGGGGCCGCGGCGGTGACCAGGCCGATGAGCAGGAACTCGAACGAGCCGCCGAAGGCGAGCGCCGCGGACAGCCCCGCCCACCACCAGTCCAGCCCCGACTGCGTCACCAGGGCCCCGAACGCGAGGCCGAGCGGGACGAATCCCAGAACGGCGCCGGCGGATTCTCTGAACGCCGCGAGCGCCTCGGAACGTTCCGCGGACACGGGGACATCAGGTGCGGGCCGAGGACGGCCCCCGGTGACGGCAGGGCTTGTTTCCATGGGCGAAATCTTAGAAAGAATTCCGCCTTATATGGTTTCCTCTTATCGCTCTATAATGGACCGGTGCGCAATGAAATAACCCTTGATGCGGTAGACCGGGAAATTCTGTTTCACCTCCGGCGGGACGGGCGGCTGACCAACGTCGAGCTGGCCAAGCGCGTCGGCCTGACCCCGCCGCCCTGCCTGCGCCGGGTCAAGCGGCTGGAGGAGGCCGGTGTCATCGCCGGATACCGGGCCGTCGTCGACCCGCAGGCGATCGGCCGCGGGCTGGAGGTCTTCGTCGCCGTGGAGATCTACGCCCAGGACCGCAAGAGCTTCGAGGAGTTCGAGGCCACCGTGGCCTCCTACGAGGAGGTCATCGAGTTCCGCCGCATGTACGGGCGCCCCGACTACTTCATCCGCGTCGCCGTGGCCGACCACGCCGCCTACGAAGCCTTCCTGACCGGCCGGCTCAGCTGTCTGCCCGCCGTCCTCCGCCTCGAATCCCACATGACCATGAAGGAGATCGAGACCGACCGGTGAGGCGGCGCGGCCCGCCGGCGACGGCCCGACCTCGGCTGTCGGCCGGCTGTCGGTCGTTTGTCAGTGGGGGCTGTCATCGTGAGGGGCATGACGCGAAAGACGACATCCAACGGCGCGGGGAACGCCGTCGAAGTGCGGGGGCTGGTCAAGCACTTCGGCGAGGTGAAGGCCGTGGACGGGGTGGATCTCGATGTGCGGGAAGGCACCGTCCTCGGCGTGCTGGGGCCGAACGGCGCCGGCAAGACGACGCTGGTGCGCTGCCTGTCCACACTGCTGGTGCCGGACGCCGGCACGGCGACCGTGGCCGGTTTCGACGTGGTGCGCCAGCCGCGCGCGCTGCGCCGCACGATCGGCCTCACCGGCCAGTACGCCTCGGTCGACGAGAAGCTCTCCGGCCGCGAGAACCTGTACATGATCGGCCGGCTGCTGGACCTCTCCCGCAAGGACGCCCGCGCGCGGGCCGACGAGCTGCTGGAGCGGTTCTCGCTCACCGAGGCCGCCGGCCGGGCCGCCGCCAAGTACTCCGGCGGTATGCGCCGCCGCCTCGACCTGGCCGCCTCCATGATCGGCAGGCCCGCGGTGCTGTATCTGGACGAGCCGACGACCGGTCTCGACCCCCGCACCCGCAACGAGGTGTGGGACGAGGTCCGCAGCATGGTGCGCGACGGCGCCACGGTCCTGCTCACCACCCAGTACATGGAAGAGGCCGAGCAGCTGGCCCATGAGCTGACGGTCATCGACCGCGGCCGGGTCATCGCCGACGGCAAGGTCGACGAGCTGAAGACCAAGGTCGGCGGCCGTACGCTCCAGATACGCCCGGCGCACGCCGCCGAGCTGGACCGGATGGCCGGCGCCATCGCGCAGGCCGGCCTGGACGGCATCGCGGGCGCCACCGCCGACCACGAGGACGGCGTGGTCAACGTCCCGATCGTCAGCGACGAGCAGCTGTCCGCCGTGGTCGGCATGCTCGGTGAGCGGGGCTTCGTGCTCTCCGGCATCAACACCCATCTGCCCAGCCTGGACGAGGTGTTCCTGGCCATCACCGGCCAGAAGACCTCGGAGGCCGCGGGCGGCGGCCCGCAGGACGGTCCGCAGGACCCACAGGGCGTTCAGGACAAGCAGTACGAGGAGGTTCCGGCATGAGTGCCGCGACGGTGGCGGCGCCGGGCAAGCCGCAGCGGACGGGTGCCGACGAGGGCCGGATCGGCCTGCGGGCCCATGTGCGCCACACGAGCGCCCTGATGCGCCGCAACGCGATGCAGATCAAGAACGACCCCGAGTCGATGATCGACGCCCTGCTGATGCCGATCGTCTTCACGCTGCTGTTCGTGTACGTCTTCGGCGGCGCGATGGGCGGCAGCCTCGGCGGCAACCGCTCCGCGTACGTGAACTACATCATCCCCGGCCTGCTGGCCATGGGCGGTCTGAACATCGCCATGTCGGTCGGCTCCGGCGTCAACGACGACTTCAACAAGGGGGTGATGGACCGCTTCCGCACGATGCCGATAGCCCGCTCCTCGGTGCTGACGGCGAAGATGGTCGTGGAGTCCGGGCGGATGCTGGTCTCCACCGTCATCCTGCTGGTGCTGGCGTTCCTGATCGGCTTCGACCTGAAGACCGGCCCGCTGGAGCTGCTGGCGGCCGTCGCCCTGGCGCTGCTCTTCGGCTCCTCGCTGACCTGGATATTCATGCTGCTGGGCCTGACCATGAAGACCCCGCAGGCGGTGCAGGGCGTCGGCTTCATGGTCCTGATGCCGCTGCAGTTCGGCTCCTCCATATTCGCCCCGCCGACCACGATGCCGGGCTGGATGGAGGCGTTCACCAAGGTCAACCCGCTGTCGAACCTCGCGGACGCGGCACGGGCCCTGATGAACGGGCAGGGCGCGGTCGCCCAGCCGGTGCTGATCACCCTGGCCTGGACCGCCGGCATCACCCTGGTGTTCGCGCCCCTGGCCGTGGCCAAGTTCCGCAAGAAGACCTGACGCGTCACCTTCGCCCGGCTCGCGTCAGATGAGAGCGGCGGCTTCTTCGAGAGAAAGGCCGCCGCCTTCGGCGTGGGCCCGCTCGTAGGCGGCGTCGTCGAGGACCGCGCGGACCTCCGCCTCGGCGCTCGCCCGGTTCTTCCGGATGATCCGCGGCGGCCGGTGGGAGTTGCTGCGCAGCGCGTCGTAGGCACCGATCAGCCGCGCCGCGTCCGCCGCGCCCGCCTCTCGCCGTACGCCCAGCACCGCCCGCGCGCCGGTGAGCAGTTGGACGACCGGCAGGTCCGGCGCGACCACCTGCACCAGCTCGTCCCGGAACTTGGGCATCGCCGTGCGGAAGCGGGGCAGCACATCGTCGAAGCGCCCTTCCTCGATGTCCAGGCCGACCAGTGCCGCGATCACGACGCCCTGGAACAGCTGCGGGGCCCGCTGCGCGAACAGCTCCCGCACCTCTTCCAGGTGGACGCGCGCTTCCCGCAGCCGCCCGACACAGGTGAGGTGCATGGCGAGCGTGAGGTGCGCGAACGGTGCCGCGTCCCGGCCGCTGTTGCCCTTCTTCGCCTGTTCGAGCACTTCGCGCAACAGGCGCTCGCCGTCCGCCTCCGCCCCTTCCTCGATCAGGACGTTGCCGAGCCGGGTCCGCAGCAGCAGGATCTGGCCGGACGCCCCCAGTGCTTCGGCGTAGCGCATGGCCTCCCGGTAGTCGTCGGCCGCGAGCGCGTACTCGCCCCGCCCCTCGCGGGCCTCGCCGCGCCCGGCCAGGGCTTCCGCCGCGCCCCACGCGTCACCGAGCCGGACGAAGATCTCCAGGGACTCGTCGGCGTCCTGGCGGGCCTGGGCCAGCCCGTCCCGGCGGTCGTTGAAGATCTTGGCGCGCAGCTGGAGGACGTACGCCAGCTCCCAGTCGTAGCCGTACTCCCGGCAGGCGCTCACCGCCTGGTGGACGAGGTGCGCCAGGTCGTCGAAGCGGCCCGTCATCATCATCGCGTAGTACCACAGGACGCCCGGCACCTTGCACGTCTGCGGCATGCCGCTGCGGTACGCGGCCAGGATGCCCATCAGCTCCTCCCGCCGCTCCGGGTTGCCCAGGACCGCGATGTCGCTGTCCGAATTGGACAGCCCCACCAGCCGGACCTCGCGACGCGCCTCCTGCAACTGCTCCGGATCCATCGGCGGCGGCGCGTCGATGGGCCGCGCGTACAGATCGGGCGCGGGCACGACGGGCGGCGCGAAGGGATCGGGGCCGAGCGCCGCCACGGCGGCCGACCAGGCGCGGGCGTCGGCGCGGTGGTCGCGCAGCGACCAGAACCACTGGAGGGACAGCACCAGGCACAGCGCCTCCTGCTCGTCGCGGACGGCGACGGCCCGGCGCAGCGCGGTCCGCAGGTTGTCGTGCTCCAGCTCCAGCCGCTCCAGCCAGGCCCGCTGGGCCGGTCCGCGCAGCAACGGGTCGGCCGTACGGGCCAGTTCGCGGTACGCGACCAGGTGCCGCCGCTCGGCCGCGGCCCGCTCCCCCGCCTCGTCCAGCCGCTCACCGGCGTACTCCGAGACGGTCTCCAGCAGCCGGTAGCGCATCCGTCCGTCCCCGCCCGGCGCGGCGACGACCAGCGACTTGTCGATCAGCGACCCGAGCAGGGCGGCGACGTCGCGGGGAGCCACCGGACCACCCGTACCCCGTTCTCCCGCCCCGTCCGCGCAGACCACCTCCGCCTGGGCGAGGTCGCACCCTCCGGAGAAGACGGACAGCCGGCGCAGCACGGCGCGCTCGGGGTCGTCGAGCAGGTCCCAGGACCAGTCCACCACCGCCCGCAGCGTCTGCTGCCGGGGCAGTACGGTACGGCTTCCGCTGGTCAGCAGCCGGAACCGGTCGTCCAGCCGGTCGGCGAGCTGGCGCGGGGTGAGCAAGCGCAGCCGGGCCGCGGCCAGTTCGATGGCGAGCGGCAGCCCGTCGAGCCGTCGGCAGATCTCCGCGCACGCGACCGGGTCGTCCTCGACGCGGAACCCGGGCCGGGCGGCCGCACCACGGTCCGCCAGCAGCCGCAGCGCGACCGGGTCGGGCAGCGGTTCCACCGGCCGCAGCGCCTCCCCCGGCACGGCCAGCGGCTCCCGGCTGGTGGCCAGCACGGTCACCCCGGGACACTCGGCCAGCAGCCGGTCCGCCAGGTCGGCGGCGGCGCCGATCACATGCTCGCAGTTGTCGAGGACGAGCAGCATCCGGCGGCTCGCGCAGTGCTCGGCGAGGCGCGCCATCGGGTCGTACGTGGTCGGGTCGGCGGCGGCGCGCAGTTCGTCGGCGGTGGTGCGTACGACGGTCTCACGCGCCCCGAGCGCGGTGAGCACCGCCTCCGGCACGGTCTGCGGATCGTCCACGGGCGCCAGCTCCGCGAACCACACGCCGTCCGGCCACATCCCGGGCGCCGCGGCGGCCGCCGCCTCGGCACTCTCCTGCGAGAGCCGCGTCTTTCCCGCCCCGCCCGGCCCGAGCAGCGTCACCAGCCGGTGCATGCCCAGGTCGGCCCGGATCACCG
This sequence comes from Streptomyces albofaciens JCM 4342, assembly GCF_008634025.1. Taxonomy (NCBI): domain Bacteria; kingdom Bacillati; phylum Actinomycetota; class Actinomycetes; order Kitasatosporales; family Streptomycetaceae; genus Streptomyces; species Streptomyces albofaciens. The sequence goes on along the minus strand of NZ_PDCM01000001.1, from coordinate 2,240,847 downwards.
CCAGGTCGTCCTCCCGCCCGACGAAGGAGGTGGGACGGGTACGAAGATTGCCGCGGCGAGGGGCCGGGGCCGGATGATCGTCAGCCGCTTCCTCCGCCTGGCGAGCCACCGCCTCCCCCGCCGGAGCCACCGCCTCCCCCGCCGCCTGCTCCTCCTCCTGCAACAACCCCATGTGCAGCGCGCGCAGTTCGGGACCAGGTTCCGTGCCGAGGCGGTCGGCGATGGCGGCCCGTACCGAGGCGTACGCATCGAGCGCTTCGGCCGTGCGCCCCGCCGCCCGCAGCGCGCGTAGACGCAAGACCTGGAGCGGTTCGTCGAGGGGATGGTCCTCGCACAGGGCCGTCAGCGCGGGCAGGGCCTGGCCGGGCCGGCCGAGGGCGACCTCGGCGGCGAGCCGGGCACGCCGGGCCTCCAGGTGCGCACGTTCGGCGCGGGCGGCCTCACCCGCCGCCTCCGGGAGGTCGGCCAGCGCCGGGCCGCGCCACAGCGCCAGAGCGTCGTCGAGCAGCGCGGCGGCCTTGACCGGATCGCCGTCGGCCAGCGCCACGGCCCCCTCGTCCGCCAGCTGCTCAAAACGGTGCAGGTCGACGTCGGCGGGGACGGCACAGAGCCGGTACCCGCCGGGTACGGAGGCGATCGCCTCCCGGCCGACGGACCGGCGCAGCCGCGCGATCAGCGCCTGCAACGCGCCGGTCGCGTCGGCGGGCGGCTCCGGGCCCCAGATGTCGGCGATCAGCAGCTCGGCGGTGAGGGCCCGGCCGGGGCGCAGCGCGAGCGCCGTGAGCAGCGTGCGCAGGCGGGGCCCGCCGAGGGCGACGGGCGTCCCGTCGCTCCGGTGGGCCTGGGCCGTACCGAGGATTCCGTAGCGCACCGGACCATTGTCCTGTACGTACGATCGGTTCACGGCCCACACTCCCCGCGCGCCACGGCCCCGTACGGCCCGTCCCCCCGCCGGGCCCGCCCGGAGCACCCCGTCCGTCCCGCCCCCGTATCCGTCATGGGGCCAGCCTGCCCGGAACTCCCGGCCCGCCGCCTGTCGTTTTCCGTGCACGGTCGCCGCGTCCGTGGATTACGGTCGTGACTGCCTGTCACAGCGAAACCGGGAGCACCACACGATGACCACAGCAGCACAGCGCGCCGACCGCCGCGTCAGCCCGGTCTTCCTCGCGCTCGTCGCCGTCATGGCGGTGTCGGGGTGGGCCGTCTGGACCGGACGCCTCGCGGCCAGCCCGGGCTTCGCGGTCTTCCTGTTCGTCGTCTCCGGGTGGATCGTCTCGCTGTGCCTCCACGAGTACGCCCACGCCCGTACCGCCCTGCACAGCGGCGACATCTCCATCGGCGCCAAGGGCTACCTCACCCTCAACCCCCTCAAATACACCCACGCGCTCCTCAGCATCGTCCTCCCGGTGATCTTCGTGATCCTGGGCGGCATCGGCCTGCCGGGCGGCGCGGTCTTCATCGAACGCGGCCGCATCCGGGGCCGCTGGCGGCACAGCCTGATCTCGGCGGCCGGCCCCCTGACGAACGTCCTCTTCGCCGCGGTCGTCTCGGCCCCCTTCTGGCTCGGCGCCATGGACGACGTCCCACGCGACTTCCGCTACGCCCTGGCCTTCCTGGCCCTCCTCCAGGTGACCGCCGCCATCCTGAACTTCCTCCCGGTCCCCGGCCTCGACGGCTACGGCGTCCTCGAACCCTGGCTCTCCCACACCATCCGCCGCCAGGTGGAACCCTTCGCCCCCTTCGGCCTGATCGCCGTCTTCGGCCTGCTGTGGGTCCCGGAAATCAACCACGTCTTCTTCGACGCGGTCGACGCGATCCTCCGCGGCCTCGGCGTCAGCAACTGGGACACATACTGGGGCCAGGAACTGTTCCGGTTCTGGCAGGGGGAACCGCAGATTCCGCAGGTGGGTGGGGCAGGGGGGGCGTAACCGTACGGGCCACCGCCTCCCGGCGCCCCCGAACGGTCAGCCCACCACCGACACCGGCCTGTCCGGCGAATCCAGCCACACCCACTCGCCGCCCCCGTCCACGGTCAGCCCGAACCGCTCAAACCCCGGCCTTCCCCGCCCCTCCCACCAACGATGGGCAGCAACCACTTCATCCCACAGCCGCCGGGGACCGCTCTGATAAACCTCGAACTCCACACACCCCGGTACGTAATCGACCGTCGCCCACGAGGTGACAGCCGTATCCCGGAGCCACAACGTATAGGAGCCGTCCTCGTACGGTTCCATCCACGGAAACGCATTCGGCACTTGCACCCCGATGGCGAACATGACCGGCCAGTCCCCCACCGCATCCGGGGAAAGAAAGGTCGTACCGCGCACCCCATCCGCCGGCCAATCACGACCTCCGAGATATTCCCGTACGTGTTTACGGACGGAACGCTGAGCACGCAGCCGCATAAATGCCGAGGCCCCCACAAACCGACCCGCCGCCGTCCCGTCTCCGGCCACGGAAAGCCGGACCACCGCCTCGCCCCCGTAGACCGGCCCCCAAGGGGCGACCACAATCCCGCCCGGCTTCGTCTGCGTCACCCATGCCCGCGGCACACGGCCGATGGAACACGTGGCGATCACGCGATCGTACGGTCCGCCCTCGGCGTATCCCTCGGCCCCGTCCCCGACGACGGCCAGCGGCTCGAACCCCGCCTCCGCAAGGCGCCGCCGCGCGTCCCGGGCGCTACCTTCATCCACCTCCACGGTGACGACATTCTCCGCCCCGACCCGGTGGGACAGCAGCGCCGCGTTCCACCCGGTACCGGTGCCGATCTCCAGCACCCGATGCCCCTTTTCCACGCTCAACGCGCCCAGCATCGAAAACACCATCGTCGGCATCGAACTGGAACTGGACGGAATGCGCCCCTTCCCGGGCCCGGTGTACTCCCCGTCATCCCATTGCGTCGTAATCGGCGCGTCACGATGAACAGCCACCCACCACGCCTCGGGCTCCTCACCACGCATCACCCGATCACCCTGCCGATTTCCACCCCCACGACCGGGCCAGATCACCTCGGGCACAAACCGATGACGCGGCACCGCCTCGTAGGACGGCAGCCAGTCACTCGTCAGCGCCCCCTTCCCCATGAGCACAGCGGCGAGCCCTTCCGGACCCGCCGCCATTTCCTCGTGCACGGTCACCGGCCTTCCGCCGGGCCCTGGCCGTCGTTCGTGTTGCCGCCCTCGTCCGAGCCGCCGCCCCCGTGCTTGTTGCCGCTGTCGCTGTCGTCCTGCGGATTCCCGTTCTTCGTCAACCACCAAGCCACGACGTACGCTCCTCGCCTGTGCTGTACCGGACCGGGACCCACTCCCGCACCACTAACGTCCCCCTGAACAACCCGGTGACGCGGGTGCCGACGAATCTCATTGCTCGCTTCCACGGCCACGAAGAGATGCCCCGCATCCCGCGCCCCCTCCCGCCGCGCGGCCTCCGCCGCGCAACGGGCGCAGCCGTCCCTCGGAATGGGGTTGATGTCTCCTGCGAACGGATCCAGCAGGTGGACGGGGGGGGGTCGAGGGTTCCTCGGTATTGGTTCATGAGGCAATCGTGTCGCCACGCCACCACGTACAACAGCCGCCCCATGCCGGCCTCTTGTCGGCCCCGTGTCGGCCAGTATGGAGTCATGCCGGAAAACATCGGGGCTCGCATCCGTCACCTCCGGGGCGAGCGCTCGCAAGCGTGGTTGGCGCGTGAGGTCTGCAAGGCCGCCGGTGTCTGCGGCGATCCTGTGACGCGGAAGGAAGTCAGCAGGTGGGAGACGGGGAAGCGGGTTCCCCGGGAATGGCTGCCCTTCATCGCCGCGGCCTTGGACGTTTCGGTGGGGCGGTTGCGCGAGGACGTGCACGAGCGCGTGCCGCTGCTGCGTCTGAACGAAACGCGCGGGGCCGAGTACGCGCAGGCGATCCGGGAAGCGTCCCAGCGGCTGATCTTTCTGGACAACGAGTTGACGGGAATGCCGATCGCCGAAGTGGCGGCACGTACCTTCAAAAGCGTGCACCGGCGGCTGGGAGACGGCGACTACGACAGCACGTACGGACGCGACATCAGATCGGCCGCGAGCGAGCTGGCCGAGGTCGCCGGCTGGGCCCTCTTCGACGCCGAGCTGCACGACGCCGCGCGGCGTTTCAATCAAGAGGCGCTGTTTCTGGCGAAGCTGTCCGGCGACCGGTCGATGGAGTTGCTCATTCTGCAGAACATCGCGATGCATTCCGGCTGGCTCGGCCGCTGCCGCGAGGAGCTGGCCGTGGCGCGTGCGGTCATCGAGCAGGACCGCCTGTCGCCCCGGGTCGAGGCGATCTTCCGCGTGCGGGAGGCGAAGGGGCTCGCGGGCTGCGGTGCCCTCGCCGAGGCCGGTCGCTTGTTCGACAGGGCGCGGTCGCTGCTGGAGTGCGACGGCACGTCTCAAGATCCGGCGTGGTCGTGGTGGATCCTGACTGATGAGATCGACGGGCATCACGGACACGCCATCCAGACCGCGGGCGACCACGCAGGGGCCGTCCCTTTCCTCCAGAGCTCCGCGGAGCAGCGAGGCGGACCCGTCGTCGGGCATCGGGGCATGGCCGCCGCCCGACTCCTGGACTGCCTACTGCACCTCCGCGCGTGGCGCGACGCCGAAGAGCTGGTGGCCGCGATAGTACCCACCGTCGGTGAGACCGCGTCCGTACGTACCCGGCGGCTGCTGGACGAGGCCGTACGCAACGGCCTCGCCGCCACCGGAGCCCCACCCGCGCTCCGCGATGCCCTCAAGCACCTCGGAGACGCCGTGCGCGCCGATCCGTACGCGCTCTGACCAGGCGGTTCTCAGCCGGCTGCGGCCGCACCGTCCTGGCCCGCGCGCTCCATCTTCGCCTTCCGCACATAGAACCACGCCATGTTGCTGCTGATCCCCGCCATCAAGATCCACACGATGCCGAGCCAGCTGCCCTGGGCGAACGAGACGACGGCCGCGGCGACGGCGAGGGCGCAGACGACGAGGGCGAAGACGGCGAGGCGGGGCATGGGGTCGGCTCCTGTGGGTGGGGTGTGGTGTTTTCTCCCAGTGTCCACCATGACCGTGGGGCGGGGGCCGAGGGCCCCGGGCGGCCGGGGACCGGGGGACGGTCGGGCCCCCTGGGGCGGCGCCCGGCCGCCCCAGGGGCCCGTAGAGGGAGGTCAGTCGGCCCAGTCCCCGGTGACGTAGCGCCTCGCCGCACGCCGGGCCGCATGGCGTGTCCTGCGGTTGCCGGAGCGTACGTACGCCTGCCACTCCTTCGTGCAGCCGCGCCGCTGGCAGCCGGCACAGCAGGTGTGGCCGAGGAGGAGCGTGCCGGGGTGCTCCCAGCGACAGCGGGTGCCTGCGGCCTCCCGCGTCGGGTGGGGCGGGAGGTCGCAGGGGCCGTAGCGGTGGTCGTGGACCGGCCGGGGGCCGTGCTCCGCGTGGCGTACCCACAGTGGTTTCGTTTTGTCCGTGCGGGACATCGCGTTCCTTCCGGAACCCGCCGCCCGGGCTCCCGGACCTTCCGGGCGGGCGGCTAGGGCAACCACTGCATGGCGTCACCATTCCTTTTCGTGGGAGGAGGAGGGGGCTGACGGCCCGGACTATACGTCCGTGATGCGCAGGCCCGCATGCGCTTTGTAGCGCCGGTTGGTGGAGATCAGGTTGGCCACCAGGGACTCGACCTGGTGCGCGTTGCGCAGGCGGCCCGCGTAGATGCCGCGCATGCCGGGGATGCGGGCGGCCAGGGCCTGGACCTGGTCGGTGTCGGCGCGGGACTCGCCGAGGACCATCACGTCGGTGTCGATCTCCTCGATCTCCGGGTTCTGGAGGAGGACCGCGGAGAGGTGGTGGAAGGCGGCGGTGACGCGGGAGTCGGGAAGCAGGGCCGCGGCCTGCTCGGCGGCGCTGCCCTCCTCCGGCTTGAGCGCGTAGGCGCCCTTCTTGTCGAAGCCGAGGGGGTTGACGCAGTCGACGACGAGCTTGCCCGCGAGTTCCTCGCGGAGGGACTGGAGGGTCTTGGCGTGGCCGTCCCACGGTACGGCCACGATGACGATGTCGCTGCGCCGCGCGCACTCCGCGTTGTCCGCGCCCTCGACGCCGTGGCCCAGCTCGTCGGCGGCGGCCTGTGCCCGCTCCGCCGCGCGCGAGCCGATGATCACCTTCTGGCCGGCGCGGGCGAGCCGGTACGCCAGGCCGCGCCCCTGGTCGCCGGTGCCGCCGAGGACGCCGACGACGAGGCCGGAGACGTCGGGGAGGTCCCAGGGGTCCTTCGCAGGCTTCTTCTTGGCTGCTTCGGCCGTGGTGGCGGCGGACTGTGCGTCGTCGGAAGTAGTCATGACAGCGATACTGTCACGCCTTCACGCTGCCCTCGGTGAGGCCCGTACGCCAGTACCGCTGGAGGACCGTCATCAGCACCATCAGCGGCAGTACGGACAGGAACGCGCCGCCCACCGTGTACTGGTACAGCTCCGGCTGCCGGTCCGCGTAGCCGGTCCAGGACGTCAGGCCGAGCTGGACGGGGTAGAGGTCGGAGTCGGCGAGCATGACCAGCGGCAGGAAATAGTTGTTCCAGATGTGGACGAACTGGAAGAGGAAGACGGTGACCAGGGCCGGGGTCATGAGGCGTAGGCCCAGCCCGGCGAAGATGCGGGCCTCGCCCGCGCCGTCGATGCGGGCCGCCTCCAGGAGCGAGTCGGGTACGGCGGCCGCCGCGTAGATCCGGCAGAGGTAGACGCCGAAGGGGCTCACGACGCTGGGGAGGAGCACCGCCCAGTAGGTGTTGGCCAGGCCCATGGAGCTGAAGAGGAAGTAGAGGGGGAGCGCCAGGGCGGTACCGGGGATGAGGACGCCCGCCAGGACGAGGTTGAAGACGGCCTCGCGGCCCGGGAACGGGAATTTGGCGAGCCCGTAACCGGCCGCGGCGGAGAGCAGGGTGGCGGCGAGCGCGCCCGCGCCCGCGTACAGCAGGGAGTTCGCGAACCAGCGGACGTAGACGCCGTGATCGTAGGTGAGGACGTCGCGGAGGTACTCCAGAGGGCGCGGGTGGGCGAACCAGAAGCCGAAGGTGCCGAAGAGGTCGGCGCTGTTCTTGGTGGCGGAGACGATCAGCCAGTAGACGGGGACGAGGAAGTAGATCGCGGCGACGGTGAGGAGGGAGGCGGTGATGACGCGGTAGCGGAGGGGTGGGCGGGTGGCCGTGCCGGACGGGCGGGCGGCGGCCCCGGGCGGGCGTACGGGTAGGGGGGTCTCGTGGAGAGTGGTACGGGTCACCTGTCGCCCCCCTCGCCCCGCTGCCCCACCAGCCGCAGGAAGCCGAACGACAGCACGCAGGCGACCAGCGCCAGCAATACCGCCTCGGCCGCCGCCACGTGCTGGTTGTTGCTCACGAACGCCTCGCTGTACGCGTGCAGGTTGGGGGTGAAGCCGGAGTCGATGGTGGCGGCGAGGGGCCGCAGCACCATCGGCTCGGCGAACAGCTGGAGCGTGCCGATGATGCTGAAGACGGTGGTCAGCACGAGTGCGGGCCGGATCAGCGGGATCTTGATGTGCCGGGCGATGTGCCAGGCGTTCGCGCCGTCGATGCGCGCCGCCTCGTACAGCTCGTCCGGCACGGCCTTGAGCTGGGAGATCAGTACGAGCATGTTGTAGCCGGTGAACTGCCACAGGACGATGTTGGCGATGGACCACAGGACGGTGTCCCGGGCGAGGAAGTCCACGTGCAGGCCGAGCGACCCGGCGAGCTCCACGAGCGGGCTGATGCCCGGTACGTACAGGAAGCCCCACAGGATCGAGGCGATGACGCCGGGGACGCCGTACGGCAGGAAGAACGCGCTGCGGAAGAAGGTGACGCCGCGCGCGCTCGCGCTCTCCAGGAGGAGGGCGAGGACGGTCGCCAAGGCGATCATCAGCGGTATCTGGACGGCACCGAAGAGCAGGACCCGGCCGAAGCCGGTCAGGAAGCGGTCGTCGGCGAGCGCGTGCGCGTAGTTCGCGAAGCCCGCGAAGACCTCGCGTTCCTGGCCGCCGAGGCCGAGCGGGCCGGTGCGCTCGGTGCGGTGCAGGCTCTGGTGGACGGCGTAGCCGATCGGGGCGAGGAAGCAGAGGAGGAAGAGGGCGAGGAAGGGCAGGACGAAGCCGGCGGCGGCGCGGGCGTTGCGGGCTTCGGTACGGGTGAGCCGGGGGTGGCGGGGTGGTGAGGGTGGCGGGAGCGCCGTACGGGGCGGGCCGGACGGGCGGCCCGGCTGCGTGTCCGGTTAGCTCCCCTCACCCGCCGCTCTCCACCTTCAGTCCCTTGCCCCGCAGGTCGGAGACGGTCTGCGCCTGTACGGTCCGCAGCACCGACCGGAACGAGCTGCCGTCGTCCAGCGCTTCCGTGAAGGCGTCGCCGAGCCGCTGGTAGAGGGTGTCCACGCCCGGCCCCCACTGCCAGCTCGTGTCGACGTGCGCGCCCGCGTCCGCGAACACCTTGCTGTACGCCTGGCCGCCGAAGAAGTCGCGGTACACGTCGAGGTCGCCGGTGGCGTAGCCCTTCTTCGCGCTCGGGAAGCCGTAACCGCCCTCTATCAGCAGCGCGATGGACTTGGGGTCGGAGTTGAGCCAGAGGGCGAAGGCCAGCGCGTCCTTGGGGTAGGAGGCCTTCGCGAAGACGGCCGTGGTGGAGCCGCCCCAGTTGGCATGCGCGTTGGCGCCCTTCTGCCATTGGGGCAGCGGTGCGACGCGCCACTTCCCCTTGGTGCCCGGCGCGTTGCCCGCGAGCAGCGCGTCGCCCCAGCTGGCGCCGATCCAGGCGGGGACGGCGCCCGTCTGGATGTCCTTGTACCAGGCGTTCTGCCGGTCCGGGACGGTCTTGACCAGCTTGCGGCGGACCAGCGACTCCCAGTAGTCGGCGACCTTGCGGGTGGGCTCGTCGTCGATGTGCACGGTCCAGGTGTCGCCCTCGGCGGCGTACCATTTGGCGCCCGCCTGCCAGGCCAGCCCGGCGAAGCGGTTGCCGTTCGTGGGTGCGAACGTCTCGATCCAGGCGCCCTGCCGCCGGACGGCCTTGGCGGCCTCCTCATACTCGTCCCAGGTCTGCGGCAGCTGGATGTTCCACTTGCCGAGGAGGTCATGGCGTACGAAGAAGCCCATCGGGCCGGACGCCTGCGGGATGGCGTACACCCCCTGGCCGAACACGGACTGCTGCCACTGCCAGCCCACGAAACGGTCCTTGTAGCGGGCGGCGCCGAGGGCGGACAGGTCGAAGAGGGCGTTGTCCAGCAGGAATCCGGGGACGACGGGGAATTCGATCTGGGCGAGGTCGGGCGGGTTGCCGGCTTTGACGGCGGCGTGCATCTTGGCGTACTGGCGGCCGTCGACGGCGGACACCTTCTCCACCTTGACCTGCACGTCGGGGTGTTCGCGGTTCCACAGGTCCACCGGTTTGTCGATGCCCGGCACCCATGACCAGAAGGACAGCTGGATCTTCTGGCCCTTCTTGCGCTCCTTCGGTGCCGCGCCGCCGTCCCCGTCGCCGCCGTCTCCGCAGCCGGCCAGCGTGAACCCGGCGGCGGCCGCGGCGGCCGTGGCCGCCCCGCCGAGCAGGGCCCGGCGGCGGATGCGGCCGGGCTTCCGGTCCCGGTAGGGGGCTTGGCTCCGGTCCCGGTGCGGGTCTTGGCTCCGGTGCGGGTCCCGGTCCCGGTCCGCATCTCGGCCCCGGTCCGGATCTCGGCCCCGGTCCCGGCCGTCGTCGTACGTACCGGTGCTCATACCAGCTCCTCCACAGGGATGCGGCGGAAGGTGATCGTCGAATAGGCGCTGAAATCGCCCGTCTCGTAGAGCAGCCCGACGGTCGCGGCGTCGATCCGTACGAGGTCCGAGTAGGCGGCCGGGAGCCCGTCGACGGTGTGCGCCGCGTACCAGGTCACGCCGCGGTCCCGGCTCGCCCGTACGGTCATCAGCGCGCGGTCGGCCGGGTCGGCGGGGCCGGAGAAGAGCAGCACGTCGGGCTCGCCCAGGTGCAGCACGCTGCCTTCGACGACGGGCCCGGTCAGCCCGGCCTGCGGGCGGAAGGGCTTGATCAGCCGCTCGCCGCCCGACTCGGGCGCGGAGCGGGCGTCGGCGCGGTTGCCGGGGGCCGGGGAGTCGTTGCGGGTGTTGAAGTAGAGGGCGCCGTCGGGGAGTTCGGCCGCGGTGGTCTCGTTGGCGTTGATGTAGTTGTTGGGTTTGCTGTCCGTGTAGCCGATGCGCCAGCTCGCGCCGTCGTCGTCGCTGAGCAGGACGTGACCGCCGTTGTAGCGGCCCTCGGTGCCGTTGTCGCCGGAGTAGGTGGGGGCGATGGAGTGGTTGGCGGGGACGACCAGGCGGCCGGCGTGCGGGCCGTTGCGCAGTTGCAGGGCGTGGCCCGGGGTGGTGGCGTACCAGCGCCAGTTGGAACGCTTGGCCTGCGCCGTGATCTCGCGCGGCGCGCTCCACGTGGCGCCGTCGTCGTCGCTGTGCTGCACCCATACGCGCCGCCCGTCGGCCGCGGACACCAGACCGCGGCGGATGCGGTCCTCGGTGGCGGTGGCGGCGTTGCGTACGTGGAGGAGGACGATCCGGCCGCCGTCCAGCACCACCGGAGCCGGGTTGCCCGCCGTACCGGCGCCGTTGTGGGCGACGACCTGGAGCGGTCCCCAGGTGCGGCCGCCGTCGGCGGAGCGCTTCAGCACGAGGTCGATGTCACCGTGGTCGGCGGCGCTGCGCACCCGGCCCTCGGCGAAGGCGAGCAGGGTGCCGGGGGCGGTGGTGACGCCGTCCACGGCCGGGGCGGTGGGGCGGGTGATGACGACGGCCGGGATGCGGAAGCTCGCGTAGCCCTCGGAGCCGGCGCGGAACGGAAGGGAAGTCTCGTGCGCCATGGGTCCTCCCCGACGGCCGGACGTAGGACGTCCTCTGTCAGCGTGACCATAGGGAGCCCTCAACTGGCCGTCAAGGCACGGCACACGTCCGGCCGGGTGCGGCGCGGCGGCGCCACACCCGGCCGGACGGGGGTGCCTACTTCTGGGTGATCAGCAGCATGGCCATGTGGGACGCGCCTTGGCCCCAGTTGTTGAGCGTCTCGTTGCCGAGGCGGGTCGGCGCCGGGTTCGGGACCCTGTTGGCCCGGTACATGAATGCGGAGCCCTGGCCCCAGTCGTTCTCCTCACGGGCTTCCTGACTGCTCAAGGTGGCCGAGCTGCCCAGCCCCTGGCGTACCCGCGCCTCGATGTCGCGGAAGCGGGCCGCCTCGGACGTCACGGCGATGGCCCTGACCAGATCACCTCGGAGGTTGTTCGCAGCGCCCTGTCCGCGGGCGAAATTGGCAAGCGTGTTCAGGTCATCGACAACTCCTCCCCTGGAGATCTCCAGCTGCCGACTGTCGGTGTCGTGTTCCAGCCCGCCAACGCCGTTCCGGGTGCCGACGTAGTGCCCGCCGTAGGGAAGGGTGGTGGCATTGCGGTTGAGCCGCTGCCCGAGGTTGAACTCAGGGTCCCTGAACTGGACCACGTTGCCCGCCGCGCCGGTGGAGAAGCCGCGCAGGTAGAGGTCACGGACGGACAGGTAGAGCGTGAGGCTCTGGTTCGGCAGCCGGACGTCCACGGCGATGATCTCGTCGCTGTCCCGTGTCTCCCAGACCGCACTGGCGCCGGTGCCGCGTATCACCACGCCCGCCGCGTCGCGCAACGACCGCATGAACGCGGTGTAGGAGTCACGGACCTGCCCGGGGCTGGTGGAGCTGAGGTCCCACCGGACGGAGGTGACACGGAACTGGTGGACGGCGGCCTGAGCGGCGGTCGGCAGGGAAGCGGCGGCAACGGTGATGCCCGGCCGGGGGGTGGCGGCCTGGGCAACGGCCGGCCGGGGCTCGGCCGCATGGGCGGCGAGCGCCGTCGCGGAGAGCAGGGGCAGGCACAAGAGTGCCGCGACGAGGGGCTTGCGCATGACGGGTGTTCCCTTCGGTGGGGTGTGGTGGGATGCGGTGGTGCCAGAAGCGGGCCGGTTGAGCGACGGGCCGGTGAAGCCGTGGAGCGTGCTCAGCTGACCGTGAAGACGACCTTGGCGTTGTTGCCGCCACCGCCCGACTGGGAGCAGGAGCGCCCCGGAGGCGGCTCACAGCTGTAGGAGTTGCTCCCCGCGAAGGGGTTGTTCCAGCGCACGATGAGCTTGCTGCCGCCCGACATGAGGTACTCGGCCCAGCCCTCCGTACCGGTGGCGAAACCGTCCGACTCGCTCTTCCACGACGCCCACTCGTGGGGCTTGATGAGCGAGGGCGGCAGGTTGTCGCCGCTCCAGATCCCGTGCGACAGGCCCGCACCGGACCGGGCCAGCAGTGTGTCCGTCTCGTTCACGACCTTGACCTGGGTACTGCGCACGGGAGTGACGCCGGCCGCGGCCCCGCGCACCTGGTTCGCCGCCGCGTACGCGGGGCCGCCCGTCAGGCTGAAGGAGACGGTGGCGTTGTTCCCCCCGCCGCCCGACCAGGTGCATTGGTAGCCACCGGGAGCCTGACAGCTGTAGGAGTTGCTGCCCGCGTAGGGGTTGTTCCAGCGGATCGTCACCTCCTGGTCCGACGTCCCGGTGATCCGGTACGTCGTGTGGCCCTCGGTGCCGGTGGCGAACCCGCAGGACTCGCTCTTCCACGTGGCGGTGACGGACCGGGCGACGTAGTCCTGCGGCAGCCCGTTGTCGGACCAGCACCCGTGGGCGAGCCCGGACGAGACACGGGTCAGGTGCTGGGAGGTGCTGTTGGTGAAGGCGACGCCCACACTACGGGCGGCCTTGGCGGCGGCACCGGCGGGCTGGGCGGCGGTGCCGCCCGGCTGGGCGGCGGCCGGTGCGGCCTGCGCGGCGGGGGCGAGGCCCGCCGCGCCGCCGGCGAGTGCGGCCAGGGTGGCGGCCGTGGTGGCCCAGCGGGCCATGGAGCGCGAGCGCCCACGGGAAGTTATGGACATGACAACACGGTCCTTCTGTGTAGGGGGTCATGTAGGGGGTCGCGGAGCGGCTCGGTGCATCGCCGCGGTGGATCAGGAGACGACAGGCCGCCCGGCAAGGGGCCGGGGCGTACGGGCGTACGGGGCTACGGGCGTACGAGGCTCAGTCCACGTACCAGAGGTAGTAGGGGCTGCTATTGCTGGAGCCGTCGGCGACCTCGCACTCGTAGCGGCTGTAGAGGCCGAGCCCGATGCTGAGCGAACCCGCCGCGACGCACTGCGAGTAGCCGGGGTAGGTGCCGCCGAAGACCCGGTAGCCGTTCGGCTGGGCGTTCGCGGTGCCCGCGGCGCCCGCGGAGAGCGCTACGACGGCGGCTGCCGTGCACAGACCGGCGGCCAGCTTCCGGGGGCGGGTTCCGGGCTTGCGGAAACTCATGGGGAAACTCATGGGGGCATCCCTTTCTGGACGCACCACGACGGGCAGAGGGCCGCCGGAGGTGCCGAGGTGGACGAGAACGGCGCCGGAGGGCACTGATCGGACGGAAGTCGCCGCCGCACCCGCAGTCGCCGGGCCTGCGACCGCTTGTCCGCCGCGACCTGTGCTGCTGGACGAGCGGGCTCCAGCTTCCCGGGGCCTGCTAACGGCGATCTAACGGTCCGCCCGTTAGGCGGTTAGCCGCCGCGACCACCCCGGGCCTGCGCGCGCTCGGGCCCGCGCCCGCAGGCCCCGGGCCCGCCCGTAAATCCGTTGCCCGCCGCGCACCGCCACCGCACGATGGTGCGTTGTGACCGGAACAGACCAGCCCCCTCGACGCCGCCGCGCCGCGGCACTGCTCCCCGACCTGGCGCCCTGGCGCTCGTCCGCCGACTTCCGCCGGATGTGGTGCGCGGGCGCGGTGACCGTGTTCGGGTCGTTCCTGACGCTGGTCGCCGTGCCGTTCCAGCTCAAGGAGCTGACCGGCTCGACGCTCGCGGTCGGCGCGGTGGGCGCGGTGGAGATCGTGCCGCTGATCGTCTTCGGCCTGTACGGCGGTGCGCTCGCGGACGCCATGGACCGCCGCAAGCTCATCCTGTGGACCGAGGCGGCGCTCGGCCTGCTGTCGGTGTTGCTGCTGCTCAACAGCGTGCTGCCACACCCGCTGATCTGGCCGCTGTACGTGATCGTGGCCGCGGCCAGCGCGCTGACCGGGCTCCAGCGCCCGGCCCTCGACGCGATCGTGCCGCGCATCGTCCCGCACGACCAGCTGCCCGCGGCGTCCGCGCTGAACGCCCTGCGCTGGCAGATCGGCGCCATCGCCGGGCCCGCGCTGGCCGGCGTGCTGATCGCGTACGCGGGGCTGCGCTGGGCGTACGCGATCGACGCCGTCACGTACGCGATATCCGTCGCCCTCGCGGTCGGCCTGGCGGCCTCGCCCCCTTCGCACGACGCCGAGAAACCGTCGCTGCGCGGCATCTGGGAGGGCGCGCGTTACGCCTGGAACCGTAAGGAACTGCTGGGTACGTACGCCGTCGACCTGACCGCGATGCTCTTCGCCTTCCCGATGGCGATCTTCCCGTTCCTGGCGGACGACCTGGGTGCCCCCTGGGCTCTCGGCCTGATGTACGCGGCGCTGCCCGCCGGGTCCTGCGTGGTCAGCCTGACCAGCGGCTGGACCTCACGGGTGCACCGGCACGGGCGGGCGGTGCTGTACGCGGCGGCGGCCTGGGGACTGGCCATGACGGCCGCGGGCTGGGCGTCCAACGTCTGGCTGGTGCTGCTGAGCCTGGCCGCGGCCGGGGCCTGCGACATGGTCAGCGGCATCTTCCGCTCGGCCATGTGGAACCAGACCATCCCCGACGAGCTGCGCGGCCGCCTGGCCGGCATCGAGCTGCTGTCGTACTCGGCCGGTCCGCAGCTGGGCCAGGTCCGCTCGGGCGGCATGGCGGCCGTCACCTCCGTACGGACCTCGGTGTGGGCGGGCGGCGTACTGTGCGTGGCCGGGGTGGTGGCACTGGCCACGGCCCTGCCGAAGCTGCTGGCATATGACGCGCGGACCAACGAGCACGCGGTGCGGATGCGCGAGGCGCGTGGGGCGCGGGCGGAGACCACGGCGGCGGCATAGCCGACCGGCCGCGCCCGGCCCGGGGCGGGCCCGGGGCGGGCCGGAGGCGTCCCAGGGCCGACGCCTTCCTACGCCGGCCTCTCCAACCCTTCCCTACGCCGACCTCTCCGGCCCTTCCCTACGCCGACCTCTCCGGCCCCTCCGCTCCCTCCGTCCCCTTCTCATGCCACCGCGGATCGGTCTCCCACTCAAGATTGCGTTCGCGGGCGGTCTCCATCGCGTGGGCCGCCTCCTCGCGCGTCGCGTACGGGCCGAAGCGGTCGGCGGCGCGGCACTCGGGGCCCTCCTCGACCGTTCCGTGCTTGAGGCAGTAGTACCATTCGCCGGGTTTGCCGGCCGTCCGCCTCTTGAACAGCGCCATCGCGGCCTCCTGTGTGCGACTCCTGTGCCGCCATCCTGCCCGACCGGCCGCCGATACACTCGCTGGCATGTCTGGCCAGTCGCTTCTTGTCCCGGGGAAGATCTCCCCCACCCGCCCCGTCCCCGCCTCCATCCCGCGCCCCGAGTACGTGGGCAAGCCCGCGCCCACCCCCTATACGGGTCCGGAGGTGCAGGACGCGGAAACGATCGAGCGGATGCGTGTCGCGGGGCGGATCGCCGCCCAGGCGATGGAGGAGGCCGCCAAGCTGATCGCGCCGGGCGTGACCACCGACGAACTGGACCGGGTGGCCCACGAGTTCATGTGCGATCACGGCGCCTATCCCTCCACCCTCGGCTACCGCGGCTTCCCGAAGTCGCTGTGCTCCTCGGTCAACGAGGTCATCTGCCACGGCATCCCGGACTCGACCGTCCTCAAGGACGGCGACATCGTGAACCTGGACGTGACCGCCTACATCAACGGCGTGCACGGCGACAACAACGCCACCTACCTGTGCGGCGACGTGGACGAGGAGTCCAAGCTGCTGGTGGACCGGACCCGCGAGGCCCTCAACCGGGCGATCAAGGCGGTCAAGCCGGGCCGCCAGATCAACATCATCGGCCGGGTCATCGAGTCGTACGCCAAGCGCTTCGGCTACGGGGTGGTCCGCGACTTCACCGGCCACGGGATCAACTCGTCGTTCCACTCCGGCCTGATCGTCCCGCACTACGACAGCCCGCACCACACCACCGACATCAAGCCCGGCATGACCTTCACCATCGAGCCGATGCTGACGCTGGGCACCCACGAGTACGACATGTGGGAGGACGGCTGGACGGTGGTGACGAAGGACCGCAAGCGGACCGCGCAGTTCGAGCACACCCTGGTCGTCACGGAGACCGGCGCGGAGATCCTGACGCTCCCGTAGCCCACGCCTTTCTCCCACGCCCTACTTCCCCGCCCCCTCAGGCCGGGACCCGTGCGACGGGTCCCGGCCTGAGTGCTGCCGTATCGCTGCGCGGGAGGATCATCAGCGGTAGGGTTTTACCGACAGGGTGTCGGGAAGTTTTACCGACAGCCCGTCGGAAACAGGTTGACTTAGGTAAGCCTAACCAGCCAGAATCTGATCCCGTACGCACCCCATCGGTCCCCGGAGGTCCGTCTTGGCCGCGCCCAGTTCGACCCCGTCCGCGCAGTCCGCCGCAGCGGTGCCGTTCTCCACGCTGATCCGCACCGCGTCGCACGAGCAGCACACGGAGGCCGAGAACTCGTCCTTCATGGGCGACCTGCTCAGCGGCAAACTCGGCGTCACGGCCTACCGGCGCTACACCGAGCAGCTGTGGTTCGTCTACCGCGCGCTGGAGGACGCCTCCGAGGCGCTCGCCGACGACCCGGTCGCCGGGCCGTTCATCCAGCCCGAGCTGGCCCGCACGGCGGAACTGGAGCGCGACCTGGCGCACCTCGGCGGCCCGTCCTGGCGTACGGGGCTGGCGCCCCTGCCGGCCACCGCCGCGTACGCCGAGCGCATCACCGAGTGCGCGAGCCGCTGGCCCGCCGGGTACGTCGCGCACCACTACACCCGCTACCTGGGCGACCTCTCCGGCGGTCAGATCATCCGCGGCACGGCCGAGAAGACCTGGGGCTTCGCGCGCAAGGGCGACGGCGTGCGGTTCTACGTCTTCGAAGGCATAGGCAACCCCGCCGCCTTCAAGCGCGAATACCGGCAGCTGCTCGACGCGCTGCCGGTGGACGACCTGGAGAAGCAGCGGGTGGTCGACGAGTGCAAGCGCGCCTTCGCGCTCAACACGGCGGTGTTCCGGGAGCTGGGCGACGAGTTCCCGCTGAGCGCGTAAGCGCGTCGGCCGCTTACGTCAGGGCCGCGGTGGTACGGGCCGTACGCTGCCGCCCAGCGCGATCGTCCCGTCCGGGTACGGGCGGGTGCGGATGCGGGAGCCGGTGCCCTGGCGGATGTCCAGGGCCCGGCCCAGTTCGTGGCTGAGGGTGAGCGCCGCGGCGCCGGTGGCCTCGTCCTCCACGATGCCGTCGCCGCGGCGCGGGAAGTAGCGGGCGCGCACGGTGCCCGCGGCCCGGTCCCGCCACGCCCAGACGTAGAGCGGGCCTTCGCCGGGCGGCGGCCCGTCCAGCGCGTCCACGTCCGCGGGCGTCGCGTACTCCTCCGTACGGCGCCCGGCCGACCACTCCGGCCGACCGCGTACCCACACCATGTCCTCACCGTCGTACGTGACCGGCACCGCACCGGCCGGCGGGCGCAGCGTGTCCACCGGCCGCCCCAGACGCCGCAGCAGCCACGCCGTGCCGACCAGGGGGTGCCCGGCGAAGGGCAGACGCACGCCGGGCGTGTGGATGTCGAGCCGCCCACTGCCCGCGTCATCGATGAACACCGTCTCGCTGAAGCCGAGTTCGGCGGCGAGCGCTTGGCGCGCGGCCTGGTCCGGCACGGCGGCTCCGTCGCGTACGACGCCCAACGGGTTGCCGCCCTGACCGTCGGGACCGCAGAAGACGCGTACTACGTGCAGGTCGGGGACCGGGCGGGTCGGGGTCATGGCTGTATTCCATCGTGCCCGTGACCGGGGCGGCCCACCGGGGTGCGCGGATCATCCGGACGCGGCCCCGAACGCCGGAGTACCCGCCGCGCGGAGGCATTGCGCGGCGGGTACGGCCGGTCCCAGGGCCCGGGGCGCGCCGGTGGGGTGTGGGGAGCGCGGCCCCAGGGGGAAGCGGGGCCCGGGGAATGTGGGGGGTGGAGGGGGTGGGGGGTGGGGAATGTGGGGGGGGTGGGGTACGCGGAAAGGGCGGGCCCGGTGGTTTACCGGGTGGCGCGGCGGCGTACGGCGTAGGTGGCTGCGCCGCCCGCCGCGATCAGGCCGGCGGCCACGCCCGCCAGTGTGCCGGTCGGCGCCGAGGTGCCGGTGGCCGCGAGTGAGCCGCCGCCCGCGCTCGCGCTGCCGCTGCTGAACGAGGCCGTACCGCTGCCGGACGCGTCGGGCGAACCCGAACCCGAACCCGAGCCCGAGCCGGCTCCGTTCGCCGGAAGCTGCGCGTTCGGGTCGACGGACACGGTGGCCGTCACCGGGTCGAGGGCCTGGCCCGGCTTGTACATGCTCTCGAACGCCTTGGAACCGGCGGCGGTCAGCGTCGCCGGGACGTTCTTGAGGGTGACGACACCGTTCTTGGCGACGAGGGCGCCGGCCGGGACCTTGAGGTCGGCGAGTGCCATGCCGGGGGTGTTGGTGACCTTGCCGGTGGCGCGGGACTTCGCCGAGACGTCCGCGACCAGCGTGCCCTTGCCGCCGGCGGCCTTGACCTTGAGGTTGCTGAACTTCAGGTCGAGCGCGCCCTCGTGGCCCGTGAAGCGGACCGAGCCGTTGAACTCCGCCGCGAGGGCCGACTTGGCGCCGTCGAACGTGCCGTGGCCCTTCGGGAAGCGGTAACCGGCGGCGGAGGTGACGGCGCCGCCCGCGAGTTCGGCCTTGCCGTGCGCGATGGGGCCGGTCACGTAGTCGCGGAAGGACTTCTTGACGCCCCAGTCGAGGGTGCCGTCGACGATCTTGTCGGAGGCGGCGGTCCCGGTCGGGGCGGACGAAGAGGACGAGGACGCCGAGGAAGCCGAGGAGGACGGGCCTTCCGGCCGCTTTTTGCCGGTGTCGGCACCGGCATCGGTACCGGTGCCGGTGCCGGTACCGGCTTCCCGGCCCTGGTGCGCCCCGGACTCGCCGCCCTTGTCACCTCCCTTGTCGTCGCCCTTGTCACCCGCCCTGCCGTCCTGCCCGCCCTCGGCAGGCTTCGGCTTCCCCTGAGCGTTCCCCGCCGTCACCGTCAGCGTGGCCGGGTCGAGTTCCTGCCCCTCCTTGTACATGCCGTTGAACGCCTCGGCGCCCTTGGCGGTCAGTGCGGCCGGGATCTTCGCGAACGTCATCGCTCCGCCCGCGCCGCTGCCCGGCCGTACGCCCGACAGGTCGAGCGAGGCCAGCGCCACGTCGTCCTGGGTCTTCCCCGCCGCCGTGACATCCGCGGTGATGGTCCCGGTCTTCCCCTCGGTCGTCACCTTGAGGTCCGCCAGCTCGATGTCGAAACCGTGCGCCTTCGAGGTGAAGCGGACGCTGCCCTTGAAGGTGGTGGCGACGGCGTGGGTGCTCATGTCGTACGTGCCGGTGCCGCCCGTGAAGGTGAACGGGCCGTTGCCCGGGGCCTGCCGGGCGCCGTCGGCGGTGGTGATGTCGCCGAGCGCCATGCCCTTGACGTACTTGCGGAAGGACTCCTTGACGCCCCAGTCGAGCGTGCCGTTCTTCAGCTCCAGTTTCGGTGCCGCCCCGCCGGCCGCGGGGGCGGCCGTGGCGGTGGACGGCAGGCACAGGGCCGCGGTGGTGGCGGCGGTGGCGATGGCGGCCGCGAGGGCGAGCGGGCGGCGTATGACGGCCATGGTCGGTGGCTCTCCTTGGGTGGGGTGCGGTGGGGGTGCGGTGGGGCCGGGCGGGGTCAGTCCCGCGGGGGTGCCGTGGATGCCGTACGGCGGCGGGCGCGCAGGACGAGGAACGCGGCGACGGCGACGAGCAGCACGCCGGCCGCGACGAGGAGGATGACGGTGCGGGCGGAGACCGGGGAGGAGTCCGCGGCCGGTGCGGCGGCCGGGGCCCGGTCCGCCCGCTTCCCGTCCCCGGCGGCGGCCTTCGGGTCGGTACCGAGGTCGGGAAGGGCGGGGAGCGCGGCCTTCTTGTCGACGGCCACGGCGAGCGAGACGGGGTCCATGTCGGTGCCCGCGCTGTACATGCCGCCGAACGCCTTCGCGCCGTCGGCGGTGAGCTTCGCCGGTACCTCGGTGAGGGTGATCAGGCCCTTCTCCGGGGCCAGCCGCTTCGCGTCGAAGGTGGCCAGCGGGGTGTGCCCGGTACGCGTACCGCCGCTGGTGACATCGGCGGCCAGGGTGCCGCGGCCGTCCTTCACCTCGACCGAGACGGCGGTCAGGGTCAGGTCCAGGTCCTTGCCGGTGAAGCGGAGGGTCCCGGCGAAGTCCGCGTTCAGCGTGCCCTTTTCGGCGTCGTACGTGCCCTTGCCGCGCGGGAAGCGGAACAGCGCGCCGCCGTCCTGGGCGCCGTCGGTCAGGTGCCACGCGCCCTTGGCGATACCGCCGGTGACGTACTCGCGGAAGGTGCGGCGCACGCCCCAGTCGACGGCGGCGTTGGTGAAGGTCCCGCGCGGCGCGTCCGTGCTGTCCGCGTTGTCCGTGGTGCCGTCATCGCCGCCCTCGGACGGGGAGGGCGTCGGGCCCGGCCCGGCACCGGTCGCCCCGGCCCGTACGTCCGCCGACAAGCTCACCGGATCGAGCTGCGTGCCCTCCGTGTAGTACCCCGCGAAGGCCCGCGCGCCCTGCGCGGTCAGCTTCGCCGGGACGTTGGTGAGCGCGATGGGCGTGGCGCCGCCCCGGGTGTCGAGACCGCCGAGTCCGAGGGTGGCCAGCGGCACCCGGGCGGCCGTGGTGACGCGGCCGGTGCCCTTCTCCTTGCTGGTCATGTCGGCGAAGAGGGTGCCGCGGCCGTCGGCGACGGCGACCTGGGGGCGGCTGATGGTCAGGTCCAGTTCGTACGAGCCGTCCGGCTTGCGGTGGCCGGTGAAGTGGACGCCGCCGGAGAAGCCCGCCGTCAGGGCGCCGCTGTCCGGGTCGTAGCTTCCCGTCGCGGAGTGGAACCGGAACCGGCTGTCGCCGACCGTGGCGGCGCCGCCGGTCAGGCTCCAACTCCCGTGGGCGATGGGCCCGGTGACGTAGGACTGGAAGGAGGATTTGATGCCCCAGTCCAGCCGTCCGCCCGCCACCGTACG
The DNA here is from genome assembly GCF_008634025.1 of Streptomyces albofaciens JCM 4342. Taxonomy (NCBI): domain Bacteria; kingdom Bacillati; phylum Actinomycetota; class Actinomycetes; order Kitasatosporales; family Streptomycetaceae; genus Streptomyces; species Streptomyces albofaciens. The sequence continues at coordinate 2,219,649 of NZ_PDCM01000001.1, read as the reverse complement.
GGCCGCCGCCTGCGCGGGGCTCGCGGGCAGCGCGGGGAGCAGCGCGCCCAGCAGCGCCACCAGGAAGGCGGCGGCGAGCACGCGGGCACGGCCGTGCACACGGCCGCTGGCCGGTCTGAACGGCAGCATCGGGCACCCCTCCAGGGCTAGCGAATAAGGTAAGGCTAACCTAAGGTAAGCGTGGCCGAATACGGAACCCCGGGAGCGCCCCGAGCCTCCGCGGCACCACCGGCCCCGGGCCAACTGGCGTACACGGAAAGGCGGGACAGTGACAGCAACCATCCGGGGGCCGGTCCGCCGACGCCTTGCCCGAGGTGCGGTCCTCCGACGCCCCACCCGGCAACCGGTCCGCCCGCGCCCCACCCGGCAACCGGTCGGCCGACGCCTGCCACACCCCGCCGCGGCCCTCGCCGCCACCCTCGCCCTCGCCCTCGCCCTCACCGGCTGCGGCGGCGGCACGAACGCCACCGCTCCCCCGGACCGGCCCGCCACCGCACCCGCCGCCGACCGCGTCGAGCCGCTGTCCGGCCCCGCGCCCCGGCCCGAGCTGCCCGCGACCGTACGGTCCGCCGACGGCCGCGACGTGACGGTCCGCAAGGCAGACCGGATCGTGCCGCTGACCGGCTCCCTCTCGGAGATCGTCTTCTCCCTCGGGCTCGGCGGCCGGGTCGTCGCGCGCGACATCACCGCCACCTTCGACCAGGCGAAGCCGCTGCCCGTGGTGACCCGCGCGCACGACGTGTCGGCGGAGAACGTGCTGTCGCTCAAGCCGGACGTGGTGCTGGCGGACACCTCCACGGGACCGGCGGAGGCCATCGGCCAGATCCGGGAGGCCGGTGTCCCGGTCATCACGTTCCGGGCCGCGAAGCGGCTGGCCGATGTGGACACCCGTATCGACGCGGTGGCGGCGGCCCTCGGTGTACGGAAGGCGGGCGACGCGCTCAGGGCGCGTACCGACCAGCGGATCGAGGCCGTCCGGAAGGGTGTTCCGCACGGCGGCGCGGCGGCCGGCCGGCCCCGGGTGGCCTTCCTCTACCTGCGCGGCTCGGCCTCCGTCTACCTCATCGGCGGCGCCGGGTCCGGGGCCGACTCGCTGATCGAGGCGGCGGGCGGCGTGGACGCGGGCAAGGAGTCCGGCCTGGAGAAGGACTTCACACCGATCACGAGCGAGGCGCTGGCGAAGGCCGCGCCGGACGTGATCCTGGTGATGCGCAAGGGCCTGGAGTCCGTCGGCGGAATCGACGGACTGGTGAAGATCCCCGGCGTGGCGCAGACCCCGGCCGGCATGGACCGGCGGGTGGCCTCCGTCGACGACGGCGTGCTGCTCAACTTCGGGCCGCGCACGGACACGGTCCTGCGCTCCCTGGCCCAGCAGATCCACGTCGAGGGGAAGTGAGATGACGACGCCTCCCCGTACGGACGCGACGGCCGTCACCGCGCCCCGCCCGGAAACCACCGGCGACCGCCCCCGCCGCCCCCGCTCCCGCACCGCCCTCCTCACCACCGCCCTCGCCGTCGCCCTCCTCGCGGGCTGTCTGCTCTCCGCCGGGCTCGGCGCGTACCGCATTCCGCTCGGTGACGTCCTCGGCTCGCTCCTGCACCATCTCGGCCTGGGCGGCGCGGAGCTGGACCGGGTGGGCGAGAGCGTGCTGTGGAACGTGCGGCTGCCGCGGGTCGCCCTGGCACTTCTCGTCGGCTCCTCGCTCGGCTGCGCGGGCGCCCTCATGCAGGGCGTGTTCGGCAATCCGCTGGCCGAGCCGGGCGTCATCGGCATCTCGTCGGGCGCGGCGGTGGGCGCGGTCGGCGCCCTCGCGCTCGGGCTGGGCTTCCTCGGTACGTGGACGGTCCCGGCCTGCGCGTTCGCCACCGGCCTGCTGACCGTACTGATCGTCTACGCGCTCTCCCGCTCCGGCGGCCGCACCGAGGTCGTCACCCTCATCCTCACCGGTATCGCAGTGAACGCCTTCGCGGGCGCGCTGATCGGCCTGTTCCTCTTCTTCGCCGACAACGCGCAGCTCTCGCAGATCACCTTCTGGCAGCTCGGCTCGCTGTCCCAGGCCGTGTGGCCCAAGGTGCTGGCGGTCCTGCCGTGCGCCGTCGCCGGGCTGGCCGTCGCACCCTTCTACGCCCGCAAGCTGGATCTCCTGGCGCTCGGCGAACGCCCGGCCCGGCACCTCGGCGTGGACGTGGAACGGCTGCGCGTCGTGCTCATCCTGGTCGTCGCCCTGCTCACCGCGGCGGCCGTGGCGGTGGCCGGCGTCATCACCTTCGTCGGCCTGCTCGTACCGCACCTGCTGCGGATGGCGGCCGGTCCCGGGCACCGCTTCCTGATCCCGGGCAGCGCCCTGGGCGGCGCGCTGGTGCTGGTCGTCGCCGACCTCGCCGCGCGTACGGCGGCCCAGCCCGCCGAACTGCCGCTGGGTGTCCTGACCGCCCTGTTCGGCAGCCCGTTCTTCTTCTGGCTGCTGCGCAGGACCCGTCGCAAGCAAGGGGGCTGGGCATGAGCCGCCGCCGGATTCCGCTGCTCGGTACGTGGCCGGCGGGGCGCGCCCGCACGCTCCCCGGGCCGGTGCCCATGGGTACGGCGTACGCGCGGGCCGACGGGCTGGGCGTACGGCTGGGCACCCGTACCGTCCTGGACGGGGTGGACCTGAAGGTCACCGCGGGCCGGGTGCTGGCGCTCGTCGGGCCGAACGGCGCGGGCAAGTCCACCCTCCTCGCCGCGCTCGCCGCCGACCTGCCCGCCGCCACCGGCGGGGTCCGTGTCGACGGCCGCCCGGTCACCGGCTGGACCGCGCCCGAACTGGCGCTGCGCCGGGCGGTCCTGCCGCAGTCCGCCGCACTGTCCTTCCCGTTCACGGTGGAAGAGGTCGTACGGATGGGCCGGGCGCCCTGGTCCGGCACGGAGCGCGAGGACGAGGACGAGGCGGCCGTCGCGGAGGCGATGGCGGCGACCGAGGTGACCGGTTTCGCGGAGCGGCCGTTCTCCGCGCTGTCCGGCGGCGAGCGGGCGCGGGTCGCGCTCGCGCGCGTCCTGGCGCAGCGCGCCCCGCTGCTGCTGCTCGACGAGCCGACCGCCGCGCTGGACCTGCGCCACCAGGAACTGGTGCTGCGGCTGTGCCGGGAGCGGGCCGCGGCGGGCGCCGCCGTCGCGGTGGTCCTGCACGACCTGGGCCTGGCGGCGGCGTACGCGGACCGGGCGGCCCTGCTGCACGACGGGCGGATCGCCGCCCAGGGGCCGCCCGCCGAGACGTTCGAGGCCGGGCTGCTGAGCCGGGTCTACCGGCAGCCGGTCGAGGTGATCGGCCACCCGCGCACCGGGACACCCCTGGTCATGCCCGTGCGCGAACCATGACCCTTACCTTTGCCGGGACATTGCCCTTCCGTGTCCATGCCGCCGACCATCCGTGACAGGTCCGTGGCCGGTGAGAGCGGGATCACTGGGCAGTACGGGAACTGTTCAGGTAAGCCTCAGATAAGTTAGGGCGTCCTTAGTGGCCGACCGCCCTTCCTCCGCACGCCTGGAGTCCCGTATGCGAGCCCTCCGCTCTGCCGCCGCCCTCACCGCCGCCGTCGCCGCGGCCCTCGCCGCCGTCTCCGGCTGCGCCCAGAAAAGCGACGCCGCTGCCGACGACGCGCAGGACGGCGCGGTACAGGTGACGGCGACGGACGACGGCTGCGCGGTGTCGAAGAAGGAGTTCCCCGCCGGGCACCTGCGGCTCGCCGTCAAGAACAAGGGCACCAAGGTCACCGAGGTGTACGTCTACGCGCCCGGCGACCGCATCGTCACCGAGCGGGAGAACATCGGCCCCGGCACCGGCGCGGACATCGTCGCCGAGATCGCCCCCGGCCCGTACGAGATCGCCTGCAAGCCCGGCATGAAGGGCGACGGCATCCGGCAGAAGGTGACGGCGACCGGCAAGGGCACGGCGCCGGCCCGCGACCCGAAGCTGGACAAGGCGGTGGCCGCGTACCGCACCTACGTGCAGGAGCAGGCCGACCGGACGCTGCCCGAGGCGCGGAAGTTCGCGGACGCGGTGAAGGCCGGGGACATCGAGGCCGCGAAGAAGGCGTACGCCGTCTCGCGCACCGGCTGGGAGCGCACCGAGCCGGTCGCCGAGTCGTTCGGCGACATCGACCCCAAGGTCGATGTGCGCGCCGACGGCCTGGAGGACGGGCAGCAGTGGACCGGCTGGCACAAGCTGGAGCAGTCCCTCTGGGAGAAGAAGGAGATCACCGCCGACGACAAGAAGCTGGCGGACCGGCTGATCACCGACCTGGAGGACTGGCGCAAGCGCGTCGGCAAGGCCGAGATCACCCCGACCGGCATGGCCAACGGCGCCAAGGAACTCCTCGACGAGGTGGCCACCGGCAAGGTCACCGGCGAGGAGGAGCGCTACAGCCACACCGACCTGAGCGACTTCCAGGCCAACGTCGAGGGCGCGCAGAAGGCGTACGAGCTGCTGAAGCCGGTCGCCGCCGAGAACCGCCCGGAACTCACCAAGGAGCTGGACAAGCAGTTCGCGGCGATCCGCGCGCTGCTGGACCGGCACCGCGACAGCGGTTCCCCCGACGGCTTCGCCGCGTACGACACCGTCGGCAAGGACGAGCGCAAGGAACTGTCCGACGGCGTCAACGCGCTCGCCGAGCCGTTGTCGAAGCTGGCCGCCGCCGTGGCGACCGCCAAGTAGCGCGGTAGGAGGCAGAGCGTCATGACGGGCGGCGGAACGAAGAAGAGCGCGGAGAGCGCGGCGGGTCCGGCGGCGGAAACCGGCACGGACGGCGCGGCGGCCCCGGAAGCCGGTGCCTCGGCACCCCGCACCCCCTCGCGCCGCGCGCTGCTCGGCTGGGGCGGTGCCGGGCTCGCGCTCGGCGCGGTCGCGGCCGGCGGTACGGCGGCGGCGCTGCGCACCGGGGGCGACGCGGCGCCCGCGGCGGCCGCCCGGCCCGCCGAGGCCGTGCCCTTCCACGGCGCGCACCAGGCCGGCATCGCCACCGCGGTACAGGACCGGCTGCACTTCGCGGCGTTCGACGTGAAGACCGACGACCGGGCGGAGCTGATCACCCTCCTGAAGGAGTGGACACGGGCCGCCGCGCGGATGACCGCCGGGGCCCAGATCGGCTCCGGCGCCATCGGCTCGCTCGCCGAGGCGCCCCCGGACGACACCGGCGAGGCGCTGGGCCTGCCGCCGTCCCGGCTCACCCTCACCTTCGGCATCGGCCCGTCGCTGTTCGGGGCCGGGGGCGAGGACCGCTTCGGGATCCGGGACCGGCGGCCCGCGGCGCTGGTGGACCTGCCGCGGTTCCCCGGCGACAACCTCGACCCGGCGCGCGGCGGCGGCGACCTGTGCGTACAGGCGTGTGCCGACGATCCGCAGGTCGCCGTGCACGCGATCCGCAACCTGGCGCGGATCGGCTTCGGCAAGGTCGCCGTGCGCTGGTCCCAGCTGGGTTTCGGCAAGACCTCCTCGACGACGCCCGACGCGCAGACCCCGCGCAACATGTTCGGCTTCAAGGACGGCACCCGGAACATCGCGGGCACCGACGCCAAGGCCCTGGAGCGGCATGTGTGGGTCGGCGCGCGGGACGAGAAGGGCGGCGGCGCGTGGATGGCCGGCGGCTCGTACCTGGTGGCGCGCCGCATCCGGATGCACATCGAGACCTGGGACCGCACCTCGCTGCGGGAACAGGAGGAGATCTTCGGGCGGGACAAGGGCGAGGGCGCGGCGGTGGGCCGCAAGCACGAGCACGACGAGCCGCACCTGCCGTCGATGCCGCCCGCCTCCCACGTACGCCTGGCGCACCCGGACTCCAACGACGGCATCCGCATCCTGCGCCGCGGCTACTCCTTCACCGACGGCACGGACGGGCTGGGCCGGCTGGACGCGGGCCTGTTCTTCCTCGCCTACCAGCGGGACGTACGCCAGGGCTTCATCCCCCTCCAGCAGCGGCTGGCGCGCCACGACGCGCTCAACGAATACATCCAGCACGTGGGTTCGGCGCTGTTCGCGGTCCCGCCGGGCGTCGGCGGGGCCGACGACTGGTGGGGGCGCGGGCTGTTCGCCTGACGGCGGCACCGCGAGGACCCGAGAGGAAAGGGAAGGGACCGGCGTGTTCGGCAATTACCTGATCGGCCTGCGCGAGGGCCTGGAAGCCAGTCTGGTCGTCTGCATCCTGATCGCCTATCTGGTCAAGACCGGCAGGCGGGAGGCTCTGCGGCCGGTGTGGCTGGGCGTGGGCATCGCCGTGCTGTTGTCGCTGGCGTTCGGCGCCGCGCTCCAGTTCGGCTCGCAGACGCTGACGTTCGAGGCGCAGGAGGCGCTCGGCGGCTCGCTGTCGATCATCGCGGTGGGCCTGGTCACGTGGATGGTCTTCTGGATGCGGCGGACCGCGCGGCACCTGAAGAAGGAACTGCACGGCAAGCTGGACGCGGCGCTCGCGATGGGCACGGCGGCGCTGGTGGTCACCGCCTTCCTGGCGGTGGGGCGCGAGGGCCTGGAGACCGCGCTGTTCATCTGGGCGGCGGCGAGCAGCGCGGACGACGGCTGGCGCCCGCTGGCCGGCGCCCTGCTGGGGCTCCTGACGGCGGTGGCTCTGGGCTGGCTGTTCTACCGCGGCGCCGTCCGCATCAACCTGGCGAAGTTCTTCACCTGGACCGGCGGCATGCTCGTGGTGGTCGCCGCGGGCGTGCTGGCGTACGGCTGCCACGACCTCCAGGAGGCGGGACTGCTGCCGGGCCTGTCCACGAAGGCGTTCGACCTGGGCGACGCCTACGAGGCGGACAGCTGGTACGGCACGCTCCTCAAGGGCGTCTTCAACTTCCAGCCCGACCCGACCGTCCTCCAGGTCACGGTGTGGGCGCTGTATCTGGTCCCCACGCTGGCCCTGTTCCTCGCCCCCGGTAGGGTTGCGCCGAATCGTGCCACCCCGGCGGCCGCGCAGACCGCCCCGGCCCCGGTCGCCCCGAAGGAGCCCGAGCCCCATGACACGCAGGTCGCCGTTCCGGGTACCCGTAGCGCTGACCGCCGCGAGCGCGGCGCTGCTGACGCTGAGCGGGTGCATGACCGTGCACGGCGAGCGGGAGATGCTGCCGGCGGTGTCGAAGGCTGAGGCCACCACGGCCCTCAAGCAGTTCGTCGACGGGTTCAACGCGTCGAACACCAAGCTGGACCCGAAGGTGAACCCGACCTACGAGACGGAGTCGCTGCTCGCCGTCGACCAGGCGCTCACCAAGTCGGGGCAGGCGGTCAGCCCGCGGGGCAACCCGAAGTTCCCGCGCCTGACGCTGACCAGCCCGCACTTCACCGTGCCCAAGCAGGCGGGCTGGCCGAAGTTCTTCCTCGCGGACGCGGTCAGCAACCGCAACAACGCGCGGTGGTTCCTGGTTTTCACCCGCGACGCGGTGGGCGCCAAGTGGAAGGCGAGCTACCTCTCGGCGCTGGCCGACAACCAGATCCCGCAGTTCAAGACGGACCCGGACGGCTATGCCGAGGCGGTGCCGGCCGACGCCAAGGACTCCGGGCTGAAGGTCGCCCCGGGTGAGCTGGGCAAGGCGTACGCGACGTACCTGAACACCGGCAAGGGCGAGGTCTTCGCGCCGGGTCCGGCCACCGACCAGTGGCGGAAGCTGCGCGAGCAGCAGGGCCGGCAGCCGGGTTCCCGCATCCAGTACGAGGACCAGCCGTCCGATTACGCGCCGGTCGCGCTGCGCACCAAGGACGGCGGGGCGCTGGTCTTCTTCTCGACGTACTACCACCAGCAGAAGACCGTCTCCGAGGGGTCGCGGATCAGCATTCCCCCGGAGATCAAGGGGATCATGGACGGTCCGGCGAAGGAGTCCGACCGGATGACCTTCACGACCCTGTCGCAACAGGTCGTGAAGGTCCCGGCCGCGGGCGCCTCCGAGAAGGTCGCCTTCCTCCACCGGCTGGAGGCGAAGACGTCCGCCAAGTCGCTGTAGCGGGCGGCACACGGCGGTGCCGCCCGGTCAGCGGCCGATGGGCCAGGCCGCCGCTTCGTGGTCGTGGTCGTGCTGGTCGGCGTACTCGGCGCAGGCGTCGGTGAGCGTTTCCAGCAGGGTCAGCGGGTCGGGCACCGGCCGCTCGGGGCCGCGCAGCCAGGACACCGCGGGCTGGTCGCCGGGCAGCCGGGAGGGCGGCAGGAGGACATAGCTGCCGCGGCAGTGCCAGCGCAGGCCCGGATGCTCGTCCATGGTCTCCGGATGGCAGTCCAGCTCGCAGGGCCACCACTCGTCCTCGTCGTCCGGGGTGCCGCGGGTGGCGGTGAAGAACAGCATCCGGCCCTCGCCGTACGCCGCGCCGCTCAGCGCGACCGGGCCGACCTCGACACCGGCCGCCTCCAGGCGCTCCAGCGCGCTGCGGCCCGCTTCGGCGGGGACGTCCAGCACGTCGTGGGCGATGCCGGTGGCGGTGATGAAGTTGGCCTGCGGATACGCGCGCGCCCAGCCGGCGACCTTCTCCCGGTCGGTGCTGGCGACGGTCTGCCAGCCGAAGGAGACGGGGTGCCGGCCGGGCGTGGGGCAGCCGATGCGCTCGCAGGAACAGCCGTAGCCGGAGGGGTGGGCCGCCGGGGCGAGCGGGAAACCCGCGTCGGCGACCGCCAGCAGCAGGTCCTCGCGGCTCTGCGCCGCTGATCCCGTGTCCGTATCGCCGCCGTCCGAACCGCTCCTCGGCCGGCGAAGCCACTGGGAGAACCTGCTCTTGCGTTCCATCTATCCCCTCACTTCGAGCGGTGGTCTGGGATCAATGCTGCCACCATCCTCCTCCTCGGGTGACCGGAGTACCGATCCGGGGTGGCCGAAGAACCGGCAAATGCCCCCATTCCGTCCGGTTTCCACCCTGATTCGTTCATCTTCCTTTACCTTCCGCTCCCCCCGCGGTACCCCCGCCCCTCATACGGGTGTGCCGGTCATCCGGGTGCGCCGGGCTCCCCGCCCGCGGGACGCGGGGGCGCGGTGTCAGGTACGGGGCCGCAGCCCGGAGAGGACCAGGTCGACCAGCGTGTCCACGTACGCGTGCGTCAGCTCACCGGTCCGCATCAGCCAGCGCTGCGTGAAGGGCCCCAGCAGCATCTCGGCCGCCACCCGCACGTCCACGTCCGGCCCGATCTCGCCCCTCTCCTGGGCGGCCCGCAGCCGGTTCACGTAGACCTGGGTGCCGGGCTCCAGCAGGCGCTCGACGAAGGGGGCCGACAGCTCCGCGTCGTTCGCGCCGGCCGCCGCGAGGGCGCGGTAGGGGGCCTGCCACTTCTGGTCGTTGAACTCGTCGGCGGTGGCCCGCAGCACGAACTTGAGGTCGGCGGCGAGGTCGCCGGTGTCCGGCAGCCCGGCCTCGTACCCCTCGACGACCTGGGTGAAGGCGTCCAGCAGGACCGCGGCCTTCGAGGGCCACCAGCGGTAGATCGTCTGCTTGCCGACTCCGGCGCGGGCCGCGATGCCCTCGATCGTCAGCTTGTCGAAGCCGACCTCGCCGACGAGGTCGAGGGCCGCGTCGTAGATGGCGCGGCGCGAGCGTTCGCTGCGGCGCGTGGAGTCGGGCGCTGTCTTGTTGGCCATGGGGCAAGCCTACCGACGCATGAGGCGAGACGTATCGTCTTGACAAGACGCGGCGTCTCACCAATACTCGCTATCGAGCGAGACGATACGTCTCGTCAATCGGAGGACGCGACAGACGAAGGAGACGGACCATGAGCAAGGGAAACGCGGGCGGGATGCTCGGCGTCGGCGGCACCCGCAGCAAGCTCTCCCGGGGCGCGCTGCGCGGCGGCCGGGGCGGCGGCGGTGTCGGCGGCGGCACGGATCCGATGGCACAGCGGCGCGCCCTGCTGCGCAGACTCCAGGAGCAGCGCGGCGACGGGCAAACCCGTCAGGGGTGAAAACCACCCGAACGGATCACTGCGGAACGGCTCCTCCCGGTGGACGATTTGAGCGCGTACGTGTCCCGTGCGCATCCCGCGTCCCGTCCACCGTGAGGAGCCTTCCTTGCGTACACCCCGGCGCAGCGCCCGTCCCCGGCGCTACCTGATGTGCCCGCCGACCCACTTCCGGGTCAGCTACTCCATCAACCCCTGGATGGACCCGGACAAACCGGTCGACCTGCCGCTGGCGCTCGCCCAGTGGGAGGTGCTGCGCGACCGCTACCGCGCGCTCGGCCACACCGTGGAGGAGCTGCGGCCCCGCCCCGACCTGCCGGACATGGTCTTCGCGGCCAACGGGGCCACCGTCGTGGACGGCCGGGTGCTCGGCGCGCGGTTCGCCTTCGAGGAGCGGCGCGGCGAGGCCGCCGTGCACGCCGCGTGGTTCCGGGACCACGGCTTCACCGAGGTCCGCGAGCCGGAGAACGTCAACGAGGCGGAGGGCGACTTCGCGGTCACCGCCTCCTGGCTGCTGGCCGGACGCGGCTTCCGCAGCAGCCCGCTCTCGCACGCCGAGGCGCAGGAGTACTTCGGCCGCCCGGTGATCGGCCTGGACCTCGTCGACCCGCGCTACTACCACCTCGACACGGCGTTGTGCGTGCTGGACGACGCGACCGACTCCGAGGTCATGTACTACCCGGGCGCCTTCTCCGCGGGCAGCCGGGCGGTGCTGGCCCGGCTGTTCCCGGACGCGCTGATCGCCTCGCGGGCGGACGCGGAGGCGTTCGGGCTGAACGCGGTCAGCGACGGCCGGCACGTCCTGCTCCCGCAGGCCGCGGTGGGGCTGTTCGAGCCGCTGCGGGAGCGCGGGTACGAGCCGGTCGGCATGGACCTGACCGAGCTGCTCAAGGGCGGCGGCAGCGTGAAGTGCTGCACGCAGGAGCTGCGGCCCGCGCCCGCGTAGGCGTCAGCCGGCCGGCTCCCAGGCGTCGCCCCACCCGGCGTCGCGGGCGGCCCTGTAGCGCTCGCCGTGCCGCTTGGTGACCGTGTCGCGCCGCAGCCCCTGCTCCGTACAGAGGTCCAGCAGGACCTGTCCCTTGCGGAGCTGGGGCTTGCGGACGACACGGGCCGGGGCGGTACCGGCACCGTGCTCGTCGGCCACCTCCGGCCGGATCGCCGCGACGTAGCTGAACTTCTCGTCCTCGTACGGCAGCGAACCGCCCTTGACCTGCCGGTGCAGCGAGGAGCGCGCCACCCGCGCGGACATGTGGCACCAGTCCTCTCCCGGCACGATCGGGCACGCGCCGCTGTGCGGGCACGGCGCGACGACGCGCAGCCCGGCGTCCGTGAGCTGCTCGCGCGCCTCGCGGATGCGCAGATAGCCGTCCGGGGTGCCGGGTTCGACCAGCACGACGGCCCGCGCCCCGGCCGCCGCGGCGACGACGGCCCGGCGGTCCTCCGGGCGCAGCTCGCCGAGCACGTACGAGACGGTGACCAGGTCCGTGCCCTCGGGGACGGTCATGCCCGCGCCGATGACCCGGCGCTGCCAGTCGGTCTCCGGCAGCACGCCGGCGGCCAGCTCGCGGCCCAGGTCCAGGGCCGGTTCGGCCCAGTCGTAGACGGTCGTGCGGTGGCCGGTCCAGGTGGCCGCCACCGCCCAGCTCGCGGCGCCGGTGCCGCCGCCGATGTCCACATGGGTGGCGGGCGACCACTCCGGCAGCCGCGCCGCGAAGGCGTCCAGGGCGTGCCGCACGGCCTCGAAGGTCGCGGGCATCCGGTAGGCGGCGTACGCGGCGACGTCCGCGCGGTCGCGGAGCACCGGGGCGTCGGTCGGGGTCCGGCCGCGGTAGTTGGCGATCAGCCGGTCGACGGCCCGCGCGGCCTGCGTGGGCGGCAGGCCGTCGAGCAGGCCGGCCAGTGCGGCGCGCAGTTCGTCGTGCATTCCGGCAATTTTACGGGGCGGGTGTGACAGGCGTGCCGCGGCGCCCGTACGCCGTTGCCCGGAGCCGTACGCCGCTGCCCTGCCTGCCCGAAGCCGTACGGCCTCAGCCGAACGCCCGGCTGCCCGCCCGAAGCCCGTACGCCTTCAGCCGAACGCCCGGCTGCCCGCCCGTACCGCCCGCGCCAGCCGGGTCGCGGCCGCCGCCCGCGGCGCGCTGTCCGCCGGGCGCCGCCGCGGGTGCACCGTGTTGGCCAGCAGCACCAGGAACGTGTCGGTCGCCCGGTCCAGCACCAGGCTCGTCCCGGTGAACCCGGTGTGCCCGGCCGCGCCGCGCCCCGCCAGCTCGCCCATGAACCACGGCTGGTCCACGCCGAAGCCCAGTCCCGGCGGGTCCAGCAGCAGCGCCACCGACTCCGCGCCGAGGATGCGGGTCTTCCCGTACGCGCCGCCGCTCAGCAGCGTCCGGCACAGCACCGCCAGGTCCTGCGCCGTGGAGAAGAGGCCCGCGTGACCGGCGACGCCGCCGAGCGCCCACGCGTTCTCGTCGTGCACCGCGCCGCGCACCATGCCGCGGTCCGCCTTCGCCCACGGCCGCCGCTGGTCCTCGGTCGCCGCCACGCCCGCCGGGGCCAGCGGCCCGTACGAGGTGCTGGTCATGCCCAGCGGGCCGGTGATCCCCTCGGCCACCAGGGCGTCCAGCCGCTGCCCGGTGAGCCGTTCGAGGATCAGCTGGAGGGCGATGAGGTTGAGGTCGGAGTAGCGGTACGGGCCGCCGGGCGGCGCGGCGGGCGCGGCGGCCTCCTCCCACAGCAGGGCCAGCTGGGCCGCGCGCCCGCGCCGCTCGTAGAAGGGCAGTTCCGGGCGCAGGCCCGAGGTGTGGGTGAGCAGGCGGCGGACGGTGATCCCGGCGGCGAAGCCCGGCAGCCACCGGCCCGCCTCGGCGGCCAGGTCCAGGCGGCCCCGCTCGGCCTGCTGCACGGCCACGATCGCGGTGCACAGCTTGGTCAGCGAGGCCAGGTCGAAGACGGTGCCGACGCGCACCGGCTCCCAGCGGTCCCGGGGCAGCTCCACGCCCCGGTCGCGCTCCGGGTCGTAGCCCGCGTAGCGCAGCGCCCAGCCCGCCGCCTCCTCGACGGCGACGACCGGGCCGCGCCCGGCCAGCACCACCGCGCCCGCGCACCAGGGATCCGGCCCCTCGGTCGCCTCCCGCACCCCCCGTACGAGGCGGTGCGTCCAGGCGGGGTCGAGTCCCGCGCGGGCGGGGGTGCCGTGGCGCAGTCCCGTCGCTTTCAGAGCTTGGTCCTCTCGCCGGTCCCGTTGGCGGTCTCCTCCCTACGCTGCCACGGGCGGCACATTCCCAGGAAGCTCAGCAGCGCCAGTACGCCGCAGGAGAGCTGGACGACGGCCATCGGCACGGCGGTGTGCTCGCCCGCGATGCCGACCAGCGGCGAGGCGACGGACCCCAGGAGGAAGGTGGAGGTGCCCAGCAGCGCGGAGGCGGAGCCCGCCGCGTGGCCGGAGCGCAGCAGCGCCTTGGTGTTGGCCGACGGCATGACCAGGCCCATCGCGGACATCAGGACGAACAGCCCGGCGGCCATCGGCCACAGCCCGACCTCGCCGAAGACGCCGCCCGCCATCAGCAGCAGCGCCGTCGCGGCGGCCGTGATCAGGCCCAGGCCGATGCCCAGCACCACGTCCAGGCTGACCCGGCCGACCAGCACCTTGCCGTTGATCTGGCCGACCAGGACCAGGCCGACGGAGTTGACGCCGAACAGCAGGCTGAAGGTCTGCGGGGAGGCGCCGTAGATCTCCTGGATCACGAACGGGGAGGCGGAGATGTACGCGAACAGCGCGGCGAAGGCGAACGCGCCGACGATCAGGTAGCCGGAGAAGGCCCGGTCGGCGAGGAGGGAGCGCATGGTGCGCAGCGCCTCGCCGAGGCCGCCGGAGTGCCGCTTCGCGGGCGGCAGGGTCTCGTGCAGCCGGCGCCAGACCAGCAGCGTGAGCAGCACGCCGACCACGGTCAGGACAACGAAGACGCCGCGCCAGTCGGTGATCCGCAGGATCTGCCCGCCGATCAGCGGCGCCACGACGGGCGCGACGCCGGAGATGAGCATCAGGGTGGAGAAGAAGCGGGCCATCGCCACGCCGTCGTACAGGTCGCGGACGACGGCCCGTGCGATGACGATGCCGGCCGCGCCCGCCAGGCCCTGGAGCAGGCGGAAGGCGATGAGCAGTTCGGCGTTGGTGGCCAGGGCGCACAGCGCGGTGGCGACGATGTAGACGAGCATGCCGACGAGCAGCGGGCGGCGGCGCCCCCACTTGTCGCTCATCGGGCCGACCACCATCTGCCCCAGGGCCATGCCCGCGAGGCAGGTGGTCAGGGTGAGCTGGACGGTCGCGGCCGGGCTGTGCAGGACCTCGGTGACCTCCGGCAGCGCCGGGAGGTACATGTCCATGGAGAGCGGCGGCACCGCGGTCAGGCCGCCGAGGATGAGGGTGACGAGCAGGCTGGTACGGCGGGACGCGGCGGGCGGCGCCGCCGCGTCCCGCCCGTCTATCGGAACGCTGTCCTGGGTTTCCGTCGTTCCGGTCCCGGGGTCCGTCATGAGTGTCTCCATGGATGATTGATGTCTTGACCATGGTGTCATGCACGGAACGGCTTCCGGCGCCCTTTCGGCCAGGACCTTGGGCGGGGATACGGGGAGGGCGGGAGGGGGGCCGCGGACCTAGGACTGCACATCGCCCTCACGGAGATCAGGCCGGCTTGAGCCCCGGGTCCCCCACCTCGGACACGAACGACCCCGCCGTGATCACCGGCGCCCCCGGCTTCGTCACCGCCGAGACCGTCCGGAAGTCGGCCCGCGCCTTCTCCCGGTCCAGCGTGACGGTCACATAGCCGCGGCGGCCGTTGTAGAACTTCATGTGCGGGTTGGCGGCCATGTACGTGCCCCAGTTGGCGGGCTTGTCCGCGCCGTCCTCACCGCTCGCGATCGAGGTGGTCACGAACTCCACGCCCACGGTGCGCGACTTCTCGTTCCCGAAGTCCCGCTTCACGTCGAAGGCGTAGTGCACGTGCACGTCGCCGGTCAGCACGACCAGGTTGTCCACACCGGCCGCCTCCGCCCCCTTCAGCACCCGCTCGCGGGAGGCCGGGTAGCCGTCCCAGGAGTCCATGCTGAGCTTGTAGCCGGGGCCGGTGGCGTTGCGGCGCTCGGAGAAGGTGACCTGCTGCGGCAGCACGTTCCACAGCGCGGAGGACGACCGCCAGCCGTCGATCAGCCAGCGCTCCTGCTTCGCGCCGGTCAGGGTGCGCTTCGGGTCGGTGGACTCGGGGCCCGGGGTGCGCCAGCCGTCGCCGTACGCCTGGTCGGAGCGGTACTGACGGGTGTCGAGGATGTCGAACTGGGCCAGCTGTCCGAAGTGCATACGCCGGTAGAGCTGGGCGTCCGGGCCGTGCGGCCGCTGCGGGCGGCGCAGCGGCTGGTTCTCCCAGTACGCGCGGTAGGCGGCGGCCCGGCGCAGCAGGAACTCGCCCTTGGGGTCGTTGTTCTCGCTGACGTCGTCGGCGTAGTTGTTCTCCACCTCGTGGTCGTCCCAGGTGACGATGAACGGGTGGGCGGCGTGCGCGGCCTGGAGGTCGGGGTCGGACTTGTAGAGCGCGTACCGCAGCCGGTAGTCCTCCAGCGTCACCGTCTCGCGGTTGAAGCGCGCGGGCAGCTTGCGGTCGGTGTACTTGCGGGCGCCGCCCACGGCGTCCACCGGGTACTCGTACAGGTAGTCGCCGAGGTGGAAGACCACATCCAGGTCCTCGGCGGCCAGGTGCCGGTGGGCGGTGTAGTAGCCGTCGTGGTACGCCTGGCAGGAGACGACGCCCAGCCGCAGCTCGTTGTTCTTCGCGCCGCGCGCGGGGGCGGTGCGGGTCCGGCCGACCGGGCTGATCCAGTCGCCGGCCCGGAAGCGGTAGTAGTAGACGCGGTCCGGTGCCAGGCCGGTGGCCTCGATGTGCACCGCGTGGTTGAACTCCGGGTGCGCGTCGGCCTTCCCGCGCCCGGCCGGGCGCGTGAACCGCTCGTCGTACGCGACCTCCCAGCGCACCTGGACGCGCGCCTTGGGCATGCCGCTGCCCGGCTCGTACGGCTTCGGGGCCAGCCGGGTCCACAGCACGACGGAGCCGGGCAGCGGGTCGCCGGAGGCCACGCCGAGCGTGAAGGGGTTCTCGGTGATCTTCCGGGCGTCGGCCTCGGCCGCGGCGTACGCGACGCCGGTGCCGGGCAGGTTGGCCGCGAAGGCCAGCGCGGCGGCGGCCCCGGTGCCGGTGAGGAAGCGGCGCCGGGCGAGCCGTGCGGCGGCGTCCCGCACCTCCGGGCCGTGCGGTGCGCCCTGGGGCCCCTGTGCGGGCCGCGCGTCCTGCTCGTACTGACCTTGACGGGCCATCTGCCCCTCCCTGGACCGGTGTTGTCACCAGCGATTGGAGGGGCGGAGGACGGCGTACCGCTGTCGCACGCTCGACGCACACATGACAAACCGGTGATCTCTGCGCCCGGTTCGGACGCCACCGGACAATCCCCGCGGAACCGTACGGGCCCTGCCGTCCCCCGTACGCCCGGCCGCTCCGTAGGATTCGGGACATGGCTGAACTGATGGGGCGCGACGGCACGTGGTCCTTCGACGGCGATCAGGTGCGGATCGTGCCGGGCCGGGAGCGCGGCGTGCACCGGCTGCGGCAGGACCTCGGCGAGATCCGCGTACCGCTCACGGCCCTGGCCGGCATCGCGTACGAACCGGCGCGCAAGGGCGGCCGGTTGCGCCTGCGGCTGCGGGACGGCGCCGACCCGCTGCTGTACGTCACCGGCGGCGGCCTGCCGGACGACGCCAACCCGTACCAGGTCGCCGTGGACCCGGACCGCACCGGCGTCGCCGAGTACTTCGCCGACGAGGTGCGCCAGGCCCTGCTGCTCGACCAGGTGGACACCGGGCCCGCCGACCGCTACCTGCTGCCGGGGCCCGCCGTGCCGCTGTCCGCCTCGGGCGTGGACGGCACGACGACCTTCGACGGTGAGACGGTGCGCCTGGAATGGCGCTGGAACACCACCGAGAGCAAGAAGCAGGCGGGCGCCCGCACCTACGCCCTCGCCGACCTGGCGGGTGTGGAATGGCGCCCCGCCGTCGGCCTGGAATCCGGCTACCTCCGCTTCCACCCCAAGGGCCACACGCCGAAGCTGAAGCCGGAGTACGACCCGAACGCCATCGAGCTGTGGGGCTTCAAGAAGGAGAGCGGACAGACGGCGCTGCTCGCGGCGGCGGTGGCGGTGCGGTTGGCGCATCCGTCGGGTGGGACTGCCGTACCGGATGTGACCCCTGTTCTGGAAAAAGCGGCCGGTACGGGCGGCGGCAGCGGCGGGGAAGACGCCGATGTCCTCCTGCGGCGGCTGCGCGAACTGGGCGAACTCCACAAGGACGGCATCCTGACCGCCGAGGAGTTCGCCACGGCGAAGGCGGCGGTGCTGAAGGGGTTCCAGGGGGCGGGGTGAGCCGGGCGGCTCCTACGGGCGGGGCCGTACGGTCCGTAGGGGCGGGGGTGAGTCATGCGGTCCGTACGTGCCGGGTGAGCCGTACGGTCCGTACAGGCGGGCCGAGCCGGGCGGCGGCTCCTCGGCCGCACGCCCCGCGCCCTACCCTGCCGCCATGACGACACCCGACACCCCAGGCACCGTCCCCGCCCCCATCGCTCTGATCACCGGCGCCGGTTCCGGCATCGGCCGCGCCGTCGCGCTGGCGCTCGCCGGGGCCGGCTGGTCCGTGGCACTCGCCGGACGGCGCCCCGAAGCCCTCCAGGAGACGGCCCGCCTGGCGGTGCCCCCTGTGGACGGGCCCGAGGCGCCCGCCGCCGCACCCGCCACCCTGTGCGTACCGGCCGACGTGACCCGCCCCGACCAGGTGGACGCCCTGTTCACCGCCGTGCGCGAGCGCTTCGGCCGGCTGGACCTGCTGTTCAACAACGCCGGTACGTTCGGCCCGCCGGTGCCGCTCGACGAGCTGTCGTACGCCGACTGGTCCACGGTCGTCGACACCAACCTCACCGGCGCGTTCCTCTGCGCCCAGGCGGCCTTCCGCACGATGAAGGAACAGCGCCCGCGCGGCGGCCGCATCATCAACAACGGCTCGGTCTCCGCGCACGCGCCGCGCCCGCACTCCATCGCGTACACCGCCACGAAGCACGCGATGACCGGCCTGACCAAGTCGCTGTCGCTGGACGGGCGCCCGTACGACATCGCCTGCGGGCAGCTCGACATCGGCAACGCGGCGACCGAGATGACCGGCCGGATGCAGACCGGAATCCTCCAGGCCGACGGCACCACGGCGGTCGAGCCGGTGATGGACGCGGCGGACGCGGCCCGCACCGTCCTGCACATGGCGCAGCTGCCGCTGACCGCGAACGTGCAGTTCGCGACGGTGATGGCGACGGCCATGCCGTACATCGGCCGCGGCTGAGGGCCGGCGGACGCCCACCGGCCACCCCGCCGGACGCACCGCCGGAGGCACCGCCGGCCACCGGCCGCCTTCCGGACTTCCCCGCGACGCGCTCCTGACAGACGGCGCGTCCGGTGGGACTCTTCCTGACGCACGTCCATCCGCACCGCTCATCTGCCGGGCCGCGGAACCCGCGGCCTGTAGTCGACGGCCGCGCGGTTCGCCACGCGGCCCCGCAGAAGGAGTCACGCGTGAGACGAATCGTCAGCACCCTTTCCGGCGCCCGTCGGCGCGGCGCGTCCCGTGCCGTCGCCGGCGCCCTCACCGCCGCCGGCGCCCTGCTCGTCTCGGCTCTGCAGACCGGCCCGGCCGGGGCGGTCGGTACGCCGTCGGATGCCTCGGCCCGGCCGTCCTCCCCGGCCTCCCCGGCCGCCGTGGCCGACTACTGGACGGCGGAGCGGATGCGCGAGGCCACCCCGCTCGACCTGCTGTCCGCCGGGACCAAGGCCGCCCCGAAGGGCTCCGGCAAGGCTGCGGACACCGCCACCCCGTCCGTACGGCGCGGCCCCGAGCGCACCGTACGCCCCACCCTTCCCAGCACCGGCACGGCCGCCCCCGCACCCAGGTCCTTCCCGCAGGCGGGCGGCGCGTGGACCGGCGGCGGCGCCGTGACGAGCACCGCGGGGCGCGTGTTCTTCACGTACCAGGGCCGTACCGCCTCCTGTTCGGGCAACGCCGTCACCAGCGCGAACAAGAGCACGGTGATGACCGCCGGGCACTGTGTGAAGCTGAACGGCGCCTGGCACACCGACTGGGTCTTCGTGCCCGGCTACCACGACGGCCAGGCCCCGTACGGCAAGTGGGCCGCGTCCAAGACCCTCGCCACGCCGCAGTGGACGGCGAGCGAGGACATCAATTACGACGTGGGCGCCGCGGTCGTCGCGCCGGTCGGCGGGCAGCGGCTGACCGACGCCGTCGGCGGCCAGGGGCTGGCCTTCAACACCGGCTACAACAAGCCGATGTACGCCTTCGGCTATCCGGCCGCCGCGCCGTACGACGGCAGCAAGCTGATCTACTGCAGCGGCAACACGTTCAAGGACCCGCTGTTCTCCACGGACCACGGCATGTCCTGCAACATGACCGGCGGCTCCAGCGGCGGCCCCTGGTTCACCCAGTTCGACGAGGCCACCGGCGCGGGCCTGCAGTCCTCGGTGAACAGCTTCGGCTACACCTTCCTGCCCAACAGGATGTTCGGGCCGTACTTCGGTGACGACGCCGAAAACCTCTACGACGAGGCGCAGTCGAGCTGATCCGCGAGACGCGGTCGAACCGACCCGCCCGGGCGCTCCCGGGCCGTGCCCGCGCACACGCCGTCCGGAGGGACGGGCCGTCGCCCCGCCCTCCGGACGGCAGGCACCGCACACGGGGGTTGCTCCCCGGGAACTCTCGTTTCCGGGGACGGCTCGACCATTCACGCACAGATTATGCAGAGCGCGATATCCCCCGGGCTTTCTTCTCACCCTTTTCATGCTCTTCTCATGGGAAACTCATCGACGCCGCACCGCCGATCACCATCGTGCGAACGGGCCTTACTCCCACCGATCTTGAATTACCTGTCCGGTTCCTTTCCTTGCGGAATGGAGGACGCCCGTTCCGTGCTTTCCGGTGCTAGCGTCCAGGGAGCAGAAGTGCACTCGGTGCACACCGGGTGCTTGCGTCCTTCTGATTCCCTGTCCGACCATCCGCCGCCGAGGGGACTTCCATGACAGTGGCTGACAACGGCACGAGCGGCGCCCCCGCACCGGCTCCCGAAGAAGTCGGCGCCATGTACGACCGGTTCGGCGACCTGCTCGCCATGGTGCTCGGCGGCAGCGCCCTGCACGTCGGCATGTACGTACCGCACGGCGAGCGCACCCCCGTCACCTCCCTCCTCGAACTCTCCGACCTCGCCCAGGACCGGCAGACCGAGTTCCTCGCCGACGTGCTGACCGGCGGCGGCCTGCCCCCGGACGCCCGCCTGCTCGACATCGGCTGCGGCACCGGCGGCCCGGCGATCCGGCTCGCGCAGCGCACCGGCGGCCGGGTCACCGGTATCACCGTCAGCAAGGTCCAGCTCGCCCGTTGCGAGGAGCGGCTGAGGACCGCCGGGCTGGCCGGGCGGGTGGACTTCGCGTACGGCGACGCGATGCGGCTCGGCTTCGCGGACCACTCGTTCGACGCGGCCTGGTCGATCGACTGCTTCCCGCACCTGTCGGACCGGCCCGCCGGCCTGCGCGAGGCGCGGCGTGTCCTGCGCCCAGGCGGCCACCTGCTGCTGACCGAATTCGCCCGGCGCGGCACGCCCGCCAAGGAGGAGGTGGACGCCTTCACCCGGCTGTGGGCCTCCCCGCCGCCCACCACCTTCACGACGCTGCTCGGCGAGATCGAGGAATCCGGATTCCGTGTCGTACGGGTGCAGAACATGACGTCGAACGTCGCACTGTGCGGCGAGCTGATGGCCGTCCTTTACAAGGAGCAGCGGGACGCCATACAGCAGCGTTTCGGAAAGGAGGCGACCGACCACACGGATCCGCTGATGGAGCCGTTCCGCACGTTCTGCCAGAAGCACATGGACTATTACCTGCTGCTGCTCAGCAACCCGGAGAACTGACCCGTCCCCGGCGCTCCCCTTTCCCTTTCCCGCCTCTCCCGTCCCCTCCCCTTCCTCTCCCCGCACCGATCCGAGAGCTGACTTCCCCCATGGCCGCCAAACCGCCCTTCAGCCTGCCCGTTTTCTCCACCTCCCGTACCTCCGCCGCTTCGTCCACCTCCTCTGTCTCTCCCACCTCTCCCGCCTCGCCCGGCACCAGGACGCTCCCGTTCCCCGCCCGGCGCGCACCGTTACGTACTGCCGGGGCGCGACGGCCACGCGGCCGCCACGAGTTCTGGCGCTCACCCGAGGACCAACCACTTTGGGCGCGGCCCGCGTTGCTGGGCGTGGCCGCCCTCGCCGGGCTGCTGTACGCATGGAACATCGCCTCCAGCGGCCTGGCCCCCTACTACTCGGTCGCCGCCCGCAGCATGACCGAGAGCTGGAAGGCCTTCCTGTTCACGGCGTACGACCCGGCGGCGACGATCACCCTCGACAAGATCGGCGGCTTCCTCTGGCCGCAGGCCCTCTCCGCCCGCCTCTTCGGCTTCCACGACTGGGCGCTGACACTGCCGCAGTGCGTCGAGGGCGTCGTGTCCGTCCTGGTCATGTACCGCGTCGTACGCCGCTGGCAGGGCCCCGCGACCGGCCTCCTGGCAGCCGGACTGCTCACCCTCACCCCCGTGACCGCCTCCATGTTCGGCCACGCGATCCCCGACGCGGCCCTGTTCATGTGCCTGCTGCTGGCCGTCGACCGGTACCAAGTGGCGGTCGGCGGCGCCCGGTTGCGCTCGCTGGTGTGGGCGGGCGTATGGGTCGGGGTGGCCTTCCAGGCCAAGATGATGCAGGCCTGGCTCATCGTCCCCGCCCTGGCCATCGGCTACCTCGTCACCGCCCCCGTCACCCTGCGCACCCGTATCGGCCATCTGCTGACCTCAGGGGTGGTGCTGTTCGCGGTGTCCCTCTCCTGGGTGCTGCTGATGACGTTCACGCCGAAGGACGTACGCCCGTACGCGGACGGCTCGACGAACAACAGCGCCTGGTCGATGGTCTTCGAGTACAACGGCTTCAGCCGACCTGCGGAGAGCGGGCCCGGGGGTCCGGGTGGGCCCGGGGGACCGGGTGGGGCCGGGGGACCAAGTGGGGCCGGGAAGCCAGGTGGGCCTGCCGGCGCCGACGGAAAGAGCGCCACCACCGGAGCCGCCAACACCCCGACCAGCGGCACCAATAAGCCCCCCACCGGCCCCACCACGGGCCCCGCCACCGGTCCCGCCAAGAACCCCACCACCGGCCCCGCGAACCCCTCACCCCACCACCGCAAAATGGTCAGCCTCGGCAGCGAGAAGAACACCTGGTACAAGCTGGTGACTTCCCGTTTCACCCCCCAGATCGGCTGGCTCTACCCCCTCGCCCTGATCGGTCTCGTCCACGGCCTGCTGCTGCGCCGCAGGCGCCCCCGTACGGACCGGCTGCGCGGCGGCCATCTGATGTGGGGCACCTGGCTGCTCACCACGACCGTCGTCCTGAGCGTGGTGGACATCCCGCACACCGCGTACGTCGCCGGACTGGCCCCCGCCCTGGCGGCGCTCGCCGCCGCCGGAGCCGTGACCCTGTGGCGCGTCCACCGCGCCGCCGCCGGCCGGCCCGCGCGCCTGCTCCTCCCCCTCACCCTCCTGGCCGAGGCCGCCTGGGCGTCCTTCGTCGCCTCCGGCCACCCGGATTTCGCCCCCTGGCTGGTCCCGCTCATCGCGGCGGCGGCGCTCATCGCCGTTCCGGGCCTCCTGTCGTACGGCCGCGCCACCGGCCGCCGCCTGCGGCCACTCGCCGTGACGAGCCTGGCCGCCACCTGCCTCGCGATGTTCGCCGCCCCGGCGGCCTGGTCACTGTCCGTACTGGACGAGCGGTACGCGGGCTCGTCGTTCGAGGCGCACGCGGGGCCGGGCGGCCAGAGCGCCGGCGGCGGCGCGCCGGGCAGCGCGGTGTACGGCGGGGCGGGCGGTGCCTCGTACGACATGTCGCAGGCCCCGCTGACCGCCGCGCAGAAACGCCTGCTCGACTACGTCCGGCGGCACAACGGCAACGCCAAGTACACCCTCTCCGCCGACGGCGGCTGGGCGCGCTCCCGGGCGATCACCCACACCGGACTGCCGATCCTGCCGCTCGGCGGCTTCGCCGGGATGGCCACCTCGGTCACGCTCGCCGAGTACCGGCACCTCGTCGCCTCGGGCCAACTGCGCTTCGCGCTCCTCAACCCCGCCGTGGCCGCCGGCGGCGGAGCCCCCGCCTCCGAGACCGCGAAGATCAACGCCTGGGTCCGCTCGGCCTGCACCAAGATCGACCCGAAGGCGTACGCCGCCACCCCCGCCGACCCGTCCCTCCCGGAACCCCTCTACCGCTGCTCACCCACCCCCACCACTCCTTAGCCCCTCCTCCTCCCGTGCCCTTCCCTTCCCCCTCCTCGTTCTCCGTGATGTGTCTCACGAGGCGTGTGGTGATCCGTGAGGCGGGTATCCGGCCCCAGGACCACGGGGCAGGACACCGGTATGAAATGGTAGAAATACGGAGCAAAGCCCCCCGCGGAGAGGAGACGCCATGTCGTCGAAGCGACGCCGTAAGAAGAAGGCGCGCCGTAAGAACGGTGCCAACCACGGCAGCCGTCCGCAGTCCTGAGCCGGCCCCGCCCGCCGGATCTGCGAGCGCACGCGAAGGCCCCCGGGACACCGTCCCGGGGGCCTTCGCCCGTCTGACGCTACGGACCCGTTACGCGGCGTCCACGACGCCCGAGGACGCCACCTCGATCTTCGCGGAGGTGGCACCGGAACGGGACCCCAGCCCCTCGATCCGCTTCACCAGCTCCGTACCCTCGACGACCTCGCCGAAGACGACGTGCGCGCCGTCCAGCCAGGGGGTCTCGACCGTCGTGATGAAGAACTGGGAGCCGTTGGTGTTGCGGCCGGCGTTCGCCATCGACAGCAGGAACGGGCGGTCGTGCTTCAGCTCGAAGTTCTCGTCCGGGAAGCGGTCGCCGTAGATGCTCTTGCCACCGGTGCCGTTACGGCGGGTGAAGTCACCGCCCTGGAGCATGAACTCGGGGATGACCCGGTGGAAGGGCGACCCCGCGTAACCGAAGCCGTGCTCGCCGGTGGCCAGCTCGCGGAAGTTGCGGGCCGTCTTGGGCACGACGTCGTCGTACAGCTTGAAAACGATGCGCCCCGCCGGGGCGTCGTCGATGGTGATATCGAAAAATACGTTGGAACTCATGGAAGCCATCCTTCCACTTCCCGTCCCCGCCCCGCGCCGCCGGTCAACGCTACCAACGAACGTCACCGGTCCACGCCGCCCGACAACCTCGCCGGTCAACGCCGCCCCTCGCCGGACGCCCGGCCGGACCCGCGTGGGCGGCGAGGCCAAGCGCCGGAGAGCCGAGCAAACCGCCGCCCCCATGGCGATCTCCCACCCACCCGGCAGACAATGCGGCATGACCGAACGGCTCTGGATGCTCTGGTACCGCCGGTTACCGCCCGCCCCCGACGAACCGCTGCCCCCGGCCCGCGAAGCCCGAATCCGGGAACTCGGCGAGCAGTGCGCCCGGGACGGCACCCACGCCATCGAGGAGACACACACCACAGTCGGCGACCTCCTTGCCGAGATCGACCGACTGCGCCCGCTGTTGGAGCTGATGGACGCGCCGTACGACCGGGCGCGTCAACCTCCTGAAAGCGGCCGTGAGTGACACCGACCTCAGCCGGTCTTCTGGCGGTCGGGGCCGTCCCCGGAGGGCGCCGGGAACCCGGCGAGACACCGGAACAATGCATGCGGCGCGAACTGCGCGAGGAAGCCGGCGTCACCGCCACCAACTGGCGCCCCCTCGGCTCCTACGCCATCGCCCTGCACTCATCCGCCCGCATCCACCTCTACCTCGCGGAAGATCTCACCTGCGGCCCCCAACAGTTCACGCCAAGCGAAGAAAACTTCAAACTCATGTGGTGGCCCTTGCCCGACGCGATCCAGGCCGCCCCCGAAGGCCGCTTCCTACTCCAAGGCGGCCCGCTCGCGCTACTGCTCGCCCAGCAAACCGCCTGATTCCCGACAAGAACTGAACGACTCCTCCATCATGTCCATGGCGCGCATCGAACTCGAAGAGCCCTCTGGCAACGCCGTGGCCACGCCTCCTTCATCAGTCGGTCGGCCCCACGCGCCCCGGCGGCACGCCCTAACCGTCTCATTGGACAGCTCAGGTACGTGGAGGCGAGCCAACTCTTTGGGCACTGTCACATGTCAGTGCGCAGCACAGCTGCCGCCGGCACGGTCACGGCGACTCGGATAGCGCCGGTGGATGACGGAGCGATCTGGGCAATGCTGTCATCGTCGGCATGCCGCGCAACTATCGAAGAGGAGCCGGCGCGCGTCTTCAGATGGCGCACGGTCCAGCCCGCGCTCGCGAGATGCTCCTGAGCGCTCTTCATGGCCCGGAATGTCTCGTCCTCAGTGAGCGGTGCAGTCGACCAGGCATGGTGGAGCCACGTGCCGTCGGCGTCCTGGACCGTGCGGGGCCGATCGTCCTGCTCTGGGGCATGCGGGGCGCGGAGGGCGTCGTAGATACGGCTGGAGTGGGCCAAAACCTGGCGTTCGGCGCGCTCGTCGTTGTGGGTGGAGCGCAGCGCGGACGGGGTTGTGGAGGACTTTCCGGACCCCACGTCCAGGAAGCACGGCGAGGTCACCGTGATGGCGGCAAGGCCATCGCCCGTCTTGCGGTCCACGACGCCCGTGAGGGCCTCTACCGAGAAGTCGTCCGGCTTGCTACGCATGTTCACGGAAGGGAAAGGGTCGGCCCAGTCCCCGTCTGCTGTTGCGGACGTGAACCTGTACCCCTGCTTCACCCACGCGTCCCTAGCCTGTCGCACGAGCTTCTTGGCTTCGGCCCCAGGGACTCCCGTCAGCTGGTATGAACGGTGGACCTGCACGCGATCGTCAGGACGGTTGTCATCCCAAGCGATACAGGGGCCAGTCCGGTTCCCAACAGGCTTCAAAATCGGTTTGGGTGACATACCATCGACCGCCTGGTGGATGATTTCCTCTGCGCGATCGATCGCGTGCCGCTCGCTCATCCTGATTTGCTTAAGCGTCGCCTCATTACCCATAGGACCGTCCTTCTGTGTACTGCATGCCGCCATTGCAACTGACACGGCCAGCAATGCGATAGCTGAAGCCACTCTGCGCAGGTTCACGAGCGCCCTTGCCTTCCGGTCACAATTTTGGCCAACTCCTTGAGAGGCTCGTTATCCCAATACTGCGAGTGAGCAGGCATGAAGCCGTCCGCCCCAGGGGCCTTGCCGTCCGGCACCTTGAACGTGCGTCCACCAAAGTCGTCCGTTGTAGGGTCGGTTCCATAGAGGATCGAATGGTCGTCGAAGAGACGCTTGTACGCCATAGGATTCAGGATCGACAGTTCCCCGGCCTGCGGCGGAGCGAGATTGATGAGGTCGTTCTTTGCAGTAGCTGCCCACACGCGATCAGGCGGAATGTTCAGGTCCTTCGCATGGTCCACGCCTACGCCGGGACTGCCCACAAGGATGGCATTGTCCACTGGCAGATCGGGGTTATCACGCATGGTCTCCCCGGCGACGAGTGTTCCGTAGCTGTGTCCCAGGACCGTCGAATTCACGTTTCCGCCATGGGCCGTTTCAATCCCGGTGAGGAAGTTCCTCAGGGGCCCTCGCGCTTCGTCGGCGAACTTCGGATCCATCGCGTCGCCGACGATATCCTGTGGGGCGTCGTAGCCTTGCCAGAGAATCGACGCCGTCTTGTGCGCGGGATCGACGATTTCCGCCTTCTGCTGTAGCGACTCAGCCCTTTCAATATTATCGAGGACAGAACTCAGCTTGGCACCTGTCCCGGGTACGAACGTCACCACATTGTCCGCAGTGTCCGGGTTCCCTATCGACACGATGGCGTGGCCCAGGTTGTTGTTGTCGAATCCAAGCAGATATGCCGGTGGGCGTCCACCGGAGACTTCGAAGCGCTTCTGAACATCCTCCATACCTGTGAGGCGACCCTTAAGTTCCTCCTTCTTCTCGTTCCACTTCTTCCACTCCTCAGTTTCAACCATCGCACCCTTCACCTGGTATCCCCCGTAGGGGCTGATGTAGGGTCGATACCGCTGGGGCTCCTTCTCCAGCCAGTTGTTCAACTGCAGCTGCGTGGTGCCATGCGTCTCCGCTAGTACAATGCGGTTCGCCTCGTCGCGCACTGTGGACGGGAGACCGTCCAACCGTCCTACACTCGCCGGGTAAAGCGCGGT
This sequence comes from Streptomyces albofaciens JCM 4342, assembly GCF_008634025.1. Lineage (NCBI taxonomy): Bacteria > Bacillati > Actinomycetota > Actinomycetes > Kitasatosporales > Streptomycetaceae > Streptomyces > Streptomyces albofaciens. The sequence goes on along the minus strand of NZ_PDCM01000001.1, from coordinate 2,192,430 downwards.
GTACTCGTCGCGCTGTTCCTGATTGAGGCTCTCCCACCACTTCTTGTTGTCAGCGGGCGACTTGCCCTTGGGGATATCGCCCTCTTTGAGGTAGCCGCCTGCGGCCTTCCGCACATCCTTGAGGTCCTGACCTGCGTCGGCCCAGACAGCATCGTCGACCTTCAGCCCCCGGGCCGCCTTGAGTTTGGCCAAGACCGACCGATAGCGCCAGTCCACCTCGACCGCATCACGCACCGCAGCGGCGATGCGCTCGGCGATGTCCTCTGCTCTGCCCTTGTTGAGGTTGGTGCCCCCCTCTGCCTTGCCGGGGAGGAACGGGATGGGGGCACCAGGCGTTGCAGTACCACTCGTCTCAGCGGCGAAGGGGACCGAAGCCGGGTACTGGACCGAGCCGTTCGGATTCACTGTGAAGCCAAGCTGCTGCGCCTCATCCAAAGCGCTCTTGAGCTTCCTCTGCGGGCCGGCGAGTTCCGAAGCGAAGCCGTTCAGCGCGGTACGGACCAGACCGCACTCGGCATGGATGTACTGAAAGTTGCGGCTCAGCCGCTCCAGGTCGCCGAGCGCGTCACGGGCCGTGTCACCGGACTGGGTGTCACGGAGCTTCGCGAGCATCTCGTTGTCGACCCTGTCCTTGGCGGCTCTCGCGCGGCTGCTGACCTCTCCCCAGCCGTCGGCTGCGTCCTTGTATTCCTGGGCCTTGAAGTCCCGCAGCTGCTGCCAGGTAATCACCGGGCCGTCACCGCCCCGCCCGCGAGTCGCCGCGACCCTGCTGCTTCGTAAATGAGTGCGCCACTCTCGCGTCGACCTCGCCGAACTCCTTGCCCGCCGCCCTGAGCGCGCCCTCAAGCCGGTGGCACTCGGCCTTAACGTCCGCGAGCCGATCGCTCCACGTGGTACGCACCTCGTTAAGGACCGCTGGAGTCATGAACCCTTCGAGCCCCCACGTGACACCCTCATGCGCAGCACTGAGCCTGGTTGCTGCGGAACCTGTACTCGCCTGCAAGGCAGTCGCTACACCGGAGGCAGCAGTCCAGGGCCCCTGACTCGCTTTCAGGTCGGGAGATCCGCTGCCACCACCGCTTCCCCTCGCCTGCGTCGAGGCGAGCGTCATCCGGGCATCGTGGCCAGAGTCTTGAGCCGCACCTCCCGACCCGTACTGCGCCGCCTTGACCAGCTGGTCCCACTCCTCCAGGAATTCCATTCACCCTCCCCAACCCGCACGGCCCTGCTGCAAGCAGGATCGACGCTACACATGACAGCGCGCCCCGTCACAAGTACCGCTCCCTACACCACCTGAGTACACATACTCAGTCTGGCTGACGTGCCTCAACTTGATCGCGTCGGCGGACCTCGCCAGAGGCGGAGTCACGACCGGCAGAACTCAGACGAGGCCCAACGCGGCACTACGCCCATCTCCGTGCGCGATCACGTTTACTCTCCTTTGCCTGCAGGTAGCCGACGCCCACACCGCATATCCAGAATGACGTGGGGTGGACGCGCGTCCGATGCGCGCCCACCCCAAATCCATGCCATCCGTCGTTGCTAGTGGAAGAAACCAGCAGCCCGACGGTCTGTCGCCTGGTAGTCCGCGCTGCCCGCGCGGATCTTAGTGGACACCTGCTGCAAGGTGCTCTGGATGTGGCTCGCCCGGGAGTTCCACTGCCGCTCCGCAGCCTGGAATGCCTGGTGTGCCTCGCCCTCCCAGGAATCAGAGACGCGCTTGACCGCGCCCCAGATCTTGTCGAGCTCGGCCTGCAATTCCTTTGCTGCCCGCTCAATATCGGCGGCGGTCTGTTCCAGAGCGCCATATGTAACCCGAAGGTTCTGGTCGCCGGCCATACTCTCCCCCACTTATCGGAGTTGTTACTCGGTGGTCGTGATGTGCCCGCCGGGAGCCATGCCCCAGCTCTACGGCAGTGGCTAGTAGTTGCTGATGCCGCTGGCAGAGCCGGGGGCGAGGTGACCACCCGGCGCGCCCCCGTTCACGTCGATGCTCCGGAAGCTGGACAGCACCTCGGAGTCATTGGCGTCGCTGGTGACGCTGGTGCGGGCGACGGCGTCGTTGATGCCGTCGAGCATGCGGCGCAGCGCGGCGTGGTCCTCGTTGAGCGCGTTCTGTGCCTGCCGGAAGGCACTCGCACCCTGTCCCGTCCACGCGGTCTCAACGGCCGCGATGGCGTTCACCAGCGTCCGCAGCTGCGCCGACATCGACTGGCTGCCGCTCTGGATCTCGCTCTTGAGCTTCTCGATTTCCGCATATGTAAGCGCGGTGTTCCCTGCCATGATCCGCCTTCCCCCAGGAGTGAGTTATCAATCCGAGGTATCGTTCGCTCCTCGGATTCGGTTGACATTCGCATCCTCTAGATGCGGCCCGACTATCCAGCCGCTCTCTCAACAAGCGACCGCAGCCTCGATTCCCTTTCTTGAAGTTATTGTTGCTTTTGCCGACGCCGGGCCACCGCAAAGCCACCACCGATGAGAACCAGGACCGCGGCGCCGACTCCGGCGATGACCGGCCAGGTCGTGGAGCCGTCGCCATCCACCTGACGCGTCTGCTTCCGCACCGCGCCAGCGCTGTTCTTGCTGCGCTCTGGTTGCGGCTCCGTGGACGGCGCGGCAGTCTCGCGGACGGCGAGCAGCGGGTTGACGTCAGCGGGGCCGGGATTGCCCTCCTTGTCCAGCAAGACCTTGCGTGGGCGGACGATCCCATAGCCGAGATACGTGCTCGGGACCTTGCCGCCCTCCGGCTTACCGGCGGTCTCCATCATGACCCGTAGAACCTGGTTGTTGGTCCAGTCCGGATGACTGGACCAGATCAATGCCGCCGAGGCTGAGGCGATGGCTGTGGCATCACTGGTTCCGTCCTCAACGCAGTGCCGGAGTTCCGTGGTACAGCGTGCGGGGATGCGGACACCAGGTGCCGCTAGCGCTACCTGCGGCCCATAGGTTGAGAATTTTGCCACTTTCAGGGACTTGTCCACAGCCCCGATTCCGACAACCCCGGGGAGGCTTGCAGGATAGGCAGGAGCGTTCCCCTCTTCTCCGCTATTTCCCGTGCCCGCGAAGATCAAGCTCCCCTTCTTGTTCGCGTAGTCAACCGCCGGTTGCAGGACAGCCCTGTTTCCGTCGCTGACCGATCCGCCCTGGGAGATGTTGATGACCTTCGCACCCTGATCCGCCGCGTAGCGGATGGATTCGGCCATGCTGACAGCCCAGTTCCCGTCAATGCTCTTGATGGGAAGGATCTTCGAGCCCGGCGCCAGGCCCCAAGGACCGTTTCCGCTCCGTCGGCCAGCGATGATCACCGCCATGCTCGTGCCATGGCCTTCATCATCGTGGTTGACGCCGCGACCTTGGCCCGTGAAGTCCTTGCCCGGCAGCAGCTGGCCACGCAGCTCGGGTACGGAGCTGTCGACGCCGCTGTCGATCACGGCAACGGTGACGCCTTGTCCAGTGCTCAGCTGCCACATGCGTTCGGCTTGCATCGCATCCAGATGCCACTGGCGTGACCTCATGTCATCCGCAACAGCTGTTGGTGCGAGCAATCCCGTACACAGGGCCGAGAGGGAGACGAGCACAGCCAGCCGGAGCTGTTTCCTCCGCCGCACGCAAATTGCCGCACGAGTCACAGTGCTGCGTCCTCCTATCCCTTGCACAACCACGACGGCCCTATTCGATCACCGGCGGCACAACCGAATCGTGCTGTGCCGTCCACGTCTCGCTGTCTTCGTGGAGATAGTCCGGTCGCTGGGCGGAACCACGCCGCCCCCGGGAGAACGACGGCGCACCCGGCACAGGGTGCATGCCGCTGGAGGCGTTACTCCGTGCCAGGCCAGATCCACCAGGCGTGAAGTCCGCCGCCCCGCCACGCGGTACCTGTGCTCGTCCGACCGCTCGTCCCAGATCGGAGGCCGCGCCCCGGCCCGCCCCGGACGGTATACCGGGAGCATGGCCTTCAACGGTGCCTCCCGCACCGCTCCGGCCCATCACGGAGCCGTGCTCCCCGGGGCGCTGCTCGCCGCCCACCACCGGTCCACCGGGTGCAGCTCCCACAGTGCCGCCAGGTTCGTATGCCCAGCGAGGTCCGGGAACACCCTGGCTCACGCCACTGCTCGTTCTTCCCGGATAGCCACGTGCCATCGCACCACGGTCCTCGCCCATGACCAGGCCTCGGGGCGCGCTGACAGACTCTCCGCGAGGGAGAACCGGTCGCTGACCAGAGCTTCCCGTACCACCACCGGTCGCCGTACTGCCGGCGGCGGGAGGGTTGCCTCCAGAGCCCACCGGCCTGGACGGGAGCACACCTCGTTCCTCTCCCATGACCTTCCCGCCGGACACCCCGGGACGTCCGGTTGCGGTCCCGCCACGTTGCGTGGTCCCGCCGACGATGCCGTCTCCTTCAGCCCTACGGGGCAGCTTCTCCACCATGCCGGGCCGAGCGACATTCGACTGCGGGCCTCGTGTCGTACTTCCGCGATCCGAAGGGGTCTTCACCGTCCCAGGGATGGTCGACGGTCCAGGTACGACAGGGCCAGGGGGGTTTCCAGAGCTCCCGGGGTGGGCCGGAACGGTGCCGCCCTGCGGCGACGTCGCATCGGGCAGCAGTACCGGCGCAGTGGAGTTAACAGCCGTACCCACCTGCGTGTCCTGCCGCACGCCACCAACGGACGCACTGGAGGCCCCTACGTGCGGCTCACCACTGCTGCTGCCCGTTGAAGAAATCGTCCCTGCACCGCCCGCGCCGTTCACGGGACCACTACCCGTCGGCTGGTCCACAATTTCGAAACCCGCCGCAAAACGGCGGCTCTTAGGGGGATCCGGTACGAACCCCGATGCCGGCCTGAAGTTCGGCGGTTCCTGGCTCTCGATCTTGGCCTGGGCCGTGCGGTAGTAGGAGGCCAACCGGTTCATCGCGGCTACGGCCTCCTCGCGCTCCGGGTCCTTCATGACGAGCGCGTCCGTCGCACCACCCGCCGGAGTATGCGCTCCGCCGTTCAGCTCGACGAAGTTGCCCTTCGGTGCGGGCATCAGCTTGGCCGATCCCAGGGCGCCCGCGGCGTCTGTCAGGGCATCTCCGGTGTTGGTGGCAAAGCGGGCCAGCTTGTGGCTCTCCTTGACGGTGTCATGGCCCCACTCGCGGAAGGCTTCAGCACCCTCGCCTTCCCACTGCACCTGCTCGATGTGCGCCTTGAGCTCTGTGGCGATCCGTTCGATCTCCTTGCCGGCGTCGGCAAGGCAGGTGCCCTTGTACCCGATCTCCATGTGGTCCCCGTCGGCCACCATGGCGTACAGGGACTGGTGCGTTGCGTTCTCGAAGTTGGTGCAGCCGTGCCAGCTGGAGTTCCCCGCCATCTCTCTTTCTCTTCCCCCTCGCGTCAGATGCCGTCGGCGCCCGCGGACTGCCCTTCGCCCCTGCCCGAAGTGGCAGGACTGGCGGCACCGGCGGGCTGCTGCTCCGGCCGCGGCGCCTTGTACAGCTCCTGGGTGCGGCGCTGGATGGCCGCCAGGCGGTCCTTCACACCGGTGTCGATGGCCTCGTAGCCGTGTTCGGCGACCTGGGCGCCGATGCCCAGCGTGTCGATCTGGTCGCCGAACGCCTTGGAGAAAGTCTCCAGTTGGGTCAGCACCTTCTCGTACGCCGCGGCCAGCCCCTCCGCCTCGCCGAACCCCTGTCCGAAGGAAGCAGGAGCGATCCTGCGGTGGCCGAGCGTCCCGGGGTCGGCGTTCGATGCCCGCAAACGCTCCAGCAGGGCATCGACCCGCTTCTTGAAGCTCGCCAGCGTTTCGGCCTCGACAGCCAGGTCGGCGCTCTTGCCCTGCGGCGCCGCCCCGTTGACCCGCATACCTGTGGTCGCGTCAGCCCCCATGGCGCGTCCCTCCCCGGAAACTGCTACTCGTAAGTCACCAACGTCGGGAGCCACTCTAGCTACCGCCTCTGACAACAACCGCCCGTTTTGCGCTCACGCATTCGGAAGCCCCAACTGCATGCAAGTCGTAACAGCAAGAGTAGTTGCCCGCGCTATCGAACTCATGAGCTCAGACCCCGTCGGCATGAGTACGGCTACTCATTGACGCGCGCGGCCCGCCCGCGTATGTCCCGTTTGCGCATGTCCCGCCAGACGACCGCCACGCCCGCGATAACAGCGACCGCCACGCCGCCCACTCCCAGGCCGTACGTCGCGTACCGCTCCATCCGTTCCTCCGGGCTCTCGCCATCGGGCCAGGCGGTGGGGTCCGGGGGCGTGGCCTTGGCCAGGCCGTTGTTCGCGCTCGGGCGGTCGATGGGGTGGGCGTCGTCGGTGAGGGCGCGTACCGGGTCGACAACGCCCCAGCCTACGAAGGAGTCCTTGCCGTTGACGGTGCGTTCGGCGGTCTGCTCGATCTGGGCGACGATCTGGTGCTCCTTCCAGTCCGGGTGCTTGGCCTTCAGCAGGGCGGCGACGCCGGCGGCGTAGGGGGCGGAGAAGCTGGTGCCGTTGTCCACGCACTGGCCGCCCTTGGGCACGGTGGAGACCATGTCCACGCCAGGGGCTGCCACGCCGATGAAGTCGCCGCTCTGGGAGAAGGGGGCGCGCTCGTTGTTGCGGTCGGAGGAGGCGACGGCGAGCACCCCTTCGTACGCGGCCGGGTAGGTCTGCTTGAGCTGGCCGTCGAGGCCGTCGTTGCCTGCCGAGGCGACGACGACGATGTTCTTGTGCCGGGCTTCCTTGACGGCAGCCGCCAGGTCGGAGGTGGTGGTCAGCGGCTTGGTGGTGTCCTGGGAGATGTTGATGACGTCCGCATCGGCGGCGATAGCCTTGCGGATGGCCTGGGCCAGGGTGGCGGCGGTGCCGGTACCCTTCTCGTCGTTCTGGCGGAAGGGGATGATCGTGGCTTCGGGGGCGAGCCCGACGAAGCCGGTACCCGCACGGGGGCGGGCGGCGATGATGCCGGCGACCTTGGTGCCGTGGCCCACCGGGTCGTACGTGCCGTCCGTCGGTGTCTTCGGATCCCCCGCTGTGCCGCTCCTGCTGTCCTTGGTGTCGTGCAGGAAGTCCCAGCCGTGCTTGGAATCGACGGCGTCGCTCAACTGCGGGTTAGTGTTGTCAACACCGGTGTCGATGACGGCGACGCGTACCGGGCGACCGTGCGCGTCCCGGCCCTTGGTGTCCTGCCACAGCTGGTCGAGGACGACGCGCTGCAGGGCCCAGGGGCGTTCCTTGATCTGCTGCTTCATGGGGAAGGTGCAGACGCCGTTCCCCTCAGGGGCCGAGGTCACGCCCTCCCCGTCCGCGGCGTGGGCGGCGCCGGCCGGAGCCATGGGGGCAATGCCTCCGATCAGTGCCACGAGCAGGGTGGCCGCCGCCCGTGCGGCTGGTGTTCTCCTCCTCACTGCGTCTCCCCGTCCCTTATGAGCCCTGGGGCTGGCGGGCGGCGTTCGCATCCAGCCGAGGTCCCATCGGCAGGAACTGCGACCAGTTCGTCGGCACCAGCACCGGTTTGATGTCCTTGTAACCAAGGAGGGTCTGCGCCCGGTTGGTCTCCTGCGGGCGCTCGCCGGAATGCTGTTCCTTGGCTGTGCCTGGGGTGCCGGATTGTTTGGCGCTGCTGTCGTTGTTCGTCTGAACGCCGTAGCGCAGGCCGGTGTCCGTGACGAGGAAGTGCGCTCCGGAACTGGCGTCTCCCGGCTGGATCTGCTTGTAGAACAGGCCGGTCCCCGGGGTGACGTACGCGCTGGTGCCGCCGTTGGCGATCTGCTGGGGGAAATCCGCTCCCGCCCAGGTACTCAGTTCCGTATCGCCGGTCTTCGACACCGCACGCAGCACACTGCAGACCGTAGTACCGCGGCCGCCCTGCGCCGTGTCGGTGTTGACCTGTTCGGCAACCCCCTGCGGCCACTGCTTCTCGGCAAACAGGTGCTGCGCCTCGGGGGTGAAGGACTGTGCGTCCACCTCGGTGGGGCGATTGTGCTGCTCCAGTGGGGCCGTCTGCTTGGAGAACAGGAGCAACTTGGCCACAAAGTCGGAGACGGGGATGACCTTGCCCGGGAGTACGACGTAGTGCTGGGTGCCAGCGCCGGTGGTCGCGCGCAGCACCATGCCGGTGCGGTTTTCGCGTCCGCCGAGGCCGTTGACGTGGGCGGGCTGGTTGACCGTACCGGGCAGGGTGGGGAAGGCGATCGGGGTGCCGTCGTGGAAGGTGGCGAGCCAGTCCTTGGTGACCGGCTGGGGCTGTCGGTCGCCCACCAGGGCGCGCAGCAGCAGTTCCGTATCAGCGCCACCGTCGATGAGGTACTTGGTGCCCTTCGGGTCGATCAGATAGCGGGCCCCGCCGGACTCCCCGGATCCCCTGGTCTCCTGGACGTAGAGGGCCTGGCCATCGTGCAGACGGCCCGGACCCTCCACCTTGTCCGTGTCACGGTCGGCGAAGAGGAAGGTGGCCTTCTGTACGGACTTGCCATTGCTGCCGGGTTGTTCGCACACCGCCCAGCGTTTGCCCTTCGCTGCCTCGGCCGCTTCCGGGAGCCGGTCGGGGGCGTACGGGATGCCCAGGGTCGGGCCGTGGGGGAGTTTTCCGCTGTCCAGTTCCCCCTCGTCGACCTTGAGGACGTCGAACCGGTCGGGTTTGAGGAGCAGCCGGGCGGAGGCCATGTTCAGGACGGGGTGCAGCTGCTTCTTGCCGCCTGTCTCCAGAACCACATACAGGGTGGTGGATTTGCTGCCCAGGATGACGTGTGCGCCGGGGGCGTCCCAGCCTTTGGGGGCCTTGGGGCGGAACATGCCCCAGGCGCCGAATCCGGACAGGATCAGGGCGGCGATGACCAGGCCGGGCAGCACCGCGCGCAGCGGGCTCGGGGCGCCCTCGTCCGTGCGGTCCGGGGAAGGCTGCAGGAAGGCGGCCACCAGCCGTTTCTTGGCGAAGGTGTAGCCGTTGAGCTCGTCCCGCCGTGATGCCATGACGCTGCGCTTCCCCCCTGCTCCCTGTTCCTGTGCGGCCGTTCCTCAGCCGTCTCGTCCTGCGTGTTCTCGGGGCCTCGGGCCCGTGGTTTCCCTCAGCCGCTGGTCATGCTCCGTGCCCGGCTGTACAGGTCCAGGACCGCCAGGCACAGCGGCATCAGGGACAGCAGCAGGAATCCGTCGGCGAGATCGAGCACCCGGCCCCAGAAGGGCGTCAGCCCCTTCTTCGGTACGGTCAGCGCGACCGTCGTCACCAGCGCCACCACGCCGATGACCACGAGCGCAAGCCACAGCGTACGCAGATCCAGCGAAGTGCGGTCTCCCGAGAGGAAGTCGTTCAGCATCCCGGTGGGCGGATTGAAGGCCACCCCCAGTACGAGGAGACACAGCGCTGCCAGGCCGGCGACGACCGTGCAGGCAACCTGGGCGGTGTAGCGGAAGAGCCGGGCGCGCAGCAGCGTCGCCAGGCCGGTGGCCAGCGCCAGCAGCTGGGCCCATGTGGAGGGAGCGAAGCCGAGGACGCCCGCGGCGCCGATGAGGACCACGCAACAGCCGCCGAGCAGTCCGAGCAGCAGCTCATGGCCGCGGCGGGCCTGGGCGGCGACGCGCTCCTCGTCGACGGGGTCCAGGCCGATGGGCTCCTCATCACCCCTCAGTTCCGCTCCCGCTTCCCGTCCCTCGCTCAGGCTGCGCGGTGTGACGTACCCGATGGGCAGCCGGGCCAGGCGCGTGGCCAGTCCCGGCAGGAAGGCCATCAGGCCGATGGCCACGGGCGCGCAGACGGCTGCGGCCTGGGTGGCCGTGGCCTCGCTGATGATGGCGAGGAATGCGGCGAGGGTGCCGACGGCCGAGGCGAACGTGGCGGCGATGAACGGCGCATCACCGGACGGCGACAGCACGACAAGAGTGACGGAAACCATGAGCACGGCAATACAGCCCAGCAGGAACTGCAGCCGCCCGGCCCCGTGGCCGGCGTCCGGACCGACGATCCCCGAGCCCGCGCACAGCACGACCGGCAGCGCGCCCAGGCCGAGTGCGACGGCTGACGGCTGGTCCTCATAAACCCGAGCCCGTACCCCCGCGAACGCGGCCAACAGCACACCCGCCGTACCGGCGATCACGCCCGGCAGACCGTGCATGTCGTGCCGTACCGGGTCGGCGGACCACAGCACGAGGGCGAGGAGGACGAGCAGCACCCCGACTCCGGCCAGGCCAGCCCCGCGCAGCAGGCCGTCGTGCCACAGACGGCGGTCGCGGGTGACGGCGGCGGCCACCGCATCGGAGACATCGTCGAAGACCGCCGGCGGGAGCGACTGCGCGAAGGGGCGCAGGTGCAGCATCTCACCGTCGACGACGCGCTGGTCGGCGAGCGTACGGGCGCTGTCGAGGGCGCTGCCGTCGGCGCGGAAGAGGTAGTAGCCGGTCGGCGCGCCCGGGGGCTGTCGTTGTCCGGTCAGGCGCAGGATCTCCGGGTAGATGTCGGAGACCGGGATGTTCTCGGGCAGTGCCACGTCGATACGACTGTCGGGGGCGACCACCGCGATCCTGCGGAAGCCGGTTCCCGTGCTCGTGCTCATCGTGTTCAGCTCTGCCCCCTGCCACCTGGCCATCCGGCCACTCGGTCATATGGCCGCTCGGTCACGTGATCGTTGCCACGCTCGATCCGTACGCGGTCGGTGCCGCGGACTATCGTGCCACCGCACTTCTGAGTCACCGGCTCCTTTGTGTCATCGAGCCGTGCAGCCCTTCCCATCTGTCACATTAGTCGGCAGTAGGATCGCCTGGTGCGGGGGGCGCCGTCGCCAGGGGGCGATCGGTACGGAACTTCCCTCCGTGTCGAGGGATTGATGCTCGGTGAGCCAGATCGTCGTCAAGCGCCCGCCGCGGGCGCTTCCGCCCGGCCCCGCCACGGACGAGCTGCAGCTGCAGGCCCCGCCGGAGCTGCCGCGCGGCCAGCAGGAGGGCGTGCTGATGCAGCTCCTGCCGATGATCGGCATGGGCTCGTCGGTCGTGTTCTTCTTCATGCCGGGCCTGCCTGGCTTCATGCGCATCATGGGCGCGCTGATGCTGCTTTCGACGATCGGCATGGTCATCGCCCAGATCGTCCGCTACCGCAGAGGCACCCAGGGCGAGATGGCGCAGAGCCGTCGGGACTACCTCAAGTACCTGGCGCAGACCCGCCGTCGGATCCTCCGTACGGCCACCGCCCAACAGGGCGCCCAGCACTACCTACACCCGGCCCCCGACCAGCTGTGGTCCCTCGTCGCCGAGGGCAGCCGCATCTGGGAGCGCCGCATCGGCGATGCCGACTTCGGCCAGGCCCGTATCGGCCTGGGCACCCAGCAGCTGGCCACTCCGCTTGTTGCCCCCGACACCGCCCCCGTCGACGAACTCGAACCGCTGACCGCCGGCATCATGCAGCGCTTCCTGGCCGCTCACGGCTCGCTGCACAACATGCCGGTCGCGGTCTCCCTGCGCGCCTTCTACCACCTCACGGTCTCCGGCGACCCGGCCTGCGCCCAGGGCACGGCCCGCGCCCTGATCGGTCAGCTCGTCACCCTGCACTCCCCCGCCGACCTTCTGGTCGCCGTGGTGGCGGCCCCCGGCGCCGTCGGACGCTGGGAGTGGACGAAGTGGCTGCCGCATGCCCAGCTGCCCGGCTCGGCTGACGGGGCCGGCACCCGCCGCCTGTTCACCGACGACGTCACCGAACTCGAAACCCTCCTGGTCGGCCACCTCGCCGACCGCCCCCGCTTCAACCGCGACGCCCCGCCTCTCCTCGACCGGCCCCACCTCGTCATCATCCTGGACGGCGGCATGGTCCCCCCGGACTCTGTCCTCGCCGCCCCGGAGGGTCTCCAGGGCGTCACCGTCATCGAGGTCGTCTCCGGCGAGCTCGACGAACCCCGTGGCGGCCTGTCCGTATCCGCCCACCCCACCCGCCTGCGTCTGGAATCCGCCGTCTCGGTCTACAACGGCACCCCCGACCTGCTCTCCCTGGAACGCGCCGACACCCTCGCCCGACAGCTCGCGCCCCTGTATGTGGACGGCACGGACGAGGACGAGCCGCTCCTGGCCAACCTGGACTTCACCGATCTCCTCGACCTCGGCGACGCCGCCCACGTCGAGGTCGCCCGCACCTGGCGTCCCCGCTCCCAGGCCGAACGCCTGCGCGTCCCGATCGGTATCGACGAATCCGGGCAGCCCGTCATGCTCGACCTCAAGGAGGCCGCGCAGAACGGCATGGGCCCGCACGGCCTGTGCGTCGGCGCGACCGGTTCCGGTAAATCCGAGCTCCTGCGCACCCTCGTCCTGGGCCTGTCGGTCACCCACTCCTCCGAGACCCTCAACTTCGTCCTCGCCGACTTCAAGGGCGGGGCCACCTTCGCCGGCATGTCCGCCCTGCCCCACGTCGCCGCCGTCATCACCAACCTCGCCGACGACCTCTCCCTGGTCGACCGCATGGGTGACTCCATACGCGGCGAACTCCAGCGCCGCCAAGAGCTGCTACGCCAGGCCGGCAACTTCGCCAACATCCACGACTACGAAAAGGCCCGGGCCGCCGGCCACGCCCTCGACCCGCTGCCGTCCCTCGTCATCGTCATCGACGAGTTCAGCGAGCTGCTCACCGCCAAGCCCGACTTCATCGAGATGTTCATCCAGATCGGCCGCATCGGCCGGTCCCTGGGTGTCCATCTTCTCCTGGCCTCCCAGCGCCTGGAGGAGGGCCGCCTGCGCGGTCTGGACACCTACCTCTCCTACCGCATCGGCCTGCGTACCTTTTCCGCCGCCGAATCCCGCGTCGCCCTCGGTGTCCCCGACGCCTACCACCTCCCCACCGTCCCCGGCTCCGGCTACCTCAAGTTCGGTACGGACGAGATGACCCGCTTCAAGGCCGCCTACGTCTCAGGCCCCCACCGCTCAGCTGCCAGCCACACGGACCACGGCGCCCTCCCCGTACAGCAGCCCGCGGCCCTCTTCACCGCCGCGCCCGTCCCCGTCGCCGCCACCCCGGCCACGCAGCCCACCCCCGAGGTCCCCGCACCGGTCGACGACGCCCACGACGCCCTGGCCGACACCGTCCTGGACGTCATCGTCCGCCGCCTGGACGGCCAGGGACCGCCCGCCCACCGGGTCTGGCTCCCGCCCCTGGACACCTCCCCCAGCCTCGACCAGCTCCTCCCGGAACTCACCGTCACTCCGGAGCGCGGCCTACACGCCTCGACCTACCGCGCCACCGGCCAGCTCACTGTCCCCTTCGGCCTGGTCGACAAGCCCTTCGAACAGCGCCGCGACCTCCTCCACCACGACTTCTCCGGCGCCACCGGCCACCTCCTGATCGTCGGCGGCCCCCAGTCCGGCAAGTCCACCCTTCTGCGCACCCTCATCAGCGCCTTCGCACTCACCCACACCCCCCATGAGGTCCAGTTCTACGGCCTCGACTTCGGCGGCGGCGCGCTCAGCTCCGTCGCCGCCCTCCCGCACGTTGGCTCCATCGCCTCCCGTCTGGACCCCGAACGCATCCGCCGCACCATCGCCGAAGTCGCCGGCATCCTCGCCCGCCGCGAGGAGTACTTCCGCACCCACGACATCGACACCATCGCCACCTACCGCCGACGCCGCGCCGAAGGCCGCCTCCCCGACCAGCAATGGGGCGACGTCTTCCTCGTCATCGACGGCTGGGGCCCCTTCAAGGACGAATACGAACTCCTGGAGCCGGTCGTCACCGACCTCGCCTCCCGCGGCCTCGGCTTCGGCATCCACGTCATCCTCACCGCCTCCCGCCACCTCGAAGTCCGCGCCGCCCTCAAGGACCAGATCCTCGGCCGCCTGGAGCTGCGCCTGACCGACCCCATGGACTCCGAATTCGACCGCAAAACCGCCGCCAACGTCCCACCCGGCGTCCCCGGCCGCGGCCAAACCCCCACCAAACTCCACTTCCTCACCGCCCTCCCCCATACACGCCAGGCCGACGGCACCACCACCGAACTCGCCGACGCCACCAGCGAGTTCGTCCATACCGTTACGGAAAACTGGTCCGGCCCCTCCGCCCCCGCCGTCCGGCTCCTCCCCCACGCCGTCCCCGCCGCCCACCTCCCCAAGGGCTCGGACTTCCCCCACCGCGGCATCGCCCTCGGCCTCGACGAAACCAACCTCGAACCCGTCTACGCCGACTTCGAAACCGACCCCTTCCTCCTCATCCTCGGCGAAAGCGAATCCGGCAAGACCGCCACCCTCCGCCACCTCGCCCACAAAATCGCCGAACGCTACACCCCCGACGAAGCTAAAATCGTCGTCGGCGACTACCGCCGCACCCTCCTCGACGCCATTCCAGACACCCACCTCCTCGAATACGCCCCCACGGATGGCTCCCTCGACATCCACATGAACGCCCTCGCCGGCCTCATGGAACGCCGTCGGCCCACCCCCGACGTCACCCCCCAGCAACTCCGCGACCGCAGCTGGTGGACCGGCCCCCGCTTCTTCGTCCTCCTCGACGACTACGACCTCATCGCCACCAGCACCAACAACCCCCTGGCCGTACTCACCGACAAACTCCCCTACGCCCGCGACACCGGCATCCACCTCATCGTCACCCGCACCACCGCCGGCATCTCCCGCGCCCTCTACGAACCCGTCCTCCAACGCCTCACCGAACTCGGCGCCCAGGCCCTCATCCTCTCCGGCGACCCCAACGAAGGCGACATCCTCGCCAACGTCCGCCCCCGCCCCATGCCACCCGGCCGCGCCCACTACATCACCCGCAAACGCGGCACATCCCTCATCCAGCTCGGCTGGCAACCCGACCAATAGCCCCAGGCGCCTAACGACGACTCCGCCTCTCGATAGGACCTCAACGCCTGCAACATACCTAAGCCACCGGACAAAGCGTCGAAGTCACCGCGCGCGACGCTCGCCAAGTATGCGCCCCATGCTCACGGACGCATGAAGTGCGACAGAAAGACCTCGACCGGGGCTCCGCGTAACCCGCCCCTATCGCCATCTGGATCAGCGACCGCGGCCGGTCCGCGCCGAGCGCCTTCTCCAGGCCACTGAGCGCATCCAGCTGAGCGAGCCGCAGCCCGTTCGGCTCCAGCGGCGGCAGCGGACGCAGGCCCGCCCGGACGGTCGGGGACTTCGGCTGCTGGTCGGCGCGCTCCATCCAATCCGCGATCGTCTCGGGCTTGTGGAAGGAAAAGACTTCACGAGAGCGGGCATCAGGGTCGAGCCGGTTGAGGAAATACGTCTCCGCGCCCGCGGTGGCATACCGGGAAAGCGAAGGGCTCATTCTGTCGCCAGACGGCGAGGCTGCGCTCTTTCAGCATTCGCTTCACGTAGCGGCTGTTCTGGGCGAGGGCGTCGTTTAGGTGCTCTCCTTCACGCTTGGCCTCGATGACGCTCACGATCTGGCCTTTGGCACACAGGACATAGCCGGCGCGGACGGTAGCGAGGTGAATTCGCGGACGGCGACTCCGAGCTTGGCCGTGGGGGCGACCTGGTCGCGGCCCTGGATCTCCCAGCCCGCTGCGGCGAGCGTCTTGTCGATGGCGACCCGCGCCTGAACCTCGTTGAGGGGCGCGGGACGCTGCGCCCGGTGAATGATCGCGTCGCGGGCGGCCGCGTCCACGCTGCTCGGCTGCTGTCGGGCGGTCTCGTACTGCGCCCGCTGCAGTCGGCGCAGCTCCTCAACCTCCGCTGTCAGCTGTTCTATCCGCACGAACAGCTCGCTTGTGCGTGACAGTACTGGCGATGAGATTCCCAGCCTCAGCGCGAGCATGGCGCTCTGTCTCGAGCTCATTTGACGGACGCGGTCAGACGGGTACGCACCTGGGTGGAGGCCTTACGGTGGCCCTCCAGGGCCTCCCTTAGAGCAGCCAGCTCCTCCGGATCCGTGATCTGCGCCTCGTCGTCCGGGTCGGTCGGCGGAACGAACTCCGCCACCGTATGTCGGCCGGTCAGCGCGTCGTGGAACCACAGCCCAAGCTCGTAGGAGGTCCGCACTGCAGCAAGAGCATGTGCCGTGTCAAATAGATGACTGGGCGCTGCCCTGTTGCGATCGAGACGCAGCTGATCGAAGTTGGCACGGACCACCTGGATCACCAGCTGCTCACCCCAACCGAAGCGGTCCAGCAAAGCCCCACCACGTCAGCGGACCCGTGTCTTCAGCAGGTGTGCCGACATGGCCACGACGAGCGAATCTCCGCAGGTCACAGGGGGTGCGGGCACGGCAAGCCCTTGTTTGCGGCTCCTGCCGAGGACTCGAACCTGCGGTCAAGCCTTGCGTCAGGTTCTGCGTTGTGCTCTCCGTCGGGGCATCGCACCGAGCCCGTGTGCCATACCGGGCTCAGCCCGCTCAATTGCGCCGACGATCACCCGTGCACGCCCCCTGGCGGCCTTGGCGCACGTGCACAACCGCGTGCACAACCAGTGGACATTCACGCGGGAACTTCCGGGAAACCGCAGGTCAGGGACGGGAGCCCGTCGGGGCGCGCAACGGCCCCTGCCCGGGCGTTTGTGCAGGTCAGGGGCGAAATGGCGGACGAGTCGGCCTATACGCCGGGTTCTGTCACCGAAAGGCCTTGCGGCCCGTCGGGAGACGGCCATCCATCTAGGGCTGTCGTTGCCGGCAGCCTCGTGCGGTCTACCCGCGGACTCGGGCGGGCAGCCCTCGAACGTCCGCGCAGGGTCGTCGGCCGACGGCCCCTCTTGACCTTGCTCCGGGTGGGGTTTACCTAGCCCTCCGAGTCACCTCGGAGGCTGGTGGTCTCTTACACCACCGTTTCACCCTTACCGAGGACCGGAGTCCTCGGCGGTTTGCTTTCTGTGGCACTGTCCCGCGGGTCACCCCGGGTGGGCGTTACCCACCACCCTGCCCTGTGGAGCCCGGACGTTCCTCGGGGGGATGCGGTGCACCCCCACGCGGCCGTCCGGCCGGCTCGTCCGCCGTGCGGACCATGGTACCTGGCGGCCGGCCGCGCCTTGACCTTGCCGTAGCGGCAACGTTTCTACTGTCCCCATGAGGATCGGAGAGCTCGCGGCGCTGGCCGGTGTCACCACGCGGACCGTACGGCACTACCACCACCTCGGGCTGCTTCCGGAGCCCGAGCGGCTGGCGAACGGGTACCGGCGGTACGGGCTGCGGGACGCGGTGACGCTGGCGCGGGTGCGGCGGCTGAGCGAGCTGGGGCTCGGGCTGGGCGAGGTGCGTGACGTGCTCGCGGACGACGCGGGGCGGGAGCTGCGGGAGGTGCTGGCCGAGCTGGACGGGGATCTGGCGCGGCAGGAGGCGGAGATCCGGCGTCGGCGGGAGCGGCTGGGGGCGCTCTTGAGGCAGGTGGAGGAGGGTGGGCAGCTGCCCGCCGAAGGGCCTTATTCGGAGCAGTTGACGGAGCTGTTCGGCGAGATGCGGCGGGTCTCGGCCACGCTGCCCGGCCCGGAGCCCGCGATGGCCGCGAAGGAGCGGGAGATGCTGGAGCTGCTGGAGGTGGCCGCGGGCTCCGAGGTCGGCACGCAGATGGTGTCCGTACTGAAGGAGGCGGTCGCGCCGCCCGGGGCGATGGAGCGGATCTACGAGGTCTACGCCCTGCTGGACGAGCTGGCCGGGGCCGGTCCGGAGGACCCGCGGGTGGCGGAGGCGGCCCGCGCGCTCGCCGCGTGCATCCCGGTGGGGATGCTGGGCGAGCTGCCCGGGGAACGGGAGGAACTGGCCGTGACGGGGTTCGCGGACTCGTATTTCGCGGCTCTCGCACCGGCGCAGGAGGCGGCCGTGCGGCAGGCGCTCCGGCTGGTGTTGGAGCCGGGTGAGGAAACGGCGTAGGGAGGGGCGTTACGTGGGTGACGAGGGGCGTGGCATGGGGCGGGGACGGCGGTTGCTGGCGTACGAGGGGAGGTGGATGGCCAGTCTGGGGCTGTGGGTGACGCGGCGGCGGCACGGTGTCGGCCCGGGGCGGCGGCCGCTCGGTTACGCGCGGGCGCAGGCGCCGATGATGTACGGGTTCGCGTTCGTGTGCGCGGTGGAGACGGTCGGCGTCGGGTTCCTGCTGGCGAAGCTTCCGGTCGTGCACTGGATCATGCTGGTGCTCGACGTCTATACGGTGCTGATGGTGCTGGGTTTCCAGGCTGCGGCCGTGACCCGGCCGCATGTGCTGGGCCCGGAGGGGCTGCGGGTACGCCAAGGTGCCGCGCTGGACGTGTGGATACCGCTGGAGCGGATCGCGTCCGTACGGTATGACCTGCGCTTTCCGAAGGCGGAGACGGCCGGGCGGCAGACCCTTGAGCGGGCCGGGGTGCTGGAGATGGCGGTGGCGGCGCAGACCTGCGTCACCGTCGAGCTGACCGAGCCGGTCACGGCGGTGAAGCTGCTGGGGCGGCGGGTGGCGGCCCGTACGGTGCGGTTCCACGCGGATGAGGGGCGGGCCGCGGTCGCCGCCATCAGGGAGGAACTGGCGGCAGGGAAGGAAACGGCGGCGGTCACGCCGGCGTGAAGCGGACCGGGGCACGGCCCGGGTCCGCTTCGGTGAGGCGGACGCGCAGGGGGTGGCCCAGCGGCAGCGCCGGGACCCGCTCGCCGCCGTCGATGCGGCCGACCACCGCCGGGTCGTACAGGTGCACCGTGCCGCGGTCCGGCCGCGCCTCCTGAACGTCGACCACGTACCCGTCGAAGATCTCGCCGAGCCGGTCCTGCATCAGGGCCGCCTCGACGAGGTCGACGCACTCCCGCTCGACCTGGTTGGCCCGGCGGCTGCCCGCCGCCATCTCGGCGGGCAGGTCGGGCAGTGCCGTACGGACCCAGTCCGGCGGCTCCTGGCCGGCCGACGCGGCCAGGCACAGTTCCGCGCCGTAGCGGTCGGCGAGGCGCCGCAGCGGGGCGGTGACGTGGGCGTACGGGGCGGCGACGGCGGCGTGGCGGGCGTGTTCGGGGGCGGGCGGGTCGCCGTCGAAGACGGTGTAGCCCGCACCGCGCAGCAGGGAGGTGCAGTCCTGGAGGAAGGCGGCGTGTGCGGTGCGGGTGGGGTCGAGGGTACGGACGAGGGCGGCGTACGAGGTGTGGGCCGGCCAGTCGATGCCGAGGGCGCGGGCGGTACGGCGCAGGCGGGCGACCGCGCCGTCCGGGGCGGTGGGGAGCGTACGCAGGACGCCGGTGCCGGAGGCGAGCATCAGGCCGGCCGCGGCCATGCCGGTGAGCAGGGAGAGCTGGGCGTTCCAGCCGTCGGCGGGGCGGGGCGCGCGGTAGGCGAGGGCGTAGCCGTCCGGCCGCTCGATGATCTCCTGCTCGGGGACGTTGAGGGAGATGCCGCCGCGGGCCACCTCCAGGTCCTCGCGGAGGCGGCCGATCTCGCGCAGGAGGCACAGCGGCTCCTCGGCGGTGCCGGTGTCCAGCGCGCGCTGTACGCCCTCGTAGTCCATCCTCGCGCGCGAGCGGACGAGGGCGCGGCGCACGTCCGTCGAGCGCAGCGCGCCGTCCGCGTCCAGGTCGAGCCGCCACAGGACGGCCGGGCGGTCCTCGTCGGGGAGCAGGCTGGCGGCACCCTCGCCGAGAACGGGCGGGTGCAGCGGGACGCGCTCGTCGGGGAAGTAGAGGGTCGTCACGCGGCGGTGTGCCTCGGCGTTCAGGGCGCCGCCGGGGGTGACGAAGGACGCCACGTCGGCGATGGCGTAGTGGACGCGGTAGCCGCCGCCGGGGCGCCGGGCCAGGGACATCGCCTGGTCGAGGTCCATCGAGCCGGGCGGGTCGACGGTGAACATCGGCAGGTCGGTCGCGTCGGTGGCGGCCGTCTCGGCGGGCGGGTGCGGCCAGCGGGCGGCACTGTCCGCCTCGGCCTGCGCGGACAGCGGGAAGGCCTGCGGTACGTCCAGCCGCGTCCGCAGCTCGCGCAGCGCCGCGCGCAGCGGTGCCTCGGCTGCGGCGGTCACGCGGAGGTGGCGGCGGGGCATGTTTTGAGCGTAGGGGGCGCGCGGGGCGCCCGCCCCTCGATGGGGTGCCCGCTCCGCCCCCGCCCCGACCGTAAAGTGGCACAGCCATTGCACAGCAGGTTAAGGAGAAGCGCGTGCTCGTGTTGTTGCCGCCGTCCGAAGGGAAGGCCGCGTCCGGGGGCGGGAAGCCGTTGGACATGGGGGCGCTGTCGCTGCCCGGGCTGAATCCGGCTCGGGAGGCGGTGCTGGACGAGCTGGTCGGCCTGTGCGCGGCGGATGAGACGAAGGCGCAGGAGGTCCTGGGGCTGAGCGACGGGCTCCGGGGCGAGATCGCGAAGAACGCGGGGCTGCGCGAGGCCGGGACGCGGCCGGCCGGCGAGATCTACACGGGCGTGCTGTACGACGCGCTGGGCCTGGCCACGCTGGACGCGCGGGCGCGGCGGGCGGCCGAGGCGTCGCTGCTGGTGTTCTCGGGGCTGTGGGGCGCGGTACGGATCGGCGACCGCATCCCGTCGTACCGCTGCTCGATGGGCGTGAAGCTGCCGGGGCTGGGCGCCCTGGGCGCGTACTGGCGTACGCCGATGGCCGAGGTGCTGCCGCAGGCCGCGGCGGACGGTCTGGTGCTGGACCTGCGGTCGGCGGCGTACGCGACGGCATGGAAGCCGAAGGGCGAGATCGCGGGCCGTACGGCGACGGTGCGGGTGCTCCAGTCGAAGATCGTCGACGGGGTGGAGAAGCGGTCGGTGGTCAGCCACTTCAACAAGGCGACGAAGGGGCGGATGGTGCGGGACCTGCTGACGGCGGGGCGCGCGCCGGAGGGCCCCGCGGAGCTGGTGGAGGCGCTGGGTGATCTCGGATACGTGGTGGAGGCCGAGGCCCCGGCCAAGGCGGGCAAGGCGTGGGCGATCGATGTGGTGGTGACGGAGCTGTAATCCCACGAACGGGAGGGCATTGCAACATCCGCAACGACCGTTGCGGATGTTGGCCTCTCGCAGCACTATGGGCGGCGTGACTACCGCTGCCGCCCCCTCCCCCGCCACTCCGCCGTCCGTGCTGGGGCTCGCCCCCGTGATCCCGGTCGTGGTCCTCGACGACGCGGCCGACGCCGTGCCGCTCGCCCGCGCACTCGTGGCGGGCGGGCTCCCGGCCATCGAGGTGACGCTGCGTACGGCCGCCGCCCCCGACGCGATACGGGCGATCGCCGACGCCGTCCCGGAGGCGGTCGTCGGCGCGGGCACGGTGCTCACCCCCGAGCATGTGGACACCGCGGTCGCGGCGGGCGCCCGCTTCCTGGTCAGCCCGGGGTGGTCGCCGCGGCTGCTGGCCGCGATGCGCGGCTCGGGCCTGCCGTTCCTGCCGGGCGTCTCGACGGCGTCGGAGGTGGTGACGCTGCTGGACGAGGGCGTCACCGAGCTGAAGTTCTTCCCGGCGGAGGCCGCGGGCGGCACCGCGTACCTGAAGTCGCTCGCCTCGCCGCTTCCCCGGGCCCGCTTCTGCCCGACCGGCGGCATCGGCCTGGCCTCGGCGCCCGCCTACCTGGCACTGCCGAACGTGGCCTGCGTCGGCGGTACGTGGATGCTGCCGGCGGACGCGCTGCGCGCGAAGGACTGGGGCCGGGTGGAGCAACTGGCGCGCGAGGCCGCGTCGTTGGCCTGATCCCCTGGGACGACGACGCGGCCTCGCGGACAGAACGCCCAACGGACGTTACGGCGCCACGATCGCGAACATGGGATCCGGCACCGTCAGATACCCGAACACCGTGTCCGCCGCCGCCCGGTCGTCGACGCGGACGGTGCCCGCCTCGACCGCCGCGTCGAAGTTCCGCTGGAACAGCGGGCCTTCGAGGAGGATCGCGTCGAGCGCCGCCCTGGTGAGGGCGATGGTGGCCTGCGGCTTGCCCGCGTACAGGTCGGTGCCCGCGACGTACACCAGGACGCCGTTGCGCAGCGTCGTGGTGCACTCCTGCCGTGTGTCGGTGAAGTTCCAGTGGAGCACGATCGCGGCCCGCTGTTCCTCTGCCGCCTTCGGTCCGTCCACGCTGCGCGCCATCGCCGCGAAGATCTGCTCCAGGGTCATGCTGCGGACCAGGTCCGGCGCGCCCTTGCCGGTGGGCCGCTGCGGTCCGGTCCGCAGCTCCTCGGCGCCGGTCAGGAAGAAGTTGCGCCAGGGTCCGTTCTCGGCGCCGTAGCCGAGCTGGGCGAAGGCCTTGATCTGGAGGGCCTTGGCGTCCTGGACCGCCTTCTCGGAGACGGTGCCGGGGTCGGCGAAGATGACGTGGTTGAGCAGCTCCACGACCCAGCGGTACGCGTCCGGGTCGCCCTCGCGCCCGTCGTACGCCTCCTGCGCCTTGCGCACAACGGCCTCGGCGCCGCCCATCGCCGCCACATAGCGGGTGCCGGCCGCGGTCGGCGGCAAATTCCACAGGTGGGCCGGATTTCCGTCGAACCAGCCCATGTAACGCTGGTAGACCGCCTTGAAGTTGTGGCTGAGGGAGCCGTAGTACCCCTGGTTGTACCAGTGGTCGGCGAGGCCGGCCGGCAGGTGCTGGAGTTCCTCGGCTATCTCGATTCCGGTGTATCCCCGGTTGATGAGCCGCAGCGTCTGGTCGTTCAGGTACGCGTACATGTCCCGCTGGTTGCTCAGGAATTCGAGGATGCGCTCCTTGCCCCAGCGCGGCCAGTGGTGCGAGGCGAATTCCACTTCGGTGTGCTCGCCGAAGGTCTGGATCGCGTCGGTGAGGTATTTCGCCCAGGCGTGCGCGTCCCGTACCTGGGCGCCGCGCAGGCTGAGGATGTTGTGCAGGTTGTGGGTGGCGTTCTCCGCCATGCACAGGGTGAGGAGTTCGGGGAGATAGATGTTCATCTCCGCGGGCGCCTCGGTGCCGGGCGTCAGCTGGAAGATCAGCCGTACGCCGTCGATGACGCGTCGGTGCAGCCCCTCCCGCCACGGGATGACGTCGGCGGGCGACCAGTCGTCACTGGTGACGGCCTCGGCGCTGCCGATGTAGTCGGTCGGCGGCAGCAGGGTGACCTCGCCGGTGGAGACGGTCAGGCCGAGGCCCGAACCGACCTGCGCGTACGGGCCCTTGTCCAGCTCCGCCGCGTACATGTACTCGGCGCGGCGCTGCATCGCCGGGCCCGCGTAGACGTTCTCGCTGACGGCGTGCTCCAGGAACCCGTCGGGCGCGAGGACCGGGAGGCCGGCGGGGACTTCGTCGTTCCGCTCGGCGAACAGGCCGCGGGCGCCGCCGAAGTGGTCGACATGGCTGTGGGTGTAGACCAGCGCGCGGACCGGGTTCCGGTTCCCGGTGGTGTCGCGGTACAGCGCGAGGGCGGCCTGCGCGGTCTCGTAGCAGGCCAGCGGGTCGATGACGATGATCCCCTGGTCACTCTCGATGATCGTCATGTTGGACAGGTCGTACCCGCGCACCTGGTAGACGGCCCCCCGCGCACCGGAGGTGACCTGGAACAGTCCGGCCGCCGCGGTGAGCCGCCCCTGCCGCCACAGGCTCGGGCTGACGGTCGGGGGCGCCTGCTCGTCGCCGTCGGTGAGGAAGTCGTACGCGGTGAAGTTCCACACCGCCTTGCCGCTGTCGGTCCGGGAGTGGATCGCCGGTACGTCCGGCTGTGCCAGCAGCCCCCGCTGCGCCTCCTCGAAGTCCTGGGAGCCGCCTTCCCGGAGGCGCTCCGCGGCCTTCCGGTTGGCTTCCGCGACGGACGCGGAAATCTCGACGGGCCCGGTGTACTCGTTCGGCATACCAACCTCCGTAAAGGCATGCGGAATGCGCGCATGCGGCGGGGAAGGACGCGGTCGCGCCCGGTGTGCCAGCGACGCTAGGAAAGCGGGGAGCGCACTTCAAGAAACCAATCAAGCCAGCCGTGCGAACCGGCCCCGAGCCGGTGCAGAGCGCAGGGATCACGCCAGGCGGAGAACGGACCGGAAAGCGACCGGAGGGTGACGGGAAACGGCCCGCGCGGATGGGGGAATGGCCCGCGCGATGACCGGCGGGCCTTTCCCGTGGCGGGAAAACCGGGACCGGGACGAAAAACCCGGGCCCGGGACGGACGCCCCGGGCGCATGGCGGAAAACCCGGGCCCGGGGCTGAAAACCCGGGCCCGCAGCGGGAATGCCCGTCCCCGGCCGCTCGGCCACGGCCGCCCGACCCCGCTCTCCGCCCCGGCCGCCCGATCCCGGCTCTCCGCCCCGGCCGCCCGGTCCCGGCCGTCCGCCCCGGTCGGCCCCGGTCCCGGCGCCGCTCAGCGCAAATGCGCCGTCTCGTTCACCAGCCGCACCGAGGCGTTCCCGTCCGCGTAGTACGCGACCGCCGACAGCGACGCCGCCGACAGCTCCATCCGGAACAGCGACTCCGGCGGGGCGCCGAGGGCGAGGCGTACCAGCGTCTTGACCGGGGTGACGTGCGAGACCAGCAGGACGGTCCGGCCCGCGTACCGGGCCAGCAGCTTGTCGCGGGACAGGGCGACGCGGCGGGCGACCGCGGCGAAGGACTCGCCGCCGGTGGGCGCCGCCTTGGCGGAGCCGAGCCAGGCGGCCAGGTCCTCCGGGTAGCGCTCCTGCACCTCGGCGAAGGTCAGGCCCTCCCAGGCGCCGAAGTCCGTCTCGCGCAGGCCCTCGTCGACGCGCACGTCCAGGCCGAGGCGGGCCGCGACGGTCTCGGCCGTCTGCCGGCAGCGCTTGAGGGGCGAGCTGACGACGGCCTGGACGGTGCCGCGCGCGGCGAGCGCGGCGGCGACCGCTTCGGCCTGGCGGTGGCCGGCCGGGGACAGCTCCGGGTCGGAGCCGCCGCTGCCGGAGAACCGCTTCTGCGGGGTGAGGGCCGTCTCGCCGTGCCGCAGGAGGACGAGCGTGGTGGGCGCGCCGAGGTCGGCGGACGCCCAGCCCACCGGGGGCGCCTTCGGCTCGGCGGCCCCGGCGGCTTCCGCGGCCTCCGCCGCGGCGTCGGCCGCCCGCGCCGCCGCGCTGCGCGCCGTGCCGCCCGCGTCGAGTTCGGCGCGGGAGTCGCGCGGCTCCCACTGCCGCCCCGCCTTGCCCGCGTCCATCGCCTCGTTGGCGAGCCGGTCGGCGTGCTTGTTCTGCTCGCGCGGGATCCACTCGTACGTGACCCGGCCGGGCGGGAAGACCGTCCGCGCCTCGGACGCCAGCGGCCGCATGTCCGGGTGCTTGATCTTCCAGCGCCCGGACATCTGCTCCACCACGAGCTTGGAGTCCATCCGCACCCGCACCTCGGCGTCGGGGTCCAGGGCGTGCGCGGCGCGCAGGCCGGCCAGCAGGCCGCGGTACTCGGCGACGTTGTTGGTGGCGGTGCCGATGTACTCGGCGGCCTCGGCGAGCGGCTGCCCGGACTCCGGGTCGATGACGACCGCGCCGTAGCCCGCGGGCCCCGGGTTGCCCCGGGACCCGCCGTCGGCCTCGACGATGAGCGTACGGGCCACGGTCTACAGGCCCGAGTCGGGCGTGCGCACCAGGATGCGGCTGCAGTTCTCGCAGCGCACGACCTTGTCGGCGGGCGCGGTGCGCACGTCGTTCAGCTCGGTGATGTCCAGCTCCAGGCGGCAGCCCTCGCAGCGGCGCTGGTAGAGGCGGGCGGCGCCGAGGCCGCCGTGCTTCTCGCGCAGCTTGTCGTAGAGGGCCAGCAGATCGGCCGGGATGTCGGCGACGGTCAGCTCGCGCTCCTTGCGGACCGTCTCGGCCTCGGCGTCGATCTCGGCCCACACGGCGTCCCGGCGGGCGGTCGCGTCGTTGACCTTGGCCTGCACGGACTCCACGCGCTCGGTCAGCTCGGCGACCCGCTCCTGGGCGGACTCGCGGCGCTCCATGACCTCCAGGACGACGTCCTCCAGGTCGCCCTGGCGCTTGGCGAGGGAGACGATCTCCTTCTGGAGGTTCTCCAGGTCCTTGGGCGAGGTGATGGCGCCGGAGTCCAGGCGCTGCTGGTCGCGGGCGGCGCGCTGGCGCACCTGGTCCACGTCCTGCTCCGCCTTGGTCTGCTCGCGGCTGGTGTCGCTCTCCTCGGTCTGCGCGGCGACCAGCAGGTCGCGCTGCTGGGTGAGGTCGCCCTCCAGGGTCTGGATCTCGGCCAGCTCGGGGAGGTTCTCGCGCTTGTGCGCGAGCTGGCTGAGCCTCACGTCCAGGGCCTGGACGTCGAGGAGGCGGATCTGGTCGGCGGGCGCGGCGTTCAGCGGGGGGCTCCTGTGGTAGTGGTCGGGGTCGTACGGGCGTCGGACGCCGCGTGGGCGGTCCAGGGGTCGGTGACCGTGCGCGAGACATGGGTGCGCAGGTTCCAGCCGTGCCGGTCGGAAATCTCGTCGAGCTGGGCCGCCGCCTGCTCGCACCAGGGCCACTCGGTGGCCCAGTGGGCGGCGTCCAGCAGCGCCAGCGGACTCTTCTGGGTCGCCTCGGAGGCGGGGTGGTGGCGCAGGTCGGCGGTGAGGAACGCGTCCACGCCCGCCGCCCGTACGTCGTCGAAGAGGCTGTCGCCGGAGCCGCCGGAGACGGCGACCGTGCGGATCGTACGGTCCGGGTCGCCGGCGATCCGGACGCCCTGGGCGGTCGCGGGGAGCCGGGCGGCGGCGTACGGGCCGAACTCGGCCAGCGTCATCGGGTGCGGCAGTTCGCAGATCCGGCCCAGGCCGCGGCGGCCGTGGGGGTCGGTGGCGTCCGGCACCAGCGGGCGGAGGACCCGCAGGTCCAGCGCGCCCGCCAGGGCGTCGGAGACACCGGGGTCGGCGGTGTCGGCGTTGGTGTGCGCGACGTGCAGCGCGATGTCGTTCTTGATCAGGGTGTGCACGACGCGGCCCTTGAAGGTGCCGGCCGCGACCGTGGTCGTACCGCGCAGGTAGAGCGGGTGGTGCGTGACGAGCAGGTCGGCGCCGAGCCGGACCGCCTCGTCGGCGATCTCCTGCACGGGGTCGACGGCGAACAGGACCCGGCGCACCCCGGCGTCCGGGTCACCGCAGACCGTGCCGACGGCGTCCCACGATTCAGCCCGCTCGGGGGGCCAGAGGGCGTCGAGCGCGGCGAGGACTTCAGACAGTACGGGCACGGGGGAAGGTTACCTCCCAGCCGTGCCCCCGTGCCGGGCCGCTCGGCGGCCGGGGCCACGGCACCCGGCCGGTCACTCGTCAGAGAAACAACCGGTGCACTTCACCGGATAGCCGCGTAGATCGTCCAGGCAACTGTAGGCCGCCGTGACGACGGCACCCACCCCCCTCACCTCCCCTCCGTTCCGTGAAGCACACCCTCCCCCGCT
This sequence comes from Streptomyces albofaciens JCM 4342, assembly GCF_008634025.1. Lineage (NCBI taxonomy): Bacteria > Bacillati > Actinomycetota > Actinomycetes > Kitasatosporales > Streptomycetaceae > Streptomyces > Streptomyces albofaciens. The sequence goes on along the minus strand of NZ_PDCM01000001.1, from coordinate 2,165,313 downwards.
ACATCAAGGCGAACCGGACATCCGCCACACTTTTGCGTGAACTGCCGCAACCTTCTCTGATCGTCTGGGCGTGCGAAAACTACCTTCGGGCCCACTGACAGGAGGTGAGCACTCGATGACGGCCTGTGTCACCGAGGACGCCGCGACGCCGGACACCCGGCCGCACCCCGCGGCGCTGACCATCGCCGCCGACGGCTCGTACGCCGCCCGGCTGGCCCGGCACGAGAGCACCGGGAACTGGTTCCCCGAGCGCTGGACGCTGGCGGGCCCCGAGCCGTACGCGGTCCCGCTGCCCGGCCACCGGCCCGAGGAGGCGGACACCCGGCTGCTGCCGCTGGCGGACGGCCGGGTGCTGATCCGGCGCCGGGCCGCCGACCGCCACGCGCTCGGCCTGCTGTACCCGACCGGCCCCGGCACCGGCGAGCTCCCGCTCGGCACCGTCGAGGCCGCGGAGCTGACCCTGCTGCCGGCCGCGCCCTGCGGCAGCCGCGCCTACGCCCTCGCGCCCGGCGAGCGCTCCACGGTGCTGTGGCTGGTGCACGACGGCCACCGCTCCCCGGTCCCCGGCCAGGTCCGCACCGTCCCCGCCTGCGTCGCCGAGATCGAGGGCCGCTGCACGGGCGGCGTCTGGCTGGACCGTACGGGGCGGCTGCTCGCGCTGGACCAGGAGCTGGACGGCCGCACCAAGACGGTGGCGGTCGACCTGGAGCGCGGCGGCGAGGTGAGTCCGCTGCTCCAGATCACCGAGGAGAGCAACGACCGGCTGCTGCTGGCCGATCCGGACAGCGGCCTGCTGGTGCTGCGGTCGGACGCGGCGGGGCACGACCGGCTGGGCTGGGGTGTGCTCGGCAGCGCGCTGCCGGTGCGCTTCCCGGAGTGCCTGCGGCTGCCGGACGCGGCGCTGCGGCCGTTCGCCGTGCAGCCGGGGCAGGCGCTCGCGCCGGAGAGCAGCGCGGTGGCGTTCCGCATCGACGCCGTCACCGGCACGTGGCTGGGTGTGTGGCGGCCCGCGGAGCGGCGGCTGCGGCAGCTGCCCGCTCCGCGCGGCTGGCTGGCGGGTACGGGGCTGTGGACGGCCGACGGGGAGCTGCGGCTGCCGTGCGTGACCCCGGCCGTACCGTGCGGGCTGGCCCGGCTGCCGGCCTCCGCGACGGGGGCGCGGTCCCAGGAGGAGTCAGAGGAGCCGGTCGACGCCCCGTCCGCCGAGGCCGGGCCCGGTGCGGACGCGCCCGCCCCCGCCGGGGCCCTCGTGCCCGCCGGCGTTCCGGCCCGGCCCGCACGGTGGATCCGCGTCCCCTCAACTCCCCCGTCGGCAACGGCGCATACGCAACCGCCGCCGCCCCCACCCGCCGACGCCTTCACCGCATCCGCACAAGCGGAATCCATGACCCGGGAACCGTTCGGCGTGCCCGCGCATCCCTCTCCGTACAGGCCGGTGCCGTTGCAGCAAGCACCACTGCAACAGGCCCCGGCGGCGGCCCGGGAGGCCCGGTAGAGCAAGATCGTTCGCTTCGTTAGTATCAGCGGTCGACCGGCCACCGACGGCCTGGCCGCGGCGCGTCCCAGGCGCCGCGGGGACAGGCCCCGCCGCGTACCGCCGTAAGCGATCCGACGGAGTGACTCCCCCCATGTCCGAAGCCCGAACCGACACGACCCAGGCGCGCCCGCAGGACGCCGACCGGGCCGCCACGGCGGCAGGCTCCGGCAAACACCGAGGCCCGGCCGCCTCGGAGAACGCCGACGCGTCCCCGAACGGCCGGCACCGCCGGACCAAGGAGCCGCAGGACGCCTGAGAGAAACGGTAATTCTCGGTAGCCGCCGGGCCGTTGCGGTGGGCAGGCTCCGGTCATGGACTCTCCGCTCCCCCAGGACCCGCACCACGCGTGGCTCGGCACTCCGATCGACGCGCGCCCGCTGTTCGCCCCCGAACACGCCGCGCTGATGGCCACGGTGCGCGGTCTGGCGCCCGCCGACTGGAGCCGGGAGGCGGTGCCGGGCTGGACCGTCCGCGACCTCGTCGCCCACCTCCTGGGCGACTTCTACGGGCGCCTCTCGCGCGACCGGGACGGCCACCGGGACGGCCCCGTCTTCGCGCCGGGCGAGACGCTGGAGGCGTTCATCCACCGCATCAACCAGGAATGGGTGGACGCCTTCTCGCGGGTGAGCCCGGCCGCGCTCACCGACACCCTCGGCCTGGTGGGCGGGCAGGTGGCCCGGTTCTTCGAGGGCGCCGATCCCCATGCGCCGTCACTGGGCGTGTCGTGGGCCGGTGCCGACCCGGCGCCGATGTGGCTGGACAGCGCACGCGATCTGACCGAGTTCTGGACGCACCGCCAGCACATCCGGCACGCGGCCGGGCAGGACACCGACCCCGATCCGCGGCTTCCGTCCGTGGTGCTGGACACGTTCATGCGGGCGCTGCCCCACACCCTGGACGGCGTCGAGGCACCGGTCGGCACACAGATCCAGGTACGGATCGACGGTCTGGCCGGCGGCACCTGGACCGTGACGGCCACCGGGGCCCGCTGGTCGCTGGCCGAACCCGCGGGCACACGCCCCACCGCGCCTCCTGCCGCGCTGGTCCGGCTGGACGCGGAGACCGCCTGGCGCCTGTGCACGCGCGGCATCCAGCCGGACACCGCGCTGGCCCGTGCCCGTATCGACGGCCGCCGCGACCTGGCGGCAGCCGCCTGCCGGATCGTGTCGATCATCCACTGAACCGGCCCGATACCTCAGCGCCTCTTCAGACCGAACACCTCCGCCGCCGCGAACGTCTCGCCCGGCGGGCGTTCCTCGTAGTACGGCGTCAGCAGCCCGTCCAGTTCCGCGTACGTGAACGCGTCCTTCGCCGTGTCGAACTGGGCCGCCACCTTGGGCCGTTCGATCACCGCGACCATGCCGCCGTGCACCACGAGCAGCTGCCCGTTGAGCCGCGCGGCGGCGGGCGAGGCCAGGTAGCCGACCAGTGGCGCGACGTGCTCGGGCGCCAGCGGGTCGAGGGTCCCGTCCCGCGGTACCTCGAACCCGGCGAACACGTCCTCGGTCATCCGGGTGCGGGCGCGCGGGCAGATGGCGTTGACGGTGACGCCGTACTTGGCCAGCGCGAGCGCCGAGGACGTGGTGAGGCCGACGATGCCGCCCTTGGCCGCCGCGTAGTTGGGCTGGCCCGCCGAGCCCGCGAGGAACGCCTCGGAGGAGGTGTTGACGATCCGCCCGTAGACGGCGGCGCCGGCGGCCTTGGAACGCTCGCGCCAGTGGGCGGCGGCGAAATGAGTGGTGTTGAAGTGGCCCTTGAGATGGACGCGGATCACCGAGTCCCACTCGTTCTCGGTCATGGAGAAGATCATCCGGTCGCGCAGGATGCCCGCGTTGTTGACCAGGATGTCCAGCTTCCCCCAGCGGGCGACGGCCTGGTGGACCAGGTCGCGGGCCGTGTCGTGGTCCGCGACATCGCCGACGTGCGCGACGGCCTCGCCGCCCGCGGCACGGATCTCCTCGGCGGTCTCCTCGGCCGGGGCCGCCGACGCCGCACCGGAGCCGTCCCGGCCGGGCTGCCCGTAGTCGTTGACGACGACGGCCGCGCCGAGCCGCGCCAGTTCCCGCGCCTCCGCCCGGCCGAGGCCGCGGGCGGCGCCGGTGACGATCGCGGTCAGTCCGTCGAGCGGCCGTTCAGTGGGAGCGCTCACGTTGTCGGCTTCCTCTCGTTCGTCGGGGGCCGTCGCGCCCGCGTTCCTCTCGTTCGTCGGGGGCCGTCGCGCCCGCGTTCCTCTCGTCCGCCGGAGCGTCTCACCCGCGCCGGGACGGATCACATCTCGATGCACGTACGCAGCGCCACGCCGGTCCGCATCTGCTCCAGCGCCTCGTTGATCTCGGTGAGCCGCACCCGGTGGGTGATCAGCCCCGCCAGGTCGATCCGGCCCGCCCGCCACAGGGAGATGGCCCGCTCGTAGGAGCGCAGCACGTCCCCGCCCCCGTACAGCGACGGCAGGATGCGCTTCTCGTCGAAGAACAGCTCGAACATGTTGACCTGGAAGTGGTCGTCCATCGCTCCCGCGCCGACCACGCAGAGCGTGCCGCCGCGCCGCGTCGTCTCGTAGGCGGTGCGCGCCGTGGCGGACTTGCCGACGACCTCGAAGACGTAGTCGAAGCCCTCGCCCGCGGTGACCCGCTGTCTGGCGTCGGCCAGTTCCTCCGGGGCGACCGCTTCCGTGGCGCCGAAGCGCAGCGCCGCCTCGCGGCGCGCGGCCACCGGGTCCACCGCGACGATCTGCGCGGCCCCGCACACCCGCGCGCCCTGGACGGCCGAGATCCCGACGCCGCCGCAGCCGATCACCGCGACGGACGCCCCGGGTTCCACCCGCGCGGTGTTCATGGCGGCGCCCAGCCCCGTCGTCACCCCGCAGCCGATCAGCGCCGCGATCTCGTACGGCACGTCGTCCGGAATCGGTACGGCGCAGTTGGCCGCGACCACCACTTCCTCGGCGAAGGTGCCGGTGCCCGCGAAGCCGAAGACATCGGACGGGTCGGCGCCGGGGCGGCGGAAGTTGGGGGTTCCGGCGTTCATGAACCCGGCCAGGCACAGCTGGGTCTGGCCGCGCTTGCAGGAGGGACACGTACCGCAGGCGGGCAGCCAGCACATCAGCACCCGGTCGCCCACCGCGAGCCCCTGGACGCCCTCGCCCACCTCCGTGATCTCGCCCGCGCCCTCGTGCCCGGGGACGAACGGCGCGGGCTGCGGCAGTACCCCGCTCATCGCGGACAGGTCCGAGTGGCACAGCCCGGTCGCCCGGATGCGGATGCGCACCTTCCCCGGCCCGAACCCCACCGCCTCGATACCGTCGAGGACTTCCAGCTTCTCCTGCCCTGTCTGGTGCTGAATCGCTGCGCGCATGATGCGCTCCCTTCGCGGGGCGGCGGGGTCGGATGATCACCTGCCGGGCGGGGCGGCCCGGGAATGTCCTTGCACGCTCGGGGATGCCCCTGCATGCCCGGGAATGCCGGTACGTGCTCGGGTATGCCTTACACGCCCGACGGGCTGACGGTGACGGCGGTGTCCGCCAGGACCGGCGCGTCGTCCCGGTCGGCCGCCGTGACCGACACGAGGACCCGTTCGGGCTCCTGCCACATGCGTACGCGCAGCGTCTCGCCGGGGAAGACCACCCCCGCGAACCGGGTCGAGTACGCGGCGACGCGCGCCACGTCGCCGTCCAGCACCTCGTCCACCACCGCCTTCAGCGTGATGCCGTACGTGCAGAGCCCGTGCAGGATCGGCCGGTCGAAGCCGGCGAGCTTGGCGAAGTCGGGGTCGGCGTGCAACGGGTTCCAGTCGCCGGACAGGCGGTAGAGCAGCGCCTGGTCCTCCCGTACGTGCCGCTCGACGGTACGGTCCGGCGCGCGCTCGGGCAGCGTCGGGCGGCTGGACGGGCCCCGCTCACCGCCGAACCCGCCCTCCCCCTTGACGAAGATCTGCGTGTCGCACGTCCAGAGCGGCCCGTCATCATCAGCCGTCTCGGTACGCAGCACGATGACCGCGGCCTTCCCCTTGTCGTACACGGCCGGGACGGTGGACTTCTGGACGGCGCGCCCCCGTACGGGAATGGGCCGGTGCAGGGTCACGGTCTGGCCGCCGTGCAGTACGGCGGCGAGGTCCACGTCGATACCCGGCGCGCCGAGGCCCCCGGCCAGCGCCATGCCGCCGCCCGCCACCGTCGCGAAGCTGGGCAGCACGTGCAGCTTGCTCTCCAGGGTGTAGCGCAGCTCGCCGGGGTCGGCGGCGGGCACGCCGGCGCCGATGCCGAGGTGGTAGAGCAGGACGTCCTTGGGTTCCCAGGCGAGGTCGGTGGTCCGCGGTTCGGCGGAGGTGGCCTGGGCGGCGTCGATGGGCATGGGGCTGCTGCTCCTTCACCACGGTGTGAAGACCCCGACGCGGCCGTCCGCACCGTCGGCCGTGCCGGGGTCGCCTGCGGTCGGCGGTCCGTGGTCCGGTCCGGCCATGGCCGGCGACCGTACCCGGGCGTCCCGTTCTAGAACGCGTTCTATCCGACGGCTTCCATGTATAGCCGATCCGGCAGGAGCCGGGAACCCCTGACGGCCCGTCAGCCAAGCGCGCCCCGCCGACCCGCCCGCCTCCATGACATTTGTCCCCATCGGCCGCGTACATTCACCCCTGCCGGGCCCGAGGGCGGCCTCGGTAGCGTCGCGAGCGACGCGCGCAGGAGCGCGGACAGCGGCGCGGAACAGGGAAGAGGCAGTACGGAACGTGCGCAGGAACCGGCAGGCCGACAAGAACGGGCCCGAGAAGAACGGACCCGAGGAGAACGGGTGCGACGGACAGGACGGCGGGCGAGGCCGCCCCGGCGGACTTCGCGCCCGTATCCGTGCCCGTGTCCGTTCCCGTCGTACCCGTACCTGCAAGCCGGCCGCCCCCGGCTGGACCGGCCTGCTCGACCTCGACGACGGGCGGGGCGCGGGCGTGGCGGCCACGGCCCGTCGTCGCCACGGGTCCTCCATGTACGCCAAGGGCAAGGGCCCGCGCCCCCAGACCTTCCTGCCGTGGCTGCTGATGAGCGTCGGCGCCCTGTCCAACATCATCAGCGGCAGGGACCAGAACACCTGGCTGGCCGGGCTCGGCCTGCTCGCCTTCAACTCGATCTACATCTTCGTCGTCTTCTCGGCCTTCAACCCGCGCTACCGCGACTCGCGGGTCCCGCTGTACGGCTTCGCCGCCCTGACCGCGGTCACCTACGCCATCGCACTCACCTTCGGCCACGCCTGGCTGCTGTTCTTCCCGCTCCTGTCGCTGGCCTCCGGCGCGGTCCGGACCCTGCGCGGCAGACCGCACTTCGTCGTGCTGGTGGTCATCAGCGGCTCGGCGGGCACCATCTCGGGCTGGCGCTTCGCCGACCACTGGATGTCCGCCGCCATCGGCTACGCCACCTTCTTCTCCGGCATGATCGCCGCCACCGTCCTGCACCTCTTCGACACCATCAAGCAGCTCGACGCGACCCGCCAGGAGCTGGCCCGCACCGCGGTGGAGAAGGAGCGCCTGCGCTTCTCCCGCGACCTGCACGACCTGCTCGGCCACACCCTCTCGGTGATCGTCGTCAAGGCGGAGGCGGTACGGCGGCTGGCGCCGCGCGACGTGGACGCGGCGCTGGGCCAGGCCGCCGACATCGAGGCGGTGGGCCGCCAGGCGCTGACCGAGATCCGCGAGGCGGTGACCGGCTACCGCGAAGGCAGCCTCGGTACGGAACTGGACCGCGCCCGGTCCGCCCTCCAGGCCGCCGGCATCGAACCCGTCGTCCGTGAATCCGGCCCGCCGCTGCCCCCGCAGACGAGCGCGCTGCTCGGCTGGGTGGTGCGCGAGGGCGTCACCAACACCGTGCGCCACAGCGGCGCCACCCGCTGCGAGATCGAGGTCCGCACCGACGCCTCCGCCGGGCGCGCCCGCCTGACCGTCACCGACGACGGCCGCGGCCCCGCCGCGCCGTCCGCGGCGCCCGTCACCTCCGGAGGCACCGGCCTCAAGGGCCTCACGGAACGTCTCGCGGCGGCCGGGGGCACGCTGGACTCGGGACCGGACGGGCGGCGGGGGTTCCGGCTGGTGGTGGAGCTGCCGGTGGACAGTGAGGAGGTGGACGGCGGGGCAGAGGTGACGGCACGTCAGTGATCATGGTTGGCATCAGGGGCTCGCCTTGGGTCAGGATGACCGGGTGAACGACGACACCCCACAGCCCACTGCACAGCCCGCCCTGCAACCCGTCCGGGGTGCGGCCAGTATCGCGATCACCGGCTTGGTCCTCGCCGGCGCCGCCTGGGTGGCCCGGGCCGTGTGGCAGGTCCGGCTCGCCACGGCGGGGCAGCCGTCCTCCGGGCTGCCGGACCAGGGCAACGGCCGGCACCGCCCGCTGACCGGGCTGGAGGACGCGTACCACATAGTCACTTCGCTGGGGGACGCGGCCACGCTGCTGTGCGCGGTCGCCTTCCTGGTGTGGCTGGTGCGCGTACGGGACAACGCGCGCGTCATTTCGGGGCAGCCGCCGCGCTACGCCGGACCATGGGTCTACCTCGGCTGGATCATGCCCATCATGAACCTGTGGGTGCCGCGCGGAATCGTCGCGGACGTCCACCGGCAGAGCGCCCCCGGAGAGCGGCTGCCGCGCTCCGTGAACTGGTGGTGGGGGCTGTGGCTGGCGGGAATGGTGAGTGGGGTGGGGCTGATGTACGCCGACTCCACGGATGACGTCATCGCGCGCGCCTACTCGGACGTACGGCTCCTGCTGCTGGCCGACGTGGCGGTCGTGGGCGCGGCCGTGGCCGGTGTCCTCGTCGTACGCGCCCTGACGGCGGCGCAGCAGCGACCGCCGCGCCCCGTGTCAGCCGGGCGTTAGCGAAGCGCCAGCCGTGCGATAGCGGTCCCGGCCAGGATCGGTGACGTACCGAGCAGAAAACGCCACCGACCGCCCTTGGGGGATCCGGAATGAGCTCCAGCACCACCGCCCGCACCGCCCGCCGCCGCACCCTGCGCGTCGCCGCCGCGGCCCTGATCGCCACCGCCGGTCTGACCCTGACCGCCTGCTCCGGCTCGGACACCACCGGCACCAAGGCCGCCGCCGGCAGCCACGCCGCCACGGGCCACACGGATACGGACATGGGCATGGCCGCCGCCGAGACCAAGGCGGGCGGCGCGCGCACCGGCACGGCCAAGGGGTCGTCCCCGGTGCGCACCCAGCCCCTGCCGGACGGCAGCAAGGCCGAGATCCGCAAGCTCGGCGAGCAGCACTACCGCGTCAAGATCATCAATCGCGGTGACGTCCTGGCCACGCTGGAGGCGAACGGCAAGGACACCGGGCTCGACGCCAACGGCATGTACGTCGTGCTCACGCTCGACGGCCAGGTCCACGCCTGGATGGGCGGCGAACACCAGGGGCCGGGCACCTTCAAGCTCGCGGGCGGCTGGACGGCCAAGGTCACCAAGGCCGGCGAACTCCACTACCGCGCGCAGATCATCGGCCACGACGGCGTGGTCGGCACGCTGGAGGCGAACCAGCACGACACCGGGGGCGTCGCCAACGGCGTGTACATCGTGCTCAGCGCCGGTGGCGTGATCAGCTCCCACCTCTGAGCGCCGGCGCCGCGGCCGACCGGTCCCGTGCCGCCTTCCTGAAGACCTCGAACACAGCCAGGTAGTTCTCGCCACCGTGGCCAGCGGCGATCGCCTCCTCGGCGATCGCCTTCATCAGCCGCGGCTGGTCGGAGTGGACGCCCTGCTCCACGCTGGTGCGGGTGATGTGCTCAAGCGCCTGGAGGTTCATCTCCATGGTGCCCGCCTCACCGGGGTAATCGCCCTTGTCCAGGGCAGGAGCCTGCTCGGTGAGAGTCGCGTTCACCACCGCGGGCATGAACCAGTCGAGTGCGAGGTCGGCGAACGTGACGGCCGAGACGCCCGCCGACCCGACCAGCGCCGTGGCGTGCAGAAAACCGTTCATGGTCGCGTACATCATGTCGAGCAGTGCCGTGTTGTATAGCACCGCCAGGCCGGGATCGGTGCCGAGGTACCGGGGGCCGCCCATGCTCGCCAGCGTCGCCCGGTGCTCGTCGAAGACATCCTGTGGGCCGCTGTAGAGGAAGACGGACCCGGGGTGCCCGACGAGCGGCGGCGGCACCATGATCGCGCCGCCCAGGTAGGCGGCGCCTCGCCCGTTTGCCCAGCTCACCGCCGCACGCGCCTCATTCGGAGTACCGGAGTTGAGGTTGACCAGCACGCGTCCCATCAAAGCGTCACCGGCGGAGTCGAGGACCGCGTACATGGTCCCGTAGTCCTTGAGACAGACGACCGTGACGGGGCTCGCGGCCACCGCCTCGGCGACGGTCCCCGCGCGGTGGGCGCCCTTGATGACAAGGCTGTCGGCTCTCTCCGGAGTGCGGTTCCAGACGGTCGTGGGGTGGCCGTGCTGCAAAAGCGCGCCGGCGAGGGCGAGACCCATGGGGCCGAGGCCGATGACAGTAACGGGCGTGCGCCGGGGGCTTGTTGGCTGCTGATGCGTCATGCGGAATAGACTGCTGTCTCACATCGGTGTGAGAGTCAACTGGACGTGGTGGTCGTCACATGCGCATGGGAGAATTCTCCCGGCTGACCGGCGTCAGCCCACGCCTGCTGCGCTATTACGAGGAACAGGGGCTCCTCAGGCCGTCGCGGCGGCCGAGCGGATATCGCGAGTTCACGGAAGAGGACATCGTCACCGTCCGGGGCATCCGCATGCTGCTCGGCGCCGGTCTCAGCACCGCCACGATCGCCGAACTGCTGCCCTGCATGGTCGATGACGGGCAGACCCTGACACCAGCCTGCGCCGGCCTGCTGCCCGACCTGAACCGGGAACGGGAACGCATCAACGAGGCCATGTCCGGCCTGCTGGCCGCACGGAAGAAGCTTGACGCCATCATCGCCGCCACGGCGCCGGCCGGAGGCGACGATCCGGATGCCTGCTACGCGGCCGGTACTAGACCTTGAGCAGCGGCCGGGCCCGCTCGTACAGCGCGCGGGCGGCGGCGTTCTTCCGGTACGGACGGATGAACGCGGCCATCCGCCGCATACGGTCGTCGGCTCGGCCGGACTTCACGAGCGGGTAGTCGTCCAGCGCCAGGTTCCAGGTGTGGCAGGCGGCTTCGAGGTGGCCGAGTTCCAGTTGGCGTTCGGCGAGCAGGCCGCGATAGTGGACGCGATCGCGCCGGTACACGCTTTGGCGTACCCGGTCCGCCTCCTCCATCGCCTGGAGAGCCCTGGCCTTGTCACCGAATTCGTAGCGCACCTGACTGGTGTGGTAGCAGAGCGCGGTGGCACTGTACGAGCCCCACATCCGCACCTGCGTTTCGGCCCGCTCCATCGCGGATTCCGCCGCGCGGATATGGCTCAGCGCACCTGCCCGGTCCCCCGTGCGCGCCGCGGCGTGCGCCTGCTGCCCCGCCAGGAACGCCCGCATCCGCGGCCCCGCCTGCGGCGACACGGCACCAGCAGCGTCCGCGAGCCGCAGGGAATCGGCGCCATGGCCGAGGTTGATCGCCTGTACGCTCATCCCGCGGAGGACCGTGCTGTACGCGAAGGGATCGTTTGCCGCCCCCGCCAGCTCCAGCGCCTTGAGGTAGTACTGCTGCGCCAGGTGGTGTTCCCCCTCGTCCACGGCCATGTAGCCGGTGCGGTAACACAGAATCGACGCGGCGGACCGCAAGGCCGTTCGGACCTCTTCCGTACCGTCCGCCGCGAGGGCCGGTGCCACCGTATTGATCAGGAATGACGCCGCCATGGGCCGCGCGTAGCGCCCACCGAATTCGTCGTCCAGCTCCGATACGCGCTCCGACATGGCGACGACCATCCGCACATCGCTCATGCCGATGTGCGCGCTCTTCCCGGTCCGGATGCCTTCCGCCCTCGCCACGACGTCCTGCCAGCCAGGAATGGTCAGGGCGACGGAGAACAGTCCGGCTCCCAACAGCCCACGCCGCGAAGGGTCCACGTCCATGCTCCCCAATTCGACCAGCCCTTCCAACGTACCCACGAATTCGGACGCCTGAACGGCCGGCACGGGAAATCCGGCCTGGGCATGGGTGACGGGACGGCCGAGCCTCCGCGCGAACGCTTCCAGGACGATGGGCCGCACGGGCTCGCGCGGCAACGTACCGCCGAGCCAGTGATGCACGGCGGACTCGTTGTACCGAAGTGTTCTGCCGACCTCGGTGCCCACCCGGTTGACCGCCCGCGCGCACTGATCGAGGGACCAGCCGCTCTCCGTGAACAGACGTCGCAACGCGCAGTTGGGTGTCCGCTGTGCCATGGCCGCTCAACTCCCGTTTAAGGACGTTAAAACTGCGCCTCGGTGAGCACCGTACCGCCGGAATCCGTACCGGAGTTGGCTGGTCAGGAAACCGGTACACGAGAGGGGCACGCAATGACCTCGGAACAGCCCGCCACCTACCGCCTGGAATGCGTACACGAAGACGCGTCCGGCCCCTGCTGGGCCCGCTCGCCCCGGGTCACCGACCCGCGGGCGCTGGACGCCTGGGCGGCGAAGCACACGCGGGAGACGTGTGGGGCGCACATCCGGTTCGACGAGCACGTCCGACGGCCGCGCACCATCCGCGCGCCGAAGGCCTAGCGGGAAGGGAACGGCACCGTGGAACCCTGCTCCCCCTGCCCCCTCCCGAACGGCGTGGCCGTGGCCCTCACCCCCACCGGGGTGCGCCTGGTGACCAATCGCCGCGGGTCCACCGTCTGGGACGTACGGACCGCGGCGGAGCGGTACGCCGTGAAGGTCGGGCGCCCCGTACCCGAGTCGGACGATCATCCCGGGCAGGACTGGACCGGTGTGGCCCCGGCCCGCGAGGCCGTGGTCCTCCAGCTGCTGGATACGTTCGCGGTCTACGGGACGTGGCCGTACGGGACCTGGAACGCGCAGCCGTGGCACGAAGGACCCAGCCTGTACGAACTGTGGGAGCCGCAGCGCGAGGGCGGGGTCCCGCCACCCCTCGACGCCGCGCACGCGTGTGCCGACGCGCTCGTCGCGCTGCACGAGGCGGGGTGGGTCCACGGGGACATCCGGCCGGACCACTTGATCATCGGCCCCGCCGGCACCGCCACGCTCATCGGCCTCGCCCTGGCGCACGGCGGAACGGTGCCGGACGCGGTCGATTTCCCGTACCCGGGCAGCCTCGTCCCTTACGAAAGCCCGGAAATCTCCCGGAGCATTCTGGAAACGGGAACGGCGGCGCCCACCACCGCATCGGACGTGTACGCGCTGGGCGCCTCTTTCTTCCTCAGCGCGACGGGGCGGCGGCACGTGGATTACCCCGACGGCGCGCCGCGCGCCGTGCAACGGAAAACCGCCGCCACCGCCCCGCACCGCCCGGTGACCGTCCCGGGCCTGTTCGGCAGACTGATCGAGGCCATGCTGAGCCCGCTGCCGGGCGACCGGCCGACCAGCGCCGAGGTGCGTTCCGTCCTCGCGTGTCAGCCCTGAATCTTCAGGCTCACGCCCCGTGGCGCCTTTGCCGACTTGCCCGGCGGGACGACTTGGCCGACGGTGCCGGTGCAGTTCGTGCCCCGGTACACGACCACTTCACGGTTCGTCTGGTTCTTGATGTCGAGGCCTTTCCTGGGCCAGGAGAAACACGCGCCGTCGTGCGGATTGACGAACTTCTCCTTGCCGTTGACCGTCAGGGTGCCGGTCGCCGCCTGGGCGCTCGTGGGATTGGTCAGACACAGGACAGCGGCGGCGAGCACAACGCCGACCGCTGAAGATCGCGAACGCTTCAAGGTGCCTCCCTGGATACGCGGTGCAGTACCCGTATGGCTACCTCGCCCACCCCCCACCACTCCGCCCGCCCGCGTACCGTCCGGGTGATTCTCCGGCCGGCTCCCGGGCGGCCCCTCGTCGTCGCCATGGGAGCACAACCCTCCACCCGGCTCGCGGGTCAACCCAGTTGACCAACGCTGATCAGTGTTGTCACAGGCCCGACCGGAAGAGGTACCCGATGATTGTTCGCCGCGCCCTGACCACGGCCCTCGCCGCGGCCGTTCTTCCGGCGGCCGCCCTGGTGGCGGCCCCCGGCGCGTACGCGGCCGGGCAGGCCGGAGAGCAACTGCCCAGCTGCTACGACGTCTCCACCGCGAGCGGTGACTACGAGCAGAAGACCATCAAGCTCGTCCAGACCGATGCCGACGGCCCGGTCGTCCGGGGTGGCGGCTGGCGGTCGTTCCGGGCGACGGTGACCAACATCGGCAGTACGACCTTGAAGACGCTCGGCATGTCCGTCTACGCCTGGCGGCAGGTGGAGGACGAGGACCCGGTGATCGGCGGGTTCATGGCGTTCGAGTACAGATCCCAGAAGACCGGCAAGTGGACTCCCGTGGACAGCGACGCGTCCGGCCGCTTCGTGACCGACGGTGTCGTGAGGGCCGGGAAGTCGGTGACGTACGACCTCCGGCTGCGCGCCACGGCCGATCTGCCGGCGCACATGACCTGGGCCGACATCAGCGTGGACGCCTCCTTCGTGAACCGCTACCGCTTCCCCGACGGCCGAGTGGTCTCCTGCCGGGCAGGCGAGACGGGCCAGAACATGGTCCACATCACGGACGCGGCTGCCTCCCGGCCCACCGGCCCCGCCCGCACTTCGCCGCGGACGGGCTGAAAAGGGGCGCACCAGTCTCCATCACCGGTCCGCCCGAGGGCGTGGCCGGTGATGGACGCTTCCCGAGGCCTTGGTCAGCCACGGGTCGAGGGAGGCCGCTCGCTGTGCTGTGCCTTGTCGGTCGCCTCACCGGACGCCCAGTGCCGGTCCGCGCCTTTGCCGGCATCGCGGGTGATCGCGTCCTTTCGCTGCTCCTCGGTCATGTTCCTGAAGCGCCGTGGGAGACGGCGGACTTCAGCCCCTGAAGAGGTCATTCCGTGCGCCCACTTGCTCAGTGCGCGTTGCCGTTTTTCTGGATCCGCGATGTTCTTGATGCGGTCCGGAACACTTGGTCTTTCACTCATGGGACTCTCCTAGGCGATCAGCGAGCGGTGTTGGCGACGCGTGACACTCCGAGGAACAACGCCGTTTGTCCGGAAGGATCTACCGAGGCCGATACAGGCGTTGCAGAAATGTGCGCCTGCAAACCAGGGTGAACCTCTTCGGGTACCCCCGCAAGATTTCCAGGGCGGCCGCGCCGGCCTGGGAACCGTCGGCGGCAGCACCAGCCGGCAAGTCCGCCGTAACGTCGTCGTTCTGCGGCTGACCAGCGAGGATGGAGCCTCGCCCGGTCGTTCCGGGTGGGGCTGGCGGTGTCTAGTCTGGCCCTATGACTGACACACCCGGCGAGCGCCCCGTGAGATGTACGCGAGTTCTCCTCGCCGAGGACCAGGGAATGATGCGGGGCGCCCTCGCGCTGCTGCTCAACCTTGAGGACGACATGGAGGTCGTCGCCCAGGTGTCGGCCGGGGACGAGATCGTGCCGACGGCGCTGGAGGCGCGGCCGGACATCGCGCTGCTGGACATCGAGCTGCCGGGGCGCAGCGGGCTGGACGCGGCGGCGGAGCTGCGGGAGGCGCTGCCGTCGTGCAAGGTGCTGATCGTGACGACGTTCGGGCGGCCGGGGTATCTGCGGCGGGCGATGGAGGCGGGGGCGTCCGGGTTCCTGGTCAAGGACGGGCCGGTGGAGGACCTGGCGGCGGCGATCCGGCGGGTGCTGGCCGGGGAGCGGGTGATCGACCCGGGGCTGGCCGCGGCGGCGCTCAGCGCGGGGCCGAATCCGCTGACCCAGCGCGAGCGCGACGTGCTGACCGCGGCCGTGGACGGGGCGACCGTCGCCGACATCGCCGGGAAGCTGCACCTGTCGCAGGCGACCGTGCGCAACTATCTGTCGGCCGCCATCGGCAAGACGGGGACGCGCAACCGTATGGAGGCGGTGCGGACCGCCCGGCAGAACGGGTGGCTGTAGCGGGCGGCGGGGCCGGTCCGTCACCTCCTCCCGGATGACGGGCCGGTCCGTCACCTCCTCCCGGATGACGGGGGCCGGTCCGTCACCTCCTCCCGGATGACGGGGGCCGGTCCGTCACCTCCTCCCGGATGACGGGGGCCGGTCCGTCACCTCCTCCCGGATGACGGGGGCCGGTCCGTCACCTCCTCCCGGATGACGGGGGCCGGTCCGTCACCTCCTCCCGGATGACGGGGGTCAGCCCGCCGTCTCCTCCCGGATGTATGCCTCGTAGCCCTTCGCGTCCAGCAGGCCGTCGAGTTCGCCGGGCCGGGACAGCCGGAGGACGACCAGCCAGCCCCCGCCGTACGGCTCGTCGTTGATCTGTTCCGGGGCGTCGTTGACGGTGTCGTTGACCGCGAGGACCGTACCGGTCAGCGGTACGTAGACCTCGGTGACGGCCTTGACCGACTCCAGCGAGCCGAACGCGTCGCCCGCCTCGAACCGCTCGCCCTGCTTGGGCAGTTCGGCATAGACGATGTCACCGAGCTGACGCTGCGCGTGGTCGGTGATGCCGACGGTGGCCTGATCGTCCTTGACCCGGACCCATTCGTGGTCCTTGGTGTACGAAAGATCCGCGGGGATGTTCGCCATGCCGTGACGCTGCCACCGCGCCCCGGCGGAGGGAAGGCTTCCGGCGGAGGGAAGGCCCGGGGCACGGCCGTCAGGCGGTGGCGCGGCAGCACGCCCGCGGCGCGGTGTCGGCGCCCTCGCCGGTCGTGCCGACGCTCTCCCCGGGCGCGCCGGCGCCGCCGCCCGGCATGCCGACGTCCGCCTTGACGACGTAGACCTCCCACGGCTCGTTGCCCGGGCCGGTCACCCAGACCTTGTCCTGGAGCGCGTAGCAGCAGGAGACGTCGTTCTCCTCGGAGGTCGCGAGACCGGCTTCCTTGAGGCGGGTGGCGGCGGCGGTGACCTCCTCGCCGTCGGTGACCTCGACGCCGAGGTGGTCCAGGCGGGTGTCCTGGCCGGCCGCGCCCTCGATGAGGACGAGCTTGAGCGGCGGCTCGGCGACGGCGAAGTTCGCGTACCCCGGCCGGCGCTTGGCCGGGGCGGTGGCGAAGAGCTTCGAGTAGAAGGCGATCGAGGCTTCCAGGTCGGCGACGCGCAGAGCGAGCTGGACACGGGACATGGCGGTCTCCCCACAGCTTGATTCGATGGCTGCCGAGACAGCCTGTTCGTACAGTGCGTCGGTACCACTTTGCGGTCTGCATCGACAGGCGTCAATATAGAAGCATGTCGAAACAAGAACCGCGGATCCTCGGGCAGGACGAGCCCGACGGCTGCTGCCCCGGCCTGCTGACCGCACCGCTGGCCGAGGAGCAGGCGGAGGAACTGGCGAAGGTCTTCAAGGCCCTGGGCGACCCCGTCCGGCTGCGGCTGCTGTCGCTGATCGCCTCCCGCGCCGGTGGCGAGGTGTGCGTCTGTGAGCTCACCCCGGCTTTCGACCTGTCGCAGCCGACCATCTCGCACCACCTCAGACTCCTGCGCGAGGCCGGGCTCATCGCCTCCGAACGGCGCGGGACATGGGTGTACTACCGGCTGCTTCCGCAGATGACCGACCGCCTCGCCGGGGCCCTCAGCCGTGCCGTGGACGGCCCGACGCCCTCCGGGACCGCCTCGTGAGCGCCGCTCCCGGCACGGCGGCCGCGCCCGTGGCGGCCCGTCTGTCGTTCACCGACCGCTACCTCGCCCTGTGGATCCTGGCCGCGATGGCCGTCGGCCTCGGCCTCGGGCGCCTCGTGCCCGGGCTCGGGGACACGCTGGCGAAGGTGACCGTCACCGGTGTGTCCCTGCCGATCGCGCTCGGGCTGCTGGTGATGATGTACCCGGTGCTGGCCAAGGTCCGTTACGACCGCCTCGACACGGTCACCCGGGACCGCCGCCTCCTGGTTCCCTCGCTGCTGCTGAACTGGGTGCTCGGCCCGGCGGTGATGTTCGCGCTCGCCTGGATCTTCCTGCCGGACCTGCCCGCGTACCGCACCGGGCTGATCATCGTGGGGCTGGCCCGCTGCATCGCCATGGTCATCATCTGGAACGACCTGGCCTGCGGCGACCGCGAGGCCGCCGCCGTCCTGGTCGCCCTCAACTCCGTCTTCCAGGTGGTCGCCTTCGCCGGGCTCGGCTGGTTCTACCTCTCCGTCCTGCCCGGGTGGCTCGGTCTGGAGCAGACCGGGCTGGACGTATCGACGTGGGAGATCGCCCGCTCGGTGCTGGTCTTCCTGGGCATTCCGCTCGCCGCCGGCTACCTCACCCGCCGCATCGGCGAGAAGGCCAGGGGGCGGGACTGGTACGAGGCGAAGCTCATTCCGCGTATCGGCCCCTTCGCCCTGTACGGGCTGCTGTTCACCATCGTCGTGCTCTTCGCCCTGCAAGGCGACGCGATCACCTCCCGGCCGCTGGACGTCGTCCGCATCGCCCTGCCGCTGCTGGTCTACTTCGCCGTCATGTGGACCGGGTCGATGGCGTGGGGCAGGGCCGCCGGGCTGGATCATCCGCGCGCCACCACGCTGGCCTTCACCGCCGCGGGCAACAACTTCGAGCTGGCCATCGCGGTCGCCATCGCCACCTTCGGCGCCGCCTCCGGCCAGGCGCTCGCCGGTGTCGTCGGGCCCCTCATCGAGGTCCCCGTCCTCATCGGCCTCGTGCACGTGGCCCTCGCCGCCCGCCGTTGCTTCCCCTCGTCCGCCGAACCGCCGTCCGGCGAACCGCCGTCCGGCGCCCGGGAGTCCGCGTCCGGCACACGGGAGTCCGCCGCCTGAGCCCGCGTGCTCCCGGCCCGTCACGTCCGCAGGTGCGACGCCCCGTTGAGGTCGAGCACGGCGCCCGAGCTCCACTGGGCCTCGGGCGAGGCGAGCCACCGTACGGCCGCCGCGACCTCCTCCGGGGCGGCGACCCGGCCGAACGGGCTCTGCGCGCGGATCGCCGCGCCCTCGGCGCCGGTCAGGCGGTGGGCCACCCGGTCCGTGTCGATGAACCCGGGCGCCACGGAGGCCACCGCGATGCCGTGCGGGGCGAGGGCGACGGCGAGCGACTGGCCGAGGGCGTGCACGGCGGCCTTCGTGGCGCCGTAGGCGGGGTGGTCGGGCTCGCCGCGGAAGGCGCCGCGGGAGCCGATGCCGACGATCCGGCCGCCGGTGCCCTGCGCGATCATCGCCTGGGCCGCGCCGTGGCTGAGGTGGGCCGTACCGAGCAGGTTGACCGCGACGTGCTGCTGCCAGGCGGCGGTCCACTCGTCGTACGGGGTGGTGGCGGGCGGGTGCGGGGTGTTGACGGCGGCGTTGTTCACCAGGACATCGAGGCCGCCGAGAGCTTCGACGGCCGCGCCGATCAGGGCGGCGGCGCCGGACGGGTCGGCGAGGTCGGCGCCGAGCAGGACGTGGCCGCTGCCGGGCAGCGCGGCGAGGGTCTCCTCGGCGTCCGCGCGCCGGGAGCCGTAATGGACCGCCACCCGGTCGCCGTTCTCCGCGAAGGCGTGCGCCACGGCCCGGCCGAGGCCGCGCGAGGCGCCGCTGACCAGGACGCGGCGGCCGGTGGCGGGAAAGGGGGAGGCGGCGGTGGCGGGGCGGGCGTCAGGCATGGTGGGCGTCCTCGGGGCGGCGCGGCAGGGCGAGGACCATCAGCAGCACGCTCGCCAGCAGGATGACCGTACCGACCTGGAAGGCGAGGCCGTAGCCGTGGGCCATCGCGGCCGGGCCGCCGTGGCCGGACTCGATCCGGGTGGCGGCGACCGTGGACAGGACGGACAGGCCGAGCGCGCCGCCCATCTGCCGGGAGGTGTTGATCAGGCCGGAGACCAGGCCCTGGTCGGAGGGCGCGGCGCCGGAGGTGGCGATCGAGGCGATCGGCGTGGCGGTCAGGCCGGCGCCGAAGGCCATCAGGATGCCGGGGCCGAGCAGCGTACCGAGGTACGTGCCGTCGGCGCCCATCCGCCCCTGCCAGAACATGCCCGCCGCGGAGACCAGCGCACCGGCGACGGCCAGCGTCTTGGCACCCGTCCTGTTCATCAGACGCGGCGCGATCTTCGAGCCCAGCACGATGCTCAGCGAGTGCGGGATGAAGGAGAGCCCGGCCTCCAGGGGCGTGTAGTCCAGGACGTTCTGCACGTAGAGGCTGAGGAAGTACCACATGGAGAACATCGCGGCGCCGGCCAGCACCATCGCGCTGTTCGCCGCGTACACCGAGCGCAGCCGGAAGAGCGTCAGCGGCATCAGCGGCGCCTTCGTACGGGCCTCGACGGCCACGAACGCGATCAGCACCAGCAGGCCCGCCACCAGCGGCAGCAGCGCGCTCGCCGAGGACCAGCCCGCCGACTCGGTCTGCACGATGCCGTACGCCACGAGCGCGAGTCCGGCCGTCACCAGCAGCGCGCCCGGGAGGTCGAGCCGCCGTCCCTCGCCGCGCCGGCTCTCGCTGAGCCAGAGCAGCGCGCCGATCAGCACCAGCGCGCCGACCGGGACGTTGATCAGCAGCACCCAGCGCCAGGACAGGTACTCGGTCAGCACCCCGCCGACCAGGCCGCCGACGGCGCCGCCGCCCGCGCCGACCGCGGTCCAGGTGGCGATGGCGCGGGTGCGCGCCGGGCCCGCCGGGAACGCGGTGGTCAGGATGGTGAGGGTGGCCGGGGACAGGATGGCCGCGCCGACGCCCTGGACCGTACGGGCCGCGATCAGGTGCCAGGACTCCTGGGCCAGGCCGCCCGCCAGGCTCGCGAGGGTGAAGAGGGCGAGCCCCACGACGAATATCCGCTTGCGCCCGAAGAGGTCGGCCACCCGCCCGCCGAGCAGCATGAACCCGGCGAAGGTGATCACGTAGGCGTTGACCACCCATTGCAGTCCCAGCTCGCTGAGTCCGAGGCCGGTGCGCATGCTCGGCAGCGCGACGTTGACGACCGAGACGTCCAGGACGACGAGGAACTGTCCGGCGCAGACCAGCAGGGTCACCAGCCAGGTGGGCGGTGGTGTGCGGCGGACGTTTTCGGGCAGCGTGGTGGGGGTGGCTGTCGGGGGCATGGTCTCCATAGTTGCACCTGCCACGCGACGGTGGCATCGGATTATCGGCCCGGAGGTGGCCGGTCACAGGTCCTAGGCCGGAAGGCCCGCGCCCCGGCCATCCCACGGGGCGCCCCTTCCGCGCCGCACCCCTTCAGCGCCTCAGTCCTTCCGCACCCCACTCCTTCCGCGCCTCACCCCTTCCGCACCCCCCTTCCGCGCCTCACCCCTTCCGCAGCAACGTCACCACCGCCGCCCCGCCCAGTCCGATGTTGTGCGCCAGTCCGACCCGGGCCCCCGGCACCTGGCGGGCGCCGGCCGTGCCGCGCAGTTGCCGGACCAGTTCGGCGGTCTGGGCCAGGCCGGTGGCGCCGAGCGGATGCCCCTTGGAGATCAGGCCGCCGGAGGGGTTGACCACCCATCGGCCGCCGTGGGTGGTGGCGCCGTCCTCGACGAGCTTGCCCGACTCGCCCTCCGCGCACAGGCCCAGCGCCTCGTACGTCAGCAGTTCGTTGACCGAGAAGCAGTCGTGCAGCTCGATCACGTCCACGTCCTCGATGCCGAGCCCGCTCGCCTCGTACGCCTGCCGGGCCGCGGCGCGGGACATCGGGCGGCCGACGACATCGATGCAGGACCCGCTGGCGAAGCTGTCCTCCGTGTCCGTCGCCATGGCCTGCCCGGCGATCTCCACGGCCCGGTCCGCGAGCCCGTGGTCGCGGACGAAGCGTTCCGAGGCGACGACGGCGGCGGCCGCTCCGTCGGAGGTCGGCGAGCACTGGAGCTTGGTCAGCGGCCGGTGGACGGTCCTGGCGGCGAGGATCTCCTCGACCGTGTAGACGTCCTGGAACTGGGCGTCCGGATTGTCGGCGGAGTGCCGGTGGTTCTTCGCGCCGACCGCCGCGAGCTGCCGCTCCGTGGTCCCGTACCGGTCCATGTGCTCGCGCGCGGCGTTGCCGAAGATCTGGGCGGTCGGCGGCGTCATCTCGAAGCCGTGGGCGGCGGCCATCACGCCGTAGTGGCGGGCCACGGGCGAGGCCGCGAAGTCGCCGCCGTCCGCGCCGCCGCCCAGCGCGCCGCGTTTCATCTTCTCGAAGCCGAGGGCCAGGACGCAGTCGTTGATGCCGGAGGCGACGAACTGCCGGGCCATCATCAGGGCGGTGGCGCCGGTCGCGCAGTTGTTGTTGACGTTGTAGACGGGGACGCCGGTAAGGCCCAGTTCGTAGACGGCACGCTGTCCGGCCGTAGAGGCCTGGTAGCAGTAGCCGACCGGCACCTGTTCCACAGCGCTGTACGGGACACCGGCATCGGCGAGCGCCTTACCGCCCGCCTCCCCCGCCATGTCCCAGTACTGCCAGTCCCGCGTCTCCGGCTTCTCGAACTTCGTCGTGCCCACGCCGATGATGTACGCCTTGCCGGTCATGGCGATCCTCCTCGTAGGCGTCGAAGCCCTCCCCCATGACGGGCAGACTAGAACACGTTTCAAACTGACGGAAGGTCAGGTGGGGGTCGGCTTCCGGCCGGGAGGACGGAGAGACGGCCGGAGACCGGCCCCGGTGAAATGCGTACAGGAACGTACGAGACGGACCGAATCCGTACGGGCCGGCGGGAAACGTAAACCTCCCCGCACCGAATCCGTAAACCGCCACACCCGCCCAACCGGAATAGGCGGCACATTCCCCATCGCTCATCCCTCTTCTCCCTTACGGCGCCACCCGCGCGCTCCCCGCATTACCGGCACGTACCATCCGTCCTTATGAGTCACCGCCGCACCGCCCGGTGACGTACGACGAGGAGGAATCCCCATGGCCGCCGCGAACACTCCCGCGCCGGAGATACTCGCCGCTTTCGAGGCGGCAAAGGGCTTCATGCCGCTCGACGAAGGGCTGGCGCTTTACGGGGCCGCGACGCGAGCGGCGGCGCTGGGGCTGCCGCTGGTGGAGATCGGGACGTATTGCGGCCGTTCCACGATCCTGCTCGCGGACGCGGCGCGGGCCGCGGGGGTGCGGGCCGTCACCGTCGACCACCACCGCGGCAGCGAGGAGCAACAGCCCGGCTGGGAGTACCACGACCCGTCCCTGGTCGACCCCGAGGCCGGGCTGATGGACACGCTGCCCGCCTTCCGCCGGACACTGCACGCGGCGGGGCTGGAGGACCACGTCATCGCGCTGGTGGGGCGCTCGCCGCAGATCGCCGCGCTGTGGAACACACCCGTCGGGCTGGTCTTCATCGACGGCGGGCACACCGACGAGCACGCCACCGCCGACTACGAGGGCTGGGCGCCGCACGTCGCGCCCGGCGGACTGCTGGTCATCCACGACGTCTTCGCCGACCCGGCGGACGGCGGACAGGCCCCGTACCGCGTCTACCGGCGCGCCCTGGAATCCGGCGCGTTCACCGAAATGTCGGCACACGGCTCGCTGCACGTGCTGCGTCGCACCGGTGAAGGGCACTGACCGCACCACTACGATCGCGATGTGTCGAACGGCAGTACATTCCCCCCGCGCCGCCGCTTCGGCGGCACCCTCGTCGTCGTCCTGGCCGCGCTGCTGGCCGCCTGCGCCGCGGGCTGGCTGATCTGGCGGTCCACGAGCGGACACGGCGGTGACCGGCCGCCGAAGGCGCTGCCCGCGGCGAGCCCGGGATCGCCGTCACCGGGCGGCACGCCCGGTGAGGGCGGTACGGGCGGCAGCGGACAGGACGGGAGCGGCCGGCCCGCCCCGGACGCTTCGGACGGCAAGGGAGACCGGCCCGGGACCGGGCCGGGCGGCCGCCCCGGCACCCGCCTCCAGGGAAAGACCGTCCTCCTCGACCCCGGTCACAACATCCGCAACCGCGACCACACCCGCGAGATCGCGCGCCGGGTCGACGTCGGCAACGGGCGCAAGGAGTGCGACACCACCGGCACGTCCACCGACGACGGGTACGCCGAGGCCGACTTCACGCTCGACGTGGCGCGGCGCGCCCGTACGCTCCTCCGGGCCGAGGGCGCGAAGGTGGTCTTCACCCAGGACGGCGACCGTCCGTACGGGCCGTGCGTGGACGAGCGGGCCCGCGCCGGCAACGCGGCGAAGGCCGACGCGGCGGTGTCCGTGCACGCCGACGGCGCGGGCGCGGGCAACCGGGGCTTCCATGTGATCCTGCCCGCCCGGGTCACCGCGGGCGCGGCGGACACCTCCGCCATCGTCGGCCCCTCGCGGCGGCTCGGCGAGCACCTGGCGGGCCGGTTCGTGGCGGCGACCGGGAGCGCCCCGGCCAATTACCTGGGCGGCGGCACCGGCCTCGTCGTACGGTCCGACCTCGGCGGCCTCAACCTCTCCGGCATTCCCAAGGTGTTCCTGGAGTGCGGCAATATGCGCGACGCGAAGGACGCGGCGCAATTGACCGACCCGCAATGGCGGGAAAAGGCGGCCCGCGGGATCGCCGAGGGCATTACGGGCTTCCTGACCGAGTAGCGGCGGCGCCGATACCGGGCGGCCACCGATACCGGGCATCCGCCGATACCGACTCGATACCTGACCGATACCGACAAGACGGCCCACAGGATCCGGCGGTAGGTTCCCCCTTACGATGGGGGGCCACCCCGTGCCTCGCCACGCGCCCACCAGCGCATATGGCTGCGACAGCGAAGACAGACACCGGAACCGACAAAGGACCCTTACGTGAACATCCGCTCCCTCACTAGAGGCGACGGCGTGGTGATCGGAGCAGCGGTGTTGCTGTTCATCGCCTCGTTTCTCAGCATCAGCTCGTACGACGGATCCGACTGCACCGGCAGCTTCTGCCCGAAGGTCACCTCCACGAACGCCTGGGACGCGCTGCCCCTGCTGATGGGCATGTACCTGGCCGGCATCATCGCGGCCGCCCTGATCGTCGTGGCGCGGGCCCTGCCGCGGCCCCTGAAGGTCGCCGGTCTCGACCTGGGCCAGTTCGGCGTCGCCTGGACCGTGTTCGTCGCCTGGTTCGCCTTCTGGACGATCGTCAACAGCGGCGGCGCGGGCGCCGGGCTGATCCTCGGCCTGATCGCCGCGCTGGTGCTGGCCGGCGCGGCCGTGGCCACGCCGCTGGTGCCCGCCCTCAAGGCCGGCCTCGTCCCGGCCCCGCGGCCGCAGGCCCCGTCCCCGTACGGCGCGGCCCCGGGCCAGGGGTACGGCTACCCCGGCGCCCACCAGCAGCAGCCGGGCCAGGGCGGCTACGGCTACCCGGGCGCGCAGCAGCCCGCTCCCGGGCAGGGCCAGCCGGGCGGTCCGCAGACGTACGGCGGCCCGCAGCCCTCGCCGGCCGCCGCGCAGCCGCCGGCCCCCGCGGCCGACTTCGCGCCGTTCTGGTTCGCGGTGCCGGTCGCGCGCCCGCTGTACGGCGAGGACGGCGCGCCGACGCCGATCGCCGAGCTCGCGCCCGGCACGTGGTACCTGGCCGTGGACCAGCGCGGCCAGGCGCTGGTCGCGCAGACGCAGGACGGGCGCCGCGGCGTCCTCCAGGACACGACCGGCATCCAGCGCGGCTGACCCCTCCGGCCCGCGGCACACCGCACGACGGCCCCTCGCCCACCTCGGGCGGGGGGCCGTCGCCGTACCCCCACCCTTCCCATCGCCTCCCCCACCTCCTACGCTGCGCCAGCGCCCCTGACGACCCGTCAGCAGGCTCGCCCCGACGCACCGGAGGCCCCACGCATGCGACTCGGCCTGGCACTCGGCTACTGGGGCCGCGGCCCCGACCCCCGGCACCTCGAACTCGCCCAGGAGGCCGAGCGGCTGGGCTACGACTCCGTATGGACCTCCGAAGCCTGGGGCTCGGACGCGTTCACCCCCCTCACCTGGATCGCGGCCCACACCTCCCGCATCAAACTGGGCACCGCCATCGCCCAGATGGCCGCCCGCACGCCCACCGCCACCGCGATGCAGGCCCTCACCCTCGACCACCTCTCCGGCGGCCGGATGCTGCTCGGACTCGGCCTGTCCGGGCCGCAGGTGGTGGAGGGGTGGTACGGCCGCCCCTTCCCCGCGAGCCCGCTCACCGCCACCCGCGAATACGTGGACATCGTCCGCCAAGTGCTGCGCCGCGAGGCCCCGGTGTCCCTCGACGGCCGCTTCCACCCGCTCCCCTACCGCGGCCCGGACGCCACCGGCCTCGGCAAGCCCCTCAAGCCCATCACCCACCCCCGCCGCGCCGGCCTCCCCGTCCTCCTCGGCGCCGAGGGCCCCAAGAACATCGCCCAGACCACCCGGATCGCCGACGGCTGGCTCCCGCTGTACTGGTCCCCGTACCGCACCGGCGTGTACGCGGCCTCCCTGGCCGACGCCCCGGAAGGCTTCCTCATCGCCCCCATGGCCCGCGCCCAGGTCTGCGACGACGTGACCGAGGGCCTGCTCCCGGTCAAGGCCATGCTCGCCTTCTACATCGGCGGCATGGGCCACGCCTCCCGCAACTTCCACACCGCCCTGATGTCCCGCCTGGGCCACCCAGAAGCGGCCCACCACATCCAGACCCTCTTCCTCCAGGGCCACCGCAACGAGGCCGTCCAGGCCGTCCCCGACGCCTTCGCCGACGAGATCTCCCTGATCGGCCCCCGCGCCCGCATAGCCGACCGCCTGGCAGCGTGGCGCGAGGGCCCGGTGACGGACCTTCTGGTCACGGCGCCGGATGCGGAGACGTTGCGGGTGGTGGCTGAGGTGAATGGTTGAGGCGGCAGGTGCGCCGCCGAGGGCACCATGCTCAAGGCGGTCGGGCCGACGCACGGCCAAGACCGCCTGGCAGCGGCAGGCATCGGGAAGGAGAACGCATGAGTCGCGGATACCACACCCGGTGGGAGGTACCGGACGAGCACCGGGCGGACCCCGCCTACGTGGAGGCGGGGGCGGCGATCGCGCTCGGGCAGGCGGTGTTCGACGTGCGCGGCGCGCTCGGGATGTCGGTGGGTGAGCTGGCGCTTCGGGCCGGTCTCGGTGTGGAGGAGGTCGAGCGGATCGAGGGGGGCGGGACGGTACCGACCCTGCCGCTGCTGCGTCGGCTGGCGCGCGCCCTCGATGCCCAGCTCGACCTCTCCATCGACTCGGACGAGGTGTCACTGTCCTTCGTGCCACACGCCGCTTGAGGCGGAGCGGCCCGTCGGCCTCGCCCATTCCGGATCAGAACTTCGCCGCCTCCAGCCACTCCTCCAGGAACGCGCGGTCGCCGATGGCCTCGATGCCCGGAGTGTCCACCGGGAGGCGGCGGTAGTAGACGCGGAGGAGGTCGGTGAGGGGGCCTTGCAGGGTGATGGTGGCTTCTTCGGGGGTGTGGCGGTAGGTGACCGTGTCGCCGGTGTAGTCGAGGAGCCAGTCGGCGGGGGCGCCGGGCGGGGCGTCGGTGGCGTGCAGGCGGAAGGTGCGGCCGGTGCCGGTGAGGCGGGCGGCCGGGTGGTCGGGCTTCAAGGCAGGGACCAGGCAGACCAGTTGCGTCCACTCTTCCATGGCGTCGGCGGCCACCTCCGGGTCGAGGGTGAAGCCGGTACCCGTCGCGGACGCCGCGTCCGCGCGGTGGACGGCCGTCTCGTGGGTCATCCGGCGGGACCAGAAGACCGTCGGCTGATCCGGTGCCCAGGCCCAGACCGGGGTGTCGGCGCCGGCCTCGCGCAGCGCCTCGACGACGCGCCGCGCGCCGTCCGCCAGCCAGGCGTCCAGGGCCTCCGGGTCGTCGCCCTCGGGGCCCTTGTGGTTCGGGACCGCGTCGAACGGCACCATCTCCTCGGCCCGCGTCCGTACGGTCGTGTCGACCCAGCGGTGCGCGCCGCCGACGTGGCGCAGGAGGTCCGCCAAGGTCCAGTCCGGACAGGTCGGCACGGCCGTCTTGAGGTCGGTGCCGCGGACGGTTTCCCGGAGCAGATCGGTCTGGGTGAGGATCTCGGCGCAATAGCGGCCGTGGTCGAGGGTTCCGGTCATGGTGATCGTCATGGTCGAACAGTAATGCGTGGGCGGGCGCAGAGCCGACCCGTTTCACCGCGAACGGACCGCCTCCGACCGGGAGTTGTTTATGGCGTACTTATGCGGCTACCCGGCTGTCATGTCCAGGAGACACCGCTACGGAAGCAGTCATGCGGCCCGGGCCGTCACCGTCGTCGCCGACCTCACGGCCGTGATCCTCGGCCTCTGGATCGTGATGTACCTGCTCGACGCGAACCGCGCCAACGACCTGGTGCACTTCGTGCAGGGCGCGGCGCGGTGGCTGGCCGGCTGGTCGTACAACCTCTTCACCTTCGACGCGGAGTGGCTGCGGACGCTGCTGAACTACGGGCTGCCGGCGCTCGTGTACCTGGTGGTGGGGCATGCCCTGGCCGCCCGCATCAGGCGTATCGAGCACTGAGGGAAACCGGGGGAAGGGGCGGGGCGCGCCCCATCCCTCAGCGGCAGCAGTCCGGGGTCAGGCCCGTCGGCAGGCGCTCGCCCCCGAAGACGGCCGTGGTCGCCTCGTCCCCTCCCAGCGCGGCCACCGCGAGCAGCATCGAGCCCGCCGTCCAGGACGTCTGCTCCTCGGGCCAGACCGCGTCGTCGTCGAAGACGTAGCCGGTCCAGTACATGCCGTTCTCGGCGCGCAGGTGCTGGACCCACTTGAGGATCTGCACGGCCCGGTCCGACTCGCCCATCGCCCAGAGGGCGAGGGCCAGTTCGGCGCTCTCGCCGCCGGTGACCCAGGGGTTGGGCAGGACGCAGCGGACGCCGAGGCCGGGCACGACGAAGTCCTCCCACGCCGCTTCGATGCGCTCCTTGGCGGCGGTGCCGCTCAGGGCGCCGCCGAGGACCGGGTAGTACCAGTCCATCGAGTAGCGGGACTTGTCGAGGAAGCGCTCGGGGTGGTGCTGGATGGCGTGGCCGAGCCGGCCGAGGGCCAGTTCCCAGTCGGGCTGGGGTTCCTCGCGCTGTTCGGCGATGGCGAGGGCGCAGCGCAGCGCCTGGTGGATGGAGGAGGAGCCGGTCAGCAGGGCGTCGGTGACCGGCGTGCCGTCGTCCTCGCGCTTCCAGCCGATCTCGCCGCCGGGCTGCTGGAGTTCCAGGACGAATTCGACGGCCGCGTAGACGGCGGGCCACATGCGGTCCACGAAGGTGTCGTCGCCGGTGGACAGGTAGTGGTGCCAGACGCCGACGGCGATGTACGCGCAGAAGTTGGTCTCCCGGCCGCGGTCGGTGGGCGCCGCGGCGTCCCCGTCGGCGTAGGCCGCGTACCAGGAGCCGTCCGGGTTCTGGTGCCGGGCCAGCCACTCGTACGCGGCCTCGGCGCGCTCGTGCTCCCCGGCCGCGTCCAGGGCCATGGCGGCCTCGGTGTGGTCCCACGGGTCGAGGTGGTGGCCGCGGAACCAGGGGATCGCGCCGTCCGCGCGCTGTGCCGCCAGGATGCCGGCGACGGTGCGCGCCGCCTGTTCGGCGGTCAGGACTCCGGGCAGGACCAGGCGTTCCGTACGTCCTGGTGTCGTCACTTGGCGGCCCCGGCGGCGGAGTCGGCGGTGGCCGTGGAGTCGGCGGCAGCGGAGTCGTCGGTCGCGGCGGCGTCCGTCGGCAGATGCGGCTTGACGGCGTACGCGACGAAGCTCTTGCCGATCACCGGGTTGAGCACCCGCTCGGCCATCCGCGTGGCCAGCGGCTTCTTCATGATGTCCCAGACCAGCAGCTTGTGGTACGCCTTGACCGGCAGCGCCTGGTCGTTGTCGACGCCGAAGGCGCACTTGAGCCACCAGTACGGGCTGTGCAGCCCGTGCGCGTGGTGGGTGCCGTACGGCCGCAGGCCCGCCTCGCGCATCTTGCCGAGCAGCTCGTCGGCCTTGTAGATGCGGATGTGCCCGCCCTCGACCTCGTGGTACTCGTCGCTGAGTGCCCAGCACACCTTCTCCGGGCCGTAGCGCGGCACGGTCACCGCGATCCGCCCGCCGGGCCGCAGCACCCGCACCATCTCGGCGAGCACGCCCTTGTCGTCGTGGATGTGCTCCATGACCTCGGAGATGATGACGACGTCGAAGCTCGCGTCGGGGAAGGGCAGGGCCAGCGCGTCGCCCTCCATGGCGGTGGCGGTGGCGCCCGCGGGCGCCTCACCGGCCTCCTTCATGGCGGCGAACCACTTGGCGACCTCGCGGATCTCCTCGGCGTTCCGGTCGAGCGCCACGACCTGCGCGCCGCGCCGGTAGCACTCGAAGGCGTGCCGGCCCGCGCCACAGCCCAGGTCGAGGACGCGGTCGCCCGGCGCCAGCGGGAATCGGGAAAAGTCGACGGTCAGCAAGGGCTCTCTGCTTTCGTCCTGGGGGTCCGCGGGCAGCTACGGCCGACGGCGGCGGGTCATGGCGGTGGTGGTCGGTGCCCGGCCGGGCCGCATCAGGCGCGGCCGGCGGGGGTCGGTGCGGTGGCGTCCGCGGCGGCGCGGCGGGAGCGCGCGGCGCGCAGGCGCGGGGCCTGGAGGGCGATGGCCTCCCGGTAGCGTTCGGCGGTGCCGATGGCGGCCTGGCGCCAGGTGAAGCGGGCCAGGACGCGTTCGCGCCCGGCGGCGCCGAGGCGGCGGCGCAGGTCGGCGTCGCCCAGCAGGCGGGTCAGCCCGGCGGCCAGCGCACCCGCGTCGCCGGGCGGTACGGACAGACAGGTCTCGCCGTCCGGGCCGGACACCTCGGGGATGGCGCCGCCGGTGGTGGCCAGCAGCGGCGTACCGGTGGCCATGGCTTCGGCGGCGGGCAGCGAGAAGCCCTCGTAGAGGGACGGTACGCAGGCGACCTGGGCGCCGCGGACCAGGTCGACCAGCTCGGCGTCGCTGATGCCCTTGACGAACTCGATCGCGCCGCCGAGGCCGTGCCGCTCGATGGCGGCGGCCACCGGGCCGTCGTCGGCGCGTTTGCCGACGACCACCAGATGGGCCCGCGGGTTCTCCGCACGGACCTTGGCCAGCGCCTCGACCAGGTGGATCAGGCCCTTGAGGGGCACGTCCGCGCTGGAGGTGGTCACGATGCGGCCGGGGACCTCGGGGACCGACGGATCGGGCGAGAAGAGGTCGGTGTCGGCGCCGATGTGCACGACGTGGATGCGGCCGTCCCGTACGCCGAGGTGGTCCACGATCTCCTGGCGGGAGGAGCCGGAGACGGTCAGCACCGACGGCAGACGGCGGGCGACGCGCTTCTGCATCCGGGTGAAGCCGTACCAGCGGCGCACCGACAGGCGGCGCTGCCAGCCGGTGGCGGCGTCGAGGTCGAGCTGCCGGTCGACGGTGATGGGGTGGTGGATGGTGGTGACCAGGGGCGCGCCGAGGTCGCCGAGCAGGCCGTAGCCGAGGGTCTGGTTGTCGTGCACCACGTCGAAGTCGCCGCGCCGGGCGGCGAGGTGGCGGCGGGCGCGCAGCGAGAAGGTCAGCGGTTCGGGGAAGCCGCCGGTCCACATCGTGCCGACCTCCAGCGCGTCGATCCAGTCCCGGTACTCGCCGCGCTTCGGCGTGCGGAACGGGTCGGGCTGCCGGTAGAGGTCGAGGCTGGGCAGTTCGGTGAGGGTGACTCCCCCGGTTCCCTGCGGGGAGGCGGCCCCCTCGTCCAGGACGGGGTACGGCTGCGCGCCGATGACCTCGACGCGGTGGCCGAGGCGGGCCAGTTCGCGCGAGAGGTGGCGGACGTAGACGCCCTGGCCGCCGCAGAACGGGTTGCCCTTGTACGTCAGCAGGGCGATGCGCAGCGGGCGGTCGCCGTCCGGCCCGGTGGAGGCGGCGGGGGCCTCGGCGGGGTGCGGCGCGGCTGCCTGGACGGCCTCGGCGGACACTCTCGGCCCCCTTCTCGCTGGACTTTCGCCGGAGCGTAACCGCTGGCGCTAATCTAGAACAAGTTTCAGTACGGTTCGGCCGCGGCCGGCCGGCGACCGGTCCGCGGCACCCGCGGGCCAGGGCGGCCGGCGGGCTACTGATCAGTTCAAGGAGCTTCGAATCTACCGGCCGGAAACCTGGTCGAAAGAGCCGCACCAGGTGATTCGCGCCACGGCCCGCGCCCCTGCCATGCTGTGCCGATCGCAGGACCGGTACGGGCCGCACCGCGGACGCACCGTCACGGAATGGGACATATGACTACGGACTCCACAGCGGCCGGAGCGGCGCTTCCCGCCGGTCCGCCCCTGACCGCGCGTCAGGAGGCCCGTCGCCGCCGCATCCTGCACGCCAGCGCGGAGCTGGCCGGCCGCGGCGGGTTCGACGCCGTGCAGATGCGCGAGGTCGCCGAGGCGTCGGACGTGGCACTCGGCACCCTCTACCGGTATTTCCCGTCCAAGGTGCACCTGCTCGTGGCGACCATGCAGGACCAGTTGCAGCACCTGCACGCGACGCTGCGCAAGCGCCCGCCGACCGAGCCGGAGCCGGGCGCGCGGGTCGCGCAGACCCTGATGCGGGCCTTCCGCGCGCTCCAGCGCGAACCGCATCTGGCGGACGCGATGGTGCGCGCCCTGACGTTCGCCGACCGGTCGGTGAGCCCGGAGGTGGACACCGTCTCCCGGCTGACCACGGCGATCATCCTGGACGCGATGGGGCTGGACGGCGCGCCCACGCCCGAGCAGCTGTCCGCGGTCCGGGTCATCGAGCACACCTGGCACTCGGCGCTGATCACCTGGCTGTCCGGGCGCGCCTCGATCGCCCAGGTGAAGATCGACATCGAGACGGTCTGCCGGCTCATCGATCTCACGGCGCCGGCGCCGCGCGCCTGATCCGGCGGCTACGAACGGGTAACCCCTGAAACGGCGCATTGGGGGCGCGCACAACCCCGACGCGCTCCCCCTCGCTTCCGCTTGGCCAGTTCTCCGGGTCCATGTCAGTGGCATTGCCGGTATGAATTCCGGGTACTCGCAACGGAGCCGGTACACG
This sequence comes from Streptomyces albofaciens JCM 4342, assembly GCF_008634025.1. Taxonomy (NCBI): domain Bacteria; kingdom Bacillati; phylum Actinomycetota; class Actinomycetes; order Kitasatosporales; family Streptomycetaceae; genus Streptomyces; species Streptomyces albofaciens. The sequence continues at coordinate 2,132,985 of NZ_PDCM01000001.1, read as the reverse complement.
TGGGTCTGGAGGGGGACTGCAGTGATCCGGGTGCTACTCGTCCACGACATATGTCTGTTCCGATGGGCGTTGACGGAAGTGCTCGACCGGGAGAACGACATCGAGGTCGCAGCCGCCAGCACCCGCGACGCGGCGGAGCGGGCGCGGGCGACGCGGCCGGATGTCTGTGTCGTGGACGCGGAGAGCCCCGAGCCGAACGGGACGGGGATATTGCGCAAGTTATCCAAACTCGCGAAAGCGAAGGGCCCGGTGAAATCACCGGCCCTGCTGGTGCTGGGCTCGGCGCGCCGGCCCGGACCGCTGCGCCGGGCCTTCGAGGCGGACGCCCTGGGATATGTCGACAAGGAGGCCTCGCCGGTACAGCTGACCACCGGCATCCGGCAGGTCGCGGCGGGAAAACGATTCATCGACGGCTCGCTGGGCTTCGGCTTCCTCCAGGCCGCGGACATTCCGCTCACCCGCCGGGAGCTGAGCGTGCTGTCACTGGCCGCCGAGGGCTCCTCGGTCTCCGAGATCGCCGGCGTCCTGCATCTGTCGACCGGGACCGTGCGCAACTACATGTCCGCCATCACCCGCAAGACCGGGGCCCGCAACCGCGTCGACGCCATCCGCATCTCGCGCGGGGAGGGCTGGCTGTAGTGGCCCGGCGGCCCGGGGCGCGGCGCCGCCGCCGGGCTCCTCGTGCGCCCACCCGCCGGCCAGTTCGCGGTAGAGCTCGGATCGCCGCAGCAGATCGCCGTGGCGGCCCGTCCGGGCGTGCGTGCCGTCCATCACCAGCACCCGTTCGGCCCGCAGCGCCGAGCTGATGCGGTGCGCGACGACGATCAGGGTGCCGCCGGGCCGGTCCGCGAAGGCGCGTTCGGCGCGGGCCTCGGCCGCCGGGTCGAGGTGGCAGGTCGCCTCGTCCAGGACGACCAGCGGCGCGGGTGCCAGGTAGGCGCGGACCAGGGCGATCAGCTGGCGCTCACCGGCGGACAGTTCGGCCGGTACGAGCGTGCCGTCCGGCCCGCCCAGCCGCGCCAGCAGCGCGCCCGCGCCGATCTTCTCGGCGGCGGCCAGGAGATCGGCGTCCGAGCCGTCCCGGTCCTCCTGGCCATCCCGGCCGTCCGTACACAGGTAGCGCACGTTGTCCCGCACGGTGCCGGAGAAGACGTACGCCTCCTGCGGTACCAGCACCCGGTCCGCGGCGGCGGGCCGGCGGACCTCGCCGCCGTCGGGCTCCAGCAGACCCGCGACCAGCCCGGCGAGGGTGGACTTGCCGATGCCGCTGGGGCCGACGACGGCCAGGTGTCCGCCGTCCGGCACGGTCAGGTCCAGGTCGCGGAAGACCGGGTCGGCGTGCGGGCCGTACGCGAAGGTCACGCCGCTGAGTTCGACGGCGATCCCCTGGTGGGGCGTGCGGTGGGGCGGGGCGCCGTCCGGTCCGGTCACCGGCTCGGCGGTGAGGCGGCGCAGCACCACGCCGAGGCGGGTGCCGGAGGTGCCCAGCCCGTGCATCAGGCTCTGCAACGCGGGCAGCAGCGACTGCGTCAGATACGCGAGCGCGCCCACCAGCGCGCCGGGCGTCACCCCGCGGCCGAGCAGCCAGGGCGCGCCGAGCAGCAGCAGGACGATCGGCAGCCGGCCGCTGATCCCGAGGGCGAGCACCCGGCACATGCTCCACCGGGCCAGCGCGGCCGACGCCCGCTGTTCGGCGTCGAACCGCTCGTCCACCGCGCCCGCCACGGTCCGCTCCGCGCCGGCCGCGGTGATGTCGCGCAGCCCGCCGACCGCCGCGCCGGTCTCCTCGGCGATCGCCTCGTCCGCCGCGAGGAACGTCTCCTGCCGGCGGGCCATCGGCCGCAGCGCCCAGCCGAACAGGGCCAGTCCGAGCAGCAGCGGCGGCAGCACCAGCAGCAGGAGCACGGGGGCGAGCGAGCACAGCCCGGCCAGCGCCCCGGCGGTGACGAAGACGAACGAGCGGGAGACCAGCACCAGCCCGGCGAAGGTGTCGCGGGCGATCTCCACCTGGTGGGTGAGCCGGGAGACCGCGGCGCCGTCGGGGGCGTACAGGGCGCGGCGCACGACCTTGCGCACCAGGCTGTCGCGCAGCGGTTCCACCAGGTCGGCCACGGCCCCGTAGACCCGCGCGGTGCCGTACGCGCCCGCCCCGACGCAGACCGCGGCGGCGGCCAGCCAGCCGATGCCGACGGCCGGCGCGCCGCGCAGGAACCCGTCGTCCAGGGCGCGGGCCAGCGCGAACCCGAACAGGAAGGTCTGCGCGGACTCGACCAGCGACCAGCCCGCGAGCCTGCCCAGGACCCGGCGCCGCCGCTTGAGGAAGCGCGGCCCGGAGCGCCGCAGGGGCTCGCCGGGCACGGTCCCGTGCCCGGCGGTCGGTCCGGCCGCGGCCCCGCGCCGCCCGGCCTGAACGGCTTCAGACATGCGCGGCCTCCTTCGGGGCCGTGGCGAACAGTGCCCGGTAATCGGGCAGCTGCCACAGCTCGGCGTGCGGCGCAAGGGCGCGAATTCGTCCGTCGTCGAGCCAGGCCACCAGGTCGGCGCGGGCGGCGGTGGCGGCGCGGTGGGCGACGACGATACGGGTGGTGGCCTTCACGTCGCGCAGCAGGGCGCGGGTGACGTGCAGTTCGGTGACGGTGTCCAGGCTGGACGTGGCGTCGTCGAGGATGAGCAGCCGCTCGGCGTGCGCGAAGGCCCGCGCCAGGCCGAGGCGCTGGGCCTCGCCGCCGGACAGGGGCGCGTCCGCGCACCGCGTCGCGTACCCCTCGGGCAGGCGGTGGATGAAGGGCGCGGCGCAGGCGGCCTCGGCGGCGGCCTCCAGCTCGGCCCGGCCGGGTGCGTACGCGCCGAGCGCGAGCGTGTCGCGGAGGGTCGCGCCGAGGACCGCCGGGCGCTCGAAGGCGTAGCCGACCGCGCGGCGCAGGGCGTCGTGCGTCAGGTCGGGCAGCGGTACGTCGTCCAGGACGACGCTGCCGGAGTCCGGGTCGGCCAGCCGTCCGGCGACCGCGGCCAGCACGGACTTGCCGGTGCCGGAGCGGCCGACGACGGCGACCGAGGTGCCGCCGGGCACGGTCAGGTCCAGGCCGCGCAGCACGGTGCGGTCGCCCCGCGTCACGGTGACGCCGTGCAGCTTCAGGGTGCCCTCGCCCGCGCCGAGCTGCCGCCTTCCGTAGGGCATCGCCGGGATGTCCAGGACCTCCGCGATGCGCCGGGCGGCGGCGCGGGCGTGCACGAGGGTGTTCAGCTGCCCGACGATCTGGCCGATGCCGGTGGCCAGGGCCGCGTACCGGGACGCGGCGAGCAGCCCGCCGACGGTCACCTCGCCCTGCGCCAGCCGGACACCGGCCACGCACAGCACGGCGATCTGGAGGAGCGGGACGAGCATGGCGGCCTGGGCCGTCGACCGGCCCAGGACCTCCCACATGCGGTGGCCGTGCCGGGCGAGACCGGGCAGCGGGGCGAGGATGCGGGCGGTCTCGTGGCGCTGGGTGCCCGCGGCGGTGATCGTACGGGCGCCGCCGACCGCTTCGACGAGGCGCTTCGCCATGTCGCCCTGGTGCTCCTGGTAGGACACGACGCAGTCGCCGGTGGCCCGGGCGAAGGTGCGCAGCAGCAGGGCGAGCAGGGGCATGCCCACGAGGAAGACGGCGGCGGTCCACACGTCCACGTACGCGAGGGCGATCAGCGCGCCGACCGGGGTGATGACGGCGGCGAGCGAGGCCGCCAGGGCGGTGGGCGCGGTCCCGGCGTGGGCGGCGTTGCCGACGACGCGGGTGACCAGGTCGCCGGTGCCGTACCGCTCGGTGGCGCGCGGCCCGGCGGCGAGGAGGTGCCGGGTCAGGCGCCGCCGTACCCAGGCGGTGCCGCGGGCGTCGGTGGTGCCGGTGAGCAGTCCGTCCAGGGCGTCCAGCAGGACGATCAGGCCGGTGAGGGCCGCGCACAGGACGAGCCACGGGGCGGCCGGGCGGTGTGCGAGGAGCAGGTCGAGGGTGTGCCCGAGGGCGCCGGGGAGGGCCAGGCCGAGGCCGGCCGACGCGACGGTGAGCAGCAGCAGCGCGGTGGCGCGCGGGGCGCTGTGGCGCAGGGCGCCGCCCAGCAGCCGGTCGGCGGGGGTGACGGTCACAGGCTCTCCCACGGAGGTGTGCGTGCGGCCCACGCACGGGCCGCACGCACGTCCGGATCACAACTCCCGGATAAGGGCTACCGGTTCAGGCATTCCGGTAGCAGCGCCGTTCTGTCAGAGACAGAGCAGAACGCTGGCCTGGCTCGCGCAGAGCGTCAGGCTGATGGTGCTGCCGCCACCGCCGCCGTGCTCGGGAGCGTCCATCGCCTGAAGGTCGAGAAGCGCCATGACACTTTCCTTTCACTTATGGGGACGTTGTTGTACTGGTGTTGCTGCGGTTCCGGGCGGGCGGGTCGCCCCGCGGTGCCCGGGTGTACGGCTCCGGCACGCGGCCGGAGCCGGTCTCAGGGCCGCCGGTGCTCCGGGGAGGGCGGCGGCGGGAGGAAGGGCAGGTGGACGGGCCGGTCGTGGAGGGCCGCGCCCAGGCCCAGGAGGCACCCGGCGGACCCGGTGGCCAGGTCCGTCGACAGGCGCATCATCTGGTCGCCGGGGAAGGCGAGGTGGCCCCGGTAGGGCATCGCGTACCAGCCCAGGCAGGAGATCTGTGCGGCCAGCTCGCCGTCGAGGTCGGTGGCCGGTGTGGTGGTCCGCGCGAGGTGCAGGACGCACCCGGCGCGGCCGCGGAAGAGGCCGGGCTGCACGTAGAAGCGGGACATCGCGGCGGGCAGGATGGCGGCGCGCGCCTGCTCGAACTCCTCGTCGGCGCGGTGCCGCAGGTAGTCGTCGAGGACCGTGGCGATGCCGACGCTGCCGCCGCCGAGGTACGGCATGGTCCGCCAGCCCTCGTCGACCACCAGGGCGCCGTCCTTGTCCCGTACACAGCGCGCCAGGTCGCGGCGCAGCGCCCCGGCGGCCATGTCGAGCAGCCCCGCGTCGCCGGTGGTCTCGTACAGCCGCAGGAAGAGCAGGGCGGGTCCGGTGGCGCCGCGCAGCAGGCCGGCGCGTTTGCCGCAGGCGTCGAGCCGGTCGGCGGCGTGACCGGCGGCCTCCAGGGCCCGCTCGCGCAGTTCGCGTTCGCCGCGGGTGCGGGCCAGGTCCTCCAGGGCCAGGCCGACACCGGCCAGCCCGCCGTTCAGGTCGGGCGCGAGGCGGTGCCACTTCTCGGCGAGGACCTGCTCCAGCAGGTGCGTGGCGCGGTCCCGGTGGCCCAGCCGGTCCAGCACCCAGGCCACGCCGGACAGCCCGTCGTAGAAGCCCAGCGGGGTGCCGGGAGGGGGCGGGTCGGTCTGCCGCAGCAGCCACTCCTCGCCTTCCTCGTACCGTCCGGCGCCGGTCTCGGCGAGCGCGTGGAGCACGCCGGCGGCGCCGTGCGCGATCCCCAGGCCGCCGCCGTCCGAGAACTGGGCGATGTCGCCGGGGAAGAGCCGGTCGGTGCGCTCGGGCGTGGCCGAGGCGAGGATGCCGCGGACGATCGAGTCGCGGCTGTGCGGCCAGTCGGCGGGCTCGGCCGGGAGGTAGGGCGCGGATTCGGTGCGCCGCTTCGCGGCCTTCCGCCCGGTGCCCGGGTCCGTGCCGGGCGCGTCCGGCGGCCCCTGGATCACCTCGACCGCCCCGGCCAGGAACTCCGCCGGTACGTCCGGGAATTCGTGGGCCACGATCTCGGCGAGGTGCGCGGCCTTGTCCCGGTCGAGCACCAGCAGCGAGGTCATCGGCAGGAACAGGGCGAGCCGCAGGCAGGCGAGCGCGTAGCGGTCCACGTCGACGCCGATGCGGTCGGCGGGGGCCATGAAGCCCGGGTGGGCCAGCGTCTGGCGCAGCTTGGCGCCGTCCACCGCCGCCGCCTCGAAGTCCAGCAGCCGTACGCTGCGTTCGTCGGGCGCGACCATGATGTTGAACATGTGCAGGTCGTTGAAGACGACGCCGTGGCGGTGCAGCACGGCCACGGTCTCCTCGACCGCGGCGTGGATGTCCAGCGCCCAGCGGGTGTAGTCGGCGAGCCGGTCCGGGCTCGGGGAGGTCGAGGTCAGAGGGTGCCGCTCGGCGAAGAAGGCGTTGAGGGTGCGCCCCTCCAGGAAATCCATGACCAGGAAGCGGTGGTCGTCCAGGAGGAACCAGTCCCGGATCTCCGGCGCGACGCCGCTCCCGGACAGCTTCTCTAGGGCGGCCCGTTCGCGCTCCAGGCGGGCCACCGCGTCGGCTCCGTCGGCGGCTAGGCCGGCGTGCGGACGCGCCTCCTTGAGCACCACCTTGTCGCCGGTGCGCCGGTCGCGCCCCAGGTAGACGCCGCCGCCGTTGGAGAAGTGCAGCGCCGACTCGATCTGGTACGGCAGGTCCGCGACGGTGGTGGCGTTGCGGGCGGCGAGCTGCGGGGCGAGGAAGTCCGGCAGCGTCACCCACTCCGGCGGGCTGAAGCGCGGCTCGCGCCGGTCGGGGACCAGCTTGCCCTCGGGGTCCTCGATCGCCCCGACGAGGCTGCCGTGCTCGTCGACGCAGAAGCGCCGCGCGAAGCCGCCGTAGCGCACGTACAGCGGGCCGTCGTTCCACCGCAGGTCGGTGAGGATGTACGGGCCCGGTTGGCCCTCCAGCAGCGCGCCCAGTTCCCGCAGCACGGTGTGCAGCTGCCGCTCGTCCGACGGGTAGATCGTGGCGAACTTGCCGCTGCCGCCGCGGTCGGCGTACTTGGAGTTGCGCATGTGCATCGGGCGCGGCCCGGGCACGAACTTGAACGGGATCAGCCGGTCGACGCAGTAGTCCCACACCTGGGAGGCCGTCTTCTCGGCGTTCTCCATGCAGGCCGAGACATGGATCTTCCAGCCCTGCGCGGGCAGGTCGGGGTGCGGCCGTCCGTCGTCGTCGACGGGGTTGACGTGAAGCCAGTCCCCGGAGAGGAAACACCGCCACCCTTCGGGGACTGCGCGCTGGGCCGCTTCGTAGAGGGGGCTGCCGCCGGACGCGGTGCCGTTGCCGGCGGACAGACGGTCCGGGGTCTCGTAGAAGAGTCTGTCGGCGAGACAGTACACCTCGTACCGTTTGTCCATCGTCTCCCCCCTCGGCGGCGTGGCACCGAGATTTCCACGCCGCCGGGGCGCGTTAACAGTCACAGATGTCACGAGGTAACTGTGAGAAGTTCACGGGTTACCGACGGTACGCACCGGTGGGCGCGGGCCGTGCGGCCGTGGCGCCCCGTGGGAACGTCCGTGGACCGGGCGTCACTCCTCCGGCGGGAAGACGGCCTCCCCCGTGCGGGCGTCGGTCACGCTGATGGCCTCGACGGGGCAGCCCTCCGCCGCCGCCAGCACGTCGTCGGACGCGGCGCACTCGGACCGCACGGGGTGCGACTGGCGGGCCGCGTCCAGTTCGAAGCCGCCGGGCGCGGTGGCCACGCACAGCCCGGAGCCGATGCACACGCCCCGGTCCACCTCCACGTGCCAGCGGGGGCCCGCCTCTTCGGGCGCGCCCTCGCCGGGCCCGGCCGGGCCGTCCGTACCGCTCATCCTCGCCTCACCCCTCCGCCGGCAGGTGGATCGTCTTGTACTCCAGGTACGCGCCGAAGCCCTCGGGCCCGAACTCCCGCCCGATCCCGGAGTTCTTGTATCCGCCGAACGGGCCGAGCATGTCGATGCTGAAGGTGTTCACGGAGTAGGTGCCGGTACGCACCCGCCGCGCCACGTCGATGCCGTGCGCGGTGTCCGCGGTCCACACCGAGCCGGACAGCCCGTAGTCGGAGTCGTTGGCGATGCGCACCGCCTCGGCCTCGTCCTCGTACGGAAGCAGGCACAGCACCGGGCCGAAGATCTCCTCGCGGGCGATCCGCATCGCGTTGGACACGTCGCCGAACACGGTCGGCTCCACGTACCAGCCGCGGTCCATGCCCTTCGGCCGTCCGCCGCCGGTGAGGAGCTTGGCGCCCTCCCGCTGCCCGACGGCGATGTAGTCCAGCGAGCGCTGCTGCTGGCGCCGGGCGACCAGCGGGCCCAGCTCGGTCGCCGGGTCCAGCGGGTCGCCGACGCGCAGGGCGCGGGCGGCGGCGACGAACCGCTCGGCGGTCTCGTCGTAGCGCTCGCGCGGCACCAGGACGCGCGACTGGGCCACGCAGGCCTGCCCGTTGACCAGCCAGGCGAACGGCGCGATGCCCGCCACCGCGGCGTCCAGGTCGGCGTCCGGCAGGATGACGGCCGCCGACTTGCCGCCCAGTTCGAGCGTGACCCGCGTCAGGTTGCGCGCCGCGACCTCCATGACGCGCCTGCCCGCCGCGACCGAGCCGGTGAAGGCCACCTTGTCCACGTCCGGGTGCCCGACCAGGTACTCGCTCACCTCCCGGTCCGCCGGAAGGATCGACAGCACGCCCCGGGGCAGCCCGGCCCCGTCCGCGATCTCGGCCAGGAGGTAGGCGTCCAGCGGCGTCTCGGGCGACACCTTGAGGACCACCGAGCAGCCGGCCAGCAGCGCCGGCGCCAGCTTGGCCGCCGCGGTGAACTGCGGGACGTTCCACGGCACCACGGCCGCCACCACGCCGACCGGCTCCCGCCGCACCAGCAGCGGCCCCAGCGCCCCGGCCCGGCGCTCCTCGTACGCGAAGTCGCGGGCGACCGTGAGCGCCGCGTCCCAGACCATCATCGCGGCCAGCGCCTGCACCATGACGGCGGAGGTGTACGGGGTGCCGTTCTCGGCGCTGACGACCTTGGCGATCTCCTCGCTGCGCGCCGCGAAGGCGTCCTTGATCCGTGTGACCACCGCGATCCGCTCGGCCGGCGGCGTGTCCGCCCACGCCCCCGAGTCGAAGGACGTACGGGCCGCGGCGACGGCGCGGTCCACGTCGGCCCGCGAGGCGTGCGGCACCCGGCCGATCACCCGCTCGGTGTGCGGCGAGACCACCTCGATGGTGCCGCCGCCGGCCGGTTCGGCGAACTCGCCGCCTATGTAGAGCCGTTCGTGCTCGACGGGTGCGCTCATGGCTGCCGCCTCCTGCGGGTCGACCGGGTCGGTGGGCACGGTGTGCGGGTGGGTCGGTGGCGCGGTGTGCCGGTGGCGCGGTGTACGGAGTTCGCGGTACACGGTGCGCGGTTCGCGGTCCACCGCGACTTTCTGACGCTCCATCAGGACTGATACCAGTTCCAGTTATGCTGGGCAATGCCCGGTACGGGGGCGCGGTCCGGTACGGGGGCGCGGCCCGGCCGCGCGGGAGCGGAGGTGCGGCGGATGACGGCAGCGGCCCGGACCGGGGCGGCGGAGGCCGGTCCCCGGGTGACCGACCACCGGGGCGGCGTGTGGTCGATCGCCGTCCCCATACCGGACAACCCGCTCGGCCACACCCTCGTCCACCTGCTGGAGACCGACCGGGGGCCGGTCCTCGTGGACACCGGCTGGGACGACCCGGACGCCTGGGACACCCTCACCGCCGGGATCACCGCCTGCGGCTTCGACGTCACCGACCTGCACGGCGTCCTCATCACCCACCACCACCCCGACCACCACGGCCTCTCCGCCCGCGTCCGGGAGGCCTCCGGCGCGTGGATCGCCATGCACGCCGCGGACGCCGACGTCGTCCGCCGCACCCGGGAAGCCGAACCGGGCCGGTGGCTCGACTACCTGATCGCCAAGCTGACCGCGGCCGGGGCGCCCGACGGCCACCTCGCGCCCCTGCGGGCGGCACGCGCCGAGGGACGGGTACGCGGCTTCCCCGGGCAGCGGGCCGCGCTGCCCGACCGCGAGATCACCCCCGGCGCCCTCCTCGACCTGCCCGGCCGCCGCCTGCGCGCCGTCTGGACACCCGGCCACACGCCGGGCCACGTGTGCCTGCACCTGGAGGAGGACCATCCGGCGCGGCGGCCGGGCCACGGCCGTCTCTTCTCCGGCGACCACCTGCTGCCGGGCATCAGCCCGCACATCGGGCTGTACGAGGACCCGGACGACGCCACGCCCACCGACCCCCTCGGCGACTACCTGGCCTCCCTGGAAGACGTCGCCCGGCTCGCGCCCGCCGAGGTGCTGCCCGCCCACCAGCACGCCTTCACGGACGCGGCCGGCCGGGTACGCGACCTGCTCGTCCACCACGAGGAGCGCCTCGCCGGGCTGCGCGCGCTGCTCGCCGTGCCGCGCACGCCCTGGCAGCTCGCCGAGGCCATGGAGTGGAACCGGCCGTGGGAGCGGATCCCGTACGGATCGCGGAACATCGCCGTCTCCGAGGCGGAAGCGCATCTGCGGCACCTGGTCCGGCGGGGGCTGGCGGAGGCGGTGCCGGGGTCGGAGCCGGTGACGTACCGGGCGGTGTGAGGGCGGGGCCGTCCGCGGGGGGGGCGCCGGGCGGTGTGAAGGCGGCGCCATCCGCGTGGGGTGCCGGGCGGGCCCGCACCCGGGGGCCGCCGTGCCCTGCCGGTTAAGGTGTGCGAGACAATTTCATCCCGTGCCCGATCGGGGGAAGCCGGTGGAAATCCGGCGCTGACCCGCAACCGTGATCCGGGACGTACGGCGTCCGCACGCCCGCCGGCCACCGGGACCGCGTACCGGTCCCGCCCCGGCCGGCCGCACGCCACCCGTACGCCCGGCGAGCCGGAGCACCCGCTGGGGCACGACCAAGGCTCCCGCCACCGCAAGGCCGCGCCTCCTCGCGCGGACGCCCGGTGCGCGGCACCGTCGAGGTATGCGGAGCTGAGCCCGGTGCCACCGCGGCCGATCACCGGATCGGCGGGCGGCTGGGCGTCCGAGTGCGGCTGCGCGCCCCACGCAGACCCACCGCGGCCCCCACCGCACCGAACCGACCGGAGAGGCACCGACCCGATGGCCACCACGGCTCCCCAGGCCCCCCTGGCTCCCAGGGCTTCCACGGCCCCCACCCGCGCCGTCCTGGCACGCCGCGCCGCCGCCGCGCTGGCCACCGCCGCCGTGCTGTGCGCGGCCGGCGCCCCCGTGGCGGCCGCCGACGCTCCCGCGCCGAACGCGCAGGCGTCGAAACTGCCGGACGGGCTGTACGGCACCAAGGACCCGCAGTACGACGGCGTCTGGCGGCAGTCGCTGGCGCTGCTCGCGCAGCGCACCGTCGGGGTGCGCCCGTCGGTGGCGGGCGTCGACTGGCTCGCCGGGCAGCAGTGCTCCGACGGCGCCTTCGCCGCCTTCCGCGCCGACCCGGGCAAGGCGTGCGACGACAAGACGATGCGCGACACCAACCAGACGGGTGCCGCGGTGCAGGCACTGGCCACGCTCGGCGGGCACGACGGCGCCGTACAGAAGGCGGTGAACTGGCTGAAGTCGGTACAGAACGACGACGGCGGCTGGCCCTCGATGAGCGGTACGCCCAGCGACGCCAACTCCACCTCGGTCGTGATCGGCGCGCTCAAGGCGGCGGGCCTGAAGCCGGAGACCGTCAAGAAGGGCGACAAGTCCCCGTACGACGCGCTGGTCTCCTTCCAGCTGGGCTGTGACGCGAAGGAGGGCGAGCGCGGCGCGTTCGCCTTCCAGCCCAAGGACGGCAAGCTGGCCCCGAACGCGGACGCCACGGCCGCCGCCGCGCTCGGCGGGCTGGGCCAGGGCTTCCGCGTCGACCCGGCCGGCAAGGACGTCAACGAGCCGGTCACGCCCCTGAAGTGCGAGGGCGGCGCGGACCGGAAGCCGGACGCGAAGCAGGCGGCCGAGGGCGGCGCCGCGTACCTGGTCGCGCAGCTCGACGCGAACGACCAGCACCTGAAGTCCGCGATGCCCGGCGCCGGGGACCAGCCCGACGTGGGCAACACCGCGGACGCCGTGCTGGCGCTCGCCGCGGGCTCGCACGGCGACGCCGCGCAGAAGCCGCTGAAGTGGCTGGAGAAGAACTCCGCCAACTGGGCCAAGGAGGCCGGACCGGCCGCGTACGCGCAGCTGGTGCTGGCCGCGCACGCCGCGGGCGCCGACCCGCGCCACTTCGGCGGCGCCGACCTGGTCGCCCAGCTCAACGCCACCGGGCCGAAGCCGGCCGGCAGCTCCGCGCCGTCCGCCGCCCCCGAGAAGGACGCGCAGGACCAGGACGAGCAGGGCGCCGGCGTGTGGTGGGTCTTCGGCATCGTCTTCGTCGCGTGCGTCGGCGTCGGGTTCCTGATCAGCGGCCGCAAGAAGAAGAACGACCTCTGATGCGACGCTCGCCACGGTCCCGCTCCGCCCGCCTCCTCGGCGCCCTGGCCCTGGCCGCCACGGCGCTGGGCCTGGCCGCCGCGCCCGCCCAGGCCCAGGACTACCGCTACTGGTCCTTCTGGGACGGCCCGGCGGCGGGCGCTTCGGCGTCCGAGGACGGCGGCTGGTCGTACGCGACCGAGGGCCCGGCCACCTCCCGGCCCCGGGACGGCGCCGTGGCGGGCTTCCGCTTCACCGTCAGCGCCGGCTCGGCCGAGGCGGGCAGGCCGCGCCGGGCGGCGGACTTCGCCGCGATCTGCGCGAAGACGCCCGCCGAGGACGGGAAGAAGCGGGTCGGGCTGGTCCTCGACTTCGGTACGCGGGCGGAGGCGCCGCGCGGCGAGACGCCGCCGGACATCCGTACGGAGTGCGCGCGGCTGCCGGAGGACGGCACGGTCGCCGACGCGCTCGCCGCGGTGGCGGGGCCGCTGCGGTACGACACGAACGCGCTGCTGTGCGCGATCTCGGGCTACCCGAAGGCGGGGTGCGCGGAGAAGGCGGAGCCCGGGCCGGGGGCCGGTTCCGGTTCCGGGCCGCCGGAGCCCCGGGCCTCCGAAAGCGCGTCCGCCGCCGGGAAGCAGGCGGACGGTGACGACTCGGGCGGTCTCTCCGCCGGGCTGATCGGCGGCATCGCGGCCGTGGTCGTCCTGGGCGCGGCGGCCGGGTGGCAGGCGCGCCGCCGCCGCGGATGAGCGCCCTCGCTCCCCGGGCCACCCGCTCCACCGCGCTGCACGCCGGCGCCTGGTGGCTGTGGGCGCTGGGCCTGGCCACCGCCGCGTCCCGGACCACCAACCCGCTGCTGCTCGGCCTGCTGATCGGGGTCGCGGGCTATGTCGTCGCGGCGCGCCGCACGGACGCGCCGTGGGCCCGCTCGTACGGCGCGTTCCTCAAACTGGGCCTGCTGGTGATCGGCATCCGCCTGGTCTTCGCGTTCTTCCTCGGCTCCCCCATCCCGGGCACGCATGTGCTGCTCACGCTGCCGGAGGTGCCGCTGCCCGAGTGGGCGCGCGGCGTGCGCATCGGCGGCCGGGTCACCGCCGAGGGCATGCTGTTCGCCTTCTACGACGGGCTGAAGCTGGGCACCCTGCTGATCTGCGTCGGCGCCGCCAACGCGCTCGCCAGTCCGGCGCGCCTGCTGAAGTCGCTGCCGGGCGCGCTGTACGAGGCGGGCGTGGCGGTCGTCGTCGCGATGACGTTCGCGCCCAACCTCGTCGCCGACGTGCAGCGGCTGCGGGCCGCGCGCCGGCTGCGCGGACGCCCGGACCGCGGTTTCAAGGCGCTGCTCCAGGTCGGGCTGCCGGTCCTGGAGGGCGCGCTGGAACGCTCGGTGTCGCTGGCCGCGGCCATGGACGCGCGCGGTTACGGCCGTACGGCACAGGTCCCGCCCGCCGTACGGCGCACCACCACCGCGCTCACCCTCGGCGGCCTGCTCGGGGTCTGCGCCGGTACCTACGGGCTGCTGGCCGACACCGGGGCGGCGTACGGCCTGCCGGTGCTGCTCGCCGGGCTGGCCGCGGCCCTCGGCGGGCTGTGGCTGGGCGGGCGCCGCTCCGTGCGCAGCCGCTACCGGCCCGACCGGTGGGGCGTGCGCGCCTGGCTGGTGTCCGGGTCCGGCGTCGCGGTGGCCGCCCTGATGATCTGGGCGAACTCCGCCGACCCGGCCGCCCTGCACCCGCCCGCCGTCCCGCTCACCGCGCCCGTCCTCCCGCTCTGGCCCGCGGCCGGTGTGCTGGTGGGGCTGCTGCCGGCGTTCGTCGCGCCGCTGCCGCCGCGCGCGGAGCAGCCGGTGGAGCCCGCGGCGGAGGAATCCGGGCGGGTACGGGCAAGGAAGTCACCGGCGCCGGGCGCGCCGGGCGCGAAGCCGCACACGAAGGAGTCCCCGCAGTGATCCGCTTCGACCAGGTGTCGGTCACCTACGGGGACGCGGCCGCACCCGCCGTCCAGGGCGTCGACCTGACCGTGCCGGAGGGCGAACTGTGCCTGCTCGTCGGCCCGTCCGGGGTCGGCAAGTCCACCGTCCTGAACGCCGTCTGCGGCCTCGTACCGCACTTCACCGGCGGCACCCTGCACGGCCGCGTCACCGTGGCCGGGCGCGACACCCGCACCCACCGGCCGCGCGAACTCGCCGATGTCGTCGGCACCGTGGGCCAGGACCCGCTCGCCCACTTCGTCACCGACACCGTCGAGGACGAACTCGCCTACGGCATGGAGTCACTGGGCCTGGCCCCGGACGTGATGCGGCGCCGCGTCGAGGAGACCCTGGACCTCCTCGGCCTCGCCGACCTGCGCGACCGCGCCATCACCACGCTCTCCGGCGGCCAGCGGCAGCGCGTCGCCATCGGCTCGGTGCTCACCACCCACCCCGAGGTGCTGGTCCTGGACGAGCCGACCTCGGCCCTCGACCCGGCCGCCGCCGAAGAGGTCCTCGCCGTGCTGCAACGCCTGGTGCACGACCTCGGCACGACGGTCCTGCTGGCGGAACACCGGCTGGAGCGCGTCGTGCAGTACGCGGACCAGGTCATCCTGCTGCCCGCGCCCGGCGCGCCCCCGGTCGTCGGCGCGCCCGCCGACATCATGGCCGTCTCCCCCGTCCACCCGCCGGTGGTGGCCCTGGGCCGGCTGGCGCAGTGGTCGCCGCTGCCCCTGTCCGTACGGGACGCCCGCCGCCGGGCGTCCTCGCTGCGGGAGCGGCTGGCGGGGGTGGAGCCGGGGAGCACGGACGCGGAGGGTACGGGGGCGGCGACGCGGACGGCCGGTGCGGACGCCGGGGCCGGGACCGGGACCGAGGCCGGGGCCAGAGCCGGAGCCGGAGCCGGGGCCGGGGCCGCTGACGGTGGTGGCGGGCGCAAGCGGCCGGGGTGGTGGCGTCGGCGTGACGCCCGTGGAGACGCCGGCCGTGGGTCCGGGGTGCGGCCCGTGCCGTCTCCCGCGCCGCTGCTGCGGAACACCGCCGACGGCCCCCTCGCCGCCGAGGCCGCGGGCCTCTCCGTGCGGCGCGGCCGGATCGACGCCCTGCACCGTGTCGACCTGGCCGTACGCGCCGGCGAGACCATCGCCCTCATGGGCCGCAACGGCGCGGGCAAGTCCACCCTGCTCGGCACCCTCGTCGGCCTGCACGAGCCCGCCGCCGGTTCGGTGCGCGTCGGCGGCGCGACGCCGCACCGCACCGGACCGCGCACGCTGCTGCGCCACGTCGGCCTCGTACCGCAGGAACCGCGCGACCTCCTGTACGCGGACACCGTCGCCGCCGAGTGCGCCGCCGCCGACCACGACGCGGACGCCGCCCCCGGCACCTGCCGGGACCTGGTCACCCGGCTGCTCCCGGACGTGGCGGACGACGCCCACCCGCGCGACCTCTCCGAGGGCCAGCGGCTCGCCCTCGCGCTGGCCGTCGTGCTCACCGCCCGCCCGCCGCTGCTCCTGCTCGACGAGCCGACCCGCGGTCTGGACTACGCGGCCAAGGGCCGCCTCGTGGAGCTGCTGCGCGGGCTGGCCGCCGAGGGGCACGCGATCGTGCTGGCCACCCACGACGTCGAGCTGGCCGCCGAGCTGGCCCACCGGGTCGTCATCCTGGCGGACGGCGAGATCGTCGCGGACGGCCCGACCGCCGAGGTCGTCGTCTCCTCGCCCGCCTTCGCGCCGCAGGTCGCCAAGGTGCTCGCGCCGCTGCCGTGGCTCACCGTGCCCCAGGTCGCGCACGCTTTGGAGGCCACCGCATGACCCGCCACGACGCGGCACGTCCGGGGCCGGGGCGACGGCGCCGGACGGCACCGGCGGACCGGCAGGTGCGGGCCGTACGGCTGGGGCCGCGGTCCGTCGCCGCGCTCGTCCTCGTGTCCGTCATCGGCGTGATGGCGTTCGGCTGGCCGCTGCTGGCCAGTTCCACCTCCGGGCTCGCGCACTCCAAGGACGCGCCGTGGCTGTTCGCGGCCCTGCTGCCGCTGCTGCTCGCCGTGGTCGTGGCCACGATCGCCGACACCTCGGCGGCCACCGCCACCCGCGGCACGCCCAGCCTGGACGCGAAGGCCATCGCCATGCTCGGCGTCCTGGCCGCCGCGGGCGCGGCGATGCGCCCGCTCGGCGCGGGCACCGCCGGCATCGAGCCGATGTTCTTCCTGATGGTGCTGGCCGGGCGGGTGCTGGGGCCGGGCTTCGGGTTCGTGCTCGGCTCGGTGTCGATGTTCGCCTCCGCGCTGCTGACCGGGGGCGTGGGGCCGTGGCTGCCGTTCCAGATGCTGTCCATGGGGTGGGTGGCGATGGGCGCGGGGCTGCTGCCGGGCCCGGACCGGCTGCGCGGGCGCCGCGAGCTGGTCATGATCGCGGTGTACGGCGCGGTCTCCGCCGTCCTGTACGGCCTGGTCATGAACCTCCAGGGCTGGCCGTACATCGGCGGCATGGCCTCCGGCGTCTCGTTCGTGCCGGGCGACCCGCTGCCCGACAACCTGGCCCGCTTCGTGGCGTACTGCCTGGCGACCTCGCTCGGCTGGGACCTGCCGCGCGCCGCGGTCACCGTCGTGCTGACCCTCACCCTGGGCGGCCCCCTCCTCAAGGCCCTGCGCCGGGCGACGCGCCGGGCGGCTTTCGACGTACCGGCGGCCTTCGGCGACCCGCGGCCCGGGGCCGGGACGGGGACCGGGCCGGGACGGGAGCCGGGGCCGGGGCAGGAGCCGGGGCCGGTATCGCCAGCACCGGCTCCGGACGCTCCCAAGTAACCTTCGGCGGCGCCGCGGGTACGGTCCCCCTCCGCACGGCGGCGCCGCGGATACGGTCCCCATCCGCACGGCGGCGCCGCGGGTACGGTCCCCACCCGCAGCGCCCCCAGCCCGTAAGGGCCCACTGGCGAGACGGGCCATTACGGCACCGCCTGCCACACCCCCTCCTCCTGTGACCTCACGCACAGGACTTCCGTCACGTACGACAGCCCTTAGTAGGCCCCGCGCTCCCCGCGATCCGCTCCCCCTCGGGCCCCGACGGGCGGGACTTTCCACCCCGCATGCGAGATCCACTAGTACGAGCGGGTATTGCCCTGCCCCCCGACCACTTCCCAGGGTGGACGTGTCGCCGAGAGCAGCGCGCCTCTCCTCCCCCCGGGTGCGCCCTCGGCGGCTTCCCTTGCACCCCGACGGAAGGCTTCCCCTCCCGTGAGCGTCACCTCGTCCACGATCACCCGCCGTCTCGCCGCCCACAAGAAGGCCGTCGTCACGGCCGGTGCCGTCGCCCTGGGTGCTTCGGCCGCGGCCTTCGCCGCCACGCCGGCCCAGGCCGCCGCCCCGGCCCAGGCGCCGTCCGCCGCGACGGCGAGCGACGCGCGGGCCGCGGCGCACAAGCTGATCCCGGACCAGGCGCAGTACCAGTGCTTCAGCAACATCGTCGAGCGTGAGAGCGGCTGGGACCCCACCGCGACCAACCCGTCCAGCGGCGCCTACGGCCTCGTGCAGGCGCAGCCCGGCTCGAAGATGGCCTCGGCCGGGCCGGACTGGAAGACCAACCCGGAGACCCAGGTCAAGTGGGGCCTGGACTACATGAACTCCACCTACGGCAGCCCCTGCGCCGCCTGGGACTTCTGGCAGTCCCACAACTGGTACTGATCCCCCACGGATCAGGCGGGCTGCCCGCCATCGCGGACAGGGCGAAGCGGCCGACACCCCTGGTGTCGGCCGCTTCGGTCTGCCCGGGCCCGGAAGGGCCTCAGTCCGCGTCCGCCCGGCGGGCCCGGAACCACGTCACCCCGACCAGGGCGGCGGCAATGTAGATCACTCCGGCGGCGGTGGTCACCGACTCCACGTACTGCTCGTAGCCGTCCGCGCGCAGCTCGACCGCCAGGAAACCCAGCGCCGTGCCAAGCCCCGCGAGCGCACAGATCAAAGCCGCGAAGGGGGGCTTTGCCAATTCCATCTCCTCCAAAAAAATGAGCCGACCCGGACGCCGCACGAGTGTACGTAGGGGCGTTTCAGCCAGCCGCGCCTACCCTGAGGGCCCGCGCCGAAACCCCGCCCGTCAGTTCCCGGTGGCCCCGTCGATCCGCTCGCGCAGCAGATCGGCGTGGCCGTTGTGCTGGGCGTACTCGGCTATGAGGTGGACCAGTACGCGGCGCAGGGAGACCGGGTCGCCCGATGCCGCGTGGACGCCCGTGGCGTCCAGGGACGGTGCGGCGGCCACGATGGCGCGGGAGTGCTCGCACTGCTCGCGCCAGAGCGCGAGGGCCTGGGCCGGGTCCCCGGACAGGTCGTCGAAATCCTGGTCGGGGTCGTCGTCGGAGTAGTGGAGCATCGGGACCGCTTCGCCCGCGAACTGGATGTGGAACCACCACCGTTCGACCCCGGCGAGGTGCCGTATCAGCCCGTGCAGGCTCAGCCCGGACGGCGGCACCGACCGCTCCGAGAGCCGCCCGGCGGGCACCCCCGAGCACTTCAGCTCGAAGGTGGCGCGGTGCCACTCCAGATAGCCGGTGAGGATCTCCCGCTCGTCACCCACCAGCGGCGGACGCCGCCGCGCGTCGCCCTCGGCCGCCCACACCGGCGGCGGCACGGTCGGCGAACTCCCTGCCTGTGCCCCTGATTCGGTCATGAGGCGAGTGTGGCAGGGACCACTGACAACGCCCCGGAACCGACCGTGCGACGGCCGCCCCTTTCGTCGTACATGTGATCCAATTACGGGATGAGTGACACTGGTTGCGGGGCGAGTGGGACACGCGGCGAGGCCGGCCGGACGAGCGCGTCGCTGGGGCCACTGGAGTGCGTCGACGGCCACTGGGTGGTGGGGGACTGCTTCCGGCCGGGCGGCCTGTGGCTGGAGTTCCGCGCCGACGGGATGTACCAGCACGCCCGCACACCCGCCGACGAGCTGCTGATCCCCTGGTCCAGGATCATGCTGGGCATCGGCTTCACCCTGGGCGGCAAGTACCCGCACTACGGCTCCGTGAGCCCGCTGGGGTGGATCGGCGGGCTTCCGGGCCCGTGGCAGGGCGTCGGCCGCGGCTATCTGCACATGACGCTGCGCCACCCGTACGAGGACTGGCAGGCCGCCTTCGACCGCCACCCCCGCCGCTACACCATGACGGAACTCGCGCTGTTGCAGTCGCTGCTCGGGCATGTCGGCGCCGCCAAGGAGTTCCACCGGTTCGGCGACGGGGAATGGCTGGGCCGCGCGGTCGGCCTGCTGACGCGGGAGCGGCCCCGGACGGGCCACGCCCTGAGCCGGGTGATGGGCGAGATCCTGGAGGAGGCGTGACCCCCCGGACCGTCACAGCCGCTGGATGATCGTCCCCGTCGCCAGCGCCCCGCCCGCGCACATCGTGATCAGCGCGAACTCCTTGTCCGCGCGTTCCAGCTCGTGCAGCGCGGTGGTGATAAGCCGGGCACCGGTGGCGCCGACCGGGTGCCCCAGGGCGATCGCCCCGCCGTTGACGTTGACCTTGTCCAGGTCCTGGTCGAAGACCCGGGCCCAGGACAGCACGACCGACGCGAACGCCTCGTTGATCTCGACCAGGTCGATGTCCTTCAGGGACATCCCGGCCTTGCCGAGCACCGCCCGTGTCGCGTCGATCGGCCCGTCCAGGTGGTAGTGGGGGTCGGCGCCGACCAGGGCCTGCGCCACGATCCGGGCCCGCGGCCGGAGTTTGAGCGCGCGGGCCATCCGCTTGGACGCCCACATCACCGCGCAGGCCCCGTCCGAGATCTGCGAGCAGTTGCCCGCCGTGTGCACGGCGGTCGGCATGACCGGCTTGAGGCCGGCGAGCGCCGCCATGCTCGTGTCCCGTAACCCCTCGTCGCGGTCGGCCAGCCGCCACATGCCCTGCCCGGCGGCCTGCTCCTCCTCCGTGGTCGGCACCTGTACCGCGAACGTCTCGCGCTTGAAGCGTTCCTCCGCCCAGGCCGCCGCGGCCCGCTGCTGGGACAGCAGTCCCAGCGCGTCGACGTCCTCGCGGGTCAGGCCCCGGTTCCGGGCGATCCGTTCGGCGGCCTCGAACTGGTTGGGCAGGTCCACGTTCCACTCGTCCGGCCAGGGCTTGCCCGGGCCGTGCTTGGAGCCGCTGCCCAGCGGCACCCGCGACATCGCCTCCACCCCGCACCCGATGCCGATGTCGATGACCCCGCCCGCGACCATGTTGGCGACCATGTGGTTGGCCTGCTGCGACGAGCCGCACTGGCAGTCCACGGTGGTCGCGGCGGTCTCGTACGGCAGGCCCATCGTCAGCCAGGCGGTGCGCGCCGGGTTCATGGACTGCTCGCCGGCGTGGGTGACCGTGCCGCCGACGATCTGCTCCACGCAGTCCGGCTGGATGCCGGTACGGGCGAGCAGTTCGCGGTAGGTCTCGCCGAGCAGGTAGGCGGGGTGGAGGTTGGCGAGCGTGCCGCCGCGCTTGCCGATCGGGGTGCGTACGGCTTCGACGATGACGGGTTCCGCGGCCATGACTGACTCGTCCTCTCCTCGCGTCCCGCAGGACGTCCCGGCCCCCCGACGACGGAACTGGTACGCGTTCTAGTTCCCCGGACAGTCTCTTTGAGCCGCGACCGGGGGCGCAAGGGTGCTGCACGGGTCTTCCGCGCCCAACGGGCGGCGTACGGACCGGGTTTGCGCGCCGCGCCCCTTGCCACGTATGGAACTCGTCACTACCTTCACCGCAACGAGCTGACGGCCCGTCAGGGTCGGCCGATCGCCGGTACTCACCGACCCGTACCGGTACGGGTACCGGGCCGGACCAGAGCTGGAGTCGCCGAGATGCCATGCCCCGCGCTGCCCGACGGGTTCGACTTCACCGACCCCGACGTCTACCAGAGCCGCGTACCGCTGCCGGAGTTCGCGCAGCTGCGGCGTACCACCCCCGTCTGGTGGAACGCCCAGCCGCACGGTGTCGCCGGGTTCGGTGACGACGGGTACTGGGTGGTGAGCCGCCACGAGGACGTCAAGGAGGTCTCCACCCGGCCGGAGGTCTTCTCGGCGAGCGTCAACACCTCGATCATCCGGTTCAACGCGGCCATGACCCGCGACCGGATCGACGTCCAGAAGCTGATCATGCTGAACATGGACCCGCCGGAGCACACCCGGGTCCGCCAGATCGTCCAGCGCGGCTTCACGCCCCGCGCCATCCGCGCCCTGGAGGACGCGCTGCGCACCCGCGCGCGGACCATCGTCGCCGAGGCACGGCGCAAGGAGTCCGGCGACTTCGTCACCGATGTCGCCTGCGAACTGCCCCTCCAGGCCATCGCCGAGCTGATCGGCATCCCCCAGGACGACCGGGCCCGGATCTTCGACTGGTCGAACAAGATGATCGCGTACGACGATCCGGAGCTGGCCATCACCGAGGAGGTCGGCAGCACCGCGGCGGCGGAGCTGATCTCGTACGCGATGAACCTGGCCGCGGCCCGCAAGGAGTGCCCCGCCCAGGACATCGTCAGCCGGCTCGTCGCTGCGGAGGACGAGGGCAACCTCGCGTCCGACGAGTTCGGGTTCTTCGTCCTGCTGCTGGCCGTCGCGGGCAACGAGACCACGCGCAACGCGATCACCCACGGCATGCACGCGTTCCTGACGCACCCCGACCAGTGGGAGCTGTACAAGCGCGAGCGGCCCGGCACCACGGCCGACGAGATCGTGCGCTGGGCGACGCCCGTCGTCTCCTTCCAGCGGACCGCCACCCAGGACACCACCCTGGGCGGCGCCCGGATCGGCAAGGGCCAGCGCGTCGGCCTGTTCTACGCCTCCGCCAACCACGACCCGGAGGTCTTCGAGCGCCCCTACGCGTTCGACATCACCCGTGACCCCAACCCCCACCTGGGCTTCGGCGGGGGCGGCCCGCACTTCTGCCTCGGCAAGTCGCTCGCCGTCCTGGAGATCGACCTGATCTTCCAGGCCATCGCCGACGCCATGCCGGACATCGCCCTCGCGGGCACCCCGCGCCGGCTGCGGTCGGCCTGGCTCAACGGGGTGAAGGAGCTGCGGGTCCGGTACGTGTAGGGCGCGGGTTCCGTATCCGTACGGCGATGCCCGGCGCTCCGTACGGCACGCGTTCCCTATCCGTACGGCGACGCCCGGCTTCCGTACGGCACGCGTCGCTTTTGCGCCTCCCGCGCTTCCTTCGGTCCTCAACCTTGCCAACGGGTACTGGCAGACTTACATTCAACTCGCCAGTAACACCGGCCAGTTCTCTACACCCTTCACGTGATCCCCACGTGTCCCCACATCCTGGCCCGGTGCCGGCATCTTCCCCCACAACTCTCGGCAGCGCGATCCACCGCACTTCGAAGGGGACCACTCTCATGAAGGACGCACACGGCAGACACGTCACGGGGCGGGTGAGCTGGCGCAAGTTCGCCGTGCTGTCCGTCCCGGCCTTCGCCGGGACCGCCGCACTGGCCATCGCCCTGGCCAACGGCGCGCTGGCGGCCTCGTTCGCCGTCTCGGGCCAGCAGTTCAAGGTGTCCGCCGCCTCCCTCAAGGGCGACGGGTTCGCCCAGTACGGCGGCGTCGACCAGAACGCCCGGGGCGACCTGCTGCCGGTGGCCGTGACCGCCATCAAGAAGGCCGACCTGCACAAACTGTGCCAGTCGGTGGTCACCACACTGCCGGTCATCGGCGACATCTCGCTCAACCTCACCGCGGGCGGCGGCAGTACGCCGGTCAAGGCGACCGACCTCTTCGTGGACGCGACCCAGCTCTCCGGCAACGCGTCCTTCAACAACATCGAGATCGGCCGGGACGCCTCCACCCTCGACAAGGGCCCCGCGACCGCGCAGGGCATGCAGGACCTGTTCGCCCAGCAGGCCGACGACGTCAGCATCACCAACCTCAAGCAGACGGCCTGGGCGACCAACGCCGGGACGTTCCGGCTGGCCGGCCTGAGCATGAAGATCTCCAAGGGCAAGAAGGAATGCTTCTGACCGGGCAGGGCACCTGGCGGCGCGGGTGGGCGGCCTGGCGCCGCTGGCGCAAGGGCCGCCCCTTCTGGGGCGGGCTGGCGGCCGTCGTCGCCGGTGCGGAGATCTGCGCCATCCCGCTGGCGCCGCTCAAGGTCATGCTCCAGCAGGGCATCGCCGGGATACCGTCCGTCCTGATGGGCCTGGTGATGATCCTCATGGGCCTGTCCGCGTGGTTCGCGCCGCACTACCGGGGGCTGGCGGGCGTCCTCACCGTCCTGGTCTCCGCCGCCGCGCTGGTGATGTCCAACCTCGGCGGGTTCCTGTTCGGCACCGTCGTCGGCATCCTCGGCGGCGGCATGATCTTCGCCTGGCAGCCCCGCCCGCTGCCGGAGCCGGAGGCGGACGGCGCCGCGGCGGAGACCGGGCCGTCCGGCACCGGACCGGCACCGTCCGGCAATGGACCGGCACCGTCCGACAGCGGTCCGGCGCCGTCCCACCCGCAGCCGCGCGGCTGACCGGCGGGACGGCCCCACCGGCCGGGCCGTACGCGTACGTCGCGGTCGTCGTACGCGTACGGCCGGACCGCCACCCCCGTACGGCCCGGCAGTCGCGCCCGCACGGCCCGGGCCCCCATTCCCGTACGCCCGGTTCGCCGCACCTCCGCGCAACCTCCGCACCCCCCTCGACTCGCGGGTGCCGTCGCGCCCAGCGCCGGCCCCCGTGCGGCCCCACCCGCACGGGCGGGGCCACCGCACCACTCCACCGCTCGCAGAAGGAGATCCGCGATGACGCACAGACCCGCACGCTCTCGCGCAGCTCACTCCCGTGCCCGGCGGCCGCGCGCCCTGCTCGCCGCCGGTACGGGAATCCTCGCGACCGCCTCTCTCTCCCTGGCCCTGACCGGCTCGGCCACCGCCCAGCCGACCGGGGCGCGGCCCGCCGCCGGCTCCACCACCGTCACGCCGGCCGGGCACGCCTACGCCGCCGACCTCAGCGGCAAGGCCACCTTCAAGGCCGGTTCGGTGACGGTCACCTGCACCGTCTCGCACGCCGCCGGCCAGGTACCGGACGCCCCGGACAACACCAACGCCGCGGGCCCGGTCAGCAGCACCCTCTCGGCGCCCACCTACAGCTCGTGCACCACCAGCATGCCGGGCGTCAGCGCCTCCATCCAGACCTCCGGCGACTGGGGCGTCTCCATGCAGCACGGCGCCCCGAGCACCGCCGGGCTGACCATCCCGACCGGTGGTTTCGTCCTGAAGACCAGCGGTCTGGCCAGCTGTACGGTCACGGCGGCGCCCACCGCCGCGGCGACGGTGAACGGCGCCTGGACCAACGGCGCGCCGTCCAGCCTGGTGTTCACCAACGCCTCCGTCCCGGTCAAGGTCGTCGGCGGCTTCGGCTGCCCGACCAGCGCGACGACCTCGCTCTTCAACGCCACCTACAAGGTCGCGGACACCACCGACCCGGCGTCGCAGATCACGGTCACCGAGTGACGGCCGTCACCGTCTGACGGCCGCCACCCGGTGTCCGGCCGCCGACGGCCGACGGTGGCCCCGGCCGACGGCCGGGAGGCGCCCGCCGGCAGCCCCCTCGGCCGCGGCCGCCCCCGGTCGTCGTCAGGCCGTTGCCCTCACCCGCCGGTGAGGGCAACGGCTACCGTCACCGCGCCGCTCACCAGCACCACGGCCGCGGCCAGGAAACCGGTGACCAGCCGGCGCCGCAGCTCCCGGTACACGCCCTCGTATTCTGCGCGCAGCTCGCCGCTGCGGGCCGCGATCCGCCGTAGATACACGCGGGAGAACTCCAGCTGGTCGGCCTGGTACTGCCGCTCGACCTCGGCGCGTTGGTCCCGCGTCAGCCACGGCAGCCGGTCGCCGAATTCCCGGGCCCGGACGCGTGCCCGGTCCTTCTCCGCCTCCCAGAGCAGAAACCCCTCGATCTCGTTGATCGCCTCGGCCGTGTTCACCGGCGTACCAGCGCTCATACCAGAGCACCCCTTTCCTTCTCCCGGTCCGGTGCGGGGGCTCCGACCTCGGGGTGGTGCAGGTCGAAGGCCGGGGATTCGGAGCGGATACGGGGCAGGGCGACGAAGTTGTGGCGGGGCGGCGGGCAGGAGGTGGCCCATTCCAGCGAGCGGCCCCAGCCCCACGGGTCGTCGGCCGTCACCTTCGCCCCGTACTTCGCGGTCTTCCAGACGTTGTAGAGGAACGGCAGCATCGACAGGCCGAGGACGAAGGAGAAGATGGACGAGACGGTGTTCAGGGTCGTGAACCCGTCGGCGGCCAGGTAGTCGGGAATGCGGCGCAGCATGCCTTCGGCGCCCAGCCAGTGCTGGACGAGGAAGGTGCCGTGGAAGCCGACGAACAGCGTCCAGAAGGTTATCTTGCCGAGGCGTTCGTCCAGCATTTTTCCGGTGAACTTCGGCCACCAGAAGTGGAATCCCGCGAACATAGCGAAGACCACCGTGCCGAAGATGACGTAGTGGAAGTGCGCCACGACGAAATAGGAATCCGTGACGTGGAAGTCCATCGGCGGCGAGGCCAGGATGACGCCGGTCAGCCCGCCGAAGGTGAAGGTGATCAGGAAGCCGACGGCCCAGAGCATCGGCGTCTCGAAGGACAGCGAGCCCTGCCACATCGTGCCGATCCAGTTGAAGAACTTCACCCCGGTCGGCACCGCGATGAGGAACGTCATGAACGAGAAGAACGGCAGCAGGACGCCGCCCGTGGCGTACATGTGGTGGGCCCAGACCGTCACGGACAGTCCGGCGATGGAGATGGTCGCGGCGATCAGGCCGATGTAGCCGAACATGGGTTTGCGGGAGAAGACCGGGATGACCTCGGAGATGATGCCGAAGAACGGCAGCGCGATGATGTACACCTCCGGGTGGCCGAAGAACCAGAAGAGGTGCTGCCACAGCAGCGCGCCGCCATTGGCCGCGTCGAAGACGTGCGCGCCGAATTTACGGTCCGCCTCCAACGCGAAAAGGGCCGCCGCCAGGACCGGGAAGGCCAGCAGGACCAGCACACCGGTCAGCAGCACGTTCCAGGTGAAGATCGGCATCCGGAACATCGTCATGCCGGGGGCGCGCATGCAGATGATCGTGGTGATGAAATTGACCGCGCCCAGGATCGTACCGAAGCCGGACAGCGCCAGCCCCATGATCCACATGTCGCCGCCGATGTTCGGGGAGTGCACGGAATCGGAGAGCGGGGCATAGGCGAACCAGCCGAAGTCGGCCGCGCCCTGCGGGGTCAGGAACCCGCCGACCGCGATCAGCGAGCCGAAGAGGTACAGCCAGTACGCGAGCATGTTCAGCCGGGGAAAGGCGACATCGGGCGCGCCGATCTGCAGCGGCATGATCCAGTTCGCGAAGCCGGAGAACAGCGGTGTCGCGAACATCAGCAGCATGATCGTGCCGTGCATCGTGAACGCCTGGTTGAACTGCTCGTTCGACAGGATCTGATGGCCGGGCCGGGCCAGCTCGGCGCGCATCACCAGCGCCAGCAGCCCGCCGACGCAGAAGAACGCGAACGACGTGATCAGGTACAGCGTGCCGATCGTCTTGTGGTCGGTGGTCGTCAGCCACTTCACCGGGGACTTGTTCACGGGGGACTTGGACTTCATGCCCGGTAGGTGTCCGGGGCCGGAGAAAACTTCACCGCACGAGGGTGTGAAGATCTCAGGCGTGCCGGACACCAACAGATCATGAGCAAGGACGCAGCCCCCGACGACGCTTCCGGCGGGGTCACCGGCGAGGAGAGCGCCCAGGGCGGCGGCAGGGACCTCGACGAGGCCTTCGCCGACGCCTACCGCGCGCACTACTGGGCCGTCAGCCGCTTCGTCGCCCGGCGGCTGGACGACGACCGGGCGGACGACGTGGAGGAGGTGGTGGCGGAGGTCTTCTCCATAGCCTGGCGGCGCCGGGCCGAGCTGCCGGAGTCGCCGCTGCCCTGGCTGTACGGAGTGGCCCGCAACTGCCTGTCGAACACGGTGCGCGGCTTCGGCCGCTACCGGCGCCTGCTGCACCGCCTCGGCAACCACGAGGCCGCGCACCGCCGCCAGACCGTGGACAGCCCCGACGCGGAGCGGCCGGGCTCCTGGGTGCACGAGGCCCTGGAGCGCCTCTCCCCCGCCGACCAGGAAGTCCTGCGCCTCACGGCCTGGGAGGAGCTGACCCTCCAGGAACTGGCCGTCACCCTGGGCTGTAGCCAGAGCGCCGCGGCGATGCGGCTGCACCGGGCCCGCAACCGGCTCCGTACACAGATCGACCGCCTGCGCCGGAAGGCGGGCCCGGCCCCCGCCCCGCCTCCCCCGCGCACCCGCCGTACGACCGCACGACCCCCCATGCCCGCGCCCGCGGTGCCGACCCGAGCAGGAGGCCGCAGCCTTGACTGACGAACTGGAGCTGCTGCGGCAGGCCGACCCCGTACGGGCCGACGAGGGCCCCTGGCGCGACCGCCCGCTGACCGCGCGCGCCGAACACCGGCTGGCCGCGCTGATGAGCGCCGAAGCGCCGGAGCGCACGCCCGGTTCCGCGCCGGCGCCCGGGCGGCCCGAGCGCGCGGCACGCGCCGCCCGCCCCGGCCGTCCCCGGCCCGCCCGCCGTACCCGCCGTCTCCTCATCGGCGCCACCGCCGCCTCGGCCGCCCTGCTCGCCGTCCTCACCCTCACCTTCTCCGGCGCCGGTACGACACCGGCGGTGGCCGCCCCCACCGCGCTCGTCGTGCAGCGCGACGCGCCCGCCGTCCCGCTGGACGAGGTGGCGCGGCAGGCGGAGGCGTACGCCCGCGCCCAGCACAACGCCCCCAAGCCGCACCGCGGGAGCCATCTCCAGAGCTGGTACCTGAGCATGCAGACAGGGCCCGACGCCAAGCCGCCGGTCACCGTCCCCGAGGAGCGGATCACCCGCTGGAACCCGGACGGCAGCGGCTCGGAACTGGTCGTCGCGACCGATCCGCGGCACCCCGGCCGCCCGGTGATCAACGACGCGGACGGCGAGTGGCGCACCGTCAACGACGGCAAGGTGCTGCACCGCAGGACGTATCCGGCGGGCACGCGCCTGGACGACCCGGCCACCGGCGAGGGCACGCTGCCCGCGCGCCCGCCCGCCGACCCCGACGAACTCCGCGCCTACCTGGCCACGTTCTACAGCGGCGCCGGTACGAAGACGCAGCCCCTCCTGATGGCCCTCTCCTCGTTCCTCCAGGAGTGGACCCCGGGCCCGCGCGAGTCGGCGGCGCTGGCGCGGATGCTGTCCCGGGCGCCGGACCTGCGGCCGGCCGGTCAGGTCGTCGACCGGCTCGGCCGGCGGGGCCAGGCCTACGCGTACCACGGGGAGGACACGTCGGACGGGTCCATGGACGGCACCCTGCAACTGGTCATCCTCGACCCGGAGACCGGCCGGATCCTGGGCATGGAGACGACGTTCACGAAGGACGTCCCCGACTTCAAGATCAAGTCGGGTGATGTGCTGTCGTACGAGGCGTGGATGCCATGAGATGACGTGGCCCCCTGTCGCTCACACCCCCGCCCCTAGCCCCTGCCCCTCGCGCCCCTGCCCCTCGGCCGGCTCAGTGTCCTAGCCGGTCGAGGGCCTGCTGCGGGTAGCGCGCGCCCGCCACGGCCTCGGCGGGCACCGCCGCGCGCAGCCGGGCCTCCTGCTCGGCGGTGAGGGTGAGTTCGGCCGCGGCCGCGTTCTCCGCCACGTAACGCGCGCGCTTGGTGCCGGGAATCGGCACGATGTCCTCCCCTTGTGCCAGCAGCCAGGCCAGCGCGGCGCGCGCTGGAGGCACACCGATCTCGTCGGCGACGCGGCGCACGGCACGCACGAGCGCGATATTGCGCGCGATGTTCTCCTCGGAGAACCGCGGCCAGCGGAGCCGGTTGTCCGCCTCGCTCAGCTCCTCGCGGGAGGCGAGCGCGCCCGCGAGCATGCCGCGCCCGAGCGGCGCATACGCCACGACCGTGACGCCCAGTTCCCGGCAGGTGGCGAGCATGCCGCCCTCGACGACGTCCCGGGTGAACAGCGAGTACTCCAGCTGCACCGCGCTGATCGGGTGCACGGCGTGGGCCTTGCGCAGCGTCGCGGGGCTGACCTCCGACAGTCCCAGCTGCCGCACCTTTCCCGCCGCCACCAGCTCCGCCATCGCGCCGACGGTCTCCTCGACCGGCACGGCCGGATCGCGGCGGTGGGCGTAGTAGAGGTCGACGTACTCGACGCCGAGCCTGCGCAGCGAGGCGTCGCAGGCGACGGGTACGTACGCGGGTGAGGTGTCCACGGCGTCCACCCGCCCGGTCACGGGGTCGTGCCGCAGCCCGAACTTGGTCGCGAGCACGACGGCGTCCCGCTCCACCCGGTCCCGCAGCCAGGCACCGACGAACTCCTCGTTCGCCCCGCGCCCGTACGCGTCGGCGGTGTCGAGAAACGTCACGCCCAGCTCGGCGGCCCTGTCCAGCGCCCGCCGGGCCTCCGCAGGATCGGCGGGCCCGTACGCGACGGACATCCCCATGCACCCGAGCCCGACCGCCGAAACGATCGGCCCGCCGGGTCCGCCGAGCCGCCGGTACCTCATGGCGTTCCTCCCCCACTCGCTGATTCGGCTCCGCCGGGGCCCGGCACACGCGAGAACGCGCGGAACGACATGGCGGCGGCGTGGCAGTGATCGTAACCACGGAAGGCCCCGAGTGGCGGGGTGCCGCCGAATGGCTGATGCTGGACGGGCGCGACGATCCAGCGGCGCGGCAGTGTCCACTGCCGCGCCGCTCTTCCGCGCAGGCTCAGGCCAGCGGGACGTTCACGCAGGCCAGACGGGCGCCCGCGGTTCCCGCGTGGCCCGGTTCGGTGTGCGTGCCGTGTTCGTGGACGACCACGGAACGGGCCTCTCCGTAGCGGACGTGCCAGGCGACCTTGGCGGTCGAGGAGCCGCGGCCGTCCTCGTCCGTCCTCATGTCGAGCCAGATCTCGTTGCGGGGGTTCGCGTAGGCGGGGTCGGTCGACGGCTGCACCGGGTCGGGGACGTTCTGGTAGTGCGGGCCGGAGTCGTTCGGCTTCGGGCCGCAGGGCTTGGTGTGGACATGGGCGCCGTACGTACGGTCGGGGACCAGCCCGGACAGGCGCAGGGAGACGGCCGTACGGGCGTCCTTGCCGGAGCCGTACCGCTTCTCCACGACCGTGACCCGGCTGCCCTCGGGCACCAGGGCCTGGTCGTACGTGACGGCCTCGCCCGTCGGGGACGCCGCGAAGTGCGCGCGGACGGTCACGCTGGTGCACTGCACTCCCAGGGCCGGCGCGGTGGCCGGCGCCATTGCCAGTGATGCGGTCAGCACTGCCGTAGCGATAGACATGGCACGCACCCTCGCGTCCCGGTACGGCAACCGGAACCGGGTATCCGGTCAAGCCGGGGGTACGGGGGAATTATGGAAGGCGGGTTTGGGGAGCGGTCCGCGGGACACACGGGGTGTCGGTGACGGGCGGTCCGAAGAGGGACGGAAGCGTCCGGCGAGGTGCGTGAAAACTTTTTCCGCACGGGCCGCATACATCCGCGAGGACTGGGCAGGGTCAGGTCCGTGCGCTGCATATGTGGTGCAACACGGGGCAATTCGGTTGCCGTGATCTCCGCGAGATGGATCACATCCATAAAGGCCGGATAAAGACCCTCAGGACGCCGTTTCCCCTGCAAGCAACGGGGTCGGCCACGCTCACGCGATCACCTGTGCACTGTCCGTGATGACCTGCTCTGCACCTATGGTCGACCTTTGCCCGTCACGCCATGGCGGGCGAGACCCGCCCCGGCGGGTGTTCCATGCAGTCGTCCCAGAGAGCGCAGGCGAGCGAGCACGTGCCGACGCAGTCACCCGTCGCACAGCGGACCCGTACCGGTGGTCCCGAGTCCGGTCCGGCCGATATGGCCGACGCGGTCGAGCCGGAGAAAACGGAGAAGCGGGGGAAGGCCGGCGACGACATCACGGTCGTCGATCCGGCCATGGTCAAGCGGGCGGTCTCGGCGGCCGCGGTCGGCAACGCGATGGAGTGGTTCGACTTCGGCGTCTACAGCTACATCGCGGTCACGCTGGGACAGGTCTTCTTCCCGTCCGGCAACCCGACCGCGCAGTTGCTGTCGACGTTCGGCACCTTCGCCGCGGCGTTCCTGGTCCGCCCCATCGGCGGCATGGTCTTCGGTCCGCTCGGCGACCGCATCGGCCGGCAGAAGATCCTCGCCATCACGATGATCATGATGGCGGCGGGCACCTTCGCCATCGGCCTGATCCCCTCGTACGCCTCCATCGGCGTCTGGGCCCCCGTCCTGCTGCTGGTCGCCCGGCTGGTGCAGGGCTTCTCGACCGGCGGTGAGTACGGCGGCGCCTCGACCTTCATCGCCGAGTACGCGCCCGACAAGAAGCGCGGCTTCATGGGCAGCTGGCTGGAGTTCGGCACGCTCGCCGGTTACGTCGGCGGCGCGGGCCTGGTCACGCTGCTGACCTACCTCCTGCGCGACAACCACGACGCGCTGCTCTCCTGGGGCTGGCGCATCCCGTTCCTGATCGCGGGCCCGATGGGCATCATCGGCCTCTACCTGCGGATGCGGCTGGAGGAGACCCCGGCCTTCGCGCAGTTGGAGAAGGAGGCGCGGACCAAGGAGAAGGAGCGCCGGGAGGCCGAGAAGAGGCTCGGCCTGCGCGAGATGGTCTTCGGCCAGTGGCGCGCGATGCTGCTCTGCGTCGGCCTGGTCCTGGTCTTCAACGTCACCGACTACATGCTGCTGTCGTACATGCCGAGCTATCTGACCTCGGAGCTGAAGTACGACGAGACGCACGGGCTGCTGGTCGTGCTGGCCGTCATGGTCGTGATGATGTGCGTCCAGCCGTTCGCGGGCCGGCTCACCGACCGCTTCGGGCGCCGCCCGGTTATCGCGACCGGCTGCGTCGGCTTCCTGGTGCTGTCCGTACCGGCCCTGCTGCTGATCCGCCAGGGTTCGCTGGCCGGCATCGCGCTGGGCATGGCCGTCCTCGGCCTGCTGCTGGTGTGCTTCACGTCCACCATGCCGTCCACGCTGCCCGCGCTGTTCCCGACGAAGGTGCGCTACGGCTCGCTGTCCATCGGCTTCAACGTGTCGGTGTCGGTCTTCGGTGGTACGACTCCGCTGGTGGTGACCGCGCTGATCGGCGCCACGGGCAACAACATGATGCCCGCGTTCTACATGATGGCCGCCGCCGTGATCGGCGGGATCGCGGTCCTGCTGATGGCGGAGAGCGCGTGCAAGCCGCTGCCGGGATCGCCGCCGGCCGTCGAGACGGAGTCGGAGGCGCGCGCGCTGCGCAAGGCCGCGAAGTCCGCTGCGGGTGCCGGTTCGGCCGCGGGCAAGCGGCGGGTGGCGGAGTCGCCTGCCTGATGCCGCCGGTGGCGGCAGCCCCCCGTGAACAACGCCGGTGCGCGAGGACACTTTCGTCCTCGCGCACCGGCGTTCGTGGCGTCCGCACCAGGTCCCCGTCCCCCGTCCCCGTGCCCGCCCCTGCTCTACGTGTCGCTCGGGCGATACGGGCGCTCCCATTCGCCGTTGTCACACGTGCGCCCCGAGGGATCCTTCTGGCCGTGCGCGTAGACCCCCTCCCCGGACGTCGCACCGGACGGCGACGGGAAGAAGCTCGTGAACGCGACGCGGCAGCTGTAACCGCCCCCCGCCTGCTCGTGTTCGGGACAGGCCAGCGCGGCGGGCACGGCGGCCAGTACGGTGCCGGCGGCGGCGACCGTCACCGCCACGGCGCGGGTGAACTTCCGCAGAGGGCGGCCGGAAGACGCGGAACTGCTGCGACTCGGAGAAACGGCATACGCATACATGCGGCTCAAGGGCTTCCCTTTCCTTCACCGGGCCGCACCCTCGCGCGCCCTGATGGGGCCCATGCTGGCCGGAACCGGGCACCCGGCCCCGGCCACACTCCGGCGCCCCGGCGGCTGCGACCCCAACAGCGGACACCCCCGTAACCGGCACGCCGTCACACCCGTTGCACTCCCCCGGCC
This sequence comes from Streptomyces albofaciens JCM 4342, assembly GCF_008634025.1. NCBI lineage: Bacteria > Bacillati > Actinomycetota > Actinomycetes > Kitasatosporales > Streptomycetaceae > Streptomyces > Streptomyces albofaciens. The sequence goes on along the minus strand of NZ_PDCM01000001.1, from coordinate 2,099,906 downwards.
CCGCCCCGCCCCCGTCACTGCTCCACGAGCCGCACGAACGGTATGTGCTCCCCCGCCTGCCGATAGCCCTCCACCGTGCCGTCGACCTCGAATCCCATGTACGCCGTCAGCGACTTGGCCGCCTTGGGGTGCTTCGGCGCATAGCGCGCCATGATCCGGCCGCCCTCCTCGGCGGACAGGAAGTGCGCGATGACGGCGCACCGGCGGCGGCCGACCTGGATGGTGGCGCGGGGCTGTGCCCGCAGGTTGCGGTACCACTGCGCGTCCGGGCCGAAGCCGGAGGCCAGCGTCCAGGTGCGGGCCTGCCGGTCGTACGACACGACTTCCAGGACGACCCGCCGGGTCTTGCCCGACGTGCGGCCGAGGTGCTCCAGAAGCAGCAGCCGTTTGCCGAATATCCCGCCGAGGCCGAGCCGGTAGAGGTGGATCGGCGCACGGAAGGCGAGCCGCTTCCAGCCGGTCGGCCGCTCCGGACGTCCCACCGCCCGCGCCGCCGGCGGCGTCCGCGACGGTCCCTGCCCCGCTTCTGAGTTCGACATACTCCGACGCTAGCCCCACCCACTGACAAGCGGAGGACCCGCAACCGGCCGAGCTGGAGCACATCGGTCCGGACAGCTCGGCGAACGAACCCCCGGCCCGCACCAGCGTTCAAGACCGCGCTCCGGCTCCGTACGAAACTCGCCGCATGAGCACGGAGACACCCACCGCAACACCTGCCGGGAGCGTCGCACGCTTCCCCACCAAAATCGCCGTCGTGGTCCGCGAGGACCTGGCCACCTGGCAGAAGCTGAACGTCACGGCCTTCCTGGCGAGCGGCATCGCCCACGCCGACGACGCCGTCATGGGCAAGCGCTACGAGGACGGTTCGGGCAACGCCTACCTCGCCCTGTTCCGCGAGCCGGTCCTGTGCTTTGCCGCCGACCCGGCCGGCCTGGCCCGTACCCGCGCCCGCGCCCTCACCCGCGAACTGCCCACCGCCCTCTACACGGCGGACATGTTCACCACCGGCAACGACGACGACAACCGCGCGGTCGTACGCGCCGTCCCCGCCGACGCCCTCGACCTGGTGGGCGTGGCGGTCCACGGCCCCCGCGCACAGGTCGACAAGGTGATCAAGGGGCTGAAGCTGCACGGCTGACGTGAACCGTGGCGGTGGAGGGTGGCCCTGCGCCACCTCCACCGGACGCCATGCGGCACGATGTCCGGTATGAGCATCGTGAAGATCAATGTGCTGACCGTCCCCGCCGAACAGCGGGAGGTCCTGGAGAAGCGCTTCGGCGCGCGGGCCGGGTCCGTGGAGTCGTCGGACGGCTTCGAGTGGTTCGAGCTGCTGCGCCCGCTGGAGGGCACCGACCAGTATCTGGTCTACACCCGCTGGCGGGACGAGCAGGCTTTTCAGGCGTGGATGGAGGGGCCGATGAAGGCCGCGCACCAGGGCGGCGCGGAGGGCGGCGAGCGGCCCAGGCCCGCCGCTTCCGGGTCCACGCTGTGGTCGTTCGAGGTCGTGCAGCAGGCCGGGCCGAAGGAACAGGGCTGAGCCGGACGGCCGGATGGCCTGGCGCCTCAGAAGTCGAGGAGGCGCTGGGCGGTTTCCCGGTAGTGGCGCAGGGCGACGCGGAGCTGTTCGGTGTCGGTGTCGTCCTGCTCCCATGTCGCGCGCAGGGAGCGGCGGCGGGCGGCCAGCGCCTCCGGGAGGAGGGCGGCCAGTTCCTCGTAGAGGCCGTCGGCTTCCTGTACGGCCTCACGGGGGCGGTCGACGAAGCCGTTGACGGCGTGGTCGAGCCGCTGCCGCAGCTTCTCCCGGGCCTCGGCGGGGAGCAGCGGTTCGGGGGATCCTGCCGGGGTGCCGGACGCCGGGGTACGGGACGGTTCCGGTGTGCCGGTGGCGCCGGACCGTTCCGGGGTGCCCGCCGGGTAGTCGGTCTCGGTGCCGGGCAGGCCCGCGTACACCCCCGGGACGCTCTCGGCGGCGCCGGACGTGGTGGTGGGCGGCGGGGCGGCCGGCTGCTGCGCGCCACCGGTGCCCTCGTACGCCGCGGCGCCGCGCTCGGGAGGCGGCATGCCCTCGCTCGAAGCGCGTTCCTCGGGTGTGCCGGCCGGGCCGGCGGGCCCGGTCCCGCGTTCGTCGTACGTACTCATCGCGCACCGCCTTCCGCAGTGTCGTGCCCGTGGCCGCGGCCGTGCGTCCAGGGGGAACGCATCCGGTCGCCGAACCGTCGGGTGGTGGTCTTGTGGTGCCGGTGGCCGGGACGGCCGTCCCGGTCCGCGTACCCGGACCCGTACCGGTCTTCGGTCGCGCCGCCCTGGCGGTCCCCGGAACCGTGGCGGTCCCCGGAGCCGTGGCGCCGGTGGCCGTGCGAGGTGTCGGGCCCGTCCTCCGGTCCCGCCTTGAGCAGTTCGTCGAACAGCACGCGCGCGTTCACCACGGCCGCGCGCAGTTCCTCGGTGCCGGCGGCGTTCTCGGGGCGGTTGTTCCGGGCGCGTACGGCCGTCTCGTGGGCCTTGCGGTAGCCGTGGACGCCGTGCGCGTGGTGGACGGAGAGGGCGTCGGTCTGCTCGTCGTAGGTGTCGGCGGGGTAGCCGCGTTCGCGGGCGAGCCGGCCGATCAGCAGGTCGGCCTCGACGACGGCCTGTTCGGGCTGGTCGACGAACTGCCGCTGCACGGCCTCCCACCGCTCCTCGTACTGGAGCCGCAGTTCGGCGGTGAGCGGCCGCGGGCGGAACGCGCCGTGGCGGTCCAGCCGCTGGTTCAGCTCGCGTTCGGCGGCCGCGGTGTCGCCGTCGTGCACGGCGACGGCCCGCTCGTACTCCGGGCCGAAGCGACGCCGCAGCCCTCTGCTGCCGCTGCGGGCGACCTTGGCGCGCGCCATCAGGACGAGGGCGGCGATCACGAGTAGTGCCACGATGGGGACGATGATGAGGGTGATGGACATACGGGGCGGGTTGCCCTGCCCCCGGGCGCCAAACACCGCCTGGTGACGGGCTGTTCGGGAACGGTGGGCAGAACGGCCACCGGAACCGCGGCCGGGCACGGCGACCGTGGACAGGGGTGCGGACCGGCGTTATCCGGGCGCGCGCCCCGCCTCCCACCGGCACAATGCCGCCATGACCGACACCGCGACCGGACGCCCGACCGAGACCTGGCGCCTCTCGGCCGAGCCCGACGACTCCCCCGCCGCCACGGCCCTGTTCCGCGAGTACTACACCGAGGTCGCGGCGCGCTACCACGTCGTGCACGGATTCCCGCCGATCACCCCGGAGGAGATCGACGAGGGCGTGGCGGAGTATCCGGTGGGCCGGCTCGTGCCGCCGCACGGCGAATTGCTCATCGTCCGGCAGGACGGTGCGGCCGTCGGGTGCGGCGGGCTGCTGCTCCTCGACGGCGGGCGTACGGCGGAGCTGAAGCGGGTGTTCGTCCGCGGGCCGTGGCGCGGGCGGGGAGCCGCGGGCGTCCTGATGCGCGGCCTCGAACGGCGCGCGGCGGAACTGGGGGCCGCGCGGATCCGGTTGGACACCCGGAGCGACCTGGTGGAGGCCGTCGCGATGTACCGGGCGTACGGGTACGGGGAAATACCCGCGTACAAGGAGGACCGGTATTCGGACCTCTTCTTCGAGAAGGCGGTTCTTCAGGGGCGTCGGTGACGGCCGGCGGAAGGCTGAAGGGCGCGCCGCTCAGCGCGGCGCGGCCCCCGGCCGCCGCCCCCGGTGTTCCTCACCGCGCGGTCGCTCCGCGTCCGAGCCGCACAGTTCCGCCGACAGCTCGTCGACCAGCTCCGTGAGGTCGGTCGGCCGGTCCTCGGTCCACCAGTCGCCGAGCAGTTCGGCCAGCGACGCGCGGCGGGCCGCGGACAGCCGTTCCGCGGTCGCGCGGCCCTTGTCGGTGAGGACCAACGGCAGTCCTTCCCGTACGGCCAGGCCGCGTTCCTCGATCTGCCGGGCCGCGTCGGCGACCACCCGGAACGGCACGATGCTCCGCTCGGCGAGCAGCGCGGGCTCCACCGAGCCGTACCGGTTGATGCGCAGCAGCATCCAGCTCGCCGCCGGCCGCAGATCCAGTCCGGCCCGCTCGGTGATCCGCTCGTAGACCGCCTTGCGGCCCTCCAGGCTGCCGAGTTTGGACAGCGCGCGGCAGACCTCCTCGTAGGAGGAGCGCTGTACGGGGTTGGGGGACAGCACCTCGGAGTTGTCGGGGGCGGTGACGCCGCGGCGCAGCGGTTCCTCGCGCAGGAACCAGGCCAGCACGAAGGCGATCAGCACGACCGGGACCGCGTACAGGAAGACGTCGGTGATGGACGTCGAGTACGCGTCGAGCACCCCGGACGCGGCGTCGGGTGGCAGCTGCCCCACGGTACGCGGGTCCTCCGCGATCTTCGACGGGTCGGTGCCGGGCGGCAGCCGCTGACCGGCGAGGGCGTCGGCGATCCGCGGCCCCAGTTTGTTGGCGAAGATCGTGCCGAAGATCGAGACGCCGAAGGAGGAGCCGATCGAGCGGAAGAAGGTGGCGCCGGAGGTGGCGACGCCGAGGTCCTCGTAGGCGACGGCGTTCTGCACGATGAGGACCAGGACCTGCATGACCAGGCCGAGCCCGAAACCGAAGACGAAGAAGAACACGCTCATCACGGTGTTGCCGCTCGACGGGCCCAGCTGGTGCAGGAGCAGCAGGCCGACGGCCGTGACGGCGGTGCCGGCGATCGGGAAGACCTTGTAGCGCCCGGTACGGCTGACCAGCTGCCCGGAGCCGGTCGAGGACAGCAGCATGCCGATGACCATCGGCAGCATGTGCACACCGGACATGGTCGGCGAGACGCCCTTGACGACCTGGAGGAAGGTCGGCAGGTACGTCATCGAGCCGAACATCGCGAAGCCGATGACGAAGCCGATCACGGCGGTGAGGGTGAAGGAGCGCAGGCGGAACAGGCGCAGCGGCAGGACCGGTTCGGCGGCCCGGCGCTCGACGGCGGCGAACACCGCCAGCAGGACGAGCCCGAGCACCCCGAGGCCGATGATCTGCCAGGAGCCCCAGCCGTAGCTGACACCGCCGAGCGAGGTCATCAGGACGAAGCACGCGGCGACCGCGGCGATCAGGACGGTGCCCAGGTAGTCGATGCGGTGCGGGGTGCGGCGGGCCGGGATGTGCAGCACCGCGGCGATCACGGCGAGCGCGACGATCCCGATGGGCAGGTTGATGTAGAAGACCCAGCGCCAGCTGAGATGGTCCACGAACAGGCCGCCGAGCAGCGGTCCGAGGACGCTGGTGGCGCCGAAGACCGCGCCGAACAGGCCCTGGTAGCGGCCGCGGTCGCGGGGCGGCACGATGTCGCCGACGATCGCCATCGACAGCACGATCAGGCCGCCGCCGCCCAGGCCCTGGACGGCGCGGAAGGCGATCAGCTGCGGCATGTCCTGCGCGATACCGCACAGCGCGGAGCCGATCAGGAAGATCACGATGGCGGTCTGGAACAGCCGCTTGCGTCCGTACTGGTCGCCGAGCTTGCCCCACAGCGGGGTCGCGGCGGTGGAGGCCAGCAGATACGCGGTGACCACCCAGGACAGGTGGTCCAGGCCACCGAGGTCGCTGACGATGGTGGGCAGCGCGGTGGCCACGATGGTCTGGTCGAGTGCCGCGATCAGCAGGCCGAGCAGCAGCGCGCTGATCGCGACCAGGACCGTCCGCCGGGACTGGCCCTCACCGGGGACGGCCGGAGCACCGGTGTCCTGCGCCATGAGCGTCTCTCTTCGTGCGGGCGGGAACGGCTTCACGGAGTGGGGCGAGGGCCGGGAGGCCTCGCGGGGGTCGGACTGCTGGGGATCGGGGGTTCTGGGGGACGGACTGCTGGGGAACGGGTGCCCGCGCGGGCTTCTTCTCCATCCTGATCGTTTTGGTCGGATACGGCCTGCTGAGAGCCGTGGGGCCCGTTGGCTCCCGGCTGCTCCCTGTGCAGGAAGGGGCCGAACCCGGATAATCACTGACCGATCGAGGGCTTCAGGAGGGGGAATCGCTCGTGACGGCTGAGACCTGCCCGCACTGCTCGGCACCCGCGCGCGCCGACGGCCGGCCGCGGTGCCTGTGCGAGGCGGCCGGTGCCGAGGACTTCGATCCGCTGCGGGTACGCCCGTACGTGCGACTGCCGGAGGGGGCGGACGCCACGGACGCGACGCCGGGCGGCGCGGCGGAGGCGATGCGGCCCGATCCGCGCCCCGCGCCGCGGTTCGGCTCCCGTACGGTGCCGCCGGCCGGGTCGCGGTCGGGGGCACGCGCCGGGTCCCGCGCGGGGCCGCGCTCCGGCACACGGCCGGATTCGCACGCCGGTTCGTACGGCGGCGCGTACGGACGACCGCACGCCGGTGCGCACGCCGGTTCGCCCGAAAGGCCGCAAGCCGGACCGCCATCCGGATCACGAGGCGGCCCGCACGCCCGCGCGCACACCGGTTCCGGCGCGGAGGACGGAACCGAGGCGGAGGCCGGGCCCGGGGCCGAAGACGGGACCGGCGCGCACGAGACCGCCCGTCGGCGCGGAAAGCAAGCGGCCCTGGCCGCGATGGCGGTCTCCGCGGCGGCCCTGGCGGCGGGCGCGGTCATGCTCAGCGGCGCGCTGCTGTCCGACACGGACCAGCACCGCGCCCTGCCGGACGACCACCGGCACCTGCCCAGCATCGCCCGGACGTCGGACAGCGGCAGCGCGCACACCCCCGGAGGAGGCGCACCGGGCCCCCGCACCGCGGCCCCCTCCGCCGCCCCCACGCACGCGCCGAACCGGGCACTCCAGGCACAGCCGCCTCCCGGCACGCCCCGTACGCCGTCGCCGTCGCGCGCCCCCTCGTCGGCCCCGGGCACGGCCACGGCGTCCGGCAGCATCACCAGCGCCCCGGCGAGCCGTCCGCCGAGCAGCCCGCCGGACGAACCGATCGTGTTACGGGAGGGAGCCACCGGGCCGGAGGTGATGGAGCTGCAACGGCGGCTGGAGCAGCTGGCCGTGTACCCGGGCCCGGTGGACGGCCGCTTCGACCGTGCCGTCCGGGAGGCCGTCATCGCCTTCCAGCGCACCTTCGGCCTGTGGGAGGACCCGGCGGGAGTCTACGGCGTACAGACCCGAAGGTCACTGGAGGCCCGGACGGTCGAACCATGAGCCGGGGCGCACCCCCGGGCAGCCGGTGAACCGGGGGGCGGCTGGCCTCGAACGGGGGGCTCTTTGTATCGTGTAGGAACAAAGTGGTTCCGCCCGCACTCCCTGACCGGCGGGCGGAGCCGCTTGACTCTTTCCCCAGCGCCCAGGAGCCCGCCGATGCCGGCCACCACCCAGCTCACCGCCCGCGCCCTGCTGCTGGACATGGACAGCACCATCGTGAACTCCGAGGCCGTCGTCGAGCGCTGCTGGCGCCGCTGGGCCGCCGAGCAGGGGCTGGACGCGGACGAGGTCCTCAAGGTGGTGCACGGCCGGCAGGGCTGGGCCACGATGGCCGCGCTGCTCCCCGACCGTCCGATGGAGCTCAACCACGAGGACAACCGGCGGATGCTGGAGCAGGAGACCGCGGACGTGGAGGGCGTCGTGCCGGTCCCCGGCGCGCCCGCCTTCATGGCGGCCCTCGCCCGGCTCCCGCACGCCCTGGTGACCTCCGCGGACCGCGCCCTCTCCGACGCCCGGATGGGCGCGGCCGGGCTGCCGATGCCGGACGTACGGATCACCGCGGAGTCCGTGAGCGCCAGCAAGCCGGACCCCGAGGGCTTCCTCAAGGGCGCCGCCGAGCTGGGGTTCGCGCCCGCGGACTGCGTGGTCTTCGAGGACTCCGAGGCGGGCATCGCCGCCGGGCGCGCCGCGGGCATGCGCGTGGTGGGCGTCGGCGAGCGGGCCGCGGCGTTCGGCCCGGACATCCACGTACGCGACCTGCGCCAGGTCCGGGTCGAGGCGCTCGCGGACGGGTCGATAGCGCTGCACATCGAGGCCTGAGGGGCGGGACGGCCCGCCTGCGGCCCCGTTCGGGCGGCCGGACGGGGCGGACACCTGCCCGCGCCGCCCCGCCGCCCGCGCTCACCCCGTGATCGCCTCGTACAGGCTGAACCCCGCCATCAGCACCATCACCGCCGCCGCCACCTTCGTGATCAGCGCCAGCGGTACGTACTTCATCAGGGTGCGCCCGCCGAGGATGCCCAGCCCGGCCACGGCCCACAGGGCCAGTACGGCGCCGACGCCGACCGAGAGCGGGTCGTCGTAGCGGGCGGCGAGGTTCGCGGTCATGATCTGGGTCAGATCGCCGAACTCGGCGACCAGGATCATCATGAAGCCCGCCCCGGAGACCTTCCAGAAGCTCTGGTCGGCGGGCTTCTTGACCTCCTCCTCGTCCTCGCCCTTGCGGAAGATCAGGACGGCCGCGCCCGCGAGGAAGAGCACCCCGACGACCGCCTGGACGAGGCGGTGCGGGAGCAGGGACAGCACGCTGCCGGCGGCGATCGCGAGCGCGACGTGCACGGTGAAGGCCGCGGCGACGCCGGCGAAGACGTACGAAGCGCGGTAACGGGTGCCGAGCACCAGACCGGCCAGTGCGGTCTTGTCCGGCAGCTCGGCCAGGAAGACGACGCCGAAGACGACGGCGGCGACGGTGAAACTGAACACGGGGTGTCTTACCTCGTTCGGTCGGGCCGCGCCGAGGGGCCCGGAAAAGGGTTCGCTTCGGCACGGCAGCGTCCTTCGCGCGGACAGGTGTCCACACGAACACTGCGGCCGAAGGTCTCGCTGGCGTGGCAGGGACACCGGTCACCTGCCGCGCTCCGGGCGCCGGCCCGCCTCGGGCGGCCGGTCACCTGGGCGGTGACGGCCGACGGGCGGGCAGTATGTCGACGGTCCGGCGAAGAGCTACTCCCCTTCTGCTGTGGCCAAGGGTACGCGGTGCAGGCGCCCGCGGGCCACCAGCTCCAGCACCACCGCTACGGCCGCCGCCTGTACGGCCAGCAGCGCCACCAGGACGAACAGCTGCACCGCGCCCGCCTGAACGGGTGAGGCGCCGCCCAGCAGCATGCCCACGAAGGCTCCGGGAAGTGTGACGAGCCCCACCGTGCGGGTCTGGTCCAGCCCCGGCAGCAGCGCGTCGGACGCGGCCGGACGGGCGACCTCCAGCCGGGCCTCCCGGTCGGGCAGGCCCAGCGCCAGGCCCGCCTCCACCTCGCCGCGCCGCGTCTCCAGCTCGTCCAGCGCCCGTCGCCCGCCGAGGACGGTGGCGGTGAGCGCGCCGCCGATGAGGATGCCCGCCACGGGGATGAGGGTGATGCCGCGCGGCGGGACCAGGCCGGTGAGCACCAGGGCGCCGACGACCGGCACGACGCCGGCGGCGAGCGGGGCGGCCGCCCACCACCAGGTGCGATTCGGGGTGAGGCGGCGGCCGGCGGTCCGTACGGCGACGGCGAACATCAGTACGAGGAAACACAGCAGCCAGGGCACGGACCGTACGACCCAGCCGATGAGGTAGGAGACGGCGGCGAGCTGGAGGGCGGCGCGCACGCCGGCGAGGGCGATGGCCCGCGCGTGACCGAGGCGCGCGAGCGCGGCGACGGCCACGGCGGCGGCCAGCAGGACGGCGAGAACGACCCCGAGGGTGGCGTTGACCGGCAGCAGCACGCGATCACTGTAGGCCCGGCCACCGGCCCACCGGGTCAGCCGCCGGGGGCGCACGCGCCCGCGCGGGCCACAGCCCCTCCCGCCGGGGGCGGATGACGTCACGTCAACCCCTTGAAGTGACGTGAGCATGTCGTCACTCTGTTACCTGAGGACCGCCCCCTGGTAACCCCACGGCAGCACCATGAGGCCGTCCCGCACGTCAACTTCCCCCCACAGCAAGGGAGTTCCGATGCCCAAGGTCTACGCGCGTCGTGTCACGGCCGCCGCCGGGTCCGCCGCCGCCCTCGTCTGCACGCTGGTACTCGGCACCCAGCCCGCCCAGGCGGCGCCGCCCACCCCGCCGGACGCCGCGACGGCGCGCACGTACCTCGCCCAGCTCAAGGAGCAGGCCGAGGGGCCGCAGGACGGCTACAGCCGCGACAAGTTCCCGCACTGGTCCGATCAGGGCAAGAACTGCAACACGCGCGAGGTCGTGCTCAAGCGGGACGGCGAGAACGTCCAGACCGACAGCAAGTGCGCGGCCACCAGCGGCGTCTGGAAGTCGGCCTACGACGACGGCGTGTGGACCCAGGCCTCCGACGTGGACATCGACCACGTCGTACCGCTGTCGGAGGCGTGGCGGTCCGGGGCGCGGCAGTGGACCACCGCGCGCCGCCAGCAGCTGGCCAACGACCTCACCCACGCGCAGCTGATCGCCGTCACCGACAACGTGAACCAGGCCAAGGGCGACAAGGACCCGGCCGAGTGGCTGCCGCCGAAGACCTCGTACCACTGCACGTACGCGCGGATGTGGGTGTCGGTGAAGCACGCGTACGGGCTGACGGCCGACAAGGCCGAGAAGGCTGCGCTGAAGAAGATCCTGGACCGCTGCTGAGCGCGGTCGCCGTCGCGGTTGCGGTTGCGGCTGCCGTCGCGGTCGCTGTCGTGGCCGCGGCTGCGGCCGCTGCCGTTTCCGGGTGGCGCGGTGGTCCGGCAGGCGCTTGATCGCTTCTGACCGTCCGGCGTCCAAGTGGCGCAACCGTACGACCGGATGGCTCCGTCTTTCTCCGTCGAGGAGGCCGGAGCCGCCCCGTCGCCCTGTGGTCGGCTCCTATCCTCTGAGCACACACGTACGGGCACCGGCCCCGTACGGGGGAGGATCGCCGATGGCCGTACTGCGCCTGGGGCCGCTGCTGCGGTACGTGGACGAGATCAGCGCGACGGTGTGGGTGGAGACCGACCGGCCCTGCGAGGTGCACGTGCGGTGCGAGAGCGGCGCGGGCGGCGCCGAGCGCACCTGGCAGGTGGCCGGGCACCATTACGCGCTGGTGCCCGTCTCCGGGCTGGCGCCGGACAGCGAGACCCCGTACCGGGTCCTGCTGGACGGCGAACAGGTCTGGCCGCTGCCCGGCAGCCGCTTCCCGGAGAGCACGATCCGCACGCCCGCCGCGCCCGGCGACGGCCCGGACGAGCAGCGCCTGCGGGTCGCGTTCGGCTCCTGCCGCTGGGCCGCGCCGCCCACCGACGCGCACGACCCGGTCGGCCCGGACGCCCTGGACACCCTCGCCGCGGCGCTCGCCGCCGATTCCGGGCGCCAACGCCCGGACCTCCTCGTCTTGCTGGGCGACCAGGTGTACGCCGACCAGACTTCGGACGCCACTGCCCGGCTGCTCGCCGCCCGCCGCGACACCTCCGAGCCGCCCTGGCGGCAGGTCGCGGACTACGAGGAGTACACCCATCTGTATGCCGAGTCGTGGCTCGACCCCGAGGTGCGCTGGCTGCTCTCCACCGTCCCCAGTTGCATGATCTTCGACGACCACGACGTCATAGACGACTGGAACACCTCCGCCGCCTGGCTGACCCGGATGCGCGCGACTTCCTGGTGGCGAGAGCGGGTACTGGGCGGCCTGATGACGTACTGGGTGTACCAGCATCTGGGCAATCTTTCCCCCGCCGAGCTGGAGAAGGACGAACTCTACGGGCGGGTGCGCACGCTGCCCGACGGCACCGAACTGGTGCGCGAGTTCGCCGCCGCGGCCGACGCCGACCCGGCCTGCGCGCGCTGGAGCTACCGCCGCGACTTCGGCCGCGTACGGCTGGTCATGGTCGACACCCGCGCCTCCCGCGTGCTGGCCGAGGGGAGCCGGGCGATGCTCGGCCCGACCGAGGCCGACTGGCTGCGCGAGGCGGTGCTGGCCGACCACGGCGCGTACGACCACCTGCTGGTCGGCAGTTCGCTGCCGTGGCTGATGCCGAACCTGGTCCACGACGCCGAGGGGTGGAACGCGGCCCTGTGCGCCGGGGCGCGCGGCGCGCGCTGGGCGCGCTGGAGCGAGTCGCTGCGGCAGCGCGCCGACCTGGAGCACTGGGCGGCGTTCCCGGAGTCGTTCGCCGCGCTCACCGACCTGCTGAAGGAGGCCGCTTCGGGGGACGCGGCACCGGCGACGGTGTGCGTGCTGTCCGGCGACGTGCACCACGCGTACGTGGCCGAGCCGTACTGGTACGACGGCACCCGCCCCACCAGCAGGGTGCTCCAGCTGACCTGCTCGCCCGTGCACAACAGCATCCCCGCCTCCATGCGGGCCGGTTTCCGCTTCGGGTGGAGCCGGCCCGGCCGCCGCCTGGGGCACGCACTGGCCCGGCACGGACGGCTGGCGCGGCCCTCGATCGGCTGGCGCCGTACGGGCGGCCCCTGGTTCGGCAACCAGCTGATGACACTGTCGCTGCACGGGCGCGCGGCGCGGCTGCGGCTGGACCAGGCGGTGGGCGAGCCGGGCGGCGGCGCGCGGCCGGTGGCGGCGTGGGACGAGCAGTTGACGGGCGGCCGGGACGGCTGAGCCGGATGAGCGAGGTAGCCGGGACGGGCGGCCGGGACGGGCGGCCGGGACGGGCGGCCGGGACGGCTGAAGCCGAGGGCCGGGAAGGACGGGACGGGTGGCCGGGACGGGTGGCCGGGACGGCTGAAGCCGAGGGCTCGGGAAGGCTGAGCCGGGTGGCGGAGGCCGGCGTTCCGGCGTGCTTCCGGGCGGGCGGGCGGCACTTCGGGCCATGAACACTTTCGGCCAACGGCCGGATATGGCCAGATGTTGAACTTGCAAGTACCTATTAGGTCTCCCTAACCTGTCCCCTTGTCGGTTCCCGTCCCCGAAACCGCAGGAGTCCCCATGCCCGCTCAGTCTCCGGTGACCGAGTTCACCGAACGATTCAGGCCGCACGTCCTGTCCTTGTTCCGCATCGTGGTGGGTCTGCTCTTCGCCTGCCATGGCGCGTCCTCGCTGTTCGGCGTCCTCGGCGGCGCGATGGGCAAGGGGCTGACCGTGCCCGCGGGCAGCTGGCCCGGCTGGTACGCGGCCGTCATCCAGCTCGTCGGCGGCCTCCTGGTGATGGTCGGCCTCGGCACCCGCAGCGCCGCCTTCATCAGCTCCGGCTCGATGGCGTACGCGTACTTCTCGGCCCACGCCGGCAGCGCCCTGTGGCCGCTCCAGAACGGCGGCGAACTGTCCGCGCTGTTCTGCTGGGCGTTCCTGCTGCTCGTCTTCACCGGCCCCGGCGTCTGGTCGCTGGACCGCCTGTTCTTCGGGGCCCGGCGCCCGGCGGAGGCCGGCGTGGGCACCCCGCGCGAGCCGAGCGCGGTCTGACGGCAGCGCCGCGGCCACCGGGCCGCGAGACGACGACAGCGGCGGCCCCCGGAGTCTTCCGGGGGCCGCCGCCGCTTTTCCGGGAACCCCGGTCAGAAGGTCTTCTTCAGCACGCCCGCGACGGCCTTCCCGGCCTCCTTCGAGTTGTTGAACGGCACGGTGTAGCACGCCACCACCCGGCCGGCGGTCCCCGCCACCCCGGGCCCGGTCGCGGTGCGCCGCTCGTGGATCGCCACCGAGCGCGCCTCGCCGGGCCGGAAGTTCCAGGCGTGCCGGGACTCGGCCGAGCCCTCGCCGTTCGCGTTGGTCGTGAAGTCGAGCCAGACCTCGTTCTTCGGGTTGGCGTAGGCCGGGTCGACGGACGGCGTACGCGGGTCCTTGCGGTGCTGGTAGTGCCCGCCCGCGTCCGTCGGGCGGACACCGCAGGCGCCGGTGTGGACGTGCGCCCCGTAGGTGCGGTTCGCCGGCAGGTCGGCCACCCGCAGGCCGACCCGGGTCTGCTTGCTGTCGGTGCGCTCGCTGACCGTCACATGGGAGCCCACGGGCACCAGCTTGGGATCGTAGGTGAGCGCGCTGCTCAGCATCTGGGCGTTCGGCCGCGCGAACTGCGCGGCGATCGTCACGGAGTACTGCGGGTCGACGGTGTTCTTCTGGATCTTGTCACCGTCCGCCGCCACGGCCGCCGGGGCGAGCAGGAGCGCGCCCGCCGTGGCGAGACCCGCCGCGCAGGCGCCCGCCGCCTTGGCGGCCGTCCGCACCCGCGCCGCGCCGCCCCCGGCCCGTGCCCCGTCCGCGACCGGTTCCGTCCCGCTGTCCGACGTCGTCGATGACTCCCTCAACGTCTGCATCCATGTCTCCATTCGTGTGCCGTTCCGCTCCGGAGCGCCCTGCTCACGCGATCACAGAGCGCACATTCCGGCATATGTCGTTCCCTGAGCCGCGCTCTTTTGCGCCACGGCCGCAGCAGACGGGTGACGGCGGGGTCCGGGACGGTTCCGGGCCGGTTTCGAGGCGGTGTGAACCCAACAACACCGTGCGCCCCGGAACGTCACCGTGCGCCCGCCAGGCGTACGCTGTATGGCGGTACAGCCGCCCCAGCCGCCCGATGCGACGTCGCGGCAGGGGTCCGGACGGGAGAAGGACGTTGTTGGAAAGCCTGGGGTCGTTGAGCGACACCCCTTGGGTCTACGCGATCGTCGGACTCTCCGTACTCCTCGACGTCTTCGTGCCCATCCTGCCCAGCGGCGTCCTGGTGATCACCGCGGCCACCACGGCGGCGGGCACCGACACCGCGGCCGGCGCCGTCTCCGGCGCGGTGCGCGGCGATGTGCACATCACCGAGATGCTGGCCCTGGTGCTGTGCGCCGCGACCGCCTCGGTCCTGGGCGACCTGGTCGCCTACCGGCTCGCCTGGCGCGGCGGCGACCGCTTCGACCGCGCCATCGCCCGCTCCCGCCGGCTGGCCGCGGCCCAGGAACGCCTCGGCGCGGCCCTGACCCGGGGCGGCGGCGGCATCGTCGTACTGGCCCGCTTCGCGCCCGCCGGACGCTCGGTGGTCAGCCTGGGCGCGGGCGTCGCGCACCGTACGGCCCGGGAGTTCCTGCCGTGGTCCGCGCTGGCCGGGCTGGCCTGGGCCGCGTACGGCGTGGCCCTGGGCTATGTGGGCGGGCAGTGGCTGGGCGCGTCGTGGATCAGCACCGCCGTCTCGGTGTTCGCGCTGTTCGCGGCGGGATCGGCGGCGGTCTTCCTGATGCGGCGGCCGGAGCGCCGGGCGGCGGCGTTCGCGGCGCCGGGAGCCGACTGACCCGCGGCCGCGCGGGGGGCCAAGGCCGCGGGGACCGGAGCCGCGCGGTGCGACGAGGCCGCTCGGTGCGACGGGTACCGGCCGTCAACCGGCCGACCGAATTCCGCCCAGAACACGGAGGGGCGGGGTGAAGTGGTCTGGGCAGGGCGAGGTGGACCACGGGTCGGGGTGGACGCGGTGAAACGGGCCGGTCGGGGCGGGGCGGCCGGTGGCCGGGGAAAACCCGGGGCGGATTGTCAGACCCCGGTGCGACCATGACGGCATGAGCGATTGGCAGTGCCGCCCCGAGACTCCCGAGGACATCCCGGCCGTCCGCCGGGTCAACCTCGCCGCCTTCGAAACCTCCGGCGAGGCCGACCTCGTCGACGCGCTGCGGCGTGACCCGGCGGCCTGGCTGCCGGGCCTGTCGTACGTGGCCGTGCCCGCCGCCGAGGTCACCGCCGAAGCCGCGGGCTCCGGTCCGGCGCCCGCTCCCGTCGCCGCGTACGCCCTGCTCACCCGCTGTCACATAGCCGGCGAACCGGCCGTCGCGCTGGCGCCCTGCGCCGTACTGCCCGCGTACCAGAAGCAGCGCGCGGGCAGCGCCGCCATCCGGGCGGTGCTGGACGCGGCCCGCGCCGCCGGCGAGCGGACGGCCATTGTGCTGGGGCACCCGTCGTACTACCCCAGGTTCGGCTTCGAGCCCGCCTCCCGCTTCGGCATCCTGCCGCCCCAGGAGTGGCCGGACGAGGCGTTCCTGGCGCTCTCCCTGGACGGCGGCACGCCCCCGCGCGGCACGGTGCGCTACGCGGAGGCGTTCGGGGTCGGCTGAGGGATTTTCCGGGACCGCGCATGGGCCCCGGGTGCCTGCTCCTCCCCGCCCTTGCCGTCGGCCTGCTGCTCGCCCTCGCCCTACCGCTCTTCGGCCGCCTTGCCCGGCTCCCCGGCCCGCTCCGGCTCCTCCGGTACGACCGCGATCGGGCAGACCGCGTGCAGCAGTACGGCATGGGCGACCGAGCCGAGCCGGCGGCCGATCGGCAGGCGCCTGCGGTGCCGGGCGACCACGACCAGGTCACTGGCCTTGGACGCCTCGACGAGCTGTCCGGCCGCGTCCGCGTTGCGCAGCTCGACCGTCACCGGCACCTCGGGGTGCCGTTCGCGGTGCGGCGCGAGCGTCCGCGTCAGCTGCTCGGACAGCGCGTTCTCGTACTCCTGCTGGGTGCCGTCATAGGCCGCGATGTATTCGAACGACGGCGGGGTCATCATCGGCCAGGAGAAGCCGGAGACCACCAGCAGGCGCGCGTCGCGGCGGCTCGCCTCGGCGAACGCGAAGCCGATCGCGCCGGGCTCGTCGGAGGAGGCGTCGACACCCAGCGTGACCTGCGGCGGGGTGGGGCGCGGACGCTCGCCGTCCGGGCCCCGCTCCGCGTCCCCGCGGTCCGGGCGGGGGACCACCACGACGGGTCCCTCCGAATGCGCGGCGCACGCCATGCCGTTCGAGCCGAGCAGCAGGCTGGCGAAGCCGCCGCGCCCGCGCGAGCCGAGCACGAGCAGCTGCGCCTCGGCGCCGAGGGCGGGCAGCAGCGTGTCGGTGAGCCCGCTGAGGCTGCGGAATTCGACGCCCGGCAGAGCGGCCGTGTCGGCCCGCCCGTCCAGCGTCTTGCGCAGTTCGTCCAGGACCGGGTCGCCGATGCCGGATTCGGCCGCCGCGCGGCCCTCCGTGGTGACGTACGGCCAGACGTGCACGATCTGGAGCGGCGCGGAGCGCAGCCGGGCCGCCTCGATCGCCCAGCGCAGCGCCCGTTCGCTGTCGGGGGATCCGTCCACCGCGACAATGACCGGCAGGGTGTCCATGTACGCCTCCATACGACCAACAGCGTGTGCTATGCCCAACTATTTCCATACTCCTACTCCGCGCAGCCCCGGCGACAGGGGACGAAGGTCCCCGCCGGACACGGAGTAGAGTCGAACGTCACTTCTCAGCCCCTTACCTGGGACGCAATGAACACACTTCAGGCCCCGCAGTCCGTCGCGTGGACCGAGGCCGGCGCGGCCCGCTCCGCGCGCTGGCGTTCCGAGAGCGGCGCGCCGCCGCCCCGCCGGATCGCCGTGGCGGACGACCGTACGAAGGCCGACGACGCCTACAAGCTCGCCTGCGAGGGCACCGCCCTGCTGTGGCGCGGCGACTTCCACAACGCCCGCCAGCTGCTCACGGCGCTGGCCCGCCGCATCGACCGCCGGCCCCGCAAGCGGCCGCCGACCGACCCCGCGCAGGCCTTCCACCAGCACCGGGCCGCCCAGAACCAACGCGCCCGCATCCTGGGCATGCTGCTGGTGTCCCTGGAGCCCGGCTACGGCCTCGCGCTGCGCCGCGCACCGGACGTACGGGAGGCGTGCCTCCAGGCGTACGGCCCGGAGGAGGATGCCGGGGCGGCCGGACAGCACACCAGCGCCGATCCACACACCGGGGCCGACCCACACACCGGGGCCGACCCGCACACCGGGGCCGCTTCCCCCGCCCTCCCCCAGCTCGTCTCGTTGCGCGAACTGCTCGGCGTGATCGGCGCGTACGAATGGCGCAGAAACGGCGTCGCGATACCGGCGCTCGGCGGCGACCGCGTCCACCCGTATTACGGCGTCTTCTCGCCGGTGCGCGGCGAGTACGTGGATCTGGTGGCCGAGGCCCCGCTGCCGTCCGCCCCGGGCCCGGCGTTCGACATCGGCACCGGTACCGGCGTGCTGGCGTCGGTGCTGGCGCGGCGCGGCGTGTCCCGGGTCGTGGCCACCGACCAGGACCCGCGGGCGCTGGCCTGCGCGCGGGAGAACGTGACCCGGCTCGGCGTGGCCGACCGGGTGGAGGTCGTGGCGGCCGACCTGTTCCCGGCCGGGCGCGCGTCCCTGGTCGTCTGCAACCCGCCGTGGGTCCCCGCCAAGCCCACCTCCCCCGTCGAGTACGCGGTCTACGACCCGGGCAGCCGGATGCTCCGCGGCTTCCTGGACGGTCTGGCCGCGCACCTGGTCCCGGGCGGCGAGGGCTGGCTGATCATGTCGGACCTCGCGGAACTCCTCGGGCTGCGCGCCCGTACCGAGCTGACCGACGCGTTCGCGGCGGCGGGCCTGACGGTGCTGGACCGCCTGGACATCCGGCCCCGGCACGGCCGCTCCCGCGACCCCGACGACCCCCTGCACGCGGCCCGCGCGGCCGAGGTGACCTCGCTGTGGCGCCTGGGCGCGGCGCACCCGGCCGAGGGCATACGCGACGAGCCGTAGGAACCACGACATGGAACCGCAGCAACTCACCGCACGTGCCCGGCGTCTCGCCGCCACCGCCGGCCCGGACCGCCGCCGGCTGCTCGGCATCACGGGGCCGCCGGGCGCGGGCAAGTCCACCCTGGCCGCCCATCTGGTGTCCGAACTGGCCGGGGCGGCGGCGCTCGTCCCCATGGACGGCTTCCATCTCGCCGAGGCGGAGTTGCGCCGCCTGGGGCGTACGGACCGCAAGGGCGCCCCGGACACCTTCGACGCGGCCGGGTACGCGGCCCTGCTCGCCCGCCTGCGCTCCCCCGCGCCGGACACCGTCGTCTACGCCCCGGCCTTCGACCGCCGCATCGAGGAGCCGGTGGCCGGCAGCATCCCCGTACCGCACGATGTGCCGCTCGTCGTGACCGAGGGCAACTATCTGCTCCTCGACGACCCCGCGTGGGCCCGGGCCAGGGAGTGCCTGGACGAGGTCTGGTACGTGGAGCTGGACGACGCGGAACGGGTACGGCGCCTGGTCGACCGGCACGAGCGCTTCGGCAAGCCCCGCGCGCGGGCCGAACGGTTCGTGCACACCTCGGACGAGGCCAACGCCCGCCTGGTGGCGGCGGTACGGGAGCGCGCGGACCTGGTCATCAGTTTCCCGCCGGACGCGGCGCCGGTGCCGTACGACGCCGGGTGAGCCTCGGGAGGGCGGTCCGGGCGGCAGGTGACCTCAGGAGGCAGCCTGGGCGGCAGGGGAGTCTCGGAGGCGGGGCGGTCCGGGCGGCAGGGGAGTCTCAGGAGGCGGTCCGGGTGGTGGCAGGGGAGGTCTCTGGAGGGAGCGCGGCGGCAGCGGCTCACCGCACCCTCTCGTACACCTCCACCCGCCGCCCGACGCTGTCCGTCCGTTCGGTGCGCTGGAAGTGGCGGGCCAGGACGCGGAGCTTCTCGGCCTCGCGGGCGGGGGCGGGCCGTGCGGCCCGGCGGGTGTCGGTGACGACCACGATGCGGTGCTCGGCCAGCATGGCCGCGCGTATGTGTTCCGGGCTGCCCTCGACGCCCTTGATGGTGCCGGACGACACCGGGTCCCCGGTCAGCGCGAGGTCCTTCAGGCCGGTGAAGGCCGACGGTGTCACCAGCGCCGTGTCGCGCCGCGCCGCCGGTATGAACAGCACGCCGTCACCGGACCGCGCGCTCGCCGCCACCCGGTGCGCCGCCCGCAGCACGTCGTCCGCCCGGCTCGTCGGCGCGCGCAGGCCGGTCTCCACCGGCAGCAGTGCCGCGAAGCCCAGCGCCGTGACGCCCGCGAGCAGCACCCAGGTACGGCCCGGGAGGGCCTGGACGGCAGCGGCGACGCCGACGCCGAGGAGCAGGGCGAAGCCGATGTTCGTGTAGAGGACGTAGCGGTCGAGGTAGAGCGGCTCCACGAGGACCGAGGCCAGCAGCAGGCCGCACTGCGGCACGACGAGCAGCGGCAGCCCGGCGGAGGCCGGCGACATGGCCGCGCGCCCCCGCCCGGGGTAGGGAACCCGGGCACACACCAGCGCCACGAGCACCAGCACGGCGATACCCAGCAGCGTGGAGACGGCGACCGGTTCGATCCACGACACCTGGCCCGCCTGGGCCCGGCTGGCGTGGATCAGCGGCAGCGCGCCCGCTACCACCACGGCGGCGGCCACCGACCACGGCGCCAGCAGCGGGCGCGCGCCGCGACGGCGGGCGACGAGAACGGTGACGGCGTGCGCGGGCAGGACGAACAGGGAGAACCAGTTCAGCAGGGCCGTGGTCAGCATGACGGCGGCGTAGGCGGCCCAGCGGCCCCGGCCCGCCCGGTCCGCCCGGCCCGGCCGGCCCGGCCGATCGCGCCGCGCGGTTGACGATGCGCTCACCAGGAGCTGGGTGGCCACCGCCGTACCGGCCGTGACCAGAGCGTATGCCCGTCCCTCCTGGGCGTAGTGCTGAATGTTGGGGATCAGCGCGAGGACCAGTCCGGCGGCGAGCCCGGCCCACGGACCGGCGAGGCGGCGCCCGGCCGCGGCGGTGGCGGCAGCGGCCACGACGATCGCCAGCACGGACGGCATGCGCAGCACGGCCGGGCCGGTGCCGAAGACCTCGAACAGACCGTGCATCAGCACGTAGTAGAGGCCGTGCACGACATCCACCTCGCCGAGCATGTGCCAGATCTCCGCCACGGAACGCTGCCCGACCTGCCAGGTCACCGCCTCGTCCCGCCACAGGCTGTCGCTCCGCCGGATGCCCCACAGACCGAGCGCCAGCGCCAGCAGCGCGGGGATCGCCGGGACGGCGAGACGCGCGAGGACAGAGCCGGAGGGTGCGGTGCTCGGGAGCGAGGCGGGTGCGGTGCTCGGGAGCGAGGCGGGTGCGGTGCTGGGGAGCGAGGCGGGTGTGGTGTTTTGTGTGGTGCTGCGTGTGGCGTCTTGAGCGGTGTTCTGTGCGGTGTTGCGTGCGGTGCGCGATGTGGTGCGCTGGGCGGTGCGTTGCGTGGGGAGAGCTGCGACCGGTGGGGCGGGGGCGGCTTCTGCTGGCATGCGGGGACTCTACACTGCACGTATACATTGCATGCATACAACGTGTGCATACACCGCATACATACTTGCGATGTATACACCTCGCGGACACCGGCGACGAACAGGGGCCGTGGGCACCGACGACGGACAGGGGCCGTGGGCACCGACGGCGGACCGGACACGGACCGTCGCCGGCCGCGGACACCGACCGGCCGTACGCCCCAGCGGCCCAGCCGCTCAGCGAGGTGCCGCCCCACCCGGTACGAACGGAGCCCCGGCGCAGTGCTCGACCAGATCACGGACCGGCCGACCGCCCCGGGCATCCGCGCCCGGACCAACAGGTCACCCCTCCCCCTCCTCACCGTCTGGCTGCTCACCAGGCTCTGGCTGGTGCCGACGGCACTGAAGATCAACCCGTTCGCGGGCGGGGGCGGGAGCGGAGGCGGGGCCGGGGGCGGGGGCGGTCTCGACCCGTCCGTGAGCAAGGTCTACACCGCTTGGTACGCGGTCCTGAGCGACGGCAGCTTCCCGCTGCACGACGTGAGCTGGCAGTACCCGCCCGGCGCGGCGCTGCCGATCCTGGCGCCCGGCCTGGTTCCGGGCCTCGGCTACGGCCACGCGTTCATCGTGCTGGCCGCCCTGTGTGATGCCGCGGTCTTCGCGCTGCTCCTGTGGGCGGCGCGGCGGCGCGGCCGTTCCCTGGCCGCACCGTGGCTGTGGACCGCGGGCCTGGCCGTACTCAGCACCATGCCGTGGAACCGGTTCGATCTGCACGTGACCGCCCTCGCGATACTCGCCCTGGTGGTCGCGCCCGCGCGGCACGCCCGAGCGGCCCGGGCGGCCCGGGCCTTCGGGGCGGTGACGGCGGTCGCGGCGGTCGTCAAGGTCTGGCCCGTACTGCTGCTCGCCGGTACGCCGCGGGGCCGCCGCACCCGTACGGCCTGGGTGGCCGCCGCCGTCACCGGCGTGGCCGTGACCGCCGGCTTCGCCCTCGCCATGCCGAACGCCTTCTCCTTCCTCGCCGCGCAGGGCTCGCGCGGGATTCAGATCGAGTCGGTCGGTTCCCTGCCGTTCCACGTGGCGCGGCACTTCGGCTGGAGCGGTACGTGGGCGGCGAAGGACGGTTCGCACGAGTTCGTCGGCCCGTGGGTGCACGGGGTCAGCGCCGCCATGCAGGTGTCGACCGTGCTGGCCTTCGGCTGGCTGCTGTGGTGGCGGCGCCGTTCGGACCGCGCCGCCGCCCACGTACTGCCGGACGCCGCACTGACCGCCACGCTGCTGTTCGTCGTCACCAGCCGGGTCATCAGCCCGCAGTACCTGGTCTGGCTGGTCGGCCTGGCCGCGGTCTGCCTGCTGCGCGGCGACACCACCCAGCGCCCGGTCGCCCTGCTGATCCTCGCGGCCTGCCTTTTCACCACGCTGGACTTCCCGCTCCTCTATCGCGGGCTGCGGGACGACGCGTCCTGGCTGTCCATCACCAACCTGTACGTACGCAATCTGCTGCTGCTCGCCGCCGCCTGGCTGTCCGCCCGCCGCCTGTGGCGTGCGACCGTACCCGCACGCCGGCCCGCCTGAGCAGGCGATATCCGGCGCGAAGCGGGAACTTCGGCGCGCCCTTATCCGTACATTCAACAATCCGCAGATTCCACGCGCAGGGACAGTGCGGCCGCGCCCCGCGTGGCGGCCTTCCCTGATGACACTGTCGATGTCATCATGACACCATGAGTGTCACTGAGGGTGGCGCGGACTCCCCCGAGCGCCTCGCGTACGAAGTGATCCGCCGGCTGTGGCCCCTGCACCGGACGGTCGTACGCGCCGTGGAACGCGAGCTCGCCGGTACGGGCCTGACGGCCGGTCAGCACGCGCTGCTCGACGCCCTCCGTACGCACGGCCCGCGGACCGTACCGGAGCTGGCCCGCGCGCTGGAACTGGACCGGCAGCCGGTGCAGCGCTGGGTGAACCACGCGGTGGAGCTGGGTCTGGCGGAGACCGTCCCCAATCCCGCGCACCGGCGCTCCCCGCTGGTCCGGCTCACCTCCGAGGGCGCCGATGTCATGGGTGCCCTCCAGGAGTCGGAGGCGGCCGGGCTGCGCCGCGTACTGGCCGGGGTGCCGGCCGCCGATGTGGCCACGACCCTGCGCGTACTGGACCGCCTCGGCGAGGAGTTCCGGTCGCTGGGCCGCTCCGGCACCGGACCCGACACCGGACCTGGCACCGGACCCGGCACCGGCCGGTCTCCGGAACCCCTGGAACCCCCAGAGTGCTCAGAGACATCAGAGACATCAGAGAACTCGGAGCCCTCGGCGCCCCACCCGACCCCGGCACCCCACACAGGACGGCACGGAGCATGACCACCCAAGGACACGGAGCATGACCACCCAAGGAATCGAAGGAACCCAGGAATCCGGTGCCTGGCCCGAGACGGAGGTCGAGAACGGCACGGTCCCGGTCGAGAACGGCGAGCTGTTCTACGAGGCCGCCGGCACGGGCCCCGAGGGCCCCTCGGTGGTGCTGCTGCACGGCGGGATGCTCGACCAGCGCATGTGGGACGAGCAGTTCGCCTGGCTCGTGCGCTCCGGCCTGCGCACCGTCCGCTACGACGCGCGCGGCCACGGCCTGTCCTCGACCGTCGACGGCGACTACGCCAACCACGAGGACCTGCGCGTCCTCCTCGACCACCTCGGCATAGCCAGCGCCATCCTCGTCGGCCTCTCGCACGGCGCCCGGATCGCCCTGGACATGGCCCTCGCCCACCCCGACCGCGTCTTCGCCCTGGCCCTGGCCTCGCCCGGGATCAGCGGCCGGGCCTTCACCGACCCGTTCGTCCTGGAGCACATCAAGGGACAGGTGGCCGCCATCGAGGACACGGAGGAGGACGGCGCGGAGCGCTTCATCGAACACTTCCTGCGCATGTGGGTGGACGGCCCGCACCGCGAACCGTCCGCCGTGGACCCCGCCCTGCGCGAGCGGATGCGGGCGTCGGCGGACGCCAACGTGGTCGTGCACGCGGACGGGATGGGCGCCGGGATGCCGATCGAGGTCGGGGCGTACGAGCGGCTGGCGGAGATCCGCGTACCGACCCTGGTCCTGGACGGTGACCTGGACTGCTCCGACATCTCCGCCAACGCCCACGCCATCACCCTCGCCGTGCCCGGCGCCCAGCGGGTGCGGATTCCGGGCGCGGGCCACATGGTCAACCTGGAGAACACGCCGCACTTCGACCAAGCCCTGCACGCGTTCCTTTCCGGTCTGCCGTACTGACCACGCATTCCTTTCCGGCCTGCCGTACTGAACCACGCGTTTCTTTGCGGTCTGCCGTACTGGACGCCGCTCGGGGCCGCCGTACCGGTCCCGTTCGGCCCGCCCTGCCCGCCCTGCCCGTCCGGTGCGTGGGGCGGGGTGCAACGATGAGCGGGTCATGATTGCGGGGCGTGTTCTCAGGGGCTTGCGGGCCGGGGTGTTCGCGGCGGTGTGTGTGCTGCTCGCCGCCCTCGGCCACGCCCTGATGTCCGACGCGCCCGTGCCCGTGTGGGTGGTGCTCGGCGCGGTGGCGGTGACGGCCTGCGGAGCGTGGTGTCTCGCCGCGCGCGAGCGGGGGCCGCTCTTCGTGACCGCGCTGACGCTGACGGCGCAGGCCGTCCTGCACACCGCGTTCTCCTTCGGCCAGTCGGTGGCGGCGGGTCTGTCCGCCGCCGGTGCCGGCGTCGGCGGTGACCAGGTTTCCCTGGCCCAGCGGTGGGCTGCCTCGCTGGTGTGCGGCATGGGCGGGCGCCCGATGCCGCAGCACGACGCCGAACAGCTGCTGAACGACGTGGGGCTGGGGCGGCGGTACGGCGAGGCGATGGCCGGGATGCCCGCCACCCACCACATGCACACCGGGCACGACATGCCCGGCATGCATGACATGACCGGCATGGACGGCAACATGACCGGCATGGACGGCAGCATGACCGGCATGGGTGGCAGCATGACCGGGATGCTCGCGGCGCACGTGCTCGTCGCGCTGCTGAGCGCGTGGTGGCTGTGCGGCGGCGAGCGGGCGGCGTTCCGCGTCGTACGGGCCGTGTCCGTACGGCTCTTCGTACCGCTGGTACTCGTCCTGCGCGCGGTACTGCCCGAACCGCCCCGCCCGGCCCGCCCGGTACGCCGTGAACCGCGGCGGCCCTTGCGGCGGCTCCTGCTCGTTCACGTCATCTGGCTCCGCGGGCCGCCACGGGAGACGGCTGTCTGCTGACAGCACGGTCACACCCAGGGCTCATGCAGAGGGCTTGTCCGGTCCCGCCGAGGACGTACTCCGTCGTGCTGAGGACCCGTCCCGGCAGGCCGAGGACCCGTCCCGTCGTGCTGAGGACCCGTCCCGGCAGGCCGAGGACCTGTCCTTAACAGGCCGAGGAACAGCCCCGTGCGCCGAGGCATATTCCGTCCCGCCCATGGCCCTGGTCCCTGTAATCGTCACCGGTCCGGTCGACGTGCGTTCAGTGCGCGGCGGGCCGGTTCTCCCGAAGGAGCTTTGATGATGACTCCTGTCCCGGCGGGCGGCTGCCGCCGCCGCTCAGGGCCGCTCGCCCTCGCCGTCCGCGGCCCTCGCCGCGCGAATGAGGCGCTGCAACCGGGCTGCTCCCGCCGACCAGCGTCGGCAGTCCACGCACCCCGCCACGTGGGCGTCGAGCTGACCGCCCGTGATGCCCGGCGGCAGCTGTTCGCCGTCCAGGCGGGCGGAGAGGGCGGTTCGTACGCGCGAGCACTGCATGGCCCCATCCTCCCCGAAGTGCGCGGCGCCGGTTCCGCGGCGGGCGGCCGGGAGGTGCGGGGTGCGCGATGACGGCACGGTGACGGCCTGGGCCCTCGCGGCCCGTACCGGGGACGAGGCCGCCGTGGAGCGGTTCGTCCGCGCGACACAGCTGGACGTACGCCGCTACGTCACGCACCTCAGCGGTGACGCGCAGGCCGCGGACGACCTGGTGCAGGACACGTATCTGCGGGCACTGCGCAGCCTGCCCCGGTTCGAAGGGCGGTCGTCGGCGCGTACCTGGCTGCTGACCATCGCCCGCCGGACGGTCGCCGACCGTCTGCGGTCGCTGGCCAGCAGACCGCGGCTCGCCGGTACCGACGACTGGCAGAGCGCGGCGGAGAAGGCGCAGCCGCGCGGCGTGCCCGGTTTCGACGAAGGCATCGCTCTCGCCGAACTGCTGTCGGCGCTGCCGGCGCCCCGCAGGGAGGCGTTCGTGCTGACCCAGTTGTTGGGCCTGCCGTACGCGGAAGCGGCGGCGATCGCCGACTGCCCGGTGGGAACGGTGCGTTCCCGGGTGGCGCGGGCGCGCGAGACGCTGGTTGCGCTGCTGGAGGAGGGGCGGGACGAAGCGGCCGACGCGGCCGGCCCGCCCGCCCGGGCGTTGGCGGGTACGGCCGCCTGAGATGACGGGTTCAGCCGCCTGAAATGACGGGTTCGACCGTCTGAGTTGGCGGTTCGGCCGCATGAACCGGCCGGTGCCCCGGAGTTCACCGGAACTCCGGGGCACCGGCCCCGTCCTGCCAGATTGCGTTACGGTTCCAAACGCCCCGGCCGTACGGCCACTGCCTCGGCCTTCACGGGCCCGCTGTCGCGGAAGTGCAGCGTGAAGACGACCCGGTCACCCGGTGCGAGCCGCGGCGGCGGGCTGACCATGACGTCCAGATCCGTGGGCGTCATACGCAGCGCGCCGCGCGCCGGAACGCTGACGGCTCCGGCCATCTCCATCCGGTGCGCCCCCTCGGCGACCTCGACATCGCGGCCGACCATGGCCTGGTGTCCGGCCGGGCCGGTGACGCCGGTCAGCTCGTCGGCGGTGGTACCCGTGTTGCTGATGGTGAAGAAAGCGGCCGTGGCTTCCGTGTTGGAGGGGACGAGGATGCGGCCCTCGGTCACCCGCAGTTCGGCGGGGGTGCCCGCATTCCCGGCGAGGGCCCAGGCGGTGAGGCAGCCGAGCGTGAGGACGCCCGCGATGAGGGGCGCGGCGGCGGAACGTAGGGCGGTGCGTGCGGCGGATGGGGGCGCAGGTCGTTCCGGGAGGCTGCGGGCGGAGAGGTTCACGCGTTCTCCCGGGTCGCGAAGGAGATGGCGCGGGGGTCGGCCGTCTCGCGCCCGACCACCCTGTGCCTGTCCGTCTTACGTCTGTCCGTCTTACGTCCGTCCGCCCCGCGTCCACCCGGCCGCCACGCCCGCAGCCGCAGGCTGTTGCCCACCACCAGCAGCGAACTCGCGGACATCGCGGCAGCCGCGATCATCGGGTCCAGCCGGCCGACGGCGGCGAGCGGCACGGTCACCAGGTTGTAGCCGAAGGCCCACACGAGGTTGGCGCGGATGGTGCCCAGCGTGCGCCGGGCCAGCCGTACGGCGTCCGGTACGGCCTGGAGGTCGTCCCGCAGCACGGTGACATCGGCGGCGCCGATCGCGGCGTCCGTACCGCTGCCCATGGCGATGCCGAGATCGGCATGGGCCAGGGCGGCCGCGTCGTTGATCCCGTCACCGACCACGGCGACCCGGCCGCCCTGCTCCTTCAACGTGGTGACCAGCGCGGCCTTCTCCTCCGGAAGGGCGTTCGCGTGGATCTCCGTGATGCCGAGGTGTCCGGCGACCGCGCGGGCGGTGGCCGCCCGGTCCCCGGTGGCCAGCACCGGCCGCAGGCCCAGGCGGCGCAGGTGGTCGACGGCCCGGTAGCAGTCGGGCCGCAGCGTGTCGCCGACGGCGACGACGGCCTGCGGGGCACCGTCGACCGTGACCAGTACGGCGGTGTGCCCGGCGTCCTCGGCCGTACGGACCGCGCCCGCGAGCGCGGCAGGCAGCTCCGTCAGGTCCCCGGGCCGCCCCACGGTCACCGTCCGCCCGTCCACCTCGCCGGTCACGCCGTACCCGGCGGTCGCGGCGAAGCGACGGACCGTGGGGAGCGGCCGGTGGTCGCCGAGGGCCGCGCGGCGCGTGTCCCCGTACGCGGTGATGGCGCGCGCCAAGGGGTGTTCGGAACCGTGCTCGACGGCGGCGGCCAGGAGGACGGCCTCGTCGGCGGTCGCGCCCGCCGTCTCCTCGGCAGCGCCCACCGCGGCCCCGTTGTCCGTACGCGCCGCCAGGGCCTTCGTATCCGTACGCGCCGCCGCCGACCCCGTGTCTGTACGCACCGCCGCGGACCCCGAGTCCATACGCACCGCCGCCGACCCCGTGTCTGTACGCACCGCCGCGGACCCCGAGTCCGTACGCGCCGCCGCGGACCCTGTATCCGTACTCCCCGTCACGGCCACCACGGTCATCCGCCCGGTGGTCAACGTCCCCGTCTTGTCCAGCACCAGGGTGTCGATGCGCCGCAGCCGTTCCAGGGCCCGCGGCCCGCTGACGAGGATGCCCAGCTGCGCGCCCCGGCCGGTGGCGGCCAGCAGGGCCGTGGGCGTGGCGAGTCCGAGCGCGCAGGGGCAGGCGACGACCAGGACGGCCACCGCCGCGGTCACCGCCGCCTGCGGGTCCGCGCCCGCGCCCAGCCAGAAGCCGAGCACGGTCACGGACACCGCCAGCACGGCTGGCACGAAAACCCCGGCCACCGCGTCGGCCAGGCGCTGGACCCGGGTCTTGCCGGTCTGCGCCTCCTCCACGAGGCGGGTGATCCGGGCCAGCCGGGTGTCCGCGCCGACCGCGGCGGCGCGGACTTCAAGGAGCCCGCCCGCGTTCACCGCGCCACCGACGACCGCCGAGCCCGGACCCACCTCCACCGGACGGCTCTCCCCAGTGACCAGGGACAGGTCGAGTGCGGAACTGCCGTCGACCACCGTGCCGTCGGTGGCCACCCGCTCGCCGGGACGGACCAGGAACCGGTCACCGACCTGGAGGTCGGCCACCGGGATCCGGCGCTCCACAGTGGCGGCGGTGGTACCGGTGGCGGTGGCAGCGGTAGTGGCGATGGCACCGGTGACGGCAGTACCGGCGTCCGTGGCGCCGTCCGTACCGTCACCGGCCGGAACCCGTACGGACACGTCCTTCCCGACCAGTTCGGCCAGCGCACGCAGCGCCGACCCCGTACCTCGGCGCGCCCCCGCTTCCAGCCGCCGCCCGGCCAGGACGAACAGCGGGACGCCGACGGCCGCCTCCAGATAGCTGTGCGCGGTACCGCCGCTCAGGAAGAGCGCGTACGCGGACCAGGCGAACGAGGCGGCCACGCCGAGGGAGACCAGCGTGTCCATGGTCGCGGCGCCGTACCGCAGGCCGCGCGCCGCGCGGAGGTGGAAGGGCAGCGCGCCCCACACGGCGACCGGCGCGGTCAGCGCGAAGCAGAGCCACTGCCAGTTGCGGAACTGCCAGGCCGGGACCATCGACAGGATGATCACGGGGACGGACAGGAGAGCGGTGACGAGGAGGCGGTTGCGGTCCGCGTCCGTCGGCTGCTGTTCTTCGGGGGGCTCGGGAGGCTCGAAGGGTTCGGGGGTCTCGGGGGGCCGGGTGGTTTCCGGTACGGGTTCCCTCGCCGCCTCCCGTACCGACTCCGGTGCCGACGCTGGAGCCAGTGCCGGTGCCGGAGCCGGAGCCAGTGCCGGAGCCGGAGCCAGTGCCGGAGCCGGAGCCGGAACCGGAGCCGGAGCCGGAACCGGTGGCCGGGCGGTGAAGCCCGCGGCCTCCACGGTCGCCACGAGATCGCTCACGGAGAGCGTGGCCGGGTGCTGGACACGGGCCTTGCCGGTGGCGAGGTTCACCGTGGCGGTCACCCCGTCGAGGCGGCCGAGCTTCTTCTCGACCCGGTTGACGCAGGCGGCGCAGGTCATGCCGCCCACCGTCAGCACGGTGACGCGCTCGCTCATCCCATCCCGCCCATGCCGTTCATGCCGTTCATGTCGTCCATGCCGTCCATCCCGCCGCCGTCAGCCGGTTGTTGGGGAGCACCTGGGGCCCGGCCGTCCGGCCGCATCCCCGGCGCCACGGGCCCGGCGGCCGCCCCCGCCCCGTACGCGCACACGAACAGGGCGACGAGCAGCGCCACGAACCCGAGCACCGGTTTCGCGGGCAGTACGGATGACAAGCGCCGGACGAGAGACATGGCCGCTCCGATACACAGACGGAAGAAGGAAGGAGAGGGCTGGCAAGGACAGGGAGGGCAACGAGGCAGGGAGATAAGGGAAGGCGGGAGAACGGGTTACGGCGGCGAGCGCAGCGCGAGACGGCAGCCGCGCGAAACGCGCTGCTCGGCGCAGCCATCGTGGCACGCCGAACCGCCCCCACCCCCTCCCCGGGCCCCTCCCGCCCCACGTGAGGTTTGTCCTCCCCACCCGCCGGAACCAGCCCGGCCGCCGCTCCGACTACCTGGGTTTCCGCCGCCGTTCCGGCCACCCACGCGCCCCCGCTCCCCCTGAACCCGCCGGGAACTCGGCGCCCGCTCCGCCCGACCACTGAGTGAAGCGTGCGCACGACCGGCACCGGGCGTGCACACGGACACCTGCCGACCGCCGAGGAGCCTGCGCCTGGAACGCGACGTCGACTTGGCGCTGTGGCTGGACCACCACCGCCCGGGACCACCACCGCCCGGGACCACCACCGCCCGGGACCACCACCGACCCGGAATCGCTTTCTGAACGCCTGAGGAGCCCCGCCCATGTCCCTTCCCGAACCGCTTCCCCTCTATGGGGAGGACTACAAGCGTGATCCGTACCCCCTCTACGGGGAGCTGCGCGAGCGCGGCCCCGTCCACCGGGTCCGGTTCCCGAGCGGTGTGTGCGCCTGGCTCGTCACCGGATACGAGGCGGCCCACCGGGCGCTGAACGATCCCCGGCTGGGCAAGCACCATTCCCGTGGCAACGCCGCCTGGCGTGCCCGCGCATCGATCATGCCCGAGCCGCAGCATTCACAGCTCCAGGTCCATCTGTTGCACCAGGACCCGCCCCGGCACACCGCCATGCGGCGTCTGATCACCGACGCCTTCGCACCCAAGCGGATCGCCGAACTCCGGCCCCGGTTCGAGCGGCTGGCGGAGGCCCTGCTGAACGAACTGCCGCCCGTCGGCCCGGACCGCCGGCACGGAGGCAGCGTGGACCTGGTCGCGTCGTTCGCGGCGCGCTTCCCCTTCCTCGTACTCGCCGAGGCCATCGGCCTGCCCGACGCGTTCACCGCGCGCTTCGACCGCGACTGGGGCAAGGTCGTCCAGCCCGTCGGCCCGCACGACCCCGGCCGCCCGGCGTACGAGGCCCGGCTGCGCGGCTTGCAGGGCTATATCGCCGATCTGGTACGCCACAAGCGGCAGGAACGCGGCACCGACCTGCTCTCCCGACTCGTCGCCGCCCGAGACACCGGGGACCTGGACGACGCCGAGCTGGACTCCATGATCTTCCAACTCCTCGTCGCCGGACAGGAGCCCGTCACCAACCAGATCACCACGGCGCTGATCGCCCTGTTCCGCCACCCGGAACACCTCGCGCGGCTCCGTGACGACCCCGCGCTCCTACCCCGCGCCGTGGAGGAACTGCTCCGTTACGACAGTGCTTTCGAGCTGACGACCTGGCGGTTCCTCGCGTCGGACGCGGAGGTGTCGGGCACGCGGATCCCGGCCGGCGACTCCGTGATCGTCTCGCTGTGCGCGGCCAACCGCGACCCGGCCCGCTTCCCCGCCCCCGACACGCTGGACTTCGACCGTACGCCCAACCCGCACCTCGCCTTCGGCCACGGCGTCCACTTCTGCCCGGGCGCCGCGCTGGCCCGTACCGAGCTGCACATCGCCCTGGAGACCCTGCTCCGTCGCCTGCCGGGCCTGCGCCTGGCCGTCCCGGACAGCAGCCTGAAATGGATACCGGCGGTGCTGGCGCGCGGGGTGGAGGAGCTTCCTGTCGTGTACGGGGCGGTGGGCTCGGCCGGGGCCGGAGCCAGGGCCGGGGCCCGGGCCGGGATCGGGGCCGGGGCCGGTGTCGGGGCCGTGACCGAGGCCGTGGCCAGGGAAAAGGCCGGGGCCAGTGCCAGGGAGAAGGAGGAGGCTACGGCTGGCGGTGTCGGAGCGGGTACAGGTACGGGCGCGGAACGGGCCGAATCGCTCTCGTACGGCTGCCCGTTCAGCGGCATCGGAGAGGCCACCGCCCGATGAGACACCCGACCTCCTGCGCACCGGCCACCATGCCCCTCAACGCATCGGTCTCCACGGCCCTCAACGCACCGGCCGCCGTGCCCCTCAACCCACCGGCCGCCATGTCCCCCAACGCACCGGCCGCCATGTCCCCCAACGCGCCGGCCGCCGTGCCCCTCAACCCACCGCCCGCCATAGCCCCCATCCCACCGGCCGCCACGACCGCCACCACAGCGACGACCGAGCCGGCAGCAACCACGGCGGCCGACATCCTCGCCATCCTCCTCCCCCACCGCCGCACGCTGGAGGCGACGGCCCCGCCGCACGACATCACCCCCACCCACTTCCCGTACCAACTACAGCAGTTGCGGAACCTGGTGGCCGCGCGTCGCCCCATCGTGCTCACCCTCCCCGGCTTCCCCTGCAAGTCCCCCAACCCCGCCAAGGTCATCGGCCGCCTCCCCGACGAGGGCGAACGCCTCGCCCTGCGCTTCCTCGACGGGCTCTGCGCCCGGATCGGCCGGCGGTACGCGCCCGGCGCACGGCTCGTCATCTGCTCCGACGGGCACATCTTCAGCGACCTGATCGGCGTTCCGGACCCGCACGTCGACGCGTACAACGACGCGCTGCGCGCCATGATCCGTACGGCCGGGCCGTCCCGCCCGAGCCACCTGAGCACCTTCGACCTCCGCGACGTCTACGGGGACCTGCCCTGCGACGCCAAACGCGAGCACGTACTCCGCCGGTACGCCCCCTCCCTGGAAGCCCTGCGCGCCGAAACGAAGGACACGGCGGCCCACGGCGGCGAAACGCTGCGCCTGTACCGGGGCATCACCCGTTTCCTGTTCGAGGACACCACCGGTTTCGAGGGCACCCGCTCCGCGCTGCAACGCGCCTGCCGCAGCCGTGCCTACGGAGTCATCCGGCGCAGCCGCGCCTGGGGCGCGCTGATCGCCGAGCACCACCCCGACGCGGTACGGCTGTCCATCCACCCGCAGCCGCGCGGCGCGGCCAAGTTCGGCATCCGGCTGCTCGACGCACCCGACGCCTGGATGACGCCCTGGCACGCGTGCGTACTGCGGCAGGCCGACGGCGGCGTACGGCTGCTGCGCGCGGCGGACGCGGCGCGGCTCGGGCGCCTCGTCCACCGGGACGGCCGCCCGAGCCACTACGTGGAGGAGGCCGGGCGGCCGGTGCCGGTGCCGGTGCCGGTGCCAGCGTCGGCGTCGGCGTCGGCCCCCGGGCCGGGCCGGACGGTGGCTCAGGTCACGGCCTCGGCGATCCGCCGCTGATCGACGGCGATCAGCGGGTCCCCGGTCAGCGGATGGTCGACCACCGTCGCCCGCACCCCGAACACCTCGGCCAGCAGCTCCGGCGTGAGCACGTCGCGTGGCGCGCCGGACGCCACCACCGCCCCCTCGGACAGCACATGCAGCCGGTCGCAGACCGACGCCGCCGCGTTCAGGTCGTGCAGCGAGACGAGCGTCGTGCAGGCCCGGCCACGCAGCAGGGTCAGCAGCTCGACCTGGTGCCGTACGTCCAGGTGGTTCGTCGGCTCGTCCAGTACGAGCACGTCCGGGTCCTGTGCGAAGGCGCGGGCCAGCAGCGCCCGCTGCCGCTCCCCGCCGGACAGCGCCGAGAACCGCCGCCCGCCGTGCCCGGCCAGTCCCACCTCGGCCAGGGCACGGGCCACCGTCTCCCGGTCGGCACGGTCATCACCCGCGAACGCCCGCTTGTACGGGGTGCGGCCCATCGCCACCACCTCGTGAACGGTGAGCTCGAAGTCGCCGCCCCGCTCCTGGGGCAGGGCGGCGATGTGCCGGGCGGTACGCGTCGGCGGCATCGACCGGATGTCCTCCCCGGCCAGCAGCACCCGTCCCGCCTCCGGCCGCAGATGCCGGTAGACGGTTCGCAGCACCGTGGACTTGCCGCTCCCGTTCGGCCCGACCACGCCCGCGATCTCCCCCGGCGCGGCCATCAGACGCACACCGGCCACGACACAGCGGCCGGCGTAGGAGACGCGCAGGTCCTCGATGTCGATGCGGAGTCCGGGGGTGGGGCGGGGGTGTTGACCGTCGGTACGGGCATCCGCGTCCATATCCATATCCACGTCCGCATCCATATCCACGTGCGTATCCGTAACCACCTCCGTACCCGTAACAACATCCGTGCCCGTCACCACGTCCGTACCCGTAACCGCATCCGCAACCGCAACCACATCCGCGTCCGTTCCGAACTTCCGGCTCATGCCCCCGCTCCCAACCGCCGGTCCAGCACGTAGAGCAGCACCGGCGCACCGATCAACGCCGTCACCACGCCCACCGGCAACTCCTGGCCGTCCATGGCGGTACGGCACACGATGTCCACCACGACCAGCAGCAGCGCCCCGGTGAGCGCGGCCAGCGGCAGCAGCCGACGGTGGTCGCCACCGACGATCAGCCGGCACAGATGCGGCACCATCAGCCCCACGAAGGCGACAGCTCCGGACACCGCGACCAATACGCCGGTCAGCAGGCTGGTCACCACGAACAGCAGCCGACGCAGCCGGACGACGTCCACGCCCACACTCGCCGCCGTCTCGTCCCCCATGGTCAGCGCGTTGAGCGCGCGGGCACGTGCCTGGAGGACCAGCAGCCCGGCGGGCACGGCGAGCACCGGCAGGACGAGCGTGCCCCACGTGGCGCCGCCGAGGCTGCCCATCAGCCAGAACAGCACGCCACGCGTCTGCTGTTCGTCCCCGGCCTGGAGAACCAGATAGCTGGTGAACCCGGCCAGGAACTGGCCGATGCCGACACCCGCGAGCACCAGCCGCAGCGGCGCGAAGCCGCCACCGCGCCGGGCCAGCGTCCAGACCAGCGCGAACGCGGCGAGCGCCCCGGCGAAGGCGGCCAGCGACAGCCCCAGGCCCCCGCCCACCCCGAGCACTCCCCCCGACCCGAACACTCCCCCCGACCCGAACACTTCGTCCGCTCCGGCCACCGCTCCCGCGCCCAGCACGATCGCGGCCACCGCGCCGAGCGACGCGCCGTTGGAGATGCCCAGCAGGTACGGGTCGGCGAGCGGGTTGCGCACCAGCGCCTGGGTGGTCGTACCGACGAGCCCGAGCCCCGCGCCGACCAACGCGGCGAGCAGCGCCCTGGGAACCCGCAGCTGCCAGACGATCAAATCGTCCGTACCGGGCCGCGGCGGCTCCCCGCCCAGCCGCCGCAACACCACCGACCACACCTCACCCGGGGCGATATCGGTAGCACCGAGCGAGACGGCGGCGGTCAGCGCGACGAGCAGGGCGAGGAGAAGCCCGACGGCGATCCAGAGCGTCTGAGCGGGGCTCGGGGAGGTACGGGCGGGGCCTGGAGACGTAGGGGCGGGATTCGGAGACGTACGGGCGGGATTCGGAGACGTACGGGCAGGGCCTGGGGACGTACGAGCGGAGCCCCGGGACGTACGGGCGGCCCGCCGCATCAGCGGCCCACCCCACCCGCAGCCGCCCCGCCCGAGACCGAGCCACCCGAGACCGAACCGTCCGATGCCGAACCACCCGAGGCCGAACCGCCCAAGGCTGAGCCACCCGAGACCGAACCGTCCAGGCGGCCCAGCCGGTCCGTATACAGCGTCGCCGCGATCCGCCGTACCGTATCGGCATTGCCGACCCCCGCGATGGTCGTCCGCTCCGAGCCGATGCGCAGGAACTTGCCTTCCTTCACCGCGCGCAGGCCCGCCGTGGCCGGGAATGTCCTCAGGAATTGTTCGGCTTCGGCGAATGCCTTCTCATTGGCCGCGGCACTGCCCCGGTTCCGTACGCCGAGCTGGATCCAGTCCGGGTCCTTGTCGACCACGTCCTCCCACGAGACCGGCCGGAAATCACCCGCGCAGTCCGCGAAGATGTTCCGCGCCCCGGCCTCGGTCAGCACCGCGTTCGCCACCTGCCGGTTGCAGACGGCGACGGGCTGCTTCGTTCCCGCGTCGAAATCGAAGAAGAAGTACGACGGGCGTTTCTCCACCGGGACGTCCGCGATGGCCTTACGCACCTCGGCGACCTTCTTCTCCATCTCCGCCACCAGCTGCAATGCCCGTGGCGACGTACCCGTGACCTGCCCGAGGCGCCGGATATCGCCCTCCACCGCGGACAGGTCCCGCTGCGGCACCTTCTTGCGCGGCGCGCACGCCGTCGAGGCCAGATAGACGTGCTTGATGCCCGCCGCGGCGAATTCCGCCTCGGTCGGGCCGGTCGCCGCCCCGCCCATGTTGCCCATCGAAGCGAACGTGTCGATGTACAGATCGGCCCCGGAACCGAGCAGCTTCTCCTTCGGAATCACCGTTTTCCCCAGGACCGGCACCTGCTGCGCCCGAGCGTCGAGTTCACCCGGCAACGTGCCCTTGCCCGGCGGAAATCCGGTGCCGACGACCCGGTCCTCCACACCCAGCCGAAGCAGCAT
This sequence comes from Streptomyces albofaciens JCM 4342, assembly GCF_008634025.1. Taxonomy (NCBI): domain Bacteria; kingdom Bacillati; phylum Actinomycetota; class Actinomycetes; order Kitasatosporales; family Streptomycetaceae; genus Streptomyces; species Streptomyces albofaciens. The sequence continues at coordinate 2,063,637 of NZ_PDCM01000001.1, read as the reverse complement.
CTCCAGACTCGCCGCATTGCTGGTGACGATTTTCCGTGGCGCGGTGGAGAAAGTCGTCTTCCGCCCGTCGCAATCGGTGACGGTGACCGGAAAGCCACCCGCCGAGCCGTTCCGGCTGCCCACGGCCCCGGCATCCTGCCCGTCGGCACCGCCGCACCCCGAGGCCAGCGCGGCCACCGCCAGCACCGTCACCGCCGCCGTCACCGCCCGCCCCGTCCGCCCCGCTCTCCCCGTCCGCCCCTTTCGCACCGTCTGCCCTGTCCGACCCGTCGACCCCTTCGGCCCCGACACCGGCCCCACCTCATCCACGCGAGGACGCATATGCCCGCTCTCCCTGCCTCTCGCCTCTCGACTGCCCGACGGCCCGCCTGCGCGGGCCCGGATCAGGTAGTCGAGCGACCGGCGCCCCGGGTTCCCGAGGCCCAGGTCCGATGGCCGGGGCGACGGCCCTCGGCATCGACGGAGTTAGAGTGTCCGGGCCGTGGTGTTCGGGAAGACCGGTGACGACCTACAGGTCCAGGCCGGAGCGGCCCTCGCCACTGTGATCGGGAAGTTCCCGCCCCTGTCCGTACGCGTCCTTCGCCGTACGGAGCCACTGGCCGCAGCCCGCGGCCGGGAAGGCCGGGGCGGGCGCGTACACCCGTCAGCCAGGAGACCGGCCACGGCATCTCACGAACTGATCCACGAGGTGCTGGAGCGTGACCACCGGATGCCCCTGTCCACAAACCCCCCTGCTTCCTCTTCTCCCTCCTCTCCCTCCTCTCCCTCTTCCCCCACTTCGCCCGCGCCCTCCTCCGGCGGATCCGCCTCTCCCCTCCCCGATTTCCGCTGGCGGCGGCAGGACACCGTGCGGACCGCGGGGCTGATGGCGGTCATCGCCGGACTGCACGTCGTCGCCTTCGGCGTGCTCTTCCTGCTGGTCGTGCCGCACCACTACGCGGTGGGCTCACAGGTCTTCGGGGTCGGCCTCGGCCTCACCGCGTACACCCTCGGCATGCGGCACGCCTTCGACGCCGACCACATCGCCGCCATCGACAACACCACCCGCAAACTGATGGCCGACGGCAAGCGGCCGGTCTCCGTGGGCTTCTGGTTCGCGCTCGGCCACTCCAGCGTGGTCGTCGCCATGGCGGCGCTGGTCGCCGGCGGCGCGCAGCTCGCGGGCACCCTGCTGGACGACGAATCGCGCGCCCACCAGGTGCTCGGCACCGTGGGCACCACGGTCTCCGGCGGCTTCCTGTACCTCATCGCCGCGCTCAACCTCGTCGCGCTGGCAGGCATCTGGCGGGTGTTCCGGGCGATGCGGGAGGGCCGGTACGACGAGACGGAGCTGGAGCAGCACCTCGACTCGCGCGGCTTCATGAACCGCGTGCTGGGCCGCTTCACCCGCTCCATCACCCGACCCGGCCAGATGTACCCGCTCGGCCTGCTGTTCGGCCTCGGCTTCGACACCGCGACCGAGGTGACGCTGATGGTGATGGCGGGCAGCGGCGCGGCGGCCGGCCTGCCCTGGTACGCGATCCTGGTGCTGCCGCTGCTGTTCGCGGCGGGCATGAGCCTGTTCGACACCCTGGACGGCACGTTCATGAACTTCGCGTACCAGTGGGCGTTCTCGAACCCGGTACGCAAGGTCTACTACAACCTCACGATCACCGGCCTGTCGATCGCCGTCGCCTTCTTCATCGGCACCATCGAGCTGGTCACCGTCCTGCACGACAAACTGGACCTGAAGGACGGCGTCACCGACTGGATCTCGTCCATCGACCTGGACAACGTCGGCTTCATCATCGTCGGCCTGTTCGTGGTCGTCTGGGCGGCGGCCTTGGCGTACTGGCGATTGGCCGGCGTGGAGAAGCGCTGGTCGGCCCGGGCGTCGCGGGCGACAGGGGCGGAGGCCGGGGAGACCGCCTGAGGGAGGGCGGGGAGGGGAGGGGAGAGGACGACGAACGCGCGGTACGCGGACGGCCTTCCCTTGCGCGAACAACCGACCACTCCGCGTGCCCGACGGCCCTCACATCCACGAGCGTTTGCGTAAGGCCCGGGGTATGCGAAGCCCAGGCCCGCGTACGCCTAAGCCACCCACGAACGCCTGGCCCCCGCGAACACCCACGCACGCCCCTCCCCTCAGCCAGCCGAACCGGCCCCTCAGGTAGCCGAACCGGCCGCCGCCCCCGTCTTCAGGTCCCGCCCCCAGCGCGCCAGCTCCGCTTCGAGGTCGAGCGGACGGAGCCGGTCCGGTTCGTCCGGCCCCGGCCAGTCCTCGCGCGGCACGCGCCACATCACCTCGAACTCGTTGCCGTCCGGATCCTTCGCGTACACCGACTTGGACACCAGGTGATCGGTGGCGCCGACCAGCGCGCCCCGCTCCGCCAGCCCCGCCGCCACGTCCGCCAGCTCCCCGAGCGTGCCCACCTCCCAGGCCAGGTGGTAGAGCCCCACCCGGCCGTGCTCGGGCCCGGGGGCCGCGGCCCCCACCGCGAACAGCCCGAGGTCGTGATCGTTGGCCGTTCCCTCTGCACTGAGGAACGCGGCCCGCCCCGGAATCTCCGTGTCCACCCGGAAACCGAGCGCCTCGGTATAGAAGGCCACCGCGCGTCCCACGTCCCGCACGTAGAGCACCGCGTGGTTCAACCGCCGTACCGCCACGTCAACCCCTCACCTTCCCGCTTCGTCCCGATATCTTCCGATGCGTCCGACCCGCCCGCCCTGCCCTTTCGCTCACTTACGCAGCAGCAGGAACACGACCGCCAAAACCACCCCGAGCACCAAGGCGGCCACGCCGTACACCAGCCGGTGCGCGCGCAGGACCGGAAGCAGCCGGTCGACCGCGTACCGGCCGGGGCCGGTCAGCGCGAGCGCCGCCGCACCCGCCGTGAGCAGCAGCTCGTACTCGACGCCCTCGGGCGCGAAGAACCCGCCGCCCCACTTCACTCCCAGCGCGTTCACCATCGTCCCGACGACCGCCGCACCCGCCAGCGGCGTCAGCAGCCCGAGCACCAGCCCGAGGCCGCCCAGCGTCTCGCTGAGACCGGCGACGACGGCCATGGCGTCACCGGACGGGTAGCCGCTGGCCGTGAAGAACTGGCCGGTCCCGTCCAGCCCCGGCCCGTCGAACCAGCCGAACAGCTTCTGCGTACCGTGCGCGGCCATGATCAATCCGACCGCGAGCCGCAACAGCAGCAGACCGATGTCATACGCATGCGGGCTCGCGGCATGGCGGTCGTCGACGCCGCTGCCGTAGTCACGGAGGGGGCTGAGGGGGGAGGACATACGAACGCTCTTTCCTGTCTGGGCCGGCGGACCCTCCAGAAGGACCGGGCGGCCACCAATTACTTGAAGTTTCAAGTCACCCTTCGAAGATACACATCGCTTGAAACCTAAACAACTCCCCCGTCAGCCAACCTCCACGCCGGAACACGCCCACACCCCCCCACCCAGACCTCACCCCAAACACCCAAAACACCCCATTCCCCACAAACCAACCCCCCACCTCCCCTGGATCCCCTCACCCCGGAGCCGCCCAGACGTCCTTGTCCCCACCGCGCCACTCGATGAGCCCCGGCGTATCCAGATCAATGTCCTCGGCGTCCGGCGCCAGCCCCGCGTGCCGCAGAAACTCGGCAACATCGCCCCGGCCATGCGCCAGCCCGACGATCTGCCCATGAACGGTGACCCGACGCCCACCTGACGGCGAGGGCGGATGAACAATCACCGGCGGATGCACACCCATACCTTCAGCGTGCACCGCCCCCAACCACCCCGCACCTCGGCCACCACCCGCCACACGACAACGCCCGCGCGATGCACGACGCTCGTCTACAGATGCGCTCCCGGCGCCCCACAAAACCGACGAAGCCCCAACCGACCACGGTTGGGGCTTCGACATAACCGCTCATCTGCGGCTTCTCACTGTGGGCACAACAGGATTTGAACCTGTGACATCTGCTTTGTAAGAGCAGCGCTCTACCGCTGAGCTATGCGCCCTGGCTGAGCCGACAGACTACCTTGCTTTCCGGGCTGCACCGCAAACCCGGGTCGCGGACGGCTCGGGGCGGAGGCTGGGGAACAACCGGTGGGGTGTCGGCGGGGCCCTGGCCCAGGGTTCGCGGAGGCGCCTCGCGCGGACGCGAGAGGTCGTGGACGTGCGTATCGGATGTACGGAATGCGTATCGGATGTACGGGATGCGCCTCGGGTGTACGGAATGCGCCCCGGCCGCGGTGCCCATCCCGCCACCGGATCGTGCCCATGATCGCGAACCAACCGGCCGCTGTGTTCGTTCCTACTGGGTGGGAGAATGGCAGCCGGGCCAGGGGCGATGCGACCGGGAGAGGGATGTGACGGCGACACACACGCAGCCGCACGAGCAGCGAGCACGCCGTGCAGTACGCCGTCGTCCCCGGGGCGGCACGCTCCGGGACACCGTGACTCTGCTCCTGCTGCCGCTGCCGTTGCTGGCCGCCGCGGCCCCGGCCGCGTTCGCGGGCGGCGGCACGCGACGCTGGTTCGGGCGCGGGGAGAGCCAGCGCGCGGATGCCCAGGCCGCGAAGGATGCCGCGGCGGCGGCGTTCTACGAGCTGGACACGGCCCAGCGTGACCTGCGGATCTCCATAGAGACGATCACCGCCGTCGACCGTTCCCCGGCGGCCGCGCGGGCCGCGGAGGAGTACGAGCGCTTCGGGCGGCGGATCGACGAGGCCAGCCAGGGCTACATCAGCGCCGTCGACGCCCACGACCTCGACCGGGACGACCTCGACGCCGGCGCGGCGTCGCGGGCGCGCGCCGACCTGACCCGGGCCAAGGACGAGCTGGAGCGGGTCAAGGCGGATCTCGACCGCTTCGCACAGGGGCTGGGCCCGCTGCTGCAGACCGCGGAAACGCAGCTGGCGCGGCTCGCGCCGGCGGTCGAGCGGGCCCGGCAGGCCTTGCTGGCCGCGAGCAACGCGCTCGATGCCGTCCGAGCGCAGAACTACAAGGCGGACGACCTGGCGGCCCGGCTGGCCGCCCTGTCGCCCGAGCTGACCAAGTTGAACCAGGGCGCCGGGCAACACGGTGTGCAGGAGACGATCCGGCGCGCCGACGACGTGCTGCGCCAGGCCGAGGACATACGTACCGAGGCGGAGCGGCTGCCGGAAAAGGCCGCGGAGATCGACAAGCGACTGGTGTCGCTGCGGACCCGGGCACAGGCCATCACGACGCGGGCGGCCAAGGTCGATCCTGTACTGAGCGAACTGCGCCGGCGTTACAGCGCGGCCTGCTGGCAGGACCTCCAGCAGGTCCCGGACCAGGCCGCGGACGCCGTCGCGCAGGCGGAGGCCAAGGTGCGCGAGGCGCAGCGCGCCCGGGACGAGCAGCGCTGGGCCGATGCCACGAGCCTGCTGGCGACCGCGCGGGCCCTGCTGAACACGACCGACGAGGCGGTCTCGGCGGCCGACGACCGGCTGCGGCGGCTGGACGAGGTGTCCTTCGACCGCGAGAAGGAGGTCGAACGAACGCGCTTCGCGGTACGGGACGCGCAGCGGCTGGCGATGGCCGGCCGCAGTACCCCCGACCCGCGGCACGCACGTCCACTGGACGACGCGGTGGCGCGCCTGGAGCGAGCGATCGCCGGTCTGGAGGGACGGCACCCGGACTGGTGGCACTTCCTGACCGAGACCGAGGCCGTACGGCAGACGGCGGCCCACGTGGTCCAGGAGATCCGCGAGGAGCGGGGCGGCGGGGCGGCGGGGTGAGGGGTGCCCGGGGGCGGACAGCCGAGCGGGCGGCCGGGGGGTCGCGGGGTCGGGCGAGGCGATGGGGCTGCGCGCGGCGGAGCTGCTGATCAGCTCCGGCTGACCAGCAGCCCGGTCGTCCGGTCAACCAGTCAGCCGGTCGGCGATTCGCCACGCATGGGGAACGACCCTGCGCATGAGGAACATGAAGAATACGGTCGGCGGTGAAATCGACGGCCCGGCCGTCCATCGCCCTCGCGACCGGCGGCCCGGCACATACGGAGCCGCCGCAGCCCAAGCGCGCCCCACCCACGCCCCAAGCCGATCCCACCTGCCCTTGCCACTGATCGGTTGCTGATCGGTTGCTCATCGGTCACTGGTCCGTCACTGATCTGATCAGCGATCCGGTCACTGCTCGGGCCACTCGCCCGGTCACCGAGCCGGCACGCACTGACCTGGCACTGACCTGCCACTGACCTGGCACTTTGGCGTCCCGCCACGGACAGGCGGATGCTGGAGTCAAGCACGGTCCAGACGGCTCATCGGCGGCTCATCTGCGTGAAGGAGGCCGGACATGGACGCTGGCCAGGCTCTGCACGGGCCCTCCCGGACGCTGCGCGGCAAGGTGCGGCACACACGGCTCGACGAGCACCTCCCCGTGGATCACCGGCTCAGCCAGGTCTATCGTTTCGGCGCGGGCCTGATGGGGCTGGTACTCGTCGCTTTCGGCGTTCTCGGCCTGATCAACAAGATCGGGTTCTTCGACACGGGCGGCGACACCGTCGCCGGGCTGAACACCAACGGTGCGCTGAGCGTGCTGTCGATCATCGTGGGCCTGGTCCTCTTCGGCGGCATGGTGATCGGCGGGAACTTCGCCTCGACGCTCAACATCGTGCTCGGCGTCGCCTTCCTGCTCAGCGGCTTCGTCAACCTCGCCATTCTGGAGACCGGCTTCAACTTCCTGGCCTTCCGGATCCAGAACGTTCTGTTCAGCTTCGTCGTCGGTCTGATGCTCCTGGTCTTCGGTATGTACGGACGTGTCTCCGGTGGCCTGCCGCACGACAACCCGTACTGGCGCGCCCGCCACCCGGAAATCGCGAACCGACCGGCGCGCCCCCTCCCGCCCCGGACGGGCGCACACGCGGCCCCTCGCGACGAGACTCCGGCAAGCCACGGACACCGCTCCCGCACCCGCTCCCCGAAGCACCGCCGCAGACACGCCATCTAGTCCCCGGGCCTCCGCAAGCAGCACCACGTCCACGCACCTGAACGAGCAGCATCACGTCCACATACCTCCATAAGTAGAACCGCGTCCCCGGACCTCCACAAGCAGCACCACGTCCCCGGCCCCCCGCAAGCAGCACAGTTCCAGGCCACCGTCGCAGCCGCGGCCGCGGCCGGCTGCGCCCCGCCCCACCCCGCTCACCGCCGGCATCCGCCTTCCTCGCAGAAAGGGTCGCCCCGCGTGAAAATCACCCGTGTCGAAACGTTTCTGGCACCGCCGCGCTGGATGTTCGTCCGGGTGGAAACCGACACCGGCATCGTCGGCTGGGGCGAGCCGGTGGTCGAGGGGCGGGCCGAACCGGTACGTGCCGCCGTCGAGGTTCTGGCCGAATACCTTCTCGGCCAGGACCCGTCCCGTATCGAGGACCACTGGCAGGTCATGACCAAGGGCGGTTTCTACCGCGGCGGTCCGGTGCTCTCCTCCGCCGTCGCCGGGCTGGACCAGGCTCTCTGGGACATCAAGGGCAAGCAGTACGGCGTCCCCGTCCACCAACTCCTCGGCGGCCCCGTACGGGAACGTGTCCGCGCGTACTCATGGATCGGCGGCGATGAGCCGGCCGAGATACGGGACGCGCTGGCCGCCCAGATCGAGGCGGGTTTCACCGCCGTCAAGATGAACGGCTGCGGTCCGATGACCCCGGTCGCCACCCGCGCCGAGATACGGGACTGCCTACGCCGCGCCGAAACCGCACGCGAGGTGTTGGGCGACGAGCGCGACTTCGGCCTGGACTTCCACGGTCGTGTCTCCCCCGCCAACGCCCGGCGCCTGCTCCCCCTGCTCGCCGAACACGCGCCGATGTTCGTCGAAGAACCCGTCCTCCCCGACTATCCGCACTCCCTTCCCGACCTGGTCAATGCCTCCAATACCCCTCTCGCACTCGGCGAACGACTCTTCACCCGACGGGACTTCCTGGCCCCTCTCCAGGCCGGCGTCGCCATCCTTCAGCCGGACATCTCCCATGCGGGTGGCATCTCCGAACTGCGCCGGATCGCCGCCCTCGCGGAGACCTACGGAGCCCAGCTCGCCCCGCACTGTCCACTCGGCCCGATCGCACTCGCCGCCAGCCTCCAAGTCGCCTTCACCACCCCCAACTTCCTCATCCAGGAACAGTCCGTCGGCATCCACTACAACCAGGACGCCGAACTGCTCGACTACGTCACCGACCCGGAACCCTTCCGCTTCCAAGGCGGCTCTCTCGCACGCACCGACCGCCCGGGCCTGGGCATCACGGTCGACGAGCCGGCCGTACGCGCCGCCGACAAGAAGGGCCACGCCTGGCGCAATCCCGTCTGGCGCCACGCGGACGGCTCGTTCGCCGAATGGTGAGCAGCGCGACAGAACCGAACACGCCGGGCAACGCTCCTCGGCCCGGCACCCAGAAGCGCACGGACGACCGGCACCATCGCGCGCCGTAATCGAGCACGCCCTCTCACACAGCCACCGGCGCTCCCGAGGCGCCGCACCTGACCGGCTTCGCCCCTGCTCTCAGCCCCACCAACCGGCCGACCGGCACGAGCCCGGCAGCGGTCCCACAGCCGACAGCGAACCCCCGCCCGCCGGCAAGTCCGAGCAACCCGCACGACGCCGCCGACAGCTCGCTGCACCAGCCCGCCGAACCTGTACCCGTACGAGCCGTGGACGCCGTGCGCGCCGGTATCGCGGTCGTAGCGGGCTTCCTCTTCCCTCCGCTGAGCGGCCAGGGAGTCGCCGGACGCCTCGCACGGGCGACCGTAACCACCGGCGCCATAGCGGTGGCCTTTCCCAGCGGCAATACTGTGGACTTTCCCGGCGGCAGCTCTGCGCCCTTCCCCGGTGACAGGGAAAGCGCTCGCCCCATTCTCGAACTGCACCTTCTCGGCGCACCACTCGGCACGTCCGTACGCTGGCCCGCACCGTTCTCCCACCACGTTCCGCCCCCTTTCTCCCACTCGCGGGCTAATCTGTGGCCATGCCTCGTTACGAATACCGCTGCCGTTCCTGCGGCTCGACCTTCGAGCTGAACCGCCCGATGTCCGAGTCCTCCGCTCCGGCCACCTGCCCGGACGGGCACGAGGACACGGTCAAGCTGCTGTCCACGGTCGCCGTCGGCGGCACCGCCGCTGCTCCGGCCCCCAGTGGTGGCGGCGGAGGCGGCTGCTGCGGAGGCGGCTGCTGCGGCTGACCCTCGACGGCGGCCGGTTCCGCCCCCTCCGGCTGCCGTTACGCCAGCCCTGGGGACCTGGCCGCTGGGTTACGTAACGCGCCTGGTGGCCCAGCGCTCAGCTCGCGGTCCGCGTCGTCACCGCCTGCGTGCCACGGTCAGTCCGTCCGCCACGGTGAGCATCACCGCCTCCATCCGCTCGTCCGCCATGACGTGATCGTTGAATTCCTTGATCGACGCGGCCGGCCCTTCCGCGTGCGGGCTGGCCACCTCCCCTCCGAACAGGACGTTGTCCGCGACGATCAGTCCCCCGGGCCGCAACCGCGGGACCAGTTCCTCCCAATACGCGATGTAGTTGCCCTTGTCCGCGTCGAGGTAGGCGAAGTCGAGCCGCGGCTCGGCGGGGATCGCCCGCAGCGTGTCCAGCGCGGGTGCGATCCGCAGGTCGATACGGTCCGCGACTCCTGCCTTCGCCCACGCCTCACGGCCGTACGCCGTCCACTCCTCGGAGACGTCGCAGGCGATCAGCGTGCCGTCCGGAGGCAGTGCCTGCGCCATCGCCAGGGCCGAGAACCCGGTGAACGTGCCCACCTCCACCACTCGCCGCGCGCCGCACAGCCGGATCAGGAAGGCCAGCAATGGGCCCTGCTCCTGCGCCGACTGCATCCGCGCCACGTCGGGGAAGCGATCGAGCGTGGTCTGCACGAGTTCCCGCTGCACGGTGTCCAGCGGCGGATTGTGCGCCAGCACGTAGTCGTACAGCGCCTTTGTGATCGTGGTGGTCTTGCTCTTGGTCACCGGTGCTCCTCAGGTCCCCAGATAGCGCAGCACGGCCAGGACGCGGCGAGAGTAGCCGGAAGTGCCGGTCAGACCGAGCTTGTCGAAGATCGCGTTGGTGTGCTTCTCCACGGCACTCCGGGAAATGTGCAGCCTGTCGGCGATGGCCGCGTTGGTGTGCCCTTCGGCCATCTGGGCGAGCACCTCACGCTCACGGGCCGTGAGCGAGTTCAGTGGATCGGCGCGGCTGCTGCGGGAGAACAGGACGCGTACGACCTCCGAGTCGAAGGCCGCTCGCCCGGAGCCGACCCGCTCCAGCGCGTCAAGGAACTCGTCCACCTGCACGACGCGGTCCTTGAGGAGGTACCCGACGCCCTCGCTGTCCTCGGTCAGCAGCTCGGTGGCGTACCGCCGCTCGACGTACTGCGACAGGACGAGTACGCCGACGTCCGGCCAGCGCTCACGGATGCTGACCGCGGCCCGCAGCCCTTCGTCCGTGTGCGTGGGCGGCATCCGTACGTCGACGACCACCACGTCGGGCCGCTGCTCCGCCGGTGCGCGCTCCAGCACCGTCATCAGTTCCGCGGCGTCCCCCACCGCTGCCATCACCTCGTGATCCTCTTCTGTCAGAAGTCGCACCAAGCCCTCCCTCAGCAAGGTCGAATCGTCGGCGAGTACTACGCGCACGGCAGCTCCGCGGTGATCGTGGTGGGGCCGCCGGCCGGGCTGGCCACCCGGAACCGGCCGTCCATGGCGGCGACCCGGCGGGCCAGCCCGAACAGTCCGCTACCGGAGGCGTCCGCACCACCCCCGCCGTTGTCCTGGATCCGAAGGAACAAGGTGTTCTCTTCACGGTCGACGGTGACGGCTATCCGGTCCGCGCAGGAATGCTTGACGGCGTTGGTGACCGCTTCGGATATGACGAAGTAGGTGACGGTCGCCACGGCGGTGTCGGGTTCGCGGGCAAGGCGGTAGTCGAGCCGGACGGGCACCGCGGAGCGTTCCGCGACGGTTTCCAGGGCGACCCGGAGCCCGGCCTCGTCCAGCACGGTCGGATAGACGCGCCAGGCGACTTCGCGTAGTTCGGTCAGTGCCTGACGGCTCTCTTCGTGGGCCTGCCGCAGCAGTTCGACCGCGCGGGTTTCGTCCTTGGCGCGCAGTGCGCGGCCGAGCAGCATGCCCAGGGCCACTAGGCGTTGTTGGACTCCGTCGTGCAGGTCACGCTCGATACGGCGGCGTTCGTCGTTGACCGCCGCGACCACCCCGGCCCGGCTGGAGGCCAGTTCCGCGACCCGCCGCTGCAACTTCTCCTCGTGCGTGGGGCCGAGGAAGTGACGCGCCAGCCGGGCTTCCAAGGCCGCCACCCCGAACACCGCTTGCAGGCTGAGGAAGAGCAGGAACAGGGCGCCCACGCCGGTCTCCGCTACGTCCACCGGATGGTCGATCCGGGAGAACATCCACGCCGTCGATGCCCACAGCACGACGGTCGCCCCCGCGAGCGCGGAGACGATCACGCAACCGCCCAGTAGTCCCAGCGTCCAGCGGACCGCCAGGTACTTGAGCGCGCGCTCGGTGTCGTACCCGTAGGAGAAATCGGCTCCGCCGAACCGGAGTCGGCGGCGCGCGGACTCGGTGAGGCACCGGGCCACGGCCGTGACCGGCGCCAGCACCTTCCGTCTCGCGCGCGGCCAGATGAATACGCAGAGCAGCGCGAGCCCCGAGAGCGCGATGAACGGCAGCTCGACCGCCGCCATGCCCGCGCCGACCAACAATCCGACCGTGAGGCGCATCCCGCGCCGTGTCATCCCCCGCATGATCAAAACGCTAGTGGCTGCGCCGACGCCTCCACACTGCGGAAAACCACAGTGTTCTGTGCGGTTTTCCGCAATGTGCCGGCACCCGCGAATTTCTACCGTCGAAGCATGAACGAACTCGCGGAAACAAGCTGGATCACCGACCTCATGGACACCCTCGGCGCGCCCGGCGCGGGCCTGGCGATCGCCGCCGAGAACCTCTTCCCGCCCCTGCCGAGTGAGCTGATCCTGCCGCTGGCCGGGTTCGCGGCGGGCCAGGGCCGGATGTCCCTGTTCTCCGCGCTCGCGTGGACGACGCTCGGATCGGTGCTCGGCGCGCTGGCGCTGTACGGCGTCGGCGCGGCGCTCGGCCGGGCCCGCATGCTGGCGATCGCCGCCGGGCTGCCCCTGGTCAAGGTGTCGGACATCGAGAAGACCGAGCGCTGGTTCCAGCGGCACGGCACCAAGGCGGTGTTCTTCGGTCGGATGATTCCGATCTTCCGCAGCCTGATATCGATACCGGCCGGCATCGAGCGCATGCCGGTACCGGCCTTTCTCCTCTTGACCACGCTCGGAAGTCTGATCTGGAATTCGATCTTCGTTCTCGCCGGCCACGCGCTCGGCGAGAACTGGGAGGAAGTGACCGGCTATGCGGACGCGTACTCAAAGGTGGTCCTGGTGGCTGCCGGGCTGGCGGTGCTGGCCTTCCTGGGTGTACGGCTCAGCAGGAACGGACCGGGGCAGCGGCGGCGCGGGTGAAGGCCCGCAGGATCTCCTCGCCCGCCGCGACTCCGCACTCGCTCAGTGCGGTGACGTGCTGGGCGTCCCACCCGGCAGCCGCCAGCTCCCCGTGTCCGGGGCGCCAGCCGCGGTCCGCCGCCAGCAGCAGGTCGGCGTCCAGCAACGAGTCGCCGGCGGCGAGTGTCTGCTCGGCCCCGGTTCGCCGGGCCACTTCCGCCACGGCAGCGCTCTTGGTGAGCGGCTTCGGTACTGCGTAGATCTTCCTGCCTTGGAGCGAGACGGTCCAGCCGCGGGCCTCCGCCCACTCGGCGAGTTCCTTGACCCAGGTCTGCGGCAGCAGCGAGCGCTCCACGACCAGGTAGGCGAAGAGGTCCTCGGCGACGCGCTCCTTGAGCAGCCAGGCCGGATCGGCGCTGTGCAGCAGATGCGCGCGGACCTCGTCGAGCGTGGCGCACTCGGCGGTGAGCCGCGCAGTGACGGTGCGCTGCCAGTCGCGGTCGGACTCACCGTCCACGAGCAGGTGGCCGCCGTTCGCGCAGATGGCGAAGCGTGGGGCGCGGCCCGGGAGGTGAATGCGTCCGTACTGCTCACGGGTGCGCGTGGTCGTGGGGACGAATGTGGTGGTGTCGGCGAGTTCGGCCAGCAGTTCCGCCGCCGTCTCCGTCATGTAGGAGAGCGGCCGGCGCTCGTAGACCTCGACGCAGAGCAGACGCGGCGCCTCGGCGTCGGGCATGGCCAGGTCGAGCGCGGCGGCCGAATAGATGAGGGTGCGGTCCAGGTCGCTGGCGACGAGTGTGCTCACAGCGCGGTCACCGCCTTGCCGTCCGCACCCGTCGCGCCCCGCGTGTAGCGCGGGTGGATCAAGCCCACGCAGGAGTAGGGGAGTTCGTCGACCTCTTCGACGGGTACGCCCCGCTGTTCAGCCAGGAGACGCACATGATCAAGGTCCGTACCGGCACCGCGCCGGGCCAGAATCTTCCAGGGGACCCGCCGGAGCAGTACCCGCGTGGTCTCACCGACCCCCGGCTTCACGAGATTGACGTCGTGGATGCCGTACGCCTCACTGATCCGCTCGACCGCGGCCCAGCCCGCCCAGGTGGGCGTCCGGTCGGCCGCGGCCAGTTCCTTCGCATCGGAGGCGACCTGTTCGGCGACCTCGTCGAAGCACGCGGCGACCGTGTCGATGAACGTCCGCGACAGGTCGGCGTCGGCCAGGTCGCGGTAGAACTTGCCGCCGTGGAAGTCGTCGGGCCCCACGAGGTCGTCGCGCAGTACGGTGCGCGAGATCAGGCCGGAGACGGTGGAGTTGAGACAGGCGGACGGGATGAGGAAGTCGTCGCGGGTGCCGTAGGTCTCCACGCAGCCGCCGGGATCGGCGAGGACGGCGATCCGCGGGTCGAAGCCGGGGAAGTCCCGCAGGGCCTCCGCGAGTTCGCGGGTGATGGCGCCCTTGCCCGTCCAGCCGTCGACGAAGACGACGTCCGCGGGATCGTGGTGGGCGGCCAGCCAGCGCAGGGCGGTGGTGTCGATGCCGCGGCCGCGCACGATCGAGACGGCGTAGTGCGGCAGGTCGAGCCCGTGGGCGTACTGTGCCCAGCGGCGCATCAGGACGCCCACCGGGGTGCCGGCGCGGGCCAGAGAGACCAGTACCGGCCGGGGGGAGCGCTCGGCGAGCACGGTTTCCGTGACGGTGCCGACGGCGCGTGCGATACGGCCGGCGGAGGTCGCCAGAGCGCTGTGGAACAGCGCCTGGTACTGCTCGCTCGGCTGGTATTCGACGGGCAGCGATTCGGCGTAGTGCGCGCCACCGGCCTGAATCGCCTCCTCGCGCTCCTCGGTCGGCGCTTCCAGGCTGACCGAGGACAGGTCCTGGAGCAGCCAGCCGACCTCGTCGGGGGCGTAGGAGGAGAAGGCGGGGCCGCGCAGCGGCTCGGGGAGAGGCATCGGTCAGACCTGTCGTTGCGTGGCGTCGGGCGTGGGCTGCGGGGCGGGCTCCGGCGTCTGCGGCAGCGCGTACGCCGGGGTGTAGGAGGGGATGACGGCGAGCAGCAGCCGGTCGGTGTGGGCGGCGAGCTGTGCCAGGAGGCCGTCGGTGCTGTGGAGTTGCGGAGAGTCGCCGCAGGAGTCGGTGACGGCGACGATCGCGTCGAAGCGGCGCTGCGAGTCCGTACCGGCCGCGACGTTGTACGCGTACCGCTCCCCCGGCCCGTCGGCCGGCCGGTCATGGGCGGGGAAGGTGAGCCGGGTGCGGATGGCGTATCCGGGATCGTCCACGGCGAGGACCGGCGAGCGGGTGGTGGTCGAGAAATAGACCTCGGCCGGTGTCGCGTCGTCCAGGGCACCGGCGAGGCGCAGCGGCGCGTACATCAGCTCCTCGTTGCCGAGGACCAGCACCCGGCGGGCACCGGCGAGCCGGTCGGCGATACGCGCCGCCATGCCGGGGAGGGCGCTTTCCAGACGGGCCCGGTGCGCGGGTGTGAAACCGTGCCGACCGCCGTCCGGCACGCCCTCGGGCCAGCCGAGATCGACGCGCTCGGGAAGCCGCCGGCCGGTGGCACCGGCCACAGCCGCAGTGCCGCCCGAGGTAGTGATCTCAGCCGGGGTCGCGAGCCCGGCCGAGGCCACGCCCCCGCCCGAGACCGGGACCCCGCCCGAAGCCGCACCCCCGTCAGGAGCCACATCCCCGTCAGGAGCCGCACCCCCGTCGGGAGCCCCCACGGCCCCCGACGCACCGGACGCTTGCGTCGGCGCGGGGGTCTGGTGAGCCGCGACGAGGGCCCGGCCCCGTTCGAGAACGTCGGCCGGGAGCTGTACGCCTCCGGCGGCCAGGGAAACGAGATCGACCCGCGCGCCCAGGTCCGCGGCGAACTTGTCCAAGTGGCTGCGGTCCGCTTCCGAGCGCATGTCGACCAGGGCGACGACGACGTACCGCTCGCGCGGGAAGCGGACGTGCAGGGCCTTGATGGTGTTCAGGACCGTGCGGCCGGTGGAGAACTCGTCGTCGACGAGGACCAGGGGGCCGTCCCCGGCCAGCAACGAGGGGTCCTCGGGGAGCAGAAGGTGCGAGGTGGCGTGGCTGTGCTCCTCCTCGAAGCCGCCCGCTTGCGCCACTCCCGCGACCGGCCGCCGCGTGGAGTGCAGGTACGGCGCGAGCGCCAGCCCGTCGGCCACGCTGTGGCCGAGCCCGGTCGCGGTCTCCGCGTATCCCAGGACGACGGCGCGTGCCGCGTCCGCGTCGCCCAGCAGTTCCCGGACCCGGCGCCCCAGCCCGACCCCCGCGCCGTGAACCGCTTCCGGCCGCTGCGGTACGTGCTTGCCGAGAACGTTCGACACGAGCAGATGAGCCCGCTTGGGGTTGCGCCGCAGCGCCAGGCCCAGCAGCCGGGACAGTTCGGGTCCGCCGCTCAGCGAGACACCGAGCCGCTGTGCGACCCACTCTCCCGTCCACACCACTGTGCCCGTCTCCTTCGTCTCTTCCGCCGTCGTCGTCATCGTCCGTTGCTTCCTGGGTGTTGTCGGCCCGGTGGGGCAGCAGCCGCCCCGGCTGCCGAGGCGTGCTGCGCGTCAGGTGTGCGGGAGGCTCGCCGTCAGCAGTTCCACGAAGCCGACGCCCTCGCGGGCCACACCGAACGCCTCGGCCCGCAGGAGAGTCCGTTCGGCCCAGGCACGGTGCGGTTTGATCTCGTTCATCTTGTTCGTGTAGGCGGAGCGCAGGACGCCGCCGGCGCCCCGCTCGGGCCGCAGGATGTCCACGGCGTCGCTGAACTCCTCGTGGCTGACGACCGAGAGCGCGTGCACCGGCGCCACGTGCGAGGGGTGGATGCAGGTCTTGCCCTGCAGGCCGTTGGCACGGTCGAGTTCGATCTCGCGCAGCAGACCGTCCATGTCGTGCTCGATCAAGGCCGTCCGGAGCTCCTCCGCCCGGCCCAGGAACGGGCTTTGCCGCAGCTGCGGCTTGAACATCCGCTCGTGCAGCCGGAAGTACTCCCACACCGGACCGGTGACCGTGAACCCGGTGCCGTCCGCCCGGCCGAGCACGTTCACCACGTCAGCAATCACGGACGCGACGATCTGCACGTCATACGCGGTCATGTCGGGGGCCCGGCGCAGGCCGTAGGCCGAGCAGAAGTCCGTGACGCCGAGGCGCAGGGCCAGTATCCGGTCACGGTATTTGTCCACGGTGCGCGCGATGCCCCGCAGCGTTTCGCCGCGGCTCTCCAGATGGAGCAGTTCGGGCGACTCCAGCACCGGCATCGCGAACAGCCGCCGCCCGCAGTCCGCCTCCGCGCCGGCCAGCGCCTCCAGGAACGGAACACCCCGCTCCTCGGTGAACTTGGGCAGTACGAATCCAGACAACAGCCGCACGGCGGGGCCCAGTCGACGTACCAGGTCCGGGATCTGGGCTGCCGTGCGGACCCGTATGAAGAGCAGCGGGAGGTCCGCACCGTTCCCGGGCTCTCCGGCGAGGGCCGTGAACTGCCGTACGAGGTTCTCCTCACCAGCCACCACATCGGCGTCGCTGATGGAGTCCTCCAGGCAGAGCACCATGGACACCACGCCGCGACCGGCCTGCTTGAGGATGTCCTCGGCGAGCTTGGGGCGGGTGGCAGGACTGTAGAGCGTCGCGCCGAGGGCCGCCGAGAGCGTGCCGGGCGGGGAGTCGGCGGTGAACTCGACCGGCTCCTTGTGGAACAAAGCGTTCCGGATATCGGGCGCAAGGTGCCCAAAATGACGCATAGAACTCCCCGTGAGCAGGCGGGGCCGGGGCCACCCCGCGGCGACTCGCTGTCTGGATCCGGCCGGTAATCGTACGTGTGGCTGCGACGGGAAAGTTCCCGCCCGTGTGAAAAGCACATGACCCGCGCATGACGGCAGGGTGTCGCGGGGACCGGCCGGGCCACGCCGGTGAGGCCCCCGCGTTGTCCCTCCGACCTCCGGGAAGGCAGGATTACGAGCATGACGCACGCGATGCTGAAAGGGTCGAACGTACCCCTCGACGCCACGGCGGTCCGGGCCGTGGTGCGCTGGACGCCCGGCGCCGGAGTACCCGATGTCGATGCCTCGGCCCTGCTGCTCGCCGCCGACGGCCGCGTGCGTTCCGATGCGGACTTCGTCTTCTACAACCAGCCCCGCCACCCCAGCGGCCTGGTGCGGCACCTGCCGAAGACGCGGCTGACCGACGGCCTGGCCGACACGATCGAGGCGGATCTGTCCGCCCTCGAAGCGTCGGTGGACCGTGTCATGCTCACCGCGTCGGCGGACGGCGGGACCTTTGCCCATGTGCGGGACCTGCGCGTACTGCTCTACGACGCCTCCTCCGGGGAGGACGAGCCGATCGCGGTGTTCGACGTGGTGCCGGAGACGGGCAAGGAGACGGCCCTGATCTGCGGCGAGTTGTACCGGCGTGGTGATCAGTGGAAGTTCCGTGCGCTGGGACAGGGGTATGAGCAGGGGCTGAACGGCCTGGCCACCGAGTTCGGGATCTCGGTGGAGGAGGACGACGCTGCCGCGGCCGCCGATCCCGGCACGGCCGCCTCCACGCCGCCCGCCCCGGCCCCGGCCCCGGCGACTACGGCCGCTTCCGGGCCCCCCGCGCCCGTCCCCGCGCCCACGCCCGCCACCACAGCCGGTGACGCCCCGACGACCGGCGACACAGCACCGGCCGGCAGTGCCGCAGCGGCGAGCGCCCGCGAGGCGGATGCCCCCTCGGCCGTGTCGAACCCCGAGGCCGCCACCCAGCACCTCCCTGACCCGGACCCGTCGCAGACGGCATCGCCTCCAGTTCCGGCCCCGGCCCCCACCGCCGCACCGGCCGCCCAGGCGGAGCCGGACTCCTTCCCCCTGCCCCCGCCCGCCGCCCCGCCGACGAGCGCTCCGCCGGCCACGGCACCACCCGCCGGGGCACCGGCTGCCGCGTTCCCGCCCCAGCCGCAGCCCACCGGTGGTGGCTACGGCTACCCGCCGAGCACCCAGAATTTCCCGCCGCCCCCGGCACAGCCGCCTGCCCAGCCCGCGTACGGGTATCCCGGCCCGATGCCGCAGCAGCCGCAGTCGCAGCCCGCGTACGGCTATCCGCAACCTCCGCAGCAGCCTCAGCACCAGCCGTATCCGGCGGGGCCGATGGGCCCGGCCGTCCCGGCCCCGCCGGCCTATGGCTATCCCCAGCAGCCCCCGGGCCCGGTCCCGGACCCGAATTTCGTCCTGCCGCCACAAGGGCCGCAGTTCCAGCACCGCTGACCGGCGACCGGCAGCCCGCCGCCGCAAAGGGCCGCGCCCACGGCAGGCGGGCAGCCCGGCACCCCGCGGACCAACGGCGCGCACGCCTCGCCCCGAGTGCCCGCACGCGCACGGGCACGCGCGCAAACACCAGCCGGTACGCAAACACCAGCCGGTACGCAGGCGTCCGGATCGCTACCCCAGACGGGACAGCCCGGCCGCCGCCCCAGGGGCAGGGCTCCCCGCCGAACCACGTCAATGGCCCTCAGCCATGACGTATCCCCGGCGCCCCGCCACCGGCAGTCCATGCCCCACCCGGAACAGCCCGAGCCTCACCCCAGGGGCAGGCACCCCGCCAGCCCCCACCAGCCCCCGCCAGCCCCGTCAGAACACCCGGCCGTGACGTTTCCCCCGCACCGCCGCCCCGGACCGGTCCCTCAGACCTTCGACTTGTACCCCCGCCCCCACTGGAGGCCCCAGCCGTACAGGCGGTCCAGTTCGGACTGGAAGCCGTAGACGTATTTGACCTCGCGGCGGACGGTCAAGTCGCCCTTGTTGTTCTCCAGCATGAAGATGGCGCAGGAGCGGGCCTGGGGGGCCCGTTCGTCGAGGCTGATCTCCACCCGGGGGCCGTTGCTCGGGTAGAGCGTCACGACGGCGTGGGTGCGGTCGAACGCCGGGGTGCCGTCGTAGATGTAGACGAAGATCAGCAGGCGCTTGATCTCGTCGCGGTGGTCGAGGTTGATGTAGAGCGTTTCGCCGGAGGGCGAGCCGAACCGGTCGTCGCCGCTGAGCTTCACATACGGCGCGGCGTTGATGTCACCGAGGAAGTTCCCCAGCGGCTGCACCACGCCCTTGGTGCCGTCCTTGAGCTCGTACAGGCAGGCCAGGTCCAGGTCGATCTTGACCACCGCCGGCCCCTGCGCCTGCACCACCTCCGGCTTGAACATCTTGCCGGGGTTGCGCAGCAGGCTGCCGCCGCGCTGCGAGCCGCGCATGCCGATGTCGGTCGTGCGCATCTGCCACGACAGATTGACCCGCAGGTGCCCGGAGGCCGCGCCCTGCTTCGTCAACGAGACCATCGGGTTGCGCTTGGTCAACTCGACCACGTACGACGCGCCACCGGCTTCGAACTTCGGCGCCCCGCCCCGCCGCCAACTGTCGAAGAACGACACCTTGCCCCACCCCATCGATCCGACTCGAAGGCCGCCCGCCCCGATGGCCCACGGCCCGACTTGCTGCCTGCTTCCGCCGTGCCCGGCCGCCCCGTGGCCCGGTACGGCCGCGGGGCGGCCATGGAGTGAGCACTCCATGGCCGCCCCGCAGAGAGCGTTCCTCAATCAGCCCCTCGTCACACTCCGGAGGTGACTTCCGGCTCTGCCCGGGAGTCCTGCCCGGTCTTGCCTTCCAGCCGGTTCTTGCGCACGGACGACCAGAACGACAGCACGATCAGGCCGACTCCGACCAGGCCGGTGACGACCTCGGGGATCTCGTACTTGATCGAGGCGAGCAGGATGACCGCCAGCGCGCCGATGGCGTAGTGCGCGCCGTGCTCCAGGTAGACGTAGTCGTCCAGGGTTCCCTTGCGGACCAGGAAGACCGTCAGAGAACGGATGTACATCGCGCCGATGCCGAGACCCAGCGCCATCTCGAAGATGTCGTTGGTGACGGCGAAGGCGCCGATGACGCCGTCGAAGGAGAACGACGCGTCGATGACCTCCAGGTAGAGGAACATGAAGAACGCGGCCTTGCCGGCCAGCCCCACGCCCGAGACCGAGCTCTTCGAGGCCGCGCCGTTCGAGCCGGCGGCGCCGGACGGCACGGGCGCCTTCGCCGCCGGGGCGTCGTCGTCCTCGTCGTCCTCGGCCTCCTCCAGCTTGTCCTCGAAGTAGCCGGAGATGCCGCCCACGACCAGATACGTGAGCAGGCCGGCGACGCCGGAGAGCAGTACCGTCGCGCTCTTGTCACCGCCGCCGTGCGCGACGTCGGTGGCCACCGTCATGGCCGAGACCAGCAGGACGACCAGCGCGATGATGACGGACAGCATGTCCAGCTTGCCCATTTTGGCGAGCGGCCGCTCCAGCCAGCCCAGCCACTTGTGCTCGCGCTCCTCGAAGATGAAGTCGAGGAAGATCATCAGCAGGAACATGCCGCCGAAGGCCGCGATGGCCGGGTGGGCCGCCGTGACCAGGTGCTCGTACTGCGGCTTGTCGTTGATCGCCAGGTTGACGGCCTCGATCGGCCCCATCTTCGCGGTGATCGCGACGATGACCACCGGGAAGACCAGGCGCATGCCGAAGACGGCGATCAGAATGCCGACGGTCAGGAAGATCTTCTGCCAGAAGGCGTTCATCTTGCGCAGAATGCCGGCGTTGATGACCGCGTTGTCGAACGAGAGCGAGATCTCCAGGATCGACAGGATGCCGACGATCGCTAGCCCCTGCCACCCCCAGAGGACGCCGGCCAAGGCCAGGCCCGCCGCCGTGATGGCGAACGACCAGCCAAAGGTTCTCAGGAGCACTGCCTAACCCAATCCCTCGCTGTGTGGGGTCCCCCGCGCTGGGCGCGCGGCGCCTTTACGAAACGTTGACCCCGAAGTCTAGAGCGATGCCGCGCAACCCCGACGCGTACCCCTGGCCCACCGCGCGGAACTTCCATTCACCGCTGTACCGGTAGACCTCGCCGAAGATCATCGCCGTTTCGCTGGAAGCGTCCTCGCTGAGGTCGTAACGCGCCAGCTCGCTGCCGTCCGCCTGATTGACGACCCGGATGAAAGCGTTGCTGACCTGGCCGAAGCTCTGGCCGCGCAGATCCGCCTCGTGGATCGAGACCGGAAATACGATCTTGTCGACCTCGGCGGGGACCTTGCTCAGGTCGACGAGAATCGACTCGTCGTCCCCCTCGCCCTCACCGGTGAGATTGTCGCCGGTGTGTTCGACCGAGCCGTCCGGGCTCTTGAGGTTGTTGTAGAAGACGAAGTACTCGTCCCCGAGCACCCGCCCCGACCTGCACAGCAGTGCGCTGGCGTCCAGGTCGAACGGCGCTCCCGTGGTCGAGCGCGCGTCCCAGCCCAGGCCGACCATGACCTGCGTGAGATTCGGCGCTGCCTTGGAGAGGGAGACGTTGCCTCCCTTTGCGAGCGTGACGCCCATGGTGTTCGCATCCTCCCCGGTGACGGTGGTACCGCGGTGACCCACGGCTTTCTACAGGTCCGTACGCCGTCCGTACGAGGCGGACACGGACCCGGATACGACGCCCTTACGGCGCACGTCTGGACCGTGCGCGGTGCGCGCACGCCGCTGTCCGGGGTCCGCGTCCCGTACGGAGCGCGTACGGGCTTCAAGCACGCCCGGCGCCGTACGCCCCGGGACAGGGGTGTACGGCGCCGGGCGCGGAAGGTGACTCCGGTCAGACGTTGACGCCGAAGTCCTGCGCGATGCCGCGCAGGCCCGAGGCGTAGCCCTGACCGATGGCACGGAACTTCCACTCCGCGCCGTTGCGGTACAGCTCGCCGAAGACCATGGCGGTCTCGGTCGAGGCGTCCTCGCTCAGGTCGTAGCGCGCGAGCTCGTTGCCGTCGGCCTGGTTCACGACGCGGATGAAGGCGTTGCGGACCTGGCCGAAGCTCTGCTGGCGGTTCTCGGCGTCGTAGATGGACACCGGGAACACGATCTTGGCGACATCGGCCGGCACCGCGGCCAGGTTCACCTTGATCTGCTCGTCGTCGCCCTCACCCTCACCGGTGATGTTGTCGCCGGTGTGCTCGACCGAGCCGTCCGGGCTCTTCAGGTTGTTGAAGAACACGAAGTTCTGGTCGTTGGCGACCTTGCCCTGGTCGTTCGTCAGCAGAGCGCTGGCGTCCAGGTCGAAGTCCGTACCGGTGGTGGTACGGGCGTCCCAGCCCAGACCGACGACGACCGCGGTCAGATTGGGGGCTTCCTTCGTCAGCGAGACGTTGCCGCCCTTGCTGAGGCTGACTCCCACGAGTCCTCCTTGGGTTCGAGGGGTACGAATGCTTTGCGCCCCCATCGTGCATGGCATCGGATCAACGTTTTGATCCTAGTGACCAGTTCCCACCGATTACAGGTTCCGGCCCGGACAGCGTCGCGATGTCGCGGTCCGGACCGGCCGCGGCCCCGCGGACCGGCCGGCGCGCGCCCTGATCAGAGGGCGTCGAGCGCCTTGAGGTAGTCGTTGAGGTCACGGGCGTCGGGCAGGCCGTTGACGACCGTCCAGCGCACCACGCCCTCCTTGTCGATGATGAAGGTCCCGCGCACCGCGCAGCCCTTCTCCTCGTCGAAGACGCCGTACGCCCGCGACGCCTCGCCGTGCGGCCAGAAGTCCGACAGCAGCGGGTACTCCAGACCCTCCTGCTCGGCGAAGACGCGCAGCGAGAAGGGCGAGTCGTTGGAGACGGCCAGCAGCTGAACATCGTCGTTGACGAACTTCGGCAGCTCGTCGCGCAGGGCGCACAGCTCACCGGTGCACACACCGGTGAAGGCGAACGGGTAGAAGAGGAGGACGACGGCCTTCTCGCCGCGGAAGTCGGAGAGCTTGACCAGCTCGCCGTGCTGGTTCTTCAGCTCGAAATCCGGAGCCTTCGTGCCGACCTCGATCGCCATGGGGACCGTTCCCTTCGCAGACGCCGTGAGCGGGCGCGCCGCCGTGCCCGGACGCCGATCCCGGCGTATGAACGGGCACCGCCGCCGACGGCCGCTCCGGCGGATTCCAACAGGTTGCGGCCAACCCTACGCGCCGGCGCTCACACACCGAGCCCCCCACCGGATCACCCGGCGGAGGGCTGGGTACGGATCGTGGGGGCGCGGCTCAGCGCTTGCCGGACTTGGCGCCCTTGGGGGTGACCAGGCGGCTGCCGCTCCAGTCCTTGCCTGCGTTGATGCTCCTGGTCTGGGTCAGGCCCGCGGTCTGTGCGGCTTCGTTGATGTCGCTCGGCTCGACGTACCCGTCCCGGCCGGTCTTGGGCGTCATCAGCCAGATCTCGCCGCCCTCGTCGATCAGACCGATGGCATCCACCAGCGCGTCCGTGAGGTCGCCGTCGTCATCGCGGAACCACAGCACGACGACGTCGGCGACGTCGTCGTAGTCCTCGTCAACGATCTCCTGGCCGATCACGGCCTCAATGGCTTCGCGGAGCTCCTGCTCGACGTCGTCGTCGTAGCCGATCTCCTGGACCACCTGTCCGGGCTCGAACCCCAGCCTGACGGCCGGGTTGGTCCGCTCCTCCGCGTGGTCCGCGGTCGCGCTCACGGATTGCCTCCTGTCATGTTTCGGTAAATGGCTTGCACCCCACGCACGCGCGAGGCATTGGGCGTAGTCCACACGGGCCGGGCGGATCGCGCAAGTACCCGGCGGCCGAGACCGCCGAAACGGTGACGTTTACCGCCGTCTCGCCGCAACTGCGACCCCGCGCACGCGACGGGAAGTGATTCACCCCACACAGTTTCGTGTTCTTTATGTAGTTTTGAGAGGGGACTGCGCCCTTTGGGGGGCACCGCCTCGCGGGCGGACCTCTCTTCGGGGTTCGCACGACCGTACGGCAGCCGGTTTCGGCGTGGGCGTATGGTTGCGATTTGGCCGACCTGAAAAACCGGCCTTTCAGCGCCCGTCTCTTAGGGAGTGGTTACCCACCGGTAGAGATGACGTATCCCGGCGAGCCGGTACACGATGGAAGACGGCGCGACACCAAGCAGAGCAATACCGAACAGCGAAGGAACAGCGTGGCTTCCGGATCCGATCGCAACCCGATCATCATTGGCGGCCTTCCCAGCCAGGTCCCGGACTTCGATCCCGAAGAGACCCAGGAATGGCTCGACTCGCTCGACGCAGCCGTCGATGAGCGAGGCCGGGAACGTGCCCGCTACCTCATGCTCCGCCTGATCGAGCGTGCCCGCGAGAAGCGCGTGGCCGTGCCCGAGATGCGCAGCACGGATTACGTCAACACCATCGCGACCAAGGACGAGCCGTTCTTCCCCGGCAACGAGGAGATCGAGCGCAAGATCCTGAACGCCACCCGGTGGAACGCCGCGGTCATGGTTTCCCGTGCGCAGCGCCCCGGTATCGGCGTCGGCGGCCACATCGCCACCTTCGCGTCCTCCGCCTCCCTCTACGACGTGGGCTTCAACCACTTCTTCCGGGGCAAGGACGACGGCAAGGGCGGCGACCAGATCTTCTTCCAGGGCCACGCCTCGCCCGGCGTGTACGCCCGCGCCTACCTCCTGGACCGCCTGAACGAGGCCCAGCTGGACGCCTTCCGCCAGGAGAAGTCCAAGTTCCCCAACGGCCTGTCCAGCTACCCGCACCCGCGGCTGATGCCGGACTTCTGGGAGTTCCCGACCGTCTCGATGGGCCTCGGCCCGCTCGGCGCGATCTACCAGGCCCGGATGAACCGCTACATGGAGGCGCGCGGCATCGCCGACACCTCCGACTCGCACGTGTGGGCCTACCTGGGCGACGGCGAGATGGACGAGCCGGAGTCGCTCGGCCAGCTGTCCATCGCCGCACGCGAGGGCCTGGACAACCTGACCTTCGTGGTCAACTGCAACCTCCAGCGCCTGGACGGCCCGGTCCGCGGCAACGGCAAGATCATGCAGGAGCTGGAGTCGCAGTTCCGCGGCGCCGGCTGGAACGTGATCAAGCTGGTGTGGGACCGCAGCTGGGACCCGCTGCTGGCCCAGGACCGCGACGGCATCCTGGTCAACAAGCTGAACACGACCCCGGACGGCCAGTTCCAGACGTACGCGACGGAGACCGGCGCCTACATCCGCGAGCACTTCTTCGGCGACGACCACCGCCTGCGCGCGATGGTCGAGAACATGACCGACCACCAGATCCAGCACCTGGGCCGCGGCGGTCACGACCACAAGAAGATCTACGCGGCGTACGCGGCGGCCAAGGCCCACAAGGGCCAGCCGACGGTGATCCTGGCGCAGACCGTCAAGGGCTGGACGCTCGGCCCGAACTTCGAGGGCCGCAACGCGACCCACCAGATGAAGAAGCTGACGGTCGACGACCTGAAGATGTTCCGCGACCGGCTGCACCTGCCGATCCCGGACAAGGACCTGGAGGACGGCCTGCCGCCGTACTACCACCCGGGCCGCGACTCCGAAGAGATCCAGTACATGCACGACCGCCGCAAGTCGCTGGGCGGTTACGTGCCGACCCGCGTCGTGCGGGCCAAGCCGCTGGCGCTGCCGGACGACAAGGCGTACGCGGGCGCGAAGAAGGGCTCCGGCCAGCAGAAGATCGCCACGACCATGGCGTTCGTGCGGGTCCTGAAGGACCTCATGCGGGACAAGGAGATCGGCAAGCGCTTCGTGCCGATCGCGCCCGACGAGTACCGCACCTTCGGCATGGACGCGTTCTTCCCGTCCGCGAAGATCTACAACCCGCTGGGCCAGATCTACGAGTCGGTCGACCGCGAACTGCTGCTGGCCTACAAGGAGTCGCCGACCGGCCAGATGCTGCACGACGGCATCACCGAGGCCGGCTGCACCGCCTCGCTGATCGCGGCGGGCTCCGCCTACGCCACGCACGGCGAGCCGCTGATCCCGGTCTACGTCTTCTACTCGATGTTCGGGTTCCAGCGCACCGGTGACCAGTTCTGGCAGATGGCCGACCAGCTCGCACGCGGCTTCGTGCTCGGTGCGACCGCCGGCCGTACGACCCTGACCGGTGAGGGCCTCCAGCACGCGGACGGCCACTCCCAGCTGCTCGCCTCGACCAACCCGGCGTGTGTCGCCTACGACCCGGCGTACGGGTACGAGATCGCGCACATCGTCAAGGACGGTCTGCGCCGGATGTACGGCGAGAACAGCGAGGACGTCTTCTACTACCTCACCGTCTACAACGAGCCGATCCAGCACCCGGCCGAGCCGGCGGACGTGGACGCCGAGGGCATCCTCAAGGGCCTGTACCGCTTCAAGCAGGGCGAGAAGGGCGAGCACGCGGCCCAGATCCTCGCTTCCGGTGTGGCGGTGCCGTGGGCGCTGGAGGCGCAGCAGATCCTCGCCGACGAGTGGAACGTCAGGGCGGACGTCTGGTCGGCGACCTCCTGGAACGAGCTGCGCCGCGACGCGGTGGAGGCCGAGGAGCACAACCTGCTCCACCCGGAGGAGGAGCAGCGCGTCCCGTACGTGACGCGGAAGCTGGCCGACGCCGAGGGCCCGAAGGTGGCCGTCTCCGACTGGATGCGGGCGGTTCCGGACCAGATCGCGCGCTGGGTGCCGGGCACCTACCAGTCGCTGGGCGCCGACGGCTTCGGCTTCGCGGACACGCGGGGCGCGGCCCGTCGCTACTTCCACATCGACGCGCAGTCGATCGTGCTGGGCGTGCTCACCGAGCTGGCCAAGGAGGGCAAGGTCGACCGTTCGCTGCTGAAGCAGGCGATCGACCGCTACCAGCTGCTGGACGTCGCGGCCGCCGAGGCCGGCGAGGCGGGTGGCGACGCATAAGGCGTCCCCGTACCGACAGCGGCTCGTACGGCCACCGCGCGGCGCCCCCGGCCGGATCTCTCCGGCCGGGGGCGCCGCGCTTCGCTCTTCCGGTGTTCCCGTCCGCCGCCGGGGAGCCCGGTGACGGGCGGGTGATCGCGTACGGCTACCGCTCGGGCCGGTCGGTCAGACCGGGGAGCCGGCCATCACGCCGGCGATCCGGATGACCGCCAGCACCGTGTCGATCGCACCGAGGACCACAGCCACCAGCGCCGGCAGCGCCTGGCTCCCGGCACTCCACCGGCGGCCCGTCGCGAGCCATCCGAGGAGCACGGCCACCGGTCCCAGAACGATGCTCAGGACGAAGAATCCGGCGACCGCGCAGATGAGTCCGATCACGCCCAGCGTCGCGCGGTCCGGCCCGCTCCGAGGCCCCGTCCGGCCCCGTGAGCGGGGGGTCTTGCGCGGGTGGGTACGCCATCGCGTACGGCTGTGCTGTCCGAGGCCCGCCATCATCCCTCCCGAGGGTCGTGTGGTCCGGGCTCGCCACCCGGGTACCCCGCGTCGCCGCCCCCACTCCCCCGCTCAGTGCTCCCAGATTTTGAACGCCCGCACCTGGTAGGGGGATTCGGGCACCCAGCTGCCGCCGCCCGGGTAGGTGTCGAACTCCCCGGTCTCCTGGCACTCGGCGCTCTGGTACGTGGTCACCGGCCGCCCGGTGCGGTTGGCGAAGGAGGCGGCGCGGGCCCCGGCGGGGAGCGTGACGCAGCTTTCGATGTCGGTGTCGGCCAGTTCGTGGACCTGCCGCTCGCCGCTGAAGCCGCGGCCCGGCCAGAGGCAGAACTGGCCGGCGGCGCAGTCCCCGGCAGCCGGGCCCGCATGGGCCCGTGGCCGTGCCTGCGGCGTGCCGTGCGCGGACGGGACGCCGAGGAGGGCGGCGGCCAGTGCGGCGGCTCCCGCGATCAGGATGCCGGTGCGGACCGTACGCATGTGGATCACTCCCCCGTGGAGTACGAAGTGGTCTGCCGCGGCGGGCGGTTGTCCGCCGCGGGGTCGGTGATCCGAGCTTGGCGGGGCGCGGCGGCGGGCGCCAGGCAGGCACCGATCGGTCCACCCGGACAGGCGATGCGCTGCCGTCGCGGCGTTCAACGGGCTCCGCGCGGACGCCGGTTGACGCGCTTCATGAGCGTACGGCCTGGTCGGCGTACGTAGGGGTACGGACAACCTCAGCCCCGTACGAGCGACCGCGCGCCTGTGGAGAAACGAAACGCGCGGCCGGCCCGGGCGGGGAGCCCCGGCCGGCCGCGCGTCAACGCGACCCGGTTGTCCGGCGAATGGCGGACGGTGGACGGTGGATGGAGCCGACGGTGGACGGCGGACGGTCAGATGTGTCCGACGCCCGCGCCCGCCTCCGCGTTCGCGCCGCGCTTGGTGAACAGCGCGACGACGGCCGCGACGACCGACACGGCGCAGGCGACGGTGAAGGCCAGGCCCATGCCGGACACGAACGTGTCGTGCACCGCGGTGCCGATCCGGTCGACGATCTGCGGCGTCATGCCCGGGGCCTGGGCCACCTGCGGCGGCACCGCGCCGACCTCGGCGGCGGCCTTCAGCGCCGGGTCCGGAGCACCCGGCAGACCCGCCTTGGTCCAGTTGCCCGCGAAGTCCGAGCTGACCTTGCTGGACATCACGGCGCCGAGCACGGCCGTGCCGAGGCTGCCGCCGACCTGCATGGCGGCCTGCTGGAGGCCGCCTGCCACACCGGAGAGCTCCAGCGGCGCGTTGCCGACGATGACCTCGGTGGCGCCGACCATGACCGGCGCCAGGCCCAGGCCGAGCAGCGCGAACCACAGCGACATGGTCAGCGTGCCCGTGTCGGTGGACAGGGTCGTCATGCCGAACATGGCGACAGCGGTGAACACCATGCCGCCGACGAGCGGGATGCGCGGGCCGAACTTGGTGATCAGCGCGCCCGCGGCCGGCGAGCCGACGATCATCATCGCGGTGAGCGGCAGCAGGTGCAGACCGCTGTCGACCGGGCTCAGACCGTGCACGTTCTGCAGGTAGAAGGTGACGAAGAACAGGCCGCCCATGAAGGCGAAGGCCATCAGCACCATCAGGACCGTACCGGCCGTCAGCGGCACGGAACGGAACATCCGCAGCGGGATCAGCGGCTCGCGGACCTTGGTCTCCAGGACCGCGAAGGCGGCGAAGACCACGACCGCGGCGGCGAGGAAGCCCAGCGTCTTCGCGTCGCCCCAGCCCCACTCACCGGCCTTGATCAGGGCCCAGATGAGGCAGAACATGGCACCGGAGAGCAGCACGATGCCGGGGATGTCGAAGGAGCGCGGGGCGTTCTGGGCGCGGTGGTCCTTGAGGATGACCAGGCCCAGGACGAGGGCGAGCACACCGACCGGCACGTTGATGAAGAACACCGACTGCCAGTTGACGTGCTCCACGAGCAGGCCGCCGACGATCGGGCCGCCGGCGGTGGAGGCGCCGATGACCATGCCCCAGATGCCGATGGCCATGTTGAGCTTCTCGGCCGGGAAGGAGGCCCGCAGCAGTCCGAGGGCGGCGGGCATCAGCAGCGCGCCGAAGATCCCCTGAAGCACGCGGAAGGTGATGACCAGCGAGACCTCGCTGGACAGGCCGATGGCTCCGGAGGCGAGCGCGAAGCCCACCACGCCTATGAGAAAGGTCTGGCGGTGGCCGAAGCGGTCACCGAGCTTGCCGGCCGTGATCAGCGAGACGGCGAGGGCCAGCAGATAGCCGTTGGTGATCCACTGGACGTCGGCGAGGGACGCCTTGAGGTCCGCCTGGATGGCCGGGTTGGCGATGGCGACGATGGTGCCGTCGAGGGCCACCATCATCACGCCGATCGCGACGGAGAACAGGGTCAGCCACGGATGGCCCCGGAGTCCCTTCCGAGGCTCCGGTACGGGAAGGTCCGGCGCGGCGTGGGCAACCGGGGTCTGTGAGCTCATCCTTCGAGGCTAATGTCAGCCACTGACAGTTGACAAAGCAATTCATGAGTCGGTAACTGTCATCTAGCTCACAGGTATTCTGAGCAGCGGCAACAACGAGAAAGGCGGCGCCGGATGACCCCCTCCACGCCGCAGGTGACACGACCTGAACCCGCCGGTGCCCCTGATCCGGACGCCGTCGGCACCCCTGATCCGGACGACGGGGAAGCGGCCCTTTCCGCGAGCGGCGCCCCGGCCTCCGCCCGCCCTGCCTCCGCCCGCCCGGCATCGCCCGGCACCGCCCCCGCCGGCGGCCTGCGCGAGCGCAAGAAGCAGCGCACCCGTGACGCGCTGATCCGCTCCGCCCTCGAACTGTTCACGGCGCACGGCTACGAAGAGACGACGATCGACGAGATCGCCGAGGCCGTCGACGTCTCGCAGCGCACGTTCTTCCGCTACTTCGCGAGCAAGGAGGAGGTCGTCTTCGCCGTCCACGAGATGGTGGAGGCGCGCTTCGCCGAGGAACTGGAGCGGCGGCCGGAGGGCGAGGCGCCCCTGGAGGCGCTGCACAACGCCGTGATGTCCTCGTGGGACGACATCGGCGGCGCGATCCAGTCGGTGATCCCGCTGGAACTGCACATGCGCACCTACCAGATGATCGAGTCGACGCCCGCGCTGGTCTCCGCCCACTGGCGCCGCTACGCGATCCTGGAGGAGCAGATCGCCCGCCTCATCGCCCGGCGCGAGGGCGTGGACGTCGCGACGGACCCGCGCCCGCGGGTGGTCGTCGCGGCGTTCAGCGGCGTGAT
The DNA here is from genome assembly GCF_008634025.1 of Streptomyces albofaciens JCM 4342. Lineage (NCBI taxonomy): Bacteria > Bacillati > Actinomycetota > Actinomycetes > Kitasatosporales > Streptomycetaceae > Streptomyces > Streptomyces albofaciens. The sequence goes on along the minus strand of NZ_PDCM01000001.1, from coordinate 2,032,751 downwards.
GCGCGTCGCCGGGAAGGTGTGGGGCGAGGGCGAGGACGTGAGCGTGGAGTCGATCCGCGAGATCACCGAGGAGTACCTCGCGCAGATCGTCCCGGCCGTGAGCGGCGAGTGGCGCGGCCGGTGAGGAGCCTGGCTTCGGGCGGGTGACGCGGCCCGGCGAGTGACAGCGGCCGGTGAATCGACTGGCCGCGGCGGCCCGGCCGTACCCCCGGCCGCCGCTCCCCCGGCCCCCGTACCCGCAATCTCCACACCCTCGCCCGAGTCCCGGCCTGACCCCCTCCTGAGCCACCGCCCGAGCCCCGCCCGAGTCCCTGCTTGAGCCCCCGCCCGAGTCCCTGCCTGAGAACGTTTCTGCACGTCTGAGCGTCGGAACACCCCACGACGTGTCCGTTGTGAAGCCAAATGCCCAGGCCGAAACGTGATATCACTCACGCACTGAGCGGGCGCCCCGCCCCGTCTCCTAGGGTGGCCCGCGGTGACTTCTTCGTTCTCGGGGCTCGGTGCCCCCTCCTTCGGTTTCCTTCAGTCCACCGCCTGGCGTGCGGCACTCGCCCTGGTGGTGGTGTTCGTCATGCTCGCGATGACCGGCTGGACGGCCGTCAGAGGCAACAAGGACGACGCCAACCCCCTGGCCACCGCGCGGGCCGCCTGGGACCACGCCTCCTTCCGGGGGCACCGGCTGCCGGACACCCGTTCCGCGCCCGGCACGCTCGCCGCCTTCTTCCGGTCGCTCAGCGGCGCCGACCGGGCCGCGCTCGCCGACCGCTACCCGCTGGTGGTGGGCAACATGGGCGGCGCCCCCGTCGATCTGCGCTACGAGGCCAACAAGAAGGCGTTGCGGCAGGCGGGCGAGGTGGCGCGGAAACGGGTGCACGACCGGCGGCTGACGCCGGTGGGCCGCCAGGAGGCGAGCCGGCTGATGCACCGTTTCGAGTCGATGGGCACCGCGGGCCGCCAGATTCTCGCCTTCGACCCGGCCGGCGGCGGCCGGGCCGCCGAGGTCTTCGGTGACCTGGGGCACGCCCGCCGCGTCTCGGTGGTGGTGCCCGGTGTGGACACCAATCTGGCCACCTTCGAGCGCACGGCGCGCGCTACGAGCGCGCCCGCCGGCATGGCCAGATCGCTCTACGACGCGGAGCGTGCCGCCCGCGCCGACGCCCGTACGGCCGTGATCGCCTGGGCCGACTACACCGCGCCCGCCGGGCTCGGTGTCGACGCCGCCACCGGGCAGCTCGCCGCGCAGGGCGCGCTACGCCTGAACTCGCTGGTCCGGGCGCTGCCGAAGAGCGCCTCCGTATCGCTGATGTGCCACAGCTACGGCTCCGTGGTGTGCGGCGTCGCGGCCAACCGGCTGCCGTCCTCCGTCACCGACATCGCGGTGGCGGGCAGCCCCGGCATGCGGTCGGAGACCGTCGCCGGACTCGGTACGCACGCCCGGGTCTGGGCCATGCGGGACGCCGACGACTGGATCCAGGACGTGCCGTACCTGGAGGTCGGCGGGCTCGGCCACGGCGCCGACCCGGTCACCCCGGCCTTCGGCTCGCGGGTGCTGTCGGCCCGCGGCGCCGAGGGACACGCCGGGTACTTCGAGCCCGGCACGCAGAGCCTGCGCAACTTCGCGATGATCGGGGTGGGCGCGGTCTCCTCGGTGGACTGCGCCCCGCAGGACCGGGACTGCTCGGCCGACCTTGCGTGAGCGAGCCGGACCGGACCCGGGACCGGACCGGACGCCGGAACCGAACCGGACCCCGGAATCGAACCGGCCCCCGGAACCGAACCGGACCCCGGTGCCGGATACCGGAGCCGCGGGGCGCCCGTTCCGGACGCGCCGGGCTCGCGGGCGGCATGGGGCAAAAGCGGCTTGACGCGCGTAGCGCATGATGTCCGGAAGGGGGACGGGCGGGCGACCGCCGCTTACGATGAGCCGCATGGGTGATGTGCTGGCCGGTTTTCACGCCGTCTGGGAGTTCGACACGGACTCCGTGCTCATCCGCTTCGAACGGGGGATCCGCAGGCCGAAGCTCTTCCAGGCGCTCGGCGAGCGGCGCGTCCCGTACGAGGCGCTGAGGTCCGTCGAGCTGGCGCCGGGCAGGCGCGGCACGGTCGTGCTGCGCGCGGTGCCCCGGCCGGGTGCCGACCCGCTGATGGAGGCCGCGGCCGGCCAGCTCAAGGAAGATCTCGACCCCTACCGTCTGGTGCTGCCCGCCGAGCGCGAGGTCCTGGCCGAGTACTACCGGGACGAGCTGCGCGGCGCGCTCGGACCCGACGCCGCACGGCCCGCTGGGGAACACCTGGTGACCGCGCCGGCACCACCGCTGACCTTCAAGGCGTACGACGGCAAGGCGTCCTTCGACGGCAGCGCGGTCGCGTTCCGCTGGTTCTGGACGGGTGCCTCGTCGGCCAAGTGGAAGTGCGGCGACCAGAGTTTCCCGGTCGGCGAACTGGCCGGGGTGGAGTGGCGCTCGCCGGAGGGCGGCGCCGGGGTGCTGTCGGGCAACGGGTACCTGCGGCTGGTGGAGCGGGGCGCGGAGGACCGGCGGCCCGGCGAGGCGGACCAGGACCCGGCCTCGGTGGTGTTCGGGCTCGGGTACGGGCCGGTGCACGAGTCGCTGCCGTTCGCCGCCGCGGTGCTCCAGGCCGTACGGGCCGCCGCTCCCGAGGGGGACGCGGCGCCGCGGCGGCCGGTGCGCCCCCGCGACGACGCCCGGCGCGATCCGGCCGACATCGCGGACCGGATACGGCAGCTGGGCGAGCTGCACACGGCGGGGCTGCTGACGGACGCCGAGTTCACGTCGAAGAAGGCCGAGCTGCTGGCGGAGCTGTAGCCGAGAGGCAGCGGAGCTGTAGCCGAGAGGCAGCCGAGGAGGGAGCCGAGAGGGAGGCAGTCGGCGGGGGCAGCAGCCGCACGTGGCAGCCGGTCGCGTGCGTCGTTCCCGTACCGGGGTAGGCGCCTCGCTGTCCCTACCGGGGTAGGACGCCCCCGCCTTTCCGTACCGGGACACGACACCAAGCCTCCCCGTACCGAGGTATGACGCCCAAGGCCACCCCGGGGTATGACGCCCCGGCGCCCGGCCGCCGCTTACGCTGACCAGGCCATGAAGACGACACCACCGCGCCCCGCGGACGACCTGCGCCGCGTCCGGGCCCGCCTCGTGCGGACCGGACGGCAGGCACTGCGCACCCTGGCCGAAGACCTCGGTACGCCGACCGGCCCCGGCGCCCCGATCTTCGGACAGGTGCAGAACCGCTGGCTGCGCCTGCTGCCGTACGTGATCGTCTTCACCTTCATGGTCTCGCTGCTGCCCTCGACCGTGAACGTGCTCATGAACGACTACGGGCTCAGCGGCGGCCCGGCCGGCACGTTGGCCATCGCCCAGACGGTGCCACTGCTGCTGGCGGTGACCCGGCCGCTCCAGGCCTGGTGGGTGATCTTCACGGCGGATGTCGTCGGCGGCATCGTGCTGGGCTTCGCGCCGGGCACCGGCGACCGCGCCTGGCCCTGGCCCCCCACGGTCATCGTCGGCTACCTGGTCCTGATGCTGGCGCTCTCGCTGCGCGAGCGGCGCCGCACGCTGATGGCCGTCTGGGGCGCGACCGGCGCGGTGAGCGTCTTCTTCGAGGTGATCCGGCCGAACCACGGCGACGGCACCTGGGTGCTGATGTTCACCCTCTCCGGCGTCGTGCTGCTGGTGGGCGCCGCGCTCCGGGAGCGCGGGGCCGCGCAGCGCAAGCTGATCGAGCAGGAGAACATCAGCGAGGCCGAGCGCGCCATGCGCACGCTGCTGGAGGAGCGCACCCGTATCGCCCGTGAGCTGCACGACGTCGTCGCCCACCACATGTCGGTGATCACGGTGCAGGCGGACAGCGCGCCGTACCGCATCAGCGGCATCCCGGAAGCCGCCCAGGAGGAGTTCAGCACGATCGCGGCCACCGCGCGGGAGTCGCTGGCCGAGATGCGGCGGCTGCTGGGCGTGCTGCGCAGCGAGGAGACGGAGCGGCACGGCGGCCCGGAGAAGGCGCCGCAGCCCGGCCTCGCGCAGGTGCCGAAGCTGGTCGAGGGGACGGTGCGGGCCGGGGTGCCGGTCGAGCTGACGCTGCCCGACGGGCCGGTGTCCCTGGCGTCCGCGGTCGACCTGTCGGCGTACCGCATCGTGCAGGAGGCGCTGGCCAACGTCGTACGGCACGCGCCGGGGGCGCACACCCGTGTGTCGGTCAGGCTCGACGAGGAGGGCGGTCTGCTGACCGTCCTGGTCGTCAACGGCGCCCCGCCGCTCCCCGCCGAGCCGCTGGAGACCTCCGGCACCGGCCACGGCCTGGTCGGAATGCGCGAGCGCGTACGCCTGGTGGACGGCACCCTGGACACCGGGCCCCTGCCCGACGGCGGCTTCCGCGTCGCCGCCCAGCTCCCCATAACAGCAAAGGACCACAACCCCGCATGACCACTCGGGTGATCATCGTCGACGACCAGGCCATGGTGCGCGCAGGCTTCGCCGCGCTGCTCGCCGCGCAGAGCGACATCGACGTCGTCGGCGACGCGCCGGACGGTGTGCAGGGCGTCGAACTGAGCCGCCGCACGCACCCGGACGTGGTGCTGATGGACGTCCGGATGCCGGAGATGGACGGGCTGGAGGCGGCCCGGCAGCTGCTGGATCCGCCGGCCGGTGTGGTGCACCGGCCGAAGGTGCTGATGCTCACCACGTTCGACGTGGACGACTACGTGTACGAGGCGCTGCGCGCCGGGGCGTCCGGGTTCCTGCTCAAGGACGCGCCGCCGGCCGACCTGATCTCGGCGGTGCGGGTGGTGGCGGCGGGCGAGGCGCTGCTCGCGCCGTCCGTGACGCGGCGGCTGATCGCCGACTTCGCCCGGCAGCGGCCCACGCCCCGCAAGGACCGCACCGCGCTGCGGCTCAACGGGCTGACGCCGCGCGAGACGGAGGTGCTGGAGCTGATCGCCCGCGGTCTGTCCAACCAGGAGATCGCCGAGTCCCTGGTGCTCGCCGAGCAGACCGTGAAGACCCATATCGGCCGGGTGCTGGCCAAGCTGGGGCTGCGGGACCGCGCCCAGGCGGTGATCTTCGCGTACGAGTCGGGGCTGGTGTCGCCGGGAACCAACTGAGCGGCGGAGACCAGGAGGCGGGCGGGAGCGCGGGCGGCCGACGCGCTCCCGCCCTTTCGCGTGCCCCGCCCCGTACTTCGGACCGACGTCTCATCCGCTCCCGTACCCGCCCCGCCACACTCCCGTAGCGACGTCCGACGCCCACCCCGTACCGGCCTCCGACGCCCCACCCCGTACCGACGTCTCACCTCCCCACCCCATACCGGCCCCCCGCCCTCCGCTGCCAGCACCTCACCCCGCCCGCCCCCGCACCCGCCACCGCCACCCTGCTCAGCGCGGGTGAAGGTGGGGAAAGCCCCCGTACGGCGCCTCCGGGTGGCCGGTCGTGCTGGAGGACGAGCGCGGCGCCGACCCCCTACCCCGGTATCAGCGGGCAGTTGGCTCCGCGGTGTGACGTGCCGTCACCCGTCCGCTTCCTACGTTTCCCTCCGCCACGTCAACGGAAGAGGGAGACCCCACCATGTCCAAGCCGCGCCGGTCCACGCATCGCGGTAGGCGCACGCTCGTAGCGGTCGCGCTGGCGGCGGCGGTCGTCGGCGGTACCGGCGGCTGGGCGGTGGGCTCGACGCAGGAGGCCGTCACCGGGCCCGCGCCCGGCGCCGCGGCCTGGCGCGCGGACCACTCCGTCGGCAAGCGGCTGCCCGACCCGGCGACCGCGACCCCGGCCGAGGTCGCCCGCTTCTTCCGTACGCTGAGCGAGGCCGGGCAGCGGGAGCTGGCGGCCCGTCACCCGCTGACCGTGGGCAACCTCGACGGCGCGCCGCTCGCCCTGCGCTACCACGCCAACGCCCTCGCCCTGAAGGCCGAGCGCGAGCGCCAGACCGCCCGCGCCACCGACCCCGCCGGAACGGTCCAGGACCACCAGGAAGCGCGCCGGCTGGCCGACCGCTACGCCGAACTGCTCCGCCCCGGCCGCCGGATCCTCGCCTTCGACCCGCGCGGCCGGGGCCAGGTGGCCGAGGTGTTCGGGGACCTGGCGACGGCACAGCGCACGTCCGTGTTCGTGCCGGGCTCGGACATCGACCTGTCCTCGGCCGACCGGGCGCGCGACCCGTACGGCACGCCGTCCGGCATGGCCAGGTCGCTGCGGGCCCGGATGGCCGCCGAAGCGCCCGGCGTCCGTACCGCCGCGATCGCCTGGACCGGCTACACCACCCCGCTCGGCCTCGGCCCGGACGCCGCGACCGGCCGGCTCGCGGAAGCCGGGGCCCCGCGCCTGGCCCGCTTCCTGGACGGGCTGGCCGCGGTCGGCGTACCGGCCCCCGCCCTGCTGTGCCACAGCTACGGATCGCTCGTCTGCGCCCTGGCCGTACCGCACCTGGAGCCGGGGCGGATCTCCGACCTGATCGTCTTCGGCTCCCCCGGCATGCGGGCGGACAGCGCGGCGGCGCTGCGCACCACCGCCCGGGTGTGGGCCGCCCGTGACGCCTCCGACTGGATCGGCAACCTGCCGCACGTCGAATTCCTGGGCCTGGGCCACGGTACGGACCCGACCGACCCGGAGTTCGGCGCGCGCCGGGTGCCGGCGCGGACGGCCGAGGGACACACCGGCTACCTCGCGCCCGGCACGGACTCGCTGCGCAACTTCGCCGACATCGCGCTCGGCCGCTACGACCAGGTGCGCTGACGGGCGCCGGCGCTTCCGCCCGCCCAGTCCTCCCGCCCTTCCGACCACCTCGAAGAGAGGTCCCCATGGCCACCCCGCTCCCGACCCCGCTGCTGGCCCCCGTCCGCAAGGCCGTCCGCGCCATAGAGGGCCGTACGCCCGCCGACCGCGACCGCGCGATCGACGGTCTGCGCGCGCTCGCGCTGCTCGCCGTACCGACCGGTCACTGGCTGCTCGGCGGTTTCACGCTCGACGCCGACGGCGCGCTGCACAACGCCAGCCCGCTGTCCGGCTTCGCCGCCCTGGCGCCCGCCAGTTGGGTGCTCCAGATGCTCGGCATCTTCTTCCTGGTCGGCGGGTACGCGTCGGTGCTGTCCTTCCACCGCGCGGCCGGGCGGGGTGAGTCGACGGGGCACTGGCTGCGGGCGCGCCTGGCCCGGCTGGGCCGCCCCGTCCTCGGCGTGACCGCCGTCTGGGCGGCGCTGGTCTGCGTCCTGTCCGCGTGCGGCGTGCCCGAGCCCACGCTCCGTACGGGGGCGACGCTGGTCATCCAGCCGCTGTGGTTCGTCGGGGTCTACGCGGGCATCACCGCGCTCACCCCGTACTGCGTCCGCGCGGCCCGCCGCATGGGCGCGTGGGCCGCGGCGCCGCTGCTGGGCGCCGTCGCCGTGGTCGACTTCCTGCGGTACGGGCCGTACGCCGACGCCATGCCGTCCTGGCTGAGCGTGCTCAATCTGCTGCCCGGCTGGATGTTCGCCTACCAACTGGGCGTGTCCTGGGGCGAGCAGCGGCTCGGGCGGCGTGCCGCGTGGACGCTGCTGCTCGGCGGGACCGCGCTGTTCGCGGCGCTGCTGGTCTTCTTCCACTACCCGACGAGCATGGTCGGCGTCCCGGGCCAGGACCGTACGAACTCCCACCCGCCGTCCCTGCTGGTCCTCGCGCTGGCCGCGGCCCAGTCCGGCGCGGCGGTCCTGCTGCGCGACCGCATCGCCCGGCTGCTGCGCCGCCCGGCCCTCTGGGCGCCGGTGGTCGTCGTCAACCTCTGTGCGATGACGGTGCTGTGCTGGCACCAGACGGCGATGTTCTCGGCGGCCGTGCCCGCGTCCTTCGCCGGTGCCGTGCCCGGTCTCACCACGGCGCCGGACACGGTGGGCTGGATTCTCGCCCGCGTCGCCTGGCTGCCCGTCTTCGCCGTCGCGCTGGTGCTCATCGGCCGGGTGACCCGCCGTTTCGAGGCGCCGTGGACGGGGGTCACGGCGGTCCGGCGGGCGATCGCGGGGACCTTGGCGGCGGCGTTCGCGGTGTTCGCGCTGGGGCTGGCCTGAGGCGGGCGGGAGGGCTGGTGCCGGCCCAGGCAGGCGGGAGGAAAGCGGCAAAGGGCCGGAGAGGGGCCGGGAAAGGACCGGCGGGTGGTGCCGCCACAGGGGACGGCACCACCCGCCGCTCGCTTCCCCTTACTCCCGGCCCGCCGAGGTGAACCGCATGTCCGCGTACCGGTCGCCCGCGACCTTGCTCGCGACCGGCTCCAGCCGGGCCAGCTCCTCCTCGCTGAGCACGACGCGCGTGGCGGCGGCGTTCTCCTCGACACGGCTGCGCTTGCGGGTGCCCGGGATCGGCACCACGGCCAGACCGTGCACCTGCGCCTGCTGCTGCACCCAGGCCAGCGCGATCTGCCCGAGCGAGGCCCCGTGCGCGGCGGCCACCTCGCGCACCGGCTCCAGCAGGGCCGCGTTGGCCTTCGCGTTGTCGCCCGTGAAGCGGGGCTGCTGACGGCGGAAGTCGTCCTTGCCCAGCTCCTGGTCGGCGCTGACGAACGCGCCGGTCAGGAAGCCGCGGCCGAGCGGCGAGTACGGCACGAAACCGATGCCCAGCTCCCGCGCGGCCGGCACCACGCCGTCCTCCACGTCCCGGCTGAACAGCGACCACTCCGACTGCACGGCCGCGATCGGGTGCACGCCCTGGGCCGCGCGCAGTTCGCTGCCGGTGACCTCGCTCAGGCCCAGGTGCTTGACCTTGCCCTCGGCCACCAGCTCGGCCATCGCGCCGACCGTGTCCTCGATGGGGACGGCCGGGTCGCGGCGGTGCATGTAGTACAGGTCGATCTCGTCCACGCCGAGGCGGCGCAGGCTGGCCTCGACGGCCTGGCGGATGTACGGCCGGTCGTTGCGGATGCTCCGCTTGGCGGGGTTCATCGGGTCGTCCGGGTCCACGGCGATGGCGAACTTCGTCGCCAGCACGACCTCGTCCCGGTGCGCCCGGACGAACGGCCCGATGAACTCCTCGTTGTGCCCCATGCCGTACATGTCGGCGGTGTCGAAGAGCGTGACGCCCAGTTCGAGCGCCCGCTCCAGCGTCGCCCGCGCCTCGCCCTCGTCCTCCGTCGGGCCGTAGGCGTAGCTCATGCCCATGCAGCCGAGGCCCTGGACCCCGACCAGCGGGCCGGCCGTGCCCAGCCGGACGGTCTCCATCTTCTCCGTGGTCATACCGACCTCAGACTCCTTCTGACACCCGTCGGGCGTCCGCGTAAGCATCGATCTTGTAGTCCAGGACCAGGAGGGTGCTCTGCAGCTCGGCGATCCGGTCCCGTACGTCCTCGCGGTGCGCGGTCAGCAGCGCCTCCCGCTCGGCGAAGGTGTGCTCGCCCTCGCGCACCAGCTCGGCGTAGCGGACCATGTCCGCCACCGGCATGCCGGTCAGCCGCAGTTTCGTCACCAGGTCCAGCCAGTCCAGGTCGCGATTGCTGAAGCGGCGCTGGCCCGTGTGCGTACGGTCCACGTGCGGCATCAGCCCGATCCGTTCGTACCAGCGCAGGGTGTGGGCGCTCAGTCCGGTGTGCTCGGCGACCTCGCTGATCGTGTACTGGTCGCGGCCGGTGGGCCGCGGGTGCGGCACCGGGCCCTTGCAGCGGTTCGGCCGCGCCGGTTCCTGCACCGCGGCCGTCCCGTCCGTCGCCGTCACCGTCATGCCGTGCCTCCCGTAGTCGCCGGATGTCCCGGTACCGGGCCGTCTGCTCCCGGATCTCTCACGACGTCCTCAACGCTAGAGACTTGGAGTGCACTCCAAGCAAGCGAAGTCTTGACCCGGTCTTGAGGAGAGCGGCGGCCCCGCGTGCGCGGGCCCCGGGGGCCGTCCGTCCCGCACCCGGCCCGTCCCGGCCGCGCCACCGGGGGCGTTAGGCTCGGGGCCATGCCCTTGCAGAGCCTTCGGATGATCGAGAACTGGCCGGTGCCGACCGCGGCCGCCGCCGTCGTACGGACCGACGGGACGGTGGCCGGCAGTCACGGCCCGCAGGAACACCGCTTCCCGCTGGCCTCGGTCACCAAGCCGCTCGCCGCGTACGCCGCGCTGCTGGCCGTCGAGGAGGGCGCGGTCGAGCTGGACGAGCCGGCCGGTCCCCCGGGCTCGACCGTGCGCCATCTGCTCGCGCACACCTCGGGGCTGGCCTTCGACGAGGACCGCGTACAGGCCGCGCCGGGCGAGCGCCGCCTGTACTCGAACGCGGGATTCGAGGCGCTCGGCGACCACATCGCCAAGGCCACCGACATCCCCTTCCCGCAGTACCTGCGCGAGGCGGTCCTCGAACCGCTCGGCATGACCGCCACCGACCTGCCGGGCTCGCCCGCCAAGGACGGCGTCTCGACCGTCGCGGACATGGCCCGGTTCGGCGCCGAGCTGCTCGCGCCGCGCCTGCTGGCGCCGCAGACGCTCGCCGAGGCGACGTCGGTGGTCTTCCCCGGCGTACGCGGCGTGCTGCCCGGCTACGGCATGCAGAACCCGAACGACTGGGGCCTGGGCTTCGAGATCCGCGACGGGAAGTCGCCGCACTGGACGGGCGCCGCCTCCTCGCCGCGCACGTTCGGGCACTTCGGCCAGTCGGGCACGTTCCTGTGGGTGGACCCGGACGCGGGCGCGGCCTGTGTGGCACTGGCCGACCGGGCCTTCGGCCCCTGGGCGATCGAGGCGTGGCCGCCGCTGACCGACGCGGTCCTCGCCGAGCTGCGCTGAACGCGGGCGGCGGCGCGATGGCCCCGGAGGCGGTTCCCCCGGGGCCGAGGCCCGTATCCAGGCTCTCAGCCGTACGACGGTTCGCCCGGCATCTCCCACAGGAGGCACTCGGCGTCGCCCTCGGCGGCCAGCTCCAGGTCCGCGGCGTCGGTGATCCGCGCCGCGTCCCCGGCCGCCAGGCGCCGGCCGTCCAGCCGGACCGCGCCGCGCACGACGTGGACGTACACCCGCGGCGCGTCCGGTACGGCGGACCGCGCGCCGTCGGCCAGCCGCCGCACGTGCAGCATCGCGGCGGCCCCGGGCACCGCGTACGGCGTCCCGTCGGCGATGCCGCGCACCACCTCGTACTCCGGATCGCCGCCGAACCCGGCCGGTGCGAGCCACATCTGCACGAAGACCAGCGGCGCGGCGCCGTCGTTGCGCTCCTCGTGCCGCACGCCGTCCGCCGCGCTGAGGCGCTGCACGTCGCCGGGGCGCACCACGGTCTCGTGGCCGGTGGTCGAGTCGCGGTGGGTCAGCTCGCCCTCGACGACCCAGGTGACGATCTCGGTGTCGCGGTGCGGGTGCTCGTCGAACCCCGCGCCCGGCGCCAGCCGTTCCTCGTTGCAGGCGATGAGCGCGCCGAAGCGCAGGTTGTCCGGGTCGTAGTGCGGGCCGAAGGAGAAGGCGTGCCGCGTCTCGATCCCGGCGGCCGCGTCGCCGCCCGGATACCGTTCGTCGCCCCTGTGTACGTGGATCACCCGACCACCGTAGTCCCCGCCCCCTCGGCCCACCGCGCCGTCACACCGCCCCGATAAGGCAGGCTTGTCCCCGTGTCTGAACCCGCATCGCGCGACGCGCACCCGCATCCGCACACCGCGACGCTCCGCCGGCTGGAGAAGTCGTCCGGCAAGCTGGCCGCCAACGCCATCGCGCGCATGGACGCGCAGCTGCCGTGGTACCGCGCCATGCCGCCGGAGAACCGCTCGTGGATCGGGCTGGTGGCCCAGGCGGGCATCGCGGCCTTCACCGAGTGGTTCCGGCACCCGGAGACGCCGCAGGCCATCAGCACCGACGTGTTCGGTACGGCGCCGCGCGAGCTGACCCGGGCGATCACGCTGCGCCAGACCGTGGAGATGGTCCGCACGACCATCGAGGTCATGGAGGCCGCGATCGACGACGTGGCGGCCCCCGGTGACGAGGGCGTGCTGCGCGAGGCGCTGCTGGTCTACGCGCGCGAGATCGCCTTCGCCACCGCCCAGGTGTACGCGCAGGCCGCCGAGGCGCGCGGCGCCTGGGACGCGCGCCTGGAGTCGCTGGTGGTCAACGCGGTGCTCTCCGGGGAGGCGGACGAGGGCGCGGTGTCGCGGGCCGCCGCGCTCGGCTGGAACAGCCCCGAACATGTGTGCGTTGTGCTGGGTACGGCTCCCGACGGGGACAGCGAGCTGACGGTGGAAGCCATCCGCCGCGCGGCCCGCCACGCCAAGCTCCAGGTGCTCACGGGCGTGCTGGGCAGCCGTCTGGTGGTCATCGCGGGCGGCTCGGACGACCCGCTCAAGGCGGCGAAAGCCCTGATCGGACCGTTCGCGGCGGGCCCGGTGGTGGCCGGTCCGGTGGTTTCCGACCTGCTGGCGGCGACCCGCTCCGCGCAGGCCGCGGCGGCCGGACTGAAGGCATGTGCCGCTTGGCCGGATGCCCCCCGTCCCGTATTGTCCGACGATCTGCTCCCGGAGCGGGCGATGGCGTCCGACCCGGCGGCGCGTGAGCAGCTGGTGGAGGAGATCTACAGACCGCTGGAGGAAGCAGGCTCGGCTCTCCTGGAGACGCTGAGCGTGTATCTGGAACAAGCCAGCAGTCTGGAGGGCGCGGCGCGGATGCTCTTCGTGCACCCCAACACCGTGCGCTACCGGCTGCGACGTGTGACGGACGTCACCGGGTGGTCACCTTCCGACGTGCGCTCCGCCTTCACGCTGCGCATCGCGCTGATCCTGGGGCGTCTGGCCGACGGTGACAGCCAACTCTAGACTTTTGTAGAACACCAACAATTCCCCTGATGGTTCTTCGTCCCTGTCCCCACGGGCGGGCGGGACCTCCCACAAGAGAGAGTGTGAGGGTGCTCGTACTCGTCGCTCCCGGCCAAGGCGCTCAGACGCCCGGCTTCCTGACCCCCTGGCTCGACCTCCCCGGAGTCGAGGACCGGCTTCGCGCGTGGTCGGCCGCCATCGACCTGGACCTGGTCCACTACGGCACGAAGGCCGACGCGGACGAGATCCGCGACACCGCGGTGGCGCAGCCGCTGCTGGTGGCGGCTTCCCTGGTCTCCTCGCGGCAGCTGTTCGCGACCGCGGAGGACTTCTCCCGGCAGGTCGGCGCCGCCGCCGGACACAGCGTCGGCGAGCTGGCCGCGGCCGCCCTGACCGGCGTGCTGTCCGAGGACGAGGCGCTGGCGCTCGTACGGAAGCGCGGCCTGGCCATGGCCGAGGCCGCCGCCGTCACCGAGACCGGCATGGCCGCGCTCCTCGGCGGCGAGCAGGACGTGGTCCTGCCGCACCTGGAGAAGCTGGGCCTGACCCCCGCGAACGTGAACGGCGCGGGCCAGATCGTGGCCGCCGGCACCGCCGGGCAGCTGGCCGCGCTGGCCGAGGACAAGCCCGAGGGCACCCGACGGGTCGTACCGTTGAAGGTGGCCGGAGCGTTCCACACCGTCCACATGGCCCCGGCCGTGACGGCGCTGGAGGAAGCGGTCGGGCAGCTCACGCCCGCCGACCCGCACACCCGGTACGTGTCCAACAAGGACGGCCGCGTCGTCACCGACGGCCAGGACGTGGTGCGGCGCCTGGTGGGCCAGGTGGCCAACCCGGTGCGCTGGGACCTGTGCATGGAGACGTTCAAGGAGCTGGGCGTCACCGGCATCATCGAGGCGAGCCCCGGCGGCACCCTCGTCGGCATCGCCAAGCGCGCCCTGCCCGGCATCCAGACGCTCGCCCTGAAGACCCCGGACGACCTCGACGCGGCCCGCACGCTGATCGCCGAGCACTCTGCCCCGGCCGAATAGGAGCCCCGAGAGCATGACCTCGAAGATCAAGCCCGCCAAGGGCGCCGCGTACGCGCGCATCATGGGCGTCGGCGGCTACCGCCCGACCCGTGTGGTGCCGAACGAGGAGATCCTCAAGCACATCGACTCCTCCGACGAGTGGATCCGCTCGCGCTCCGGCATCGCCACCCGGCACTGGGCCGGCCCGGAGGAGACCGTGTCGGCGATGTCCGTGGAGGCGGCCGGCAAGGCCATCGCGGACGCCGGTGTCACGCCCGAGCAGATCGGCGCGGTGATCGTCTCGACCGTCTCGCACTTCAAGCAGACCCCGGCGATCGCGACCGAGATCGCGCACAAGATCGGCGCGGGCAAGCCCGCCGCGTTCGACATCTCCGCGGGCTGCGCCGGATTCGGTTACGGCCTGACCCTCGCCAAGGGCATGGTCACCGACGGCAGCGCCGAGTACGTGCTCGTCATCGGCGTCGAGCGGCTGTCGGACCTGACCGACCTGGAGGACCGGGCGACCGCGTTCCTCTTCGGCGACGGCGCGGGCGCCGTGGTCGTCGGCCCCGGCAAGGAGCCGGCGATCGGCCCGACCGTGTGGGGCTCGGAGGGCGACAAGGCCGACACGATCAAGCAGACGTTCGGCTGGGACATCTACCGCCGCACCCCGGTGCCCGGCGGCGACGGCCCCGAGGCCCGGGTGGCGCTGGACGAGATCCGCTACCCCGCGATCACCCAGGAGGGCCAGGCGGTCTTCCGGTGGGCGGTGTTCGAGATGGCCAAGGTCGCCCAGCAGGCGCTGGACGCGGCCGGGGTCAGCCCGGACGACCTGGACGTCTTCATCCCGCACCAGGCCAACATGCGGATCATCGACTCGATGGTGAAGACCCTCAAACTGCCGGAGAATGTCACGGTCGCCCGTGACGTGGAGACCACCGGCAACACCTCGGCCGCCTCGATTCCGCTCGCCATGGAGCGGCTGCTGGCGACCGGACAGGCCAAGAGCGGGGACACCGCGCTGGTCATCGGCTTCGGGGCGGGTCTCGTGTACGCCGCGACGGTCGTTACCCTCCCCTAGGCAAGATCTGCGCAGCGCCATCCGCTCGAACGCGTCCCGGCGGCTGTACGGAGCTTGAACCACAACCCGGAACTGCGGACCTTCCAGTTCCCCGACACATCACCGAAGGAGCGCCATCATGGCCGCCACCCAGGAAGAGATCGTCCAGGGTCTCGCCGAGATCGTGAACGAGATCGCCGGGATCCCCGCCGAGGACGTCAAGCTGGACAAGTCCTTCACCGATGACCTGGACGTCGACTCGCTGTCCATGGTCGAGGTCGTCGTCGCCGCCGAGGAGCGCTTCGACGTGAAGATCCCCGACGACGACGTCAAGAACCTCAAGACGGTCGGCGACGCGACCGACTACATCCTCAAGCACCAGAGCTGATCCAGCTCCGGCGCATGTCGCCACCCCGCGGTGGCGCCGTCGATCCTCAACCCCTCAACCTGTGGAGTAGGAATTTCCGTGAACGCGACCAATCGCACCGTGGTCGTCACCGGTATCGGCGCAACCACACCGCTGGGTGGCGACAGTGCCTCGACCTGGGAGGGGATGCTGGCCGGCCGGTCCGGCGTCAGCGCCCTCACCCAGGACTGGGCAGCCGACCTCCCCGTCCGCATCGCCGCCTCGGCGGCCGTCGACCCCGGTGAGATCATCCCCCGGGCGCAGGCCCGCAAGCAGGACCGTTCGGCGCAGCTCGCGCTGATCGCGGCCCGCGAGGCGTGGGCGGACGCCGGCTTCGAGGCCAAGGCCGGCGAGGACGGCGCCGTGGACCCGGACCGGCTCGGCGCGGTCATCGCCTCCGGCATCGGCGGCGTGACCACCCTGCTGAACCAGTACGACATCCTGCGGGAGAAGGGCTCGCGCCGCGTCTCCCCGCACACCGTGCCGATGCTGATGCCGAACAGCCCGTCGGCCAACGTCGGCCTGGAGGTCAACGCGCGCGCCGGTGTGCACACCCCGGTCAGCGCCTGCGCCTCCGGCGCCGAGGCCATCGGCTACGCCATCGAGATGATCCGTACGGGCCGCGCCGACGTCGTCGTCGCGGGCGGTACGGAAGCCGCCATCCACCCGCTGCCGATCGCCGCGTTCGGCAACATGATGGCGATGTCGAAGGACAACGACAATCCGCAGGGCGCCTCCCGCCCCTACGACGCGGACCGCAACGGCTTCGTGCTCGGCGAGGGCTCCGGCGTGATCGTCCTGGAGTCGGCCGACCACGCCGCCAAGCGCGGCGCGCGGATCTACGCCGA
Organism: Streptomyces albofaciens JCM 4342; assembly: GCF_008634025.1. Taxonomy (NCBI): domain Bacteria; kingdom Bacillati; phylum Actinomycetota; class Actinomycetes; order Kitasatosporales; family Streptomycetaceae; genus Streptomyces; species Streptomyces albofaciens. The sequence goes on along the minus strand of NZ_PDCM01000001.1, from coordinate 2,016,697 downwards.
GGCCGTCGGCCAGGGCATCTCCGCCGACAGCCACGACATCGTGCAGCCCGAGCCGTCCGGCAACGGCATCGCGCACGCCCTGCAGAACCTGCTCTCCAACACCGACCTCAAGCCCGCCGAGATCGTGCACGTCAACGCGCACGCGACCTCGACGCCGCTGGGCGACCTGGCCGAGCTGAAGGCGCTGCGCAAGGTCTTCGGCACCGAGGCCGACCACATGGCGATCTCCGCCACCAAGTCGATGACCGGCCACCTCCTGGGCGGCGCGGGCGGCGTGGAGACCGTCGCCTCGATCCTGGCGCTGTACCACCGGGTGGCACCGCCGACGATCAACATCGAGAACCTCGACCCCGAGGCGGACGCGGACATCGTCCGGGACGTCAAGCGCGAGCTGCCCGCCGAGGGCACCATCGCGGCGCTGAACGACTCGTTCGGCTTCGGCGGTCACAACGTGGTGCTGGCCTTCCGGACCGTCTGACGGACCCGGACCGGCCCGGGCGGCACAGGGGCCGCGCCGTTTCGGCGCGGCCCTTCCGCATGCCCGGCGCCGGTCGGTCTCAGCCGTCGAAGCTCGCGAAGTACGCCGCCGCGCCGTCCTCGTCGCCGTGCCCCTGCTCCTCCGCCCGCCGGAAGCGCTCCGCTGCGGCCACCGCGAGATCCATCCGTACGCCGGCCTGCTCGGCCGCCTCCGTGATCAGCCGGGCGTCCTTGTGCCCGGCGGACACCGTGAAGCTGGCCGGATAGTCGCCGGAGAGGATCAGCTCCGACTTCATCCTGAGGTACGGCAGGTCGAGCGGCCCGCCCGCGACCGCGTCCAGGAGGGCGCGCGGGTCCACGCCGAGGCCCTGGGCGAGGGCGAGCGCCTCGCCCGTGCCGTTGATGACGGTGAGCACCCAGCTGTTGACGGCCAGCTTGAGGCGGCTGGCCGTGCCCGCCGCCGCGTCCTCGCCGAGCCACAGGGTGCGCTGTCCGACGATGTCGAGGACCCGTCCGGCCCGTTCCCGTACTTCCTGCGGCCCGGCCGCGAGAACGGTCAGCAGGCCCTTCTCCGCGGGTTCCTTCGTGCCGAGCACCGGCGCGTCGACCAGGTCCAGGCCGTGTTCGCGGGCGAAGGCGGCGAGCGGGGCGAATCCGTCGACGCCGACGGTGCTCATCTGGAGCCAGAGGGTTCCGGCGCGCAGCGCGGGGGTGCTCCGCCGCATCGCGTCCAGGGCGGCGGGTCCGTCCAGCAGGACGGTCAGGACGGCGTCCGCGCCGTCCACCGCCTCGGCCGGGGTGTCCACGACCCGTACGCCGTCGGCGGCCAGCGGTTCGGCCTTGGCGCGGGTGCGGTTCCACGCGCGGACGGCCAGGCCCGCGGCGGCGAGGTTGCGGGCCATCGCCGAGCCCATGATTCCGGTGCCGAGCACCGCCACTGAGGTCTTGTCAGGCATGCCCCGCACGCTACGGCTTGGAGTTCGCTCCAGGGCAAGCGCGACGCGGCCGGCCTCAGACGACCTGGTGCAGCCAGCGGACCGGGGCGCCCTCGCCCGCGTACCGGAAGGGCTCCAGCTCGTCGTCCCAGGGCTTGCCGAGCAGCTTGGCGACCTCGGCCGCCAGCTCCGTCTCACCGCCCGCCGAGCGGGCCAGCGCGGCGCGCAGCCGGTCCTCCGGGATGAGGATGTCGCCGTGGATGCCGGTCACGGCGTGGAAGATGCCCAGTTCGGGTGTGGCGCTGTAGCGCTCGCCCTCGGCGGTGGCGCAGGGCTCGGCGGTCACCTCGAAGCGCAGCAGGTGCCAGCCGCGCAGCGCGGAGGCGAGCTTGGAGGCCGTGCCGGCCTCGCCCTGCCAGGAGAACTCGGCTCTCCAGGTGCCGGGGGACGCCGGCTGGCGGATCCAGTCGAGGTTGACGCGCACACCGAGCACGCCCGCGACGGCCCACTCGACGTGCGGGCACAGCGCGCGCGGCGCGGAGTGGACGTACAGAACTCCACGTGTCGTCACCGGGACCTCCGATACGGTTCGAGGTTCGCCTTCCCCAGCGGCCTCGTGCCCGTTCCGGTCGCGGCCGGGACAGCTGCAAGCATTCTGCCCCAGTGATCACGTCGGCACCAGCATCCGAGGTTACCTACAGTAAACACCATTAGCCCCAATTTGCCGCAAAAGGGACAGTAAATGACGTGATGTAATGCGTGCGTGCCGACCGTGCCGGTGCCGTCGGGCGAGGACCCTACGGGTCTCGGCACAAGCTACCGCGCAAGCAGCCGTCGAGGGGTGACGTACCGTCGGTACCGGAACAGATATCACTCGCACGCCGGAGGGGGACAGGGGATGACACGGGGCAGTCGGCCCTTTCGGCCAATCAGGGCCCGTACCGCCGCGGTCGCCGCCGTCACGGCGACCGCGCTCTTCGTCTTCCTGACCGGGTGCGGCGACCCCGGCGACGGCAGCGCCCGCACGGCCTCCCGCCCCTCCCCCGAGCCCTCCCCGGCGTGGCGCACCGACCCGGCCTCCGTGGCCGCGCTCGGCGACTCCATCACCGTCGGGTTCGACGCCTGCTCGGTCCTGTCCGACTGCCCCGCCGTCTCCTGGGCCACCGGCACGGACCCGCAGGTGAACAGCGTCGCCCGGCGGCTGGTCAAGGACCCCGCCACGCACAGCTGGAACTTCGCGAGGACCGGTGCGCTGATCCGCGACCTGCCGGGCCAGGTCGACCAGGCCGTACGCAAGCGGCCCGAGCTGGTCACCGTCCTGGTGGGCGCGAACGACGCCTGCCGCGCCGAGGTCGGCGCCATGACCTCCGAGGCCGCCTTCCGCGCCGATTTCGAGGCATCGCTGCGCAAGCTGCGGCGGGCCCTGCCCAAGACGCAGGTGTACGTCGCCGCCGTCCCCGACCTGATGCGGCTGTGGTCGCAGGGGCGGCAGAACCAGCTCGGCAAGCAGATATGGAAACTGGGCATCTGCGGGTCGATGCTGCGCGACCCGGACGACCTGTCGAAGGCGGCGGACACCCGGCGGCAGAGCGTGCGGGACCGGGTGCGGGCGTACAACAAGGCCCTGGAATCGGTCTGCGCGAAGGACGCGCTGTGCCGCTTCGACCGCTCGGTCTTCGACTTCCGCTTCACCGGCGCCGAGTTGAGCGCCTGGGACTGGTTCCACCCCGGCCGGGAGGGCCAGCGGGAGCTGGCCGAGATGGCGTTCCGAGAGATCACCCGTAAGGGGTCGTAGCGGACTGGACGGGACGGAACCGCGCAAGCGGACACGGCGCCCCGCACCGGTCACCGGGCGCCCCTTAGGGGAGGCGGCCGGCAGATCGTTCCTGCTGGGGATACGTACGGGGCGCGGGCCGCGAGAGGATGACCGGCATGACCGCACGCCGCCCCGCCAGACCCGGGCACCGCACCACCCGCACCGCCCTGGCCGCCGCCGCCCTCGTCACACTGGCCGTCGTCGCCACCGGCTGTGAGCTGACCGAAAAGGTCACCGAGAGCGAGCAGACCTACACGGTGGACGGGAAGGCCACGAAGCTGGACGTGGCGACGCCGGGCGGCGACATCAAGGTCGTCGCCGACGACACCGCCGACGGCCGGGTCGAGGTCACGGAACGGATCGAGTACGGCAAGAAGAAGCCCGACACCCAGCACTCCCTCAAGGACGGCGCCCTCAAGCTCACCGCGGACGACTGCGGGCGGTCGGCGGGCCGCTGCAACGTCGACTACGAGGTGCGGGTGCCGCCGTCGGTGGCCGTCACCCTGCGCACCGACGGCGGCAACATCGACGTCACGGGCATCACGGGCACCGTCGGCACCAGGACCGGCGGCGGGAACATCGGCCTGCGGCAGACCGCGGGCGCCCTCAGCGCCGAGACCAGCGGCGGCGACATCAACATCAGCGACGCCAAGGGCGGACAGGTCACCGCGCACACCGACGGCGGCGCCATCGACGCCCGCTTCACCGCCGTCCCCGACCGCGTGACCGCCGACTCCAGTGGCGGCGACGTCTCCGTCCGCCTCCCCCAGGGCCGCTACGCGGTCGACGCCACCACGGACGGCGGCACCCGCCGGGTCACCGGCGGCACCGACAGCGCCGCACCGCACAAGATCAAGGTGCACAGCGACGGGGGCGATGTGGAAGTGGTGGCGGGGCGGTGAGGCACGGCGGGGCGGCTCGCGGCGCCTCACCGCCGCGCACAGCGCCCGCCGCCCCGTAAGCCCTCACGCCACCGTCACCCGTGCCGTCAGCCGTCGGTCGGTGACGCTGCGGGCCGCTTCGATCGCGTAGGTGCCGTCGATGAAGCGGCGGGTGCCGGACCGCTCGTCCCAGATCTCGTAGGCGCGGCGGGGCAGCGCGATCTCGGCCTCGGCCGTCTCGCCCGGGGCGGCCTCCACCGTCGCGAAACCGGCCAGCCAGCGGTCCGGGCGCTCCACCGGCAGGCGGCCCGCCACCCTGGTCAGGGGCGCGAGGTAGATCTGTACGACCTCGCGCCCGGGGCGCGAGCCGGTGTTGCGCACCCGGACGCGGGCACGCGCCGGAGTCGCCTCCAGGGACTCGTAGCTCCAGTCGGTGTAGCCCAGTCCGTGTCCGAAGGGGTACGCCGGTGCCGGTCCCGCCTCCTCGCGTTCGCGGCGCTGCCAGGCGCGGTAGCCGATGAAGACGCCTTCGTCGTAGTGGACTTCGCCGTCCACCGGGGTGACCTGGGTGACCGGTGCGTCCGCCAGGCGGGCGGGCCAGGTGGTGGGCAGCCGGCCGCCCGGCTCGTGCGTGCCCAGCAGGACGTCGGCCAGCGCGGCCCCCGCCTCCTGGCCCGGGAACCAGCCGAGCAGGACCGCGGGCACCGCGTCGCGCCACGGGAGTTCCACCGGTGAGCCGGAGTTGACGACCACGATGGTGTACGGGTTGGCCGCGGCCACCCGTGAGACCAGTTCGTCCTGGCGGCCCGGCAGGGCCAGACCGGTGCGGTCGAAGCCCTCGGACTCGGTCTCCTCGGTGGTGGCCACGACCACGATCGCGGCGTCCGCGTCCGCGGCGGTCCGCACCGCCTCGTCCAGTTCGGCGTCCGGGTCGGGCCGCGGCTCCGCGTGGCCGAGCGCGAAGGTCAGTACGGGCATGTCCGCGCCGGGCCCGATGCCGCGCGGGACGCAGCGCAGCGCCACGTCCAGGGTCTGCCCGGCCGTCAGCTCCGCCTCCACACGGTGTTCGGCCGGGTTCAGGAGCGCCTCGAACGGGTCGCCCGTGCCCGGGGAGCAGACGGCGTCGAACAGCACCCGGCCGCCGACGGTCAGGCGCAGCTCTCCGGTGCCGGAGACGGCGAAGGTGTGGGTGCCGGACGCCTGCGGGGTGAAGCTGCCTGTCAGTTCCACGCTGTGCAGGGCGCGCGGCGCGACGCCGTCCGGGAGGCGGCCCATGGCTTGCACCTTGCCGTCGGACTGCGGTTGTTCGGCGAGCAGCGCGCCGTCGGCGTCGTAGTAGCGGGCGCGCAGATCGAAGCCCGCGCGGGCGTGCGGGACTCTCGTGCGCGGGTCGGCGCCGACCGCGTGGACGGCCTCGGTCCCGGCGGGCAGGGCGGCGCGCAGGCCGTCCAGCGGGGAGACGATCCGTTCGGGGAAGACGGTGGCGGAGCCCCCGCCGCACACCCGCGCGTCCTCGGCGGCGGCACCGATGACGGCGATCTTGCGGAGGGCCCGGGTGTCGAGGGGCAGGGCGGGCCCGCCTCCGACCGGCTCGTTGCGTACGAGGACGAGAGACCGGCGGGCGATCTCGCGGGCCAGGGCGCGGCCGTCGATGTCCTCCGGCACGTCGCCCGGGGGGACGGCGGCCGGGACGCTCTCCAGGCAGCCCGTGCGGGCGGCGAGCAGCAGTACGCGGCGGACCGCGGCGTCCACCTCGGCCTCCGTGACCCGGCCCGCGCGGACGGCGTCCGCGAGCGGTGGCCCGAAGACCGTGCGCGGCCCCGGCATCGCGAGGTCGAGGCCGCCGCGCAGCGCCCGTGTCGTGTCGCGGGCCGCCGTCCAGTCCGAGACGTTGACCCCGTCGAAGTTCCACTCGCCGCGCAGGACGCCGTCGACCAGTTCCCGGTGTTCGGTCATCGTCACGCCGTTGACCCGGTTGTAGGCCGTCATGACGCCCCAGGGTCGGGCGGTTTCGACGATGTGCTCGAAGGGTGCCAGGTACAGCTCGCGCAGCGGGCGCGGGGCGATCCGGTTGTCGACGGTGAAGCGCTCGGTCTCGGCGTCGTTGCCCACGAAGTGCTTGACGGTCGTGCCCACCCCGCCGTCCTGGACACCGGCGACATAGCCCGCGCCGATGACGCCGGTCAGGTACGGGTCCTCGGAGAAGCACTCGAAGTGCCGGCCGCCGAGCGGGGAGCGGTGCAGGTTGACGGTGGGCGCCAGGAGGACGTGCACGCCTTTGCGGCGCGCCTCCTGGGCGAGCAGCCGGCCGGCGCGGCGGGCCAGGTCCGCGTCCCAGGTGGCGGCCAGCGCGGTGGGACTGGGAAGCGCGACGGACGGGTCCTCCGCGCTCCACCGCGGACCCCGTACGCCGATCGGCCCGTCCGACATGACCAGGGACCGCAGCCCGATCCCGGGGACGGCGGGCAGCGTCCAGACGTCCTGCCCGGCCAGCAGCCGGACCTTGGTGTCCAGGTCCAGCTTGCCGAGGGCGTCCTCGACGGCCGGGGCGACTGCCGTGGCGTAGGCGCTTCGGTGGTCGGTCATACGGCCCTCCCTGACGTGGACGTACGGAGTCGTGGACGTACGGATGCGAATCCCGGCCTGATTGTGACCGCTTCACCTGGCAGGCGGTAGGTATCGTTATCTTCTGGTTATCCGCTGGACGGGCGGGCGGCGGGGTTACGCTCGGCCGGTGACTGCACGAGACCAGGCCCGGCCGCCCGGCCGCCGGAGCGGCGGGGGGCGTGAGGCGCAGCGCGAGGAGCGGCGTGAGGCGATCCTCCAGGCCGCCATGGAACTGATCGCCGAGCGGGGCTACCGCGGCACGTCACTCGCCGCCGTGGCCGAGCGCGCCGGACTGACCCAGCAGGGCCTGCTGCACCACTTCCCCAGCAAGGAGCTGCTGCTGGTCGGCGTCCTGGAGGCGCGCGACCGCTGGGACACGGCCGCCGCGGCGGCCACCGGCGCCTGGCGCACGGACACGCTGGCCGCGCTGGTCGAGTACAACGCCGGGCGCCCCGGCCTCGTCCAGACGTACACGGTCCTGGCCGGGGACAGCGTCACCGAGGGCCACCCGGCCCGCGACTTCTTCGAGCGGCGGTTCCGGCGGCTGCGGGAGACGCTGGCCGAGGTGCTGCGCACGGAGTACGGCGAGCGGCTGCCGGGCGGGCTGACGCCGGAGCGGGCGGCGCCGCTGCTGGCCGCCGTGATGGACGGGCTCCAGCTCCAGTGGCTGCTGGAGCCGGAGGGGGTGGACATGGCGGCGGCGTTCGGGGACTTCCTGGCGCTGCTGAGGGGGGACGCGGCGGATCCGCCGGCCCCGGGAGGTGAGGGCCGCGCCGCGGATCAACCCCTTCCGTGATCAGCGCACCGCCGCTTTACTCACCCCATGAGACACATACGCACCAGGATGGGCGTGATCGGCGCCGCGTTGCTGACCGCGGCCCCGCTCGCCCTCACCGCCCCGTCCGCGACGGCGGCCTCCCCCGCCACCGCGACCGCCCGGCAGACGGCGGCCGCGCCCACCGTCGAGGAGCAGCGGCTCTCGCAGCGCGTGCCGCAGGAGATCCTGCGGCGCAGCGGGTTCGCCGGGGTGGCAGGGACGTTCGCCGGCGGACTCGCGCGAGTGGACTCCTACGGGGCGGCGAAACGGTACGTCACGGAGGCGGGGCGCGGCCTGTGGCGGCGCGCCGTGGACCGCGTCCAGGGGCGCGGGCCGCAGGGGGGCGACCTGAGCCGGGACGACGACCGGCCGCTGTACTGGGCGCGGCTGGGGATGACCAAGGCGCTGCGGGAGTGGCAGCCGGACTTCCGGCTGACCGCGAACCAGCGGGAGACGCTGATGGGGGCGCTGGAGCGCGGCTCCCGCGGGCAGGATTCGATCGGTCTGCCCGGCGGCGGGCACGGGAAGCACCGGGTGCTGCGTGTCGTGGTGACCGGCTTCGACCCCTTCCAGCTGGACGCGGACGCCCGGCGCAGCAACCCGTCCGGGGCCGCGGCGCTCGCCCTGGACGGCACGACCGTCCGGACGTCCTCGGGGCGGCTCGCGCGCGTCGAGACCGCCGTCTTCCCCGTACGGTGGGCGGACTTCGCGGCCGGCACCGTGGAACGCACGCTCCTGCCGTACTTCCGGCGCGGGCCCGAGCGGGTGGACCTGTTCACCACCATCAGCCAGGGCCGGCCGGGACGGTTCGACCTGGAACGGACCAACGGCGCCTGGCGGGGCGGCTACCCGGACAACGCGCGGGAGTCGCGCACGGAGACGGTGCCCGTGCCGAAGGGCGTGCCGACCGTCCGGCCGCAGCCCCAGTGGACCACCACGACCCTGCCGTACGCGCGGCTCACCTCGGCCTCCACCGGGCCGTTCCCGGTGCGGGACAACACCGCGGTGACCGAGATCCCGGCGGGCGGCTCGTCGCCCGTCGAGCGGCCGGACGGGCCGACGCCGGGCTCGACGGCCCGCGCGGGCGGGGGCGGTGACTACCTGTCCAACGAGATCGGCTACCGGGCGACGCTGCTGCGGGACGCGCTGAAGCTGAAGGTGCCGGGCGGCCACCTGCACACGCCGGTGCTCCAGTTCGGCGCCGGGAACACCGACCCGAAGACCGGCGAGGTCACCGATCCCGACTTCGTACGGAACCGGACCACCATCACCGGGCAGGTGCGGAACATCCTCACGGCCGCGTTGTCAGTGGCACCGGGCATCATGGAGAAATGATCGCCGCAGCAGCACAATTCCCGTCCGCCGTGTCGGACATCGACGCCAACGCGGCCCGGACGGCCGGGCTGATCGCCGAGGCCGCGGGCCGCGGCGCCGAGTTGGTCGTCTTCCCCGAACTGGGCCTGACGGGCTATGAGCTGGACGCGATAGCCGCCGACCCGGAGCGGTGCGTCCTCGCGCCGGACGACCCGCGGCTCGCCCCCGTCCGGGACGCCTGCCGCGCGGCGGGCGTCGCCGCGGTGGTCAACGGCCCGGGGCGCGGCCCGTCGGGCACGGCGGACGGGATGACGATCGCGACGTTCGTGTACGGGCCGGACGGCGGCCTGCTGAGCCGTTACGCGAAGCACCACCTGTACGGCCCGGAGAACGAGCTGTTCACCGCCGGGCCCGCGCCGGGCGGCCGCTTCACCTTCCGCGGCCTGCGCTTCGCCCTCGCCACCTGCTACGACAACGCCTTCCCCGAGGTGGCCGAGCGGGCCGCCGCCGACGGCTGCCAGGTGTATCTGGCCAGTTCGTTCCACGACTCGGTGGAGCGCACGGACGAGTACGCCGCCCTGGCGCGCGCCCACGGATTCGACGTCCTGCTCGCCAACGGCACCGGGCCGCGGAGCGGGGGCGTCGGCTGCGGACACAGCGGCATATGGGCGGCGGACGGTTCCGGCCTCGCGCGGGTGACCGGCGAAACCGGCCTGGCGCTCGCGGAGGTGGGCGTGTCGGCCGGGCCGCTCCCGGAGGACTCGGCACCGGCCGGGACATCCGGCGGGCGGATCACCGGGTAGCGGGGGCGACGCGCGTACGGCGCCCCCGCCCCCGTTCAGGAAGGCAGTTCCTCCAGCGTCGGGTAGGACGGCTGGGCGCCCGCCTTGGTGACGGCCGCGGCGCCCACCCGTACGGCGAAGCGGGCCGCGTCCGGGAGGGAGTCGCCGCGGGCCAGCCGGACGGCGAGGGCGCCGGTGAAGGCGTCGCCGGCGCCCGTGGTGTCGACCGGCTCGACCTTCACGCCCGGGACCCGCTCGCTCCTGCCCCCGCCGTCCACGACCAGTGCGCCGTCGCCGCCGAGGGTGACGACGACCGAGCGGGCGCCCTGGTCGCGCAGTGCGCGGGCCCAGTCCTCCGGCCCGCCTTCGGCGCGGCCCGCGAGCTGCTGCGCCTCGTGCTCGTTGACGACGAGGGGGTCGGCGGCGGCGAGGAGTTCGGGATCGAGGCGGTCCGGGGTCGGTGACGGGTTGAGGACGACCCGGGTGCCGGTCTCCACGGCGGTGGCCGCGGTGGCCCGTACCGTCTCCATGGGGACTTCGAACTGGAGGGAGACGGCGGCGGACCCCGCGATGACCTCACGGGCGGCGGCCACGTCCGCGGGCGTGAGCGCCGCGTTGGCGCCCGGGGAGACGACGATGCTGTTGTCGCCGTCCGGGCCCACGATGATCATGGCGGTGCCGGTACGGGTGCCGGGCGCGGCGATCACCTGCGAGACGTCCGTGCCCGCCGCGCGCTGCGCGTCCAGCAGCAGCTCGCCGTACGCGTCGTCGCCGACCCGGGCCAGCAGCCCGACCCGGCCGCCCAGCCGGGCGGCGGCAGCGGCCTGGTTGGCGCCCTTGCCGCCCGCCGACTCGACCAGGTCGGAGCCGTGCACGGTCTCGCCCGCGCCGGGCCGCCGCGCCACCCGGACCGTCAGGTCCGCATTGGCCGAGCCCACTACCAGTACGTCGTACATCTGCTTCTCACCCATCGAATTCCGCCGCGTTCTTGCTGGTCACCAGCACGACCGGCACTTTCACCTGTTTCGGCGGCCGCTCGCCGCGCGCCGCCCTGAGCGCCTGGTCCACGGCCTGCTTCCCGAGCAGCCTGGGCTGCTGGGCGACCGTGGCGGTCAGCGTCCCGCCGCGGACGGCGGCGACGCCGTCCGGAGTGCCGTCGAACGCCACGATCTTCACGTCCCCGCCCGCCCTGGCGCCCAGCGACTTCGCGGCGCCGAGGGCCATCTCGTCGTTGGCCGCGAAGACGCCGCCGATGTCCCGGTGCGCTTGGAGCATATTGGACATCACGTCCATACCCTTGGTCCGGTCGAAGTCGGCGGGCTGCCGCGCGACCACCTGGATGCCCGGGTAGCGCTTGATGCCCTCCTCGAAGCCCTGCCCGCGCTCGCGGGCGGCCGAGGTGCCGGGCTGGCCCTCCAGGAAGGCCACCTTGCCCTTGCCGCCGAGGGATTCGGCGAGCGTCTTCGCGGCGAGACGGCCGCCCGCGACGTTGTCGGAGGCGATGGTCGAGCCCACGTCGCCGCCGTTGACACCGCGGTCGATGGAGATCACCGGCACCTTGGCCCGGTTGGCGACGCCGACGGCCGGCACGGCGGCGTCGGAGTCCACCGGGTTGATGATCGCCGCCTTGACGTCCTGGCTGGTGAACGTCTCCATCTGGTTGATCTGCTGCATGGGGTCGTTCTGCGCGTCGGTGATGTTGATGTGCAGGCCGCGCCGGTCCGCCTCGGCCTGCGCGCCTTCCTTGATGCCGACGAAGAACGGGTTGTTGAGGGTGGACAGGGCCAGCCCGAGGTCGGTGTTCCCGCCCCGGTCGCAGCCGGACAGGGCGAGGGTGGCGGCCAGGGCTGCCGCGCCGAGCAGGCCCGTACGCCTGCCGATCAGCCCGGTACCCGTACGCCCGCCGGCCGGGCCCGTACCCGTACGCCCGCCGGGCCGCCCCGCTCCCCTGCCCGTGCGGAAGCCCGTGCCCGTACGCCCCCTCATCGCCCGCTCCGGCGCCGCAGCGTGTCCAGGAGCACCGCCAGGGCGATGACCAGGCCGGTGGCCACCTGCTGCCAGAACGCCGAGACGCTCAGCAGGTTGAGGCCGTTGCGCAGCACCGCGAGGATCAGGGCGCCGATGAGCGTGCCGGACGCCTTGCCGGAGCCGCCGGAGAGGCTGGCGCCGCCGATGACGACGGCGGCGATGGCGTCGAGTTCGTAGCCGACGGCGGCCTGCGGCTGGGCGGAGGTCAGCCGGGCCGCCAGGACGATGCCGGCGACCGCCGCGAACACCCCGGACAGCGCGTAGATCACCAGCTTGCGGCGCCTGACGTCGATGCCGGAGAGCCGGGCCGCCTCCTCGTTGCCGCCGATCGCGAACATCGCGCGGCCCGCGTACGTACGGTTGAGGACCAGGGCCGCTATGAGCCCCATCGCGATCATGACCAGCACCGGGACCGGCAGCCAGCCGCCCAGCGTGTCCCCCAGCCTGCTGACCGAGGCGGGGAAGGCGATCGGCGAGCCGCCGGTGATGACCAGGGCGAGGCCGCGGCCGACGGAGAGCATCGCGAGGGTGGCGATGAAGGCGGGCAGCTTCCCGTACGCGACCAGCGCGCCGGAGACCAGGCCCGCGGCCGCGCCGACCGCCAGGCCCAGCAGGACGGCGGTCCACACCGGCAGGCCCGCGTCGGTCGCGGCCCAGGCGACGACGGTCGCGCTGAGCGCCGCGACCGAGCCGACCGACAGGTCGATGCCCGCGGAGACGATCACGAAGGTGACGCCGAAGGCGAGCACGGCGGTGACCGAGGCCTGGACGCCGACGTTGAGGAGGTTCTGCCCGTTCAGGAAGTCCCCGGACAGCGCCGCCATCACCACGACGAGGGCGATCAGGCCGCCCAGCGGGCCGTTCTTCAGGACGGCCCGGGTGAACCAGGGGCCGAACCCGGCACCGGGCGGGGCGGTGCCGACCGCCTCGGCGCCCGCTCCCGTCTTCACATCAGCGGACATCGGAGCCCTCCATCGCGCTCTCGTTCGTGTGTCGCGGACCGGACGCGCCGGCGGGCCGTACGGCCAGTTCCATCACCGCGTCCTGCGTCGCCTCGTCGGCGGACAGCTCACCGGCGAGCCGTCCCTGCGCCATGACCAGCACCCGGTCGCTCATGCCGAGCACCTCGGGCAGGTCGCTGGAGATCATCAGCACCGCGTGGCCGGCCGCCGTCAGCTCGTTGACCAGCTGGTAGATCTCGACCTTCGCGCCGACGTCGATGCCGCGCGTCGGCTCGTCGAGGATCAGCAGCCGGGTGTCGGCCAGCAGCCACTTGCCGATGACGATCTTCTGCTGGTTGCCGCCGGAGAGGGTGCGGGCGTGCTGCCCGAGCCCGCTCATCCGTACCTTCAGCCGCCCGGCCACCTCGGCCGCCGCGCGCCGCTGGCCGCGCCGGTCCACCAGCCCGCCGCGGGTGTCCCGGTCCAGCCGGGCCAGCGTCAGGTTGTCCTGGAGGGACGCGTCCAGCACGAGGCCCTGGCCCTTGCGGTCCTCGGGGACCAGGCCGAGTCCGGCGCGCATCGCGGCCCGTACGTCGCCGGGGGCCAGTACCCGCCCGTCGACCTCGACGGTCCCGGCGTCGTAGCGGTCCACGCCGAACACCGCCCGCGCGACCTCGGTCCGGCCCGCGCCCACCAGCCCCGCGAGGCCGACGACCTCACCGGCCCGCACCTCGAAGCCGACGCCCTCGAAGACCGGGGTGCCGTTGGGGCCGTGCCGGGTCAGGCCGCGTACGCGCAGCAGCGGCGCGCCGGGGGCGTCCGGGCGCTGCCGTGGGTACTGCTCGGCGATGTCGCGGCCCACCATCAGCCGGATCAGCTCGTCCTCGTCCGTACCGGCCGGGACCTCGGCCACCGAGCGGCCGTCGCGCAGGACGGTGACGCGGTCGCCGAGGGCGCCGATCTCCTCCAGGTGGTGGGTGATGAAGATGATCCCCACCCCGGCGTCGCGCAGCTCCCGCACGATCGCGAACAGCGTCCCGACCTCCTCGGAGGTCAGTACGGCGGTCGGCTCGTCCATGATCAGGACACGGGCGCGCAGGCTCAGCGCCTTGGCGATCTCGACCATCTGGAGGCGGGCGATGCCCAGTTCGGCGACCGGGGTGTCCGGGGAGACGTCGAGGCGGACCCGGCGAAGCAGTTCGGCGGCGCGCGCCCGCATCGTCTTTCTGTCGATGAGGCGGAGCGCGGTGCGCGGCTGCCTGCCGAGGAAGATGTTCTCCGCGACGGTCAGGCCGGGGACGAGGTTGAACTCCTGGTGGATGGTGGCGATGCCGAGCCGTTCGGCGTCCTGCGCGGAGCGGATCCGCACCTCGTGGAGGCCGTCGCGGGAGCCGCCGGGAGCCGCGGTGCCGGCGGGGTCGTCCGCCGGGCCGCCCGCCACGAGGATGCGGCCCTCGTCCGGCCGGTGGGCGCCGGAGAGCATCTTGATCAAGGTGCTCTTGCCCGCGCCGTTCTCGCCGAGCAGGACGTGCACCTCGCCCGCGCGCAGGCTCAGGTCCACACCGTCCAGCGCCCGTACGCCGGGGAAGGACTTCGTCACCCCCTCGACGCGCAGCAGTTCGCGGCCGGCCGGTGCGTCGTCCCGAGCGTCGTCGTTGACGTCGGTCATGCGCTGCCCCTCTCCTGTCGGGTGTGGTCCTGCTGGGCCGTGTCCTCCCCCTGGCCGGCGGCCGGCTCCCCGCAGGAGCGGCGGATGACGAGCCGGGCCGGCAGCAGTACGGAATCGGCCGGGCGCCCCTCGATCCGCTCCAGCAGGGTGCGCACGGCGGCCCGGCCCAGTTCGCGGGTGGGCTGGGCGATGGCGGTGAGCGGCGGGTCGATGTGCGCGAACCAGGGCACGTCGTCGTAGACGACGAGCGCCATGTCGTCGGGCACCCGCAGCCCGCGCGCGCGGATCTCGTCCATCGCGCCGAGCGCCATCAGGTTGTCGGTGGCCAGTACGGCGTCGGGCGGCTCGGGCAGGTCCAGGAAGCCGCGCGTCACCTGGCGGCCGCCGGTGTGCTGGAGGTCGGGCGTGGAGCCGACCCGCTCGTCGGGGAGCGCTATGCCGTGCGCGGCCAGCGCCGTACGGAAGAGTTCCAGCCGTTCGTCGCCGGTCGGTGTGCCGGCCGGGGCGACGATGATCGCGGGGCGCCGCCGGCCGAGGGCCGCGAGGTGCGCGGCGAGGGCGGTGAGCGCGGCGCTGCCGTCGGCGCGTACGCACGGCGCGTCGATGCCGGGCACGATCCGGTCGAGCAGCACCAGCGGGGTGCCGGAGGCGACGACCTCGCCCAGCATCGCGGAGCCGGTGCCGGCCGAGCTGACCAGCAGGCCGTCGATACGGCGGTCCAGCAGCGTACGGATGTAGTCGTCCTGCTGGCCGGGGCGTTCGGCGGCGTTGCCGATGACCAGGCTGTAACCGAGGCCGCGGGCCGCGTCCTCGACGGCGTCGGCGAGTTCGGTGAAGAACGGGTTGGTCAGGTCGCTGATGACCAGGCC
Organism: Streptomyces albofaciens JCM 4342; assembly: GCF_008634025.1. Classification (NCBI taxonomy): domain Bacteria; kingdom Bacillati; phylum Actinomycetota; class Actinomycetes; order Kitasatosporales; family Streptomycetaceae; genus Streptomyces; species Streptomyces albofaciens. The sequence goes on along the minus strand of NZ_PDCM01000001.1, from coordinate 2,001,561 downwards.
GAGCGTGCCGGTGCGGGCGGTGCGCAGGGCGCGGGCGACGTTGTTGGGCCGGTAGCCCAGCTCCTCGACGGCGGCGAGCACCCGCTCGCGGGTCTCGGCGACCGGACTGCGCCCGTTGAGCACGCGGGAGACGGTGGCCACGGACACCCCGGCCCGCTCGGCCACGTCCTTGATCTTCGCCATGGGCGCCCTTGCCCTTCCCTGGAACCGGTCGAGGACACCAAAAGCTCCGGGCGTCTCGATCGCACGCCGGTGTGTAATCGATTTCGTGTGGGCATACGTAATCGATTACACGGCAGTGGCGTCAAGACGTGGCAACAGTGGCCTGCGTCACAAGGGGTGGTGGTGACGGGCGGGATTCCGGCCCCGTACGGCCGAGGGCCGCACCCCCCACGCAGGGATGCGGCCCACGATGCGGCATGCCGCGTCAGGCGACGGTCAGCTTGACGTCGATGTTGCCGCGGGTGGCGTTCGAGTACGGGCAGACCTGGTGGGCCTTTTCGACCAGGTCCTTGGCGGTGGCCGCGTCCACGTTCGGGATGGAGGCGGCGATCTCGACGGTGAGGCCGAAGCCGCCGGACGGGGTCTTGCCGATGCCGACCTTGGCGGTCACCCGGGAGCCGGAGACATCCGCCTTCTCCTGGCGGGCGACGACGCTCAGCGCGCCCTGGAAGCAGGCGCTGTAGCCGGCCGCGAAGAGCTGCTCGGGGTTGGTGCCGGCGCCGCTGCCACCCTGCTCCTTGGGCGGGTTGACGACGACGTCCAGCTTGCCGTCGTCGCTGGCGACGCGGCCGTCCCGGCCGTTCTCGGCGGTGGCGACGGCGGTGTAGACGACGTCTACGGGCTGGATGGACATGAGGATCCTCCTGTGGTTCGCCGCGACTCGCGCCCACGATCGCGACGGCTTGGTGTGAGCCTAGTGGCCCGGCCGGGCCGGGCGGCTGCCCGGATCAGTCCGTGAGACCGGGCCGATCCGTGAGACCGGGCCGATCCGTGAGACCGGGCCGCTCCGCGCGAGCGGACCGGCCCCGCGGGCGGGTCAGTCCGTGAGGTCGACGATCATCTTGCCGGTGTTGTCGCCGCGCAGCAGGCCGAGGAACGCCTCGACGCCGTTCTCGACGCCGCGGACCTTGGTCTCGCGGTACTTCAGCTCGCCCGAGCGCACCCAGGCCGAGACCTCCTGCACGAACTGCTCCTGGAGGTGGCTGTGGTCGGCGACGAGCATGCCCTGGATGCGCAGCCGCTTGCCGATCACCAGCGCGAGGTTGCGCGGCGCGGGGGTCGGCTCGGTGGCGTTGTACTGCGAGATCATGCCGCAGACGGCGACGCGGCCGTGGGTGTTCAGCGAGTCGATGGCGGCCTCCAGGTGGTCGCCGCCGACGTTGTCGAAGTAGACGTCGATGCCGTCCGGGGCCGCCTTGCGGAGCTGGTCCTTGACGGACTCGTCCGACTTGTAGTTGAAGGCGGCGTCGAAGCCGTACTCCTTCGTGAGCAGCTCGACCTTGTCGTCGGAGCCGGCGCTGCCGATGACGCGCGCGGCGCCCTTGAGCTTGGCGATCTGGCCGACCTCGCTGCCCACCGCGCCGGCCGCGCCGGACACGAAGACGGTGTCGCCCTCCTTGAAGGAGGCGACCTCCAGCAGGCCCGCGTAGGCCGTCAGGCCCGGCATGCCGAGCACGCCCAGGTAGGCGGAGAGGGGGGCCAGGGAGCCGTCCACCTTGGCGGTCTTCCCGGCGTCCACGACGGCGTACTCGCGCCAGCCCTTGAAGTGCAGGACGTGGTCGCCGACCGCGAAGCCCTCGGCGTTCGACGCGATGACCTCGCCGACCGCGCCGCCTTCCATCGGCTGGTCGAGCTGGAAGGGCGGGGTGTAGGACTTCACGTCGTTCATACGGCCGCGCATGTACGGATCGACGGAGAAGTACAGGTTGCGGACGAGGAGTTGACCTTCGCCGGGCTCGGTGACCGCGGCCTCGCGCAGCGCGAAGTCCTCCGGCTTCGGCCAGCCGTGCGGGCGGGCGACCAGGTGCCATTCGCGGCCGGACGTGGGCAGTGCGGACATGGGCTGCTCCTCCTAAATGCTTCAGGTCCTGAAACAACCATGCTCCTATATATTTCAGGTTGTCAAGCAATTCGGTATCCTGGTGTCATGACTCCTCGCGCAGACCCCCTGACCGTCGAGGTCGTCGAGCTGATCGGCACCGTCGTGGCCCGCTATCACGAGGAGTACGAGCACGCGGCGGCCCAGCACCACCTCACCGGCGCCCAGGCGCGGGTCCTGCGCCTGCTGGCCCACGAGCCGATGCCGATGCGGCGGATAGCGGCGAGCCTGAAGTGCGAGCCGTCGAACGTGACCGGCATCGTGGACCGCCTGGAGTCCCGGGGCCTGGTCGAGCGCCGCCCGGACCCGGCCGACCGCCGGGTCAAGCTGGCCGCCGCCACCGAGGCGGGCCGCGTGACGGCCCAGCAGCTGCGCGACTCCCTGGACTTCGCGCGCGAACCGCTCGGCGAGCTGTCCGTCGCGGAGCGCGCGCTGCTCAAGGAGCTGCTCCAGCGGATGCTGGGCATCACCCCGGAATAGGCCTGCCGGCCGGGGCCGCACCGGGGGCGCGGACCGGAGGCTTCCGCCGGTTGGTTTCGGCCCGGCCGGGGCGGCATGGCGTATTCCGCCCGGCCGAAAGTTCCGGATCGAACTATCGTGGCGCCATGACTGTCCAAGATGCGACTTCCCCGAACGCCACCCGTCACACGGTCGACTTCTACTTCGACCCCCTCTGCCCGTTCGCCTGGATCACCTCCCGCTGGATCCTGGAGGTGGAGCGCCACCGCGACCTGGACCTGCGCTTCCGCGTGATGAGCCTGTCCGTCCTCAACGAGGGCCGCGAGGACCTGCCCGAGCAGTACCGGGAACTGCTCGCCAAGGGCTGGGGTCCGGTACGGGTCTGCATCGCCGCCGCCCAGGCGCACGGCGAGCCCGTACTGCGCGACCTTTACACCGCGCTCGGCACGCGTCTGCACAACGAAGGGCGCGACGATTACGAGGCCGTCATCAAGGAGGCGCTCGCCGAGGCGGGGCTGCCCGATGAGCTGGCCGGTGCCGCGGACAGCACGGAATACGACGACGCGCTGCGCAAGAGCCACCACGAAGGCATGGACCCGGTCGGCGAGGAGGTCGGCACGCCCACCATCCACATCGACGGCGTCGCCTTCTTCGGCCCGGTGCTGACGGCGATCCCGCGCGGCGAGGAAGCGGCGCGGATCTTCGACGGCGCCCGCCTGCTCGCCGGTTACGACAAGTTCTTCGAGCTGAAGCGGACCCGCACCGGGGACCTGGACTTCAGCTGACCCGGAGCCGGTTGTCGGTGGCGGGACCTACCGTGGCGGCATGAACGCCTCGACGTACGACCGCCACTGCACCCAAATCGTCGCGCAGACCGAGCTGTTGCGCTCCCTCGTCAGGAAGGCGCACCACCTCAGGACCCCGGTGCCCTCCTGTCCCGGCTGGAACCTCGGTCAGCTGCTGCGGCATCTGGGCGGCGCGCACCGCTGGGCCGAGGAGGTGGTGCGCACGGGCGCGGCCGGGCCCCCGCCCGACGCCCGCTTCCGCGACCTGTCGCCGTATGCGGACGAGGACCCGGCGCTGCTCGACGGCTGGCTGGGCGAGGGGGCCGCCCTGCTGGCGGAGACGCTGCGGGCCGCGGGACCCGGCGCGGAGGGCTGGGTCCCGCTCCCCCGGCTGGCCCCGGCCGCCGCCTTCTACGCCCGCCGGATGGCCGGCGAGACGGTGATCCACCGCGCCGACGCCTTCCTGGCCTGCGGCGCGGAGTTCACCCTCGACGAGCGGGTCGCCGCCGACTGCTTCGCCGAGTGGCTGGAGCTGGGCTCGCAGCCGGAGATGTTGACCCGCCGCCCGGAGATGCGCGAGCTGCTGGGCCCCGGCCGGACGCTGCGCTTCCGGGCCACCGGCACGGCACCGGAGACGACCACCGACTGGCTGGTGGACCTGACCGGCGAGGCGGTCACCTGGCGCCACGCTCCGCGGGAGGAGGCCGCCGTGACGGTGCGCGGCCCGCTGACCGACCTGCTGCTGGTCGTCTACCGCAGGCTGCCCGCCGACCGCCCCGGCATCGGGATATCCGGTGACCGGCGGCTGCTGGACTTCTGGCTGGAGCGGGTCAGCTTCGGGTGACCGGGGCGGTCTCGGCGGCCGACGAGACCGCCCCCTCCGGGACGTCCGCCGTGCCCTGCTCCGCCCCGTCCTTTCCCGTCGCCGCCTGTATCCGTACGCCCTTGAGCAGCACCACCGCCAGCAGCGCCCCCAGCACCATCACGCACGCCGCACCGACCAACGCCGCGTGCAGCCCGTGGACAAACGCCGCGCGGGCCGCCGACAGCAGCATCTCCCCTGCCCGGCCCGGCAGTTCCCCCGCGACTGCCGCCGCTCCGGCCAGGGTTTCCCGTACGGTGTCCGCCGCGCCCGCGGGCAGTCCGTCCGGCACGGCTCCGTCGATTTCGCCTCGGTAGACGGTATTGCCGAGGGTGCCCAGCAGCGCCAGCCCCAGCGCGCCGCCCAGTTCCGAGCCGGATTCCAGGAGGGCGGAGGCCGAGCCCGCGCGCTGCGGCGGTGCGACGCCCAGGGCCAGTTCGGTGCCGAGCGACATCACCATCACCATGCCCGCCCCGTAGATGCTGGCCCCCAGCAGCACAAACCACAGGGGTGTGTCCACCTCTGTCCAGGACACCCACAAGAACCCCCCGGCGGCTGCCAGGAATCCGCCGGCGATGACGAACGCCCGGTCCATGCGCTGCGCGAGTGCCGCGGCGGCCGGGGCCATGCCGCCCACCGCGAGGGTCGGCACCATGTTCCACAGCGCCGCCTCCAGCGGGCTCGCGCCCCGTACGGTCTGGAGGTACTGGGTGACGAAGACCGCGCTGCCCACCAACGCGAACATCGACAGCACGTTCATCAGGACGGAGACCGAATAGCCGCGGTGCCGGAGGAGTTCCAGGTCCAGCATGGGGTGCCGGGCGGTGCGCTGCCGGTACACGAAAGCGGCGGCGGCCACCAGCCCGGCCGCCAGGGCCACTACGGACAGTGCCGAGAACCCGTTCCGGGCCAGTTCCTTGACGCCGTAGACGATCGGCAGCATCGCGGTCAGCGAGAGCAGCGCGCCCGCCAGGTCGAAGCGGCCCGCCGCCGGATTCTTGAACTCCGGCAGGAGCAGCGGTCCGGCCACGAGCAGCAGCACCATCGCCGGTGTGTTGATCAGGATCACCGATCCCCACCAGAAGTGCTCCAGCAGCAGGCCGCCGAGCACCGGGCCGACCGCGACGCCGCCCATCATGGCGCCGGACCAGATCGCGATGGCCCGGCCCCGCTGCTTGGCGTCGTGGAAGAGGTTGCGCACCAGGGCGAGCGTGGACGGCATGAGGGTGGCGCCGCCGATGCCGAGCACCGCTCGGGCGGCGATGAGCATGCCGGCGCTCTGCGCGTACGCGGCAAGTACCGAGGCGATGCCGAAGAGGACGGCGCCGCAGAGCAGGAGTTTGCGGCGGCCGATGCGGTCGCCGAGCGCGCCCATCGTGATCAGGAGTCCGGCGAGCACGAAGCCGTAGACGTCGAGGATCCACAGTTGCTGCAGACCGCTGGGCGCCAGTTCCTCGGTGAGGAACGGCACGGCGAAGTAGAGGACCGAGACGTCCATCGAGACGAGCAGGCAGGGCAGCACGAGCACCACGAGCGCGGTCCACTCGCGCCGCCCGGCACGGGACGGTGGTGTGTACGGAGTAAACGCCATGACGGAAAAGGTAGGCAGTGCGCGCTTACACCGCCAACCCCATGGCGCAGTTGGGCGGTAGACATGCATCACACTAGTGCACTTGGGAGGTGCACCTCCGCGTCAGGGCGGTACCGTTGTCCGCACAGACCCCTGGTGCACTAGTACGGAGGATGCCGCCATGGACCGTCCGACCTCCCCTTCGCCCCCGCCCCCGTACCGCCGGATCGTCGCGGAGATCCGGCGCCGGATCGACCGTGGGGAGCTGGCCGAGGGCGACCGCGTGCCCTCGACGCGGCGGATCACCCAGGAGTGGGGCGTGGCGATGGCGACCGCCACCAAGGTGCTGACGACGCTGCGTCAGGAGGGGCTGGTACGGGCCGTGCCGGGCGTGGGGACGGTGGTCGCCGCGACCGGAGTACGCACGGACGGCGGGCCCGCGCCCCGGACACGCGCCGTCCCCGGCTCCGGCGGCGGCCGCCGGAACCCCCCGGCCGCTCAGGGCCGACCCGCCGCCCAGCCCCCCGGCCTGAACCGCGCCCGCATCATCCGGGCCGGCATCCGGATCGCCGACGCCGAGGGGCTGCGCGCGCTGTCGATGCGCCGTATCGCGGCCGAGTTCGGCGTGTCCTCGATGGCGCTCTACCGCCATGTGGCGAACAAGGACGAGCTGGTCCTGCTGATGGCCGACGCCACCTTCGCGGAGATCGAACTGCCCGAACCGGCGCCCCGGCACTGGCGCGCGCGGATGGAGGCCGGGGCCCGTCTCCAGTGGAAGCTGTACCAGCGGCATCCGTGGGTGGCCCAGTATCTGTCGCTCATCCGCCCGCAGCCGATGCCGCACGCGATGGTCGTCATCGAGTGGACCATGGCCGCGGTGACGCGGCTCGACCCGCTGGCCAAGCTCCGGCTGGCCCTGACGCTGGTCAACCACGTACGCGGCACGGCGGTCGCCCTGGAGGAGGACCTGGAGGCCGAGCAGCGGACCGGCATGGACGTGGAGCAGTGGATGGAGTCGCTGGGGCCGGAGTACGAGCGGATCATCAGGTCCGGTTCGTTCCCCATGTACGAGGGGATCAACGACATGGACGACGCGGAGATGCTGCGGCTCGACGAGCTGTTCGAGTTCGGTATGGCCCGGCTGCTGGACGGCTACGAGATGTTCATCGAGGGCAGGAAGAGCGGCCCGGCACGCTGAGTTCGCCGCGCAGCCGCCGGGCCCGCAGCACCAGTTCCAGTTCGAAGCGGCGGTCCGGGTCGTCCACCTCGTCGCCCCACAATTCCCGTATCTGACGCAGCCGGTAGCGCACGGTCTGCGGGTGGACGCCGAGCCGGGCGGCCACCTCTGGCGCGCCGCCGCGCGTCTCCAGCCAGGCGAGCAGGGTCTCGGCCAGCCGGCGCCCGTGAGTCGGGCCGCAGTGCGCCAGGGGTTCCAGCCGCCGCCGGGTCAGGTCCTCGATCAGTTCTTCCGGCGGCAGCAGGACCAGCGCCTCGGTGTGCTCGGTGCAGTGCAGCAGCTGTCCGGCGGGCAGCAGGCCGCGTTCCATCAGTTCGACGGCGGCGCTCGCCCAGCGCAGGGACTTGGCCGCGTCGGCCAGAGGTACGGCCGGGCCGAGCGCGCCCGACCATCCGGCCGTAGCGCGCTGGAGCAGTTCCCGGCGTCCGGCGGCGTCCGGTTCCGGTACGACCATGCGGGGCCGCTCACACTCCATGTCCAGGAGGACGTCCGCACCGACGGCGGGGGCGACGGACTCGCGGGCCGGGCGCAGCAGTACGGCCACCGCGACCCGTTCGGGCAGCGCCCAGCCGATCCGGGCGGCGCGGTCGGTGAGCGCGGGCGCCGTGTGCGCGCGGGCCCCGGTGGCGAACAGCTGCTCCATGAGCCGCCGTTGGTGCCGCAGCCGTTCGCCCGCCTGGCGGGCCGCCGCCTCGGCGAAGCCGCGTACGGATTCGGCCACCAGCCCGTCCAGGTACTCGAAGCCGGATTCGGCCAGTTCGTACATGGCGGGGGCCGGGATCGCCACCTGCTGGCCGATCTCGGCCAGCCGCCGCCAGGCCAGCCGTACGCCCAGCCGGTAGATCGCCTGGAGGGCGTCCAGGCTGCGCCCCTGGATGCCCGCGCCGCGGCCGAACTCCTGGAAGATGCGCGGGTGGACGTGCGGCAGGTCCAGGCCGGCGGACATGTGCCGGACGAAGTGCTCCAGCGACTGGCGGATGCCGGTCAGGGCGCGCGGCTCGCCGTACTCGTCCACGGCGAGCGGCAGTTGCGGGTATTCACGGCGGATCTCGGCCAGAATCCGCTGGGCGAGCGCCGGGACCTCGTCGAGGACGCGGGCGGCGAACTCCCGTACCTGCGCCGGGGGTACGTCGCGCCACGCCGAGCGGACGGTCTCCACCACGCCTGCGTCCTCCCCTACGGCGTCCGGCCGAAGCTCACCAGGGGCACGTTCGGCTGCTCCGGCGTGGTGTCGAGGGCGGCGACGATGCCGAGGGCGGCGCCCACGGCGAGAGCGGCGGCGGCCAGCGAGGTCAGTACGGCGGCGAGCAGTCTGTGCATGGCGCGGCGGGCCCCTTCGTGGCAGGTACGTCGAGGTGGCGCGGCGCACCGGTCCGGCCCGTCCGCGGACGGCCGCGGTGCCTGCCGAGTGTGTGGGGGCATTGACGGCGTGTCAAGCGGTCGCCTACGGTTCCCGCCCGTTCACCCGGACCACCGCCCCGCCGCACGCGCACTGCCCCCGCCGCCCTCAGGAGTGCTCGTATGCGTAAGACCGCCTCGCCCTTTTCCCTGGTCCTGCTGGGACTCGGCGTCTTCCTCCTGGTGCTCGCGCCGATGCTCGCCTGGTACGTGGCACCGCGCGCCCAGCGCACCCCGGTGGACGTCGACACGACCACCGTCTTCACCGGCACCGGCAGCTACTTCGACGCCGAATCGCTGCGCACCAGGAGCAAACAGAAGATCACCATCACCCGGCACGTGCTGGGCGATGTGGCGGAGAGCGAGCGCAGCGGGCGGGCCGTGTGGGACGTGTCCACGACCGTGGACACGCCGGTGACGCTGGCGCTGAAGGACCCGCGCAGGGCGTTCCAGTGGACGGTGGAGCGCTGGGTGACCGACCGGCGCACCAACGCCCCGGTGCACTGCTGCGAGGAGGCGCCGACCCGCTTCGAGGGGGAGGCGTACCTGAAGTTCCCCTTCGACGTGCAGCGCCGGACGTACCGCTGGTGGGACAACACGCTGGGCGCCGCGGTCCCGCTCCGCTTCGCGGGCACCAGCCGGGTGCAGGGGTACGAGGGCTACCGCTTCACCGGGACCGTCGAGCCCACCAGGACGGGCAGCCGGCAGGTGCCGGGGCGGCTGGTGGGGCGGCCCGCGCAGGGCCAGGTCCAGGCCGAGGAGTGGTACGCGAACAGCCGTATCGAGCTGGTCGTCGACCGGCGTACCGGCCGCATCATCAACGCGTCCATCTCCCCGCACAAGACACTGCGGGCCCCCGGCGCGCGGACCGACGCGGTGACCCTGCTGCGCGCCGACGGTCTGGAGTTCACCCCCGCGACCCAGCGGGCACAGGTGGCGCTGGCGGACGCGGACAGCACCAAGCTGGCGCGGGTCGGCGAGACGGCGCCGGTCGTGGCGGCGGTGGCGGGCGGCGGATTGACGCTCTTCGGCGTGGTGCTCGTGGTGCGCGGGAGGCGGCGGTTCAGCTGATCCTGCGCGAAGTGATGAGGCGTCAGCTCGAAGAGGAGCGGAAATTGTCACGCCGGTGAGTAGCCGCATCGAACAGGGCGGCGAAAACTATCCAGCTCACCCACCGATGTCCCCACGACACGACGCTGTTCCCCGGCCGGCAGGCCCGCACGGCTCAGTACGCAGTACGTCCCCCCACACCATTGGTACCGCACCCTGAGACGAGTTGGAGCGCACATGCCCCAGCACGTACGACCGTCCTCGTCCGCCGCACCGCTCGCACATCCCGCACCAGGACACCCCGTACCGCCCGTACCACCGGCATCCCCCGCTGCCGAGGCACCACCCGCCCGATCAGCACACCAGCCCCCCGTACTCCCCCGGCGCATCGTCTTCCTCGCCCGCCGCGACCTCGGCAACCCCGCCGCCGGCGGCTCCGAACTGCTCGTGGACCGCATCGCCGAGGGCCTGACCGCGCACGGCCACGAGGTCACCCTGCTGTGCGGCGGCCCGGTGGCCGAGCACGGCTACCGGGTGGTCTCCGCGGGCGGCGACGCCGGGCACTACCTGCGCGTCCGCCGCCGGCTCGCCCGCCGCGTCGGCCCCTGCGACCTGCTGGTCGAGGTCTGCAACGGCATGCCGTACCTGGCCCCCCTCTGGCACCGCGGCCCGACGCTGTGCCTGGTCAACCACGTCCACACGGACCTGTGGGGCCTGCGCTACCCGGCGCCCGCCGCCCGGCTCGGCCGCCGCCTGGAGCACTGGGCGCTGGCCGGCGCCCACCGCGGCAACCTCATGGTCGCGGTGTCCGGCTCGACCGCCGCCGCGCTGCGCGGGCTCGGCGTGGCGCGGGACCGTATCCGGCTGGTGCACAACGGCGTGGCCGAGCCGGGGCCGCTGCTCCCCGAGTCGCCCGAGCCGCTGTTCCTGGCCATGGGGCGGCTGGTCGAGTACAAGCGCGTCGATCTGCTGCTGCGCCTGTGGGAGCGGGTGCGGCCGGTCACCGGCGGCCGGCTGGTGATCGTCGGGGACGGGCCGGAGCGCACCCGGCTGGAGGCGACGGCCGGGCCCGGCGTGCACTTCACCGGCCGGATCAGCGAGCAGGACAAGCACGAACTGCTGTGCCGCGCCTGGCTGTTGCTGCACCCGTCGCTGGTCGAGGGCTGGGGCCTGGTGGTCATGGAGGCCGCCGCCCGGCACACCCCGACCGTCGGCTTCGACATCCCCGGCCTGCGCGACTCGGTGGACGACGGGACGACCGGGCTGCTGGCCCGCGGCGAGAGCTCCTTCGCCGCGCACTGGTGCACGCTGGCGCTCAGCGGCCCGCGCCGGCACGCCCTGGGCGCCGCCGCCGCGCGCCGGGCCGCCCGGTTCCGCTGGAGCGCCACGGTGCGCAGCTTCCGCGCGGTGGCGGCCGAGTCGTACGACCGGGCCCACCTCGACCTCCCCGCCGGGCGGTGATGCTGAGGTGCGGGACCCTTCCCTGCGCAGATCACTCACCCTCTTCCGCGCCTTCCTGCGCGAACAGCACGATCCCGAGCACTGCTACGGCCTGCTCGCGCGCGACGCCGCCGACCAGATCGAACGGTACGAGCCGCTGAAGGGGCGCGTCGTCGCGGACATCGGCGGCGGCAGCGGGCACTTCACCGAGGAGTTCCGGCGGCGCGGCGCGCTCGGCTACCTCTTCGAGCCCGACCCGCGCGAGCTGACCGCCCGCGGCCGGACGCCGCCGGGCGCCGTGCTCGCCGACGGCTATCTCCTCCCGCTGGCCGACGGCGCCGCCGATGTGTGCTTCGCGTCCAACGTCCTGGAGCACGTGGCGGATCCGCGGACCTTCCTGAGCGAGCTGGTGCGGGTCACCAGGCCGGGTGGCCTGATCTACCTCTCGTTCACCAACTGGCTCTCCCCGTGGGGTGGACACGAGACCGCGCCCTGGCATTACCTGGGCGCCGGGCGGGCCCGCACGCTCTATCGGTGGCGCACCGGCCGGACCGCGAAGCACACCCTGGGCGAGAACCTCTTCGCCCTGCACATCGGCCCGACCCTGCGGCACCTCCGCTCCCGCGACGACGTACGGATCGTGACGGCCCGCTCCCGGTACGCGCCGTTCTTCGCCGAAACGATCCCGCGCCTGCCGGTCGTCCGTGAAGTGGCCACCTGGAACCTCCTCCTCATCCTGCGGCGGTTGCCATGACCCAGACGCTCGTGTCCAGCTCACCGGGTTCACCGGACGCCGGGGGCACCCCGGCGGCCGCGCCGGGCGCGCCACCGCCCGAGCGGCCCCGGTCCCGGCGCTGGCTGCCGGCGTTCTGGGCCCTGGCCTTCGTGCTCTTCCTGGTGCCCTCCTTCGGGAAGATGACCTTCGAGACCAAACTGGGCGTGACCACCGACCCCTGGAAGTTCCTGGGCGACCTGGGACAGCTGTGGCACGACCGGGCGGGCTTCGGCGGCATCACGGACCAGTACGTCGGCTACGCCTTCCCGTCCCTCCCCTACTACGCCCTCGCCGACCTGGTGCACCTGCCGGTGTGGATCGCCGAGCGGCTGTGGATGTCGCTGATCGTCACCACCGCCTTCTGGGGCGCGCTGCGGCTGGCCGAGCGGCTGCGCGTCGGGTCCCCGCCCACCCGGCTGCTCGCCGCCGCCGCGTACGCGCTGTGGCCGGTCTTCACCATGCTCATCGGCTCCACGTCCGCCGCCGCCCTGCCCGGCGCGCTGCTGCCGTGGGTGCTGCTGCCGCTCACCGACCACCGCGCCCCGGCCCGCCTGGCCGCCACCCGCTCCGCGCTGCTCATCCCGTTCATGGGCGGCGTCAACGCGGCCTCGACACTGGCCTCGCTGCTGCCCGTCCTGCTGTACGTGCTCTCGCGCACCGGGCCCCGGCGCAGGTCACTGCTGGTGTGGTGGGTTCCCGGCGTCATCCTGGCGACCGCGTGGTGGTCGGTGCCGCTGCTGCTGCTCGGCGTGTACGGCGAGAACTTCATGCCGTACATCGAGCAGGCGACCACCACGACCGGCACCATGTCGGCGACCGAACTGCTGCGCGGCGCCGGCAACTGGGTCGGCTACCTGAACTTCGGCGAACCGTGGCTGCCCGCCGGCTGGACCCTGGTGGCCGGGGCCGGCGCGGTCCTCGGGACGGCGCTGGCCGCCGCGCTGGGCCTGGCCGGACTGGCCCGCCGGGACGTGCCGGAGCGGCGCTGGCTGCTGCTGACCGTGCTGGTGGTGGCCGGTATCTGCCTGGCCGGGTACGCCGGTTCGCTGGGCGGTCCGTTCCACGGGCTGTGGCAGGACTGGCTGGACGGCTGGCTGCGGCCGTTCCGCAACATCTACAAGTTCCAGCCCGGCCTGGCCCTGGCCCTGGCCTTCGGCCTCGCCCACATCCTCGGCGTGGCCGCCGAGCGGCGCGGCACCCGGCGCGTACCGGGACGGCGGTACGTGCCCCTGGTCCTCGCGTTGTCGACGCTCCCTGCCCTGGCCCTCCCGTACCTCAACGGCACCGTCCTCCAACCGGGCGCCTTCAAGAAGCTGCCGTCTGCCTGGGAACGCACCGCCGACTGGCTCAAGAAGCACACCCCCGACAACCGCGCCCTCGTCGTCCCCGCCACCGCGCACGGCATCTACACCTGGGGCTCCCCCATCGACCACCCCCTGGACGTGCTGGCGGAATCCCGCTGGGCGCAGCGGGACTTCGTGCCGTTCGGCACGCCGGGCGTGCGGCGCGCCATGGACGCCGTCGAACAGGCCCTGATGTCCGGCTCGGAGGTGCCGGGGCTGCGCGACTTCCTGGGCCGGGCGGGGCTGTACGACGTGGTGGTACGCAATGACCTGGACCCCGACCAGATCGGCTACGTGCCGACGCAGACCGTCAAACGCACCCTGGAGGCGTCCGGTTACCGGAAGGTGGCCGCGTTCGGGCCGCTGACCACGGACGGGAAGATCGCCCCCGGCACGCCGGTGCAGATCCAGGGCCTGTACCCGCGCCAGCGCGCCGTGGAGATCTACGAACCGGTGGACACCCCGCGGCCCGGCCCGGTCACCGCGCTGCCGGTCGCCGACACGGCGCAGGTCAGCGGGGGGCCGGAGGCGCTGCTCCCGCTGTCCGCCGACCCCGCGCTGCGGCACCGCCCGGCCGTGCTGACCGGCGACAACCACCCGGGCGTCGGCACCCCGCCGCTCCAGCTGACCGGCGACGGGCTGCGCCGTGCCGACACCCGGTTCGGCCTGGTCAACTCCAACACGTCCTACACATATACGCCCGGCGAGCGAAATCACCCGGACAGCCTCCAGGACCCCGGGCGCGAACCCCGGCAGATCCTGCCGACCGAGGGCATCGCGCACCAGACCACCGGGGTGCTGCGCGGCGCCGCCTCCGTCACCGCCTCCAGCAGCGGCAACTGGCTCTTCCACCTGCCGCAGTACGATCCGGTGCACGCCTTCGACGGCGATCCGAAAACCGGCTGGGCGGAAGGCAGCGCGGGCGATCCGGTGGGCCAGTGGCTGCGCGTCGGCTTCACCCGGCCCACGTACATACCGTCCACGATCTCGCTGACGCCGCTGCCCGGCGACGGGATGCGCGCGGCGCCGACCTCCGTACGCGTCCAGACCGACCGGGGCAGTGTGGCCACCCCGCTGCTGACCAACGGCCAAAGGCAGCGGATCTGGGCCCCGCGCGGCACCGCGAAGTGGCTGAAGATCACCATCACCGCGGCGCAGACACCGCGCGCCGGAGTGTCCGGCGCGGGCTTCTCCGAGGTGTCGATCCCGGGCGTGCAGGTCACCCGGCTGCTGCGGCTCCCGGCGGACGCCGAGAAGTCCACCTCACCGGCCGCGACGTACTCGCTGCACCGCGGCAGCGACCCCGGCGGCCTGTCGCCGGTCTCCGCCGAGGTGGGGCTGCACCGGCAGTTCCGTACCGGTACGGACGGGGCGTACCGGGTCTCCGGCCGGGCGGTGGCCGTACCCGGGCCGGAACTCGACCAGCTGCTGGACCGGGCGGCGCCCGGGAAGCGGAACCGGATCACCGTCACCGCCGACTCCACGGCCTTCGGCTCCGGCCCCCAGGTGAGCCCCCGCAACCTGGTGGACGGCGATCTGACCACCGCCTGGATCGCGGGCGACAAAGCGACCCTGCACCTGCGCTGGTCCGGCAAGCGCAGCATCGACCGGATCGTGCTGGCCGCGGCGGGCGGCGTCTCCACCCGGCCCGAGGAGATCCTCGTCAACTCGCCCGACGGCGCGGCGACCGCCGGGGTGGACGAGAACGGCTGGGCCCGCTTCGACCCCATCACCACCGACCGCCTCGACATCACCATCAGCAAGGTCAAGGAGCTCACCCTCCACAACCCGGTGGTGGGCGAGGCCCTGCAACTGCCCGTCGGCCTGAGCGAGGTCCACGTCCCCGCCCTGGACGACCTGCGGACGCCGCCGCCCTCCGCGGGCGACCGGTTCTCGCTCGCCTGCGGACAGGGCCCGCCGCTCGCCGTGGACGGCACGCTGCACGCCACCAAGGCTTCCGGTTACGTACGTGATCTGACCGAACGCCGACCGGTCAAGGTCGAACTGTGCGCGGGCGAGGCACGCGACGGGCGGCTGGACCTGCCGTCCGGACAGCACCGGGTGGAGGCCGGCGACCAGGGCCCGCTGGCGCTGACGGACGTCACCCTCAGCCGGGGCAGCGCCCCCGCGCCCGCCACCGAGCGGCGGAGCGTGACCGCGCGCGACTGGGCGGGCGACCGCCGCACGGTCCAGGTGGGCACGGGCGGGGCCGCGTACCTCCAGACGTACGAGAACGCCAACGCCGGCTGGCGCGCGACGCTCAACGGGCGCGAACTGTCCCCCGTGCGCCTCGACGGGTGGCAGCAGGGGTTCCTGATCCCGGCGGGCGAGAGCGGCATGGTGCGGCTGACGTACGCACCGTCCACCGCGTACGACCTGGGGCTGTTCGGTGGCGCGCTCGGCATCGCGCTGCTCATCGGCTCGGCCCTGGTACGCCGGACACGGCGCACCCCGCCGGAGCCGCAGGCGCCGCCCGCGCCGTCCTGGGTGCTGGGGGCCGTCGCCCTCACGGTGGTCGTGGCCCTCGCCGCCGGGCCGTACGCGGTGATCGTTCCGCTGCTGGCCCTGGTGGCCCGGTTCCGGCACGGGCTGCTCGTACCGCTCGCGCTTTTGGCGATGCTCGGAGCCGGGATCACGGCGGCCCTCGGCGCGGGCGGGTCCCCCGCCGCCGGTGACGGTCCGTTCAGCGCGACTGCTCAGGCGCTGGCCCTGCTGGGGCTGGCGGCGGCGGTGGTGACGGTGCCGGCCGGGAAGGCGCGGCGCGGGGCGCATGCGGGGGCCGGGCCGGGGCCGGAGGAGGAACCGGCGCCGGCTACGGCACCGGCGGGCTCGGGCGCGGAGTCGCCGGGGCCGGAGCCGGAAATAGGGGCCCGAGGGGGAGGAGCGGGCGTGCGGAAGCGGAGGCCGCCCCTGCCGCCGTTGCCGCGCCGACGGCGGCGTACCGCGCCACCGGATGCCGCGCGGCCGGATGCCGCGCCACCGGACGGGGCACCGCCGGACGCCGCGCGGCCGGACGCCGCACGCCCGGACGCCACACCACCGGATACCGCACGCCCGGACGCCACACCACCGGATACCGCACGCCCGGACGCCACACCACCGGATACCGCACGCCCGGACGCCACACCACCGGATACCGCACGCCCGGACGCCACACCACCGGATACCGCACGCCCGGACGCCACGCCACCGGACCCGTCAGATCCTTCGGACCGAACCGGGGAGGGACCCACCCGATGACCGCACTCCAGCCGGCCCGGCGGGAACCGGCCGGGAACGGGCCCTCCGGGGCGGCGGACCGGCCCGTACGGCGCGTCCCGTTCCCGGTGGTGGACGAGATCACCCGGCACTGCCTCACGGCCGACGAACCGGAAACCGTGCACATCGAGGTGCACCTGCCCGGGAAGCCGGATCCCGGCCGGCTGCGGGCCGCGTTCCGCGAAGCGCTGTGCCGGCACCCCCGCATCCTGATGCGCCAGGCCCCGCACCGGTGGTGGCGGCGGCGGTACGAGTGGGAGCTGACCGGCGTGCCGGACGGGGACCCGGTCGTCTTCCCGCCGCCCGGGCCGGACGCGCTCGACCTGGCCAGGGGGCGGGCGTTGACCGACCTGCCGCCGCTGGACGCGTCGCCGCCGGTACGGCTGGAGGTCATCGAGCAGGAGGCGGAGGAGGGCGGCGGCGGTGGCGACGGCGGTGGGGGAACCGTTCTGCTCATCACCATCAACCACACCGCCCTGGACGGCCCGGCCTGCCTGCGCGTACTGGCCACCGCCGCCCAGCTCTACGGCGGCGCCGACAACTCCCCGGCGCCGGCCCCCGTACGCGCGGCCGGGACCGCCGCGGCCGACGGGCCGCAGGACACATCGCCACCGCTCGGCGGCCACCGGCCCACCCGGCCCGTACGGATCGCCGGCGACCGCGGGCCCCGTGCGGGCGGCCGGGGCGGCGGCGCCCGGCACGCCACCGGCAACGGCATGCTGATCACCGAACTGCCCGTCCCGGCCCGCCCGCCCCGAACCGACGGCGTCGCCGCCTACACCGTCAACGACCAGCTGCTGGTCGCCACCTGCCTGATGGTGGCCCGCTGGAACCGCCTGCACGGGCGGCCGAGCGCGCCGGTCGTGGTCACCATGCCGGTGGACGACCGCCCGCGCGGCACGGACATGCCCATCGGCAACGGCACCCGGCTGGTCTCGGTCGGCTTCGGGCCGGAGGAGCGGCAGGACGCCGGGCTGCTCACGGCCGAGCCGCCCGACCCGGCGGCGGTCGCCCGGCTGCTGCGGCGCACCGCCGCCCGCACCCGCTCCCTGAAATCCGCCCCGGGCTCGCAACTCGGCCTCGGAGCATCCCTGTTGACCGCTCCGGTGCTGCCGGTCGGGCTGCGCGGGGCGCTGACGCGGGCGCTGCGCACGGCCGCCGCGCCCCTGGCCTCCACCACGCTGCTCTCCAACATCGGCCGCATCCCCTACCCCCTCGACTTCGGCGACGCGGGGCGGCCCACCGCCGTGTGGTTCTCGGCCCCGGCCCGGATGCCGCGCGGGCTGACCGTCACCACCGTCTCCGTCGGCGGGCGCATCCAGCTCGCGCTGCGCTGGTCGCACGCCCTGCTGGACGACGCGGCCGGTGCCCGCCTGGGCGCCCTCTTCGCCCGGTCGCTGGCAGCCACGTCGTGGTCGCCGGAGGCCGGGGGAGGCGCGCCGTGACCCGGCGGCCGGCCGTCGCCCCGGAGGACCGCACCGCACCGGCCCGACCGGACGCGCTGCGGGAGTTCTACGAGGACCCCGCCGTGCCCGTCGCGTCCGGTACCGAGCGCGCCCGGCGCCAGGCGCTGATGCTGGCCCGCGCCCTGGGGCCGGTACGCCCCGGCGCGCCGCCGGCCACCGTCCTGGACATCGGCTGCGGCGACGGGAGTGCCGCCGCCACCGCGTCCGCCGTGCTGCCCGGCCACCGCGTCGTCGGCGTCGACTGGTCGCAGGACGCGCTGCGCCGCGCGGCGGCCCGGATCCCGTACGCCGTACGCGGTGAACTGGGCGACGGCGGACTGCCGTTCGCGGACGGCGCCGCCGACGCCGTGCTCTTCAGCGAGGTCATCGAGCATCTCGTCGACCCCGACGCGGCCCTGGACGAACTGCGGCGGGTGCTGCGCCCCGGCGGTCACCTGATGCTCTCCACCCCCAATCTCGCCGCCTGGTACAACCGCGGGCTGCTGCTCGCGGGGATCCAGCCCGTCTTCTCGGAGGTGAGCATGCGAGGCATCCACGGCCGGCCCGGCACCCAGGTCGTCGGCCATCTGCGCCTCTACACCGCCCGCGCGCTGCGCGGCTTCCTGACGGCGTGCGGCTTCGAGGCCGTACGGATCGCGGGCGCGCCGTACCACGACGTGCCGCGTCCGCTGCGGCCCCTGGACCGCGCCGCCTGCCACCTGCCGTCACTGGCCTCCATCCTGCTCGTCCATGCCCGCCGGAGAAGGGAGTAGGGCGGTGCTGTGGTGGGGCGTGGCGTCCGCGCTGCTCGCCAACGTCCTGTACAGCACCGGCTTCGTGCTGGAGAAGCGCGCCCTGTCCGGGCTGCCCGCGCTCAGCACCCGGCAGCCCGCCCGGCTGGTCCGCCACCTGCTGAGCAGTCCACTGTGGCTCGGCGGCTCGCTGGCCCTCGCCGCCGGCTTCGCCGCCCAGCTCGCGGTCTACCGCACCCTCCCCATCGCCGCCGCGCAGGGCATCTTCGTCTCCGGGCTGGTCCTGCTGCTCCTCCTGTCCTCCGTCTTCCTCGGCGAGCGCACCAGCGGCCGGGAGCGGCGCGGCATCCTGGCCATCCTGCTCGCGCTCGGCATGGTCGTCGCATCCCTCCAGGGCAACGGTGCGAGCACGGTCACCCGCACCGCCCCCGCCGGCACCCTGCTGGCCATCGCGCTGCCGTCGCTGGCCGCGGGGCTGTGGCTGTACGGGTCCGCCGAGCGGCGCGCCAAGCGCCGCCACCGGCAGCCGTCCTCGGGCGTCCCCTACGGCGTGGCCGTCGGCCTGCTCTACGGCGTCAGCTCGCTCGCCGTCAAAGGCGTCTCCGGACTGCTGGACGCGCGCGACCCGGCGGGCACCGTCCGCGCCCTGTTCACCTCCCCGTATCCCTATCTGCTGCTCTTCACCGGCGCGGTCGGCCTGGTGCTGTCGCAGACCGCGCTCCAGCGCTGCCGTGCCTCCTTGATCGTCCCCGTGTGCACCACCGTCACCTGTGTCTTCACCGCCGCCTGCGGCACGGTCGCCTTCGGCGAGCCGCTGCCCGCCGACCCCCTGCGCCTCGCGCTGCGCCTGGGCGGCACCGCGATGGCCGTACTCGTCCTGCTCACCCTGCCCCGCCAGGACACCGACGCCTCGGCACCGGGCCCGGAACGAGCGCCGGAGCCGGAGCCCGCCGCCCCCGCCCAAGGAGCCGACCCGTGAAGCCCGACGACCCGCTGCTGAAGATCCTCGTCTGTCCGATCGACAAGGGGCCGCTGTCCCTGCTCCTGCCGGAGGACGTGCTCTACAACCCCCGTCTGCGCCGCCGTTACCCGATCATCGGCACCATCCCCCAGCTCCTCCCCTCCTCCGGTGAACAGGTCACCGAAACCGAACACCAAGCCATCCTGCGCCGCCTGCCCCCGGACGAGCGGCCGTCCGACGAGCCGTGACGAGCCGTGACGAGTCCTGAGAAGCCCCGTCCGCACGCCCGGATCCGCCGGATCCGCGACCATGTCCATCATGGACCCCACCACTGACAACGGATCTTCCGGCGGACCCGGCGGCGGCTCCGGCGGACCCGGCGACGCATCCGGCAGGCCCGGCGACGGCCCGGGCGCGCCCTCCGACGGCCCCCTCGCCTTCCAGCTCGTCCTGCTGCGCCGGATGGCCGACCACCAGCCCGGCCTGGTCGAGGACGCGCTGCGCACGCTCGGCGCCTCGCGCGCCGACCTGCGCGAGGCCAACCGCCGCTGGCAGGCCTGGGCCCACTCGCCGCGCTCCCGAGGCGCGGTGCAGCGCTACCGCTCGCTGCTCGGCCGCCCCGAGTCCGTCACCACCCGCCGCATCGGCGATCTGACCTGCGAGGCGCTGACCTGGCCCGTACCGCTGTGGCCCGAACTGCGCTTCGAGGTGCTGACCGGCCCGCAGGGCGCCGCGTGGAACGCGTGGCTCGTCCGGGCGCCGGGCGCACCCGGCCCCACCCTGCGTACGGCCGACGACCTCGTCCCCTGGTCCTGCACGGTCGACGAGGTCGCCCGCGCCTTCGCCCCGGCCCGCCCCATGGAGGGCACCGCCCCCACCCGCTGGCGGCTCGCCTTCACCGCGCCCGACGCGCAGGGCGAACGCCACGCCACCGTCGCGGAGTTCACGTGGGGCCTGCTACAGCGCACCATCGAGTAGCCCACCGTCGAGCGAGGCCCGCAGGCACGCGGCGGTCACCGAGCCGCGCGCGGACACCAGGTCGCGCGGCGTCCCGGCGAACACGATCTCGCCGCCCCGGCGGCCGCCGCCGGGCCCGAGGTCCACCACCCAGTCCGCCCGCTTCACCACGTCCAGGTCGTGCTCGATCACCAGGACGGTGTTGCCGCCGTCCACCAGCCGGTCCAGCAGGTCCAGCAGCCCGTCGACATCGGCCATGTGCAGCCCGGTCGTCGGCTCGTCCAGCACGTACAGGCTTCCCGTACGGTGCAGCCGGGTGGCCAGCTTGAGCCGCTGCCGTTCGCCGCCGGACAGGGACGACACCGACTGCCCCAGCGTCAGGTATCCGAGTCCGACGTCGATGAGCGCTGCCAACTTCCGTACGATCCCGGCTGTTTCGTCGCCCCCGGCCGTCTGCCTGTCCGCCGACCCGGCACCGCTCTCGTCGGTCTCACCGGTCTCACCGCTCTCGCCGACCCCAGCGGTCCCACCGCCTCCCCCGTCCCCACCCGCGAAGAATTCCTGCGCCTCCGCCCCCGTCATCTCCAGCACGTCCGCGATCGACCGCCTGCCCAGGGTCAGCCCGAGCACGTCGTCCTTGAAGCGCCGCCCCCGGCACGTCTCGCAGGTCGTCGTCACCGGGTCCAGGTACGCCAGGTCCGTGTGGATCTCCCCGCGCCCCCGGCACGCCTCGCACGCCCCGGCCGAGTTGAAGCTGAACAGGCCCGCCGGTACGCCGTTCGCCCGCGCGAACAGTGTCCGTATCGCGTCCATCACCCCGAGGTACGTGGCCGGTGTGGACCGCGCGGACACCCCGATCGCGGACTGGTCGACCACGATCGCCTCCGGGTGCGCGCCCACGAACGCCCCGGACACCAGCGTGCTCTTGCCCGAACCCGCCACGCCCGTGACCACCGTGAGCACCCCGGTGGGTACGGAGAAGTCCACGCCCTTCAGGTTGTGCAGCGTCACGTCCCGTACGGTCAGCAGGCCGCCGGGCCTACGGGGCTCCTTCTTCACGTCCGTCACCCGCCGCAGCCCCCGGCCCGTCGGCGTGTCGGCCGCCGCCAGCCCGCGCACCGTCCCGGCGTAGACCACCTCGCCGCCCTGTGCCCCGGCCCCCGGGCCCATGTCCACCACATGGTCGGCGATGGCGATCACATCCCGGTCGTGTTCGACGACGAGCACGGTGTTGCCCTTGTCGCGCAGCCGTACCAGCAGGTCGTTGAGCCGTCGCACATCGCTCGGGTGCAGCCCGGTGCTCGGCTCGTCGAAGATGTACGTCATGCCCGTCAGGCTGCTGCCCAGGTGGCGCACCGTCTTCAGCCGCTGCCCCTCACCTCCGGACAGCGTGTCGGTCGGCCGGTCGAGGCTGAGGTAGCCGAGGCCGATGTCCGTCAGCCGGTCCAGCGCGGTGACGGCCCGGGCCGCGATGGCCGCGCCCACCGGCTCGTCGGCCGGGTCGATGCCCCGCAGGACCGCGCTCAGCTCGGTGACCTCCAGGGCCGCCATCTCGGCGATGTTCCGCCCGGCGACCTGCGACTTCAGTGCCGCCTCGGTCAGCCGGCCGCCCCGGCACCGCGGGCAGGTGCCGTCCTTCGCGAAGGCGCGCACCATCTCCCTCGTCTTCTCGGGGAGCGCCGCCAGGCCCCGCTTCACATAGCGCCGGTCGAAGTGCTCGACCAGTCCCTCGTACGTGTTGTTGTAGCCGCGCTCACCGCGCTTGACCTTGAAGCCCTTGCCGTACAGCAGCAGGTCCCACTTCTCGGGCCCGTACCGTTCCAGGGGCTCGTCCGGGTCGAAGAGGCCGGAGGTGGCGTAGATCTGCCAGCCCGCGGTGCCGACGGCGAGCGGCGGGAAGCGGATCGCGCCCTCGTTGAGGGAGCGGCCGGTGTCCAAGAAACGGTCCAGGTCGATACGGGTGGTACGGCCCAGCCCGGCGCACTCGGGGCACATCCCGGCGGGGTCGTTGAAGGAGTACGCGGTGGCCTCGCCGGCGGACGGCGTGCCGCAGCGCGAGAACAGCACCCGCAGGACGGCGTGGATGTCGGTCATGGTGCCGACGGTGGAGCGGGCGCCGCCCCCGACGGGCCGCTGGTCCACGACGATCGCCGGGGCGAGTCGCTCGATGGTGTCCGCCTTGGGCCGCTCGTGTTTGGGCAGCTGGTTGCGCACGTACCAGGTATAGGTCTCGTTCAGCTGGCGCTGCGACTCCACCGCCACGGTGTCGAAGACCAGTGAGGACTTACCCGAGCCGGACACCCCGGTGAAGACCGTGATGCGGCCCTTGGGGATCTCGACGTCCACATCCTTGAGGTTGTGCTCGCGGGCACCGGTGATGGTGATGCAATCGGTGTCAGTGGTGCCAAGGGTTCCGGCGGTACTCGTGCCCCGGTCGGCGTGCTGTGCTCCCATACGGGCCACGCTAGGAAGGAACTAGGTCAGAACATGGCCGCCTTCTGCGGCACCCTGGACGGCATGAGCGACACCCCGGCCCGCCTCCTGAAGCTCCTCACACTGCTGCAGACCGGCCGCGAGCGGACCGGCACCGAGCTGGCGGAGCGGCTGGGCGTCAGCCCGCGCACGGTCCGCCGCGACATCGAACGGCTGCGCGACCTGGGCTATCCCGTGGACGCGGCCCTCGGCGCCATCGGCGGCTACCGCCTCGCCTCCGGCACCGCCATGCCGCCGCTCCTCCTGGACGACGACGAGGCCGTCGCCATCGCGGTCGGCCTGTACGCCGCCGCGGGCGGCACGGTCGCCGACGTGGCGGAGACCTCCGTACGGGCCCTCGCCAAGCTGGAGCAGGTGCTGCCCGCCCGGCTGCGGAACCGCGTGACCGCCCTCCAGGAAGCCACCGTCCCGCTGTACGGCCTACTCACCGGCGGCGGCGAGGCCCCGGTGACCGACCCTGCCGTGCTGACCGCCCTGGCCACCGCCTGCCACCGCCGCGAGCGGGTCCGCTTCGCGTACGCCGCGGCGGACGGCACCCCGAGCAGGCGGCACACCGAGCCGTACCGGCTGGTCAGCGCCGATCACCGGTGGTATCTGGTCGCGTACGACCTGGACCGCGCGGACTGGCGTACGTTCCGGGCCGACCGGATCGGCGAGCCCCGGCCCACCGGCGCCCGCTGCGCGGCGGACCGCCGTCCGCCCACCCCGGACGCCGCCGCGTTCGTCGCCGAGTCCATCGTCAGCCACCGCGCCCGTTACCGGGCGCTGGTCACCCTGCACACCACCCTGGAGGACGCCGCCCGCCGCCTCCCCGCCGGCACGGGCCTCCTGGAACCGCTCACGCCCGGCTCCTGTCTGCTGCGGACGGGCGGTGACGCGCTGGACTGGCTCGCGTACCGGCTGGGCTTCCTCGGCGTCCCCTTCGAGGTACACGAACCGCCCGAGCTGATCGCCTACTTGCGCGACCTCGGCACCCGCCTCGTCGACGCCTCGTACGGCCCCCCGGAACCGCGGGGCCAGGAGCCGACGGCGCCGTGACCCCGGCCGTCCCCCAACCGGACCCTCCCAGCGCGCACCTGACGCCCCGTCGGCACACGATGGTTCCGGGCGGCCTCCCACGGCCGCTCGTCCCGCAACCGACGCACGCCTATCGGGGAGGCCCCCTCCATGACCGCCAGCCTGGCCCAGCTGCACCGTTGCTCGGTCGCCGTCGACCTGGGCGAAGCCCGCACCCGGATGTACGTCAAGAACCAGGGCGTGGTGGTGAACCAGCCGACCGTCGCGGCCGTCAACATCCGCACCGGCGCGCTGATCGCCGTCGGGGACCGCGCGGAGGTGATGGACGGCCGGACACCGGACCACATCCGGGTGGTGCGCCCGGTCTCCGGCGGCACCGTCGTGGACATCGACATGGCGCAGCGGCTGCTGCGCCACCTGGTAGACGACAAGCTGCGCAAGGCGTGGCGGCGCAGACCCACCATGCGGGCCGCGATCTGCCTGCCGTACGGCAGTGAGCCGCTGGCCCAGCGGGCCGCGGTGGAGACCCTGAACGGGATCGGCGCCCGCCGGGTGGAGATGGTGGACACCCTGGTCGCCGCGGCGGTCGGCTGCGATCTGCCGGTGGAGCAGCCGGAAGCCACCATGATCGTGGTGTGCGGCGCGGGCACCACGCAGATCGCGGTGCTCTCGCTGGGCGAGATCGTCGCGGCGGAGACCGTACCGGTGGGCGGCAACGCCATCG
Organism: Streptomyces albofaciens JCM 4342; assembly: GCF_008634025.1. Lineage (NCBI taxonomy): Bacteria > Bacillati > Actinomycetota > Actinomycetes > Kitasatosporales > Streptomycetaceae > Streptomyces > Streptomyces albofaciens. The sequence goes on along the minus strand of NZ_PDCM01000001.1, from coordinate 1,976,934 downwards.
ACCACGCCGTGGTGCAGCACCTGAGGCTGCATCACAAGCTCATGCTGCCCGGTCAGTCCGTACGGCCGCTGCACCTGATGCTCGCCGGCGACGGCGACCTGGTGGCGGGCCCGACCGAGGTGCACGGCCGGGACGTGGTGAGCGGGCTGGCCCGCTCGGTCATGGTGGAGACCGAGCCGGTCCGGCGCGCCATCGCCTCACCGCTGACCGGCATCCTGGACGGGATCGGGGCGGTGCTGCGGCGCTGCCCGCCGGACCTGGTGGCGGACCTCGGCGAGCGCGGCATCATGCTCGCGGGCGGCAGCGCGCTGATCCCCGGCCTCCAGTCGATGATCCGGCAGGCCACGACCATGCCGGTACACATCGCGGAGCGGCCGGACACCTGCGCGGTGCTGGGGCTCGGCGACATGATCGAGGGCAAGGTGGAGCCGCTGCACCTCGATCCGATGGCGACCTGAGCGGGCGCGCGCCTCCCGGATCACCCTCCGGGCGCGGCGCGCAACCCGCCCCGTCACAGCGTCCGGGTGTTCCAGCCCACCACCGCGGGCCGCCCGTGTTCCTCGCCGAGCACGCCCACGGTGCCCGTCTCGAAGGTGAACAGCGCGCCCGCCGACGCCGGCAGTCCCAGCCGGCGGGCCGTCAGCACGCGCTGGAAGTGCCCGTGGCCGACCAGCACCACATCGCCGTCGGCCGTCCGCAGCTGCTCCTCGATACGGGCCAGCACCCGGTCGGCGCGGGCGCCGACCTGCTCGGGCGACTCGCCCGGGTGCTCCGGGGGCCCGGCGGCCACGCCGTCGGTGAACAGGAACCAGCCGGGGCGGGTGCGGTGGATCTCGTCGGTGGAGATGCCCTCGTACCCGCCGTAGTCCCACTCGCTCAGGTCGGCGTCGATCTGCGGGTCCGGCAGTCCGGCCAGCTCGACGGTGTGCCGGGCCCGCCGCAGCGGGCTGCTGAGCACCGCGCCGATCTTCCGGTCCGCCAGCACCGGCCGCAAGGAGCGGGCCTGCTCCTCACCGCGGGCGGTGAGCGGCAGGTCGGTCCAGCTGGTGTGCTGCCCCGACCTGCTCCACTCCGTCTCGCCGTGGCGGATCAGGAGCAGTTCATTCACCGGCGGCCTGCCCGTCCTGCTTCTGCTCCTCCTGCTTCTGGGCCTCCGCCACGGAGGCGCGCACCTCGTCCATGTCCAGGTTGCGGGCCTGGCCGATGACGTCCTCCAGGGCGGCCTCCGGCAGCGCGCCCGGCTGCGAGAACACCGCGATGTTCTCGCGGACGATCATCACGGTCGGGATCGACTGGATCTGGAAGGCGGCGGCCAGCTCGGGCTGCGCCTCGGTGTCGACCTTCGCGTACACCAGATCGCTGTTCTTCTCGGACGAACGCTCGAAGACCGGGCCGAACTGCTTGCACGGGCCGCACCACTCGGCCCAGAAATCGATCAGGACGAAATCGTTTCCGGAGACGATCTCGTCGAAGTTGTCCTTGGTGAGCTCTACGGTGCTCATGCGTATTCCCTGCTTCCGGTTCCGGTCTGCTGTCGGTCCCGCTGCGGCAACGGATTCATCGCTGCACCTATTCCGCACGCCGGACCGTCCCGCACCCCTGCCCAGCAAACGCCGTCCTATCCATGCGAATTTCCCGGGCCGTCCGGCGGCCTCCGCGCGGCCTCGCCGGCCAGCCTCCGCCACACCCGGTCCCGGGCCAGCGGCAGCCGCGTGAAGCGCACCCCGGTGGCGTCCCGGAGCGCGTTGGCCAAGGCCGGCGCGACCGGATCGAAGGGGCTCTCGCTCATGGACTTCGCGCCCGCCGGGCCGATCGAGTCGGCGGTGGGCGTGAAGCGCACCTCGGTACGGGGCACGTCGGCGAAGGCGGGCAGCCGGTACTCGCGGAACGCGGCGGTACGCACCCGGCCGCGCCCGTCCAGCCGTACGTCCTCGAACAGCGCCGACCCCAGCGCCTGCGCCACCCCGCCCTCGACCTGCCCCCGGCACTGCATGGGATTGATCACCGTGCCCGCGTCCGCCACGTGCACGCTGCGCAGGACACGGATCTCGCCGGTGTCCGGATCGACCGCGACACGGAACCAGTGCGCGTTGAAGGCGACGGTGCGGGGCGTGCCGGTGGCGTGGCCGTGGCCGGTGAGGGGGGCCTCGTCAGGGCCGGTGGTGGGGGCCTCGCCGTGGCCGGACAGTTCCCCGTCACGACCGCCACCGCCACCGCCACCACCGCCGTCACCGGTGGCCCGGTCCCGGATCCGGGCGGCCAGGGAACGGGCCGCGCGCACCACGGCCTCGCCCGCCACCACGGTCCCGGCCGAGCCGAAGACCCCGGAGTCGTACCCGACCGCGTCGGTGTCGGCCTGCCGTACGGTGATCCGCTCCTCGTCGACACCCAGCTCGGCCGCGGCGAGCTGGCGGTGCGCGGTGGTGGCGCCGCTGCCGGATTCGGTCGTGCCGACGGCCAGCTCGTACGAGCCGTCGGCGGTCAGCGTCACCCGTGCGTCGGCGAAGTGCCCGCCGGGCCCGCCGGCGGCGATCATCGCCAGGGCGCTGCCCTCACCCACCAGCCAGCCGTCCGGAGCGGCGGGCCCTTCCGACGCGGCCGCCTCGCGCACCGCGGCCACGCACGCGCCCAGCCCGTAACTGCCGATACACAGGTCCCGCTCCGCCCCCACCACCGTCTCCGGCGTGTCACCGGGCTGCACCACGTTGCGCTCCCGCACCACCAGCGGATCGAGGCCCAGCCGCCGCGCCAGCTCGTCCAGCGCGCTCTCCAGCGCGAAGACGACCTGCCCGAGCCCGTAGCCGCGGAAGGCACCGGCCGGGACGGTGTGGGTGTAGACGGCGAAACCGTCGGCCTTCTTGTTGGGGCAGCGGTAGAGGGCCAGGGCGTCGCCGCAGCCGTGCAGCAGGACGTTGCGGGCGTGGTTGCCGTACGCGCCGGTGTCGGACACCGCGCACAGCTGGAGCGCGGTGAGCGTCCCGTCCCGGCGCGCCCCGGCCTTGACCCGTACGGTGAACGGGTGCCGGGTGGTCGCGCCTGTGAACTGTTCCTCCCGTGTGAACTCCAGCTTCACCGGCCGTCCGGTGCGCAGCGCCGCCAGCGCCACGACATCCTCGACGAGCATCTCCTGCTTGCCGCCGAAGGCACCGCCGACCCGTCCCGCGACGACGCGTACCGCTTCGGGCGGCAGGTCGAGCAGCGTGCAGAGGGAACGGCGCACGAGATACGGCACTTGAGTACTGGTCCGGACGACCAGCCGCCGCGCCGGCCCCGTACCCCGCTCCCCACCCCGCTCCCCGTCCCGCTCCCCCGGTTCGAAGAACGCCAGCGCGCCGTGCGTCTCCAGGCTCGCGTGCTGCGCCCGCTGCGTACGGAAGGTCTCCTCGTACACCACGTCGGCCGCCGCGAACCCGCCCGCCACGTCGCCGGTCTCCCCGTGCGCCTCCGCCGCCACGTTGGCACCGGGCCGCGCGATCCCCGCCCACTCCCCCTTGTCGTGCACGACCGGGGCACCGGGACGCATGGCCTCCTCCGGGTCCAGTACGGCGGGCAGCACCTCGTACGTCACCACGACACGACGGCAGCCCTCCTCCGCCGCCGCCTCACTGTCCGCGACCACCGCGGCGACCCGCTGGCCCACATGGCGGACCGTGTCGTCCAGGAGCCGGGTGTCGAACGGGTCGTCCTCCGGGTGCTCGTGCTGGGCGGTGGAGAAGTGGCGGGCGGGCGCGTCGTGGTGGGTGAAGACCGCGTGCACGCCGGGCGCGCGCAGCGCGGCGCGCGTGTCGATGGCGGTGATCCGGGCGTGCGCGTGCGGCGAGCGCAGCAGCTTCATGTGCAGCAGGCCGGGCAAGGCATCGGTACCGAGGTCGATGTCGAAGGTGTAACGGGCGGTCCCGGTGACCACGTCCAGGGCGCCGGGCGCGGGAACGTTACGGCCGACGCCGTGCCCCGCCGCCTCCTCGGTGTGCCGGACGCCCCGCACGGCGTCCTCGATGGCCCGATAACCAGTACACCGGCACAGATTTCCCTTGAACGCGCGCGGCAGATCGGCCAGCAGTTCGGCGTCCAGCGCCGCCGTGGTCATCAAGAACCCAGCCGTACAGAACCCGCACTGAAACCCCTGCGCCTCCAGGAACCGCCGCTGCACCGCGTGCAGTTGGCCGCCCCCCGACTCGGCGAGCCCTTCCACCGTGGTGACCATCCGCCCGTCGGCCCGTAGAGCCGGATACACGCAGCTGTGCACCGGCTCCCCGTCCACGTGAACCGTGCACGCCCCGCAGTCCCCCGCGTCACACCCCTTCTTGACGCCGAACCAGCCACGCTCGCGCAGGTACGTGCGCAGGCACTGACCAGGGCGGGGTGGCGTGCGGGTGGCCGTGCCGTTGACTTCAGTACGGAAGGGAGCGGGGCGTGCGGCTTCGGTACGGAAGGGCGCGGAGCGTGCGGCTTCGGTACGGAAGAGGGCGGGGCGTGCGGCTTCGGTACGGCGCGCGGGGTCCGGGCCCACGGGTGGGGACGACGGGCCGCCACACGGTGCGGACGGCGACGGACCGCGCGATGCCGGCATCCCCCGTGGGTCCACCGCGCTCCCCTCCGGCCGCGCCTCCAGCTCGGCCCGGATCTCCTCCCCCATCCGGTACGTCATGTGCCGCCGCCACTCCGGCAGCCCGTGGACGTCGTCGAACCAGCCGTCGTCCGGCACCGCCCGCCCGATCGCCGCCCGTAGGGCGCGGGCGTCCGGGAGTGCCGGGAAGCGCAGCCGGACCGGCCGTACGGTGGCGGCGGTGATCGTCAGGGTGAACGCGCCGTCCACCGGGTCCAGCGTCCCGATCAGCAGCGCGGCCGAGCGCCCCAGCCCGTACAGCGAGGTCTGCCGGAAGGCCGTACGGCGATCGAGCGCGCGGGCCGGCAGGGTGACCGAGCGCAGCAACTCGCCCTCGGCCAGGGCGTTGCGCCCGGCACCGGTGACGAGATCGGTGACCGGCAGCCGCCTTCCCGCTCCCTCCCCGGCCAGCAGCAGGCAGCTGCCGTCCAGCGCCGCCGTAAGGGCGACCATCGGAGCGGCGGGCAGCGCGAGGCACACGTTCCCCCCGACGGTGGCCGTGTTCCAGATCTTGAACGAGGCCAGGAAGGCGCGGCAGCACTGTTCGAAGAGCGGCCCCGCCGGTCGTCCGAGGCTGCGGCCGAAGCGGGACACCTCGGCGATGGTGCACGTGGCCGCGATCTCCAGCGCGCCGTCCGGCAGCCGTCGCAGCGGCTCCCAGCCCATCCGGCCCAGATCCAGCAGCCGCCGCAGCTCGGGCTGCGGCTCGGAGAAGAGATACGTACCGCCGCCGAGCCAGGCATCCCCCGGCCGCCAGTCCGGCCGCCCCCGGGCGTCCCGGACCTCCCGCACCGTGTTCAGGTCCATGCACCGAGTGAAACAAGTACAAGCCCCGCACAGCCCCCGCAACGCACAAAAACCACCCTCCGTACCCCTCCCCCACCCCCCTCGCCTGGCATCAGCGCGCCTACCGCCCGCACTCCCCTCGCATTTACGATGCGATTCCGCACTCTCACCTGGCGAGTGCGTACGGCCAAGCCCTGGGCCCGGCGCCCGGAACGGTACGAGGAGCACGTCCCATGCCGCACACCACCCCACCGCCCCTCGGAGAGGACTCCGCCCCCGCCACCCTCGAACGGCTGCTCGCCGCCGTACCCGCCGACGTACGCGCCGTCTTCAGCGCCCGCACCCTGCGCCCCCTCCTCCCCGAACACGACCGGACCGGCACCCTGCTGCACACCCTGGAGGCCTTCCTCCACCACGACGCCTCCTGGTCCCGCACCGCCGCCGCCCTCCACCTCCACGTCAACACCGTCCGCTACCGCGTCCAGCGCATAGAACGCCTCACCGGCCGCGACCTCACCCGCCTGAGCCACCGCCTCGACCTGCGGGCGGCGCTGCTGTGCCGGGCGGGAGCCGGGAGCGGCGCGGGCTGAGCGCGGCGGGCACACGAGACGGGCGCACGAGGCAGACACATGAAACGGGCACGCGAGACGGGCGGGGCGGCACCCACCGCCCCGCCCGCTTCCGGCGCGCTGTCGGATCAGAGGTGCAGCAGGTACACGTACTTGCCGCCCGCCCCCGCGTTCAGGTCCTTGTCGTAGCGCTCCCAAGGCTTCGGGGGCTGGTAGTCGCGGTTGTCGGTGAGGGCGACGTCCAGGGAGTTGACCGGCGAGCCCTGCTCGGGGCTGCGGGTGTAGGCGGCGTAGATGTACTCGCCGCCCGCGCCGGCGTTCAGGTCCTTGTTCAGCTTGCGGTAGCCGTGCGGCAGGCTGTCGCCCTTGGACAGGAAGATGATGTCAGTGAGCGGGCCGAACGCCGTGTTGGGCGCGGCGCGGTTGCTGTCGGTCTCGTAGGCGAAGTACAGGTACTCGCCGCCGGCACCGGCGTTCAGATCCTTGTTGATCTTGATCCAGCCCTCGGGCTCCTGCTCGTCGCCTTCGAGGACCATGAGGTTGATGACGGCCATGGGGTCCCGTTCCTTTCCCGGTCGGGTACTGAGAAGAGGCGGGCTCACGCTAGGGCCGCTCCCCGTGGGACCACATCGGGGCAACCGGCCAGCGGGGCGTTCGAATCGGCATCCGGTCACGGCCGCGCTGAGCTGCCGGGCGAGCGGTTCACCGGGAAAACGGCATCGAACACCCGAGGCCCGAGGCACGTGGCTCCCTGTCCGGTTCCGACGCCGCTCCTCCCTCGTACCGCCCTGGCCCCCCACGAACCCGCGGACGGCGCGAAAGCCACCGCGGTGCCACGGGCCGAGCGTCCAGGAAGCGGGGCCGCCGCCGGGGCTCCCGTCTGCGGGAACGTCCCCCGCGATGGCTGGATCCGCCGGAACGGATCCCGGTCGTTGTGTGCCGAAGGGAAATGGGTGCCCGGGAATCGCACGGGGACGGTGGGGCCCATGAGGCGGAGGGGACGGTGGTGCGGTGGCCGCGCGGTACGCGCGTGACGCGTGATGTCACTGAGGCGGGCTCCGGCCGGCCATGCCGGTGGCAAGGAACGGCATGCCCGCAGGGAGACCCCTTTCTCTCGCTCCGAACGCCGGGTCAGCCTTGTCCGCACGGCTCGCCACAGGTGCCCCCGGGCGCCCCCAGGTGCCCCAGGTGTCCCGCACCCACGCCGGCCACCACCCGCCAAGAAGGCAGCCGAAAAGGCACCCGAGTACGTACCAAAACTTTTAAAACGTACCGATCCTTCCGGAACCTACCGACCCTTCCCGGAACCCACCGCGCACGGACGCCACCACCGACCGTCAAGGAGCCGACCATGACCACTCCCGCGACAGCCGCCCAGGCCGACAGCACGGACCCGGAATGGACCGGCATCCGCACCCTCGGCCACGCGAACCGTTTCGCCGTCTGGGACAGCGAGTTCCGCTATGACGGGCGGATCCGCGTACCGATGGGCGTGAAGATCAGTACGGTGCGCTACTCCTACACCGGCAACGGCCAGGCGGGCATGAACGCCGTCGAGGTCAAGCGCGGCCGCAGCGGCATCGACCAGGAGTACGAGGTCATCGACCTGACCTTCCTCGCCGACGCGGACCTGATCACGTTCACGCTGCGCGGCGACCTCAACGTCGACGCCGACCCGCGGCCGGCCTACAGCCGCCGGTACCAGATCCGGGTCGACGTCACGCTCGACAACGGCGACGTGCGCACCGCGAACCCGGAGATCGAGGTGCTCGCCGGCGCCTGGGCGCGGACCGACCCGGAGAAGGTGGGACGGCCGTTCGTCCGGCTGCCGTACGACCACAACTGGGGCGGCACACCCAACAGTCAGGCCGGATTCGGCTACGTATCGGACAACGGCCGAATCCCCGGCGACAAGTTCATCATCGACCTGGTCAATCTGCGCCAGGGCGAACAGGACGTGCCGGGCAACAACAGCGACCACGTGTACTACCAGCTCGTCCACGAGGACGGCACACCGTCCCACTACACCCCGACCCCGCAGCTCCAGAAGGCGGAGGGCCACCGCGACGCCGGTACGGGCCGCAAGGTGACACTGCCCGCGATCGACCTGCGCCGGCTCGGCGACAAGCCGGGCTACTACCGGTTCCTGGTCTGGCCGCAGGCCGCCAACCCGGACGGCTCGCCCAGCTACCTGAGCTGGGACCCGGCCAAGACCGAGGACGCCTTCCAGCTCGGCAGCGTCTACTACCGCTACACGGCCGGCCACGCCCAGGGCCGGTTCTCGGTGTCGCCGGGCGGACCGGTGACACTGGTACGCGGCGGCGAGCCCCGCTACGCGGGCGTGGAATTCCAGGCCGTCGAGGACGGCGGCGTACCCGCGCAGCGCATCCGCGTCACCCTCCCGCAGGGCAAGGGCCTGCGGCTCGGCGACCGGCTGATCGTGGGGGTCATGCAGGGCTCCGAATGGAAGGAAGTCGGCTCCTACAAGGGGACCCTGTCGCCGGACGGCCAGACGCTCACCATCGACAGCGTCGACCTGGCCCTGGCCGGCAAGGGCTCGAAGTCCGGCGCGCTGGTCGAGGTGACCGCGTCCGCCGAGGCCCCGCTGGGCGACACGAGCCTGGGCTTCCAGGTGGGCGAGCACACGTCGGCCTCGTCGCTGATCCGGGTCACGGAGCTGTGACCGGCGACCGCCGGGCCCTTCCCGGCTGACCCGGGCACGCAGACCCGGCGCCTGTCACGCAGACCCGGCACCTGTGGTGGGCACATACCCGCCCACCACAGGCTTCCCCCGCCCCCGCCTTCTCAAGGGAGTCCTGACACGTGGATCCGGTGGCACCCCGCCCGCACGGGCCGGCCGCTCCCCGCACCGCACGCAGCCTGTCCATCGCGGCCCGGGTGTACGGATACCCACCGGCCCACAACGCCGGCTCCGAGTGGATGCTCCATTCGATGCTCCGCCCCCTGGCCGAACGCGGCCACCGCATCACCGTCTGGCTCTCCCACCCCGGCACCATCGAGACGACCTACGACATCGACGGCGTACGCGTCGTCCCCTTCCAGGAAGGCGCCGACTTCGCCGCCGAGGCCCAGCGGGCGGACGTCCTCCTCTCCCACTTCGAGAACGTCCCCCTCGTGTCCGGCCTCGCCAGGGCCCGCCGCATACCCGTGGTCGTCATCTGCCACGACAACTTCGCCACCAGCTTCCACAACGCGGCGGGCGCCGACCTCGTCGTCTACAACAGCGAGTGGATCCGCCGCGACGGCGAAATCCACTACGCCCGCTACCCGGCCGAGTTCCTGCCCCGGCAGTCCATCGTCGTCCGCCCGCCCGTGCTCGCCGAGGAGTACCGCACGGAACCCGGCGACTGCGCGACTCTGGTCAACCTCAACCCCGACAAGGGCGGCGAACTCTTCTGGCAGCTCGCCGCCTGGACCCCCGAGTGGCACTTCCTCGGCGTCCGCGGCGCCTACGGCCGGCAGGTGATGCCCCCGCCCCGCCTCCCCAACTGCGAGGTCCTCGACAGCGTCACCGGCAAGGAGATGCGCACCCACGTCTACGGCCGCTCCCGCGTCATGCTCATGCCCAGCCTCTACGAATCCTGGGGCCGGGTGGCGGTCGAAGCCCTGGCCTCCGGCATCCCGGTGATCGCCCACCCCACCCCCGGCCTGGTCGAATCCCTCGGCGAAGCCGGCATCTTCGCCTACCGCGACGACCTCAACGCCTGGACCCACGCCCTGATGACCCTGCGCGACCCGACCCACTGGGAACGCGCCTCCGCCCGAGCCAGGGCCCGCTCCGACGATCTGACCAAGAACTCGGATCTGGACGACTGGTGTGCGGCCGTGGAATCGCTCGCGGAGGATCGCCTTCGGACGTCCTTCCGCGTACGCGGCCTCGGCAGCCTTGTCGATGACGATGAGGTCGGTCACGGGTCCGGGAAGGGACTACGGGGTACGGGAAACCGAGTTCCGTGACGTCATGTCGAGCCGGAACCGAGCCGTGCGGGCTCGATCTGGCGCAGGGCTGCCTTGATGCGGGGTTTGAGCCAGCGGGAGACGGGGCGTTCGACGAGTCGGTGGACCAAGTGGGCGGCGATGAGCATCGCGGTGACGGTGGCGATGAGCAGAGCGTGGTGGGGAATGCGGGCGCTGAAGCTCCGGATGATCTCCCACCCGACGTACTCATGGAGCAGATAGAGCGGGTAGGTCAGGGCACCTGCCACCGGCAACCAGCGCCAGTTGCACCAGGACAGCCTTCCGGTGGCGATCAGAGCCATCACGCCGAAGCAGACGGCCAGGACCAGCAGAGTCGGCCAGTAGGGAACGGCACGGCCCATGGTGCTCAGCGAGGAACGCCAGACATGGTTGACGGAGGGCTGTGCGGCACAGAAGCACACCAGGACGATGCCGGTCAGCAAGATGTTGGGCCGGAAGCGATACATGAGGTAGAAGGCGATGCCGGCGATGAAGAACCAGCTGTAGTCCGGCATGATCAGCAGTCGCAGGATCACGCTTTCGGACCGGGCGCCCAGGGCGCTGGCCACGATCCATACGCAGCACAGGGTCAGCAGCCGACGGTAGGTCAGGCCCCACCAGGCCATGGCGGCGAGCAGCAGGTAGAAGCGCAGTTCGGCGAAGAGCGTCCAGTAGACACCGTCGACGTGCGGTGCGTGCAAGGGCTCCTGCAGCATGGTGAGGTTGACGAAGACGTCATGCCACTTGCGCGGCTCCAGCCCGCCGGGGACCAGCATGACCACGAGCGTGGTGACGATGATCGCGAGCCAGTAGGCAGGGAAGACGCGGATGATGCGGGAGACGATGAAGTCGCCCAGGGGCCGCCCCCAGCAGCTCATGCAGATCACGAAGCCGCTTATCAGGAAGAACAGCTGGACACCCAGCCATCCGTAGGCGGCAAAGGGAAAGATCCTCGGGAAGCTGTTGCTGCCGTCCGCGGACCACGGCCAGCTGATGGCTGTGTAGTGGTAGGCCACCACCATCAAGGCGGCCAGCAGGCGCAGACCGTCCAGGGCGGCGATCCGCTGCGGGCGCTGCCCGCTCTTGACCTCCACCGGTGACATGAGCCGGATCCGTCTTCCGGCCGGAGTCGCCGGCCACGGGCCGGCAGCGGACAAGGCGCCGTCTGTCGCTGGGCCAGGGGTGTTCATGGTGCGGTTGCTCCGAGAGGGCAAGGACCGGGCATGCGAGCGCGGTCGAGGTGCTGGTTGTAGTCATGGGCCGTGGGCCGCAGCGCCGTTCGCCGGAACCAGGCAGGTGCGGTGCCTGCTGAGGTGCCGCTTGGACGAGCGGTCGGCTGCAGATGACCGGGGGCCAGGGTCGCGGCGTACTGACACCGCGCCATCGGCTGACGAACTCGAACACTCGACACCGGCCGCTGTCGGTTCCCCCATGGCCGCGGCGGTCGATTCCTCCGGTGATTCACCGCGCCGATGTGGCGAGCGCCCGGCCGGGAAGGCAGCGCTCGCCACATCATGCGCGCACTCCGGTCAGGAGGCGCTGGGCCACATGGTGGGCCCGGCGGCGAGGGTGCCCTTGCCGTTGCCGGTGTAGAGGTGCAGGCTGCGGTCAGGCCAGCGGGCGGCGATGTCGGCCTTGCCGTCGCCGTTGAAGTCGCCGCTGAGCAGGGCGAGCGCGGGGCCCCAGGACTTGTCGTACCAGAGGTCGGGGGCGCGGGTGACGGTGCCCTGGGCATTGCCGGTGTAGAGGCGGAGGCCGCCGTCGGGGTCGGTGGCGACGATGTCGTCCTTCCCGTCGGCGTTGAAGTCACCGCTGGACAGGATGCGCGTGCCGCTCCACGACTTGTCGTACCACAGGTCGCGCGCGCTGCCGCTGAGGGTGCCGTCGGCCTTGGTGGTGTAGGCGTGCAGCGAGCCGTCGCCCCAGATCGCGGCCAGGCCGTCGCGCCCGGAGTTGTCGGCGCGGTAGCGCACGACCTGACGCATCGTCTTCCAGGAGGTGTCGTACCAGGTCGCGACACGCGGGTTCAGGTTGCCGTTGGCCGTGCCGGTGTAGAGGAACATCTGGCCGTCGCCGCGGCGCGCGACGATGTCGCCCTGGCCGTCGCCGTTGAAATCACCACCGATGAGCTGCGTATAGCCGCCCCAGGTACCGTCGTGGGTCCACAGTTCGCGGCCGTACTGGAGGGTGCCGTCCGGCTTGGCGTAAAAAGCGTGCAGGTTGCCGTCCGTCATCACGGCGGCGATGTCGGCGCGCCCGTCGCCGTTGAAGTCGGCGGACGTGAGCAGGTCGCTAACGTGCTGGAACTTCGTCGACAGTCGTACCGTCTGCAGCCAGCCGGCGATGTCGTCCGTACGGGATGCCACCGCGTCGGTGCGCTTCTCGTCCTCGTGGCCGAGGCAACCGCCCATCCACGAGCGGCTGCTGACGCCGGCCAGTTCGTAGCGGCCGCCGATCTCGCGCCACACAGGGGCCCCGGTGTCTCCCTCGCAGACGGCGGCGCCATCCTTGCCCTTGACGCCCAGCGTGGTCTCCTTCGCGGCGCCTATGGAGAAGCGCCCGTAGTGGAGGCGGTCGGGGACCCAATCGTCCTTGGTGCGGCCGTAGCCGCTGACGAAGACGTCCTCACCGGGCAGCGGCGCCTTAGCGGCGATGTCGGCGGGGGCGATACCGGTGACGGGCTTGGCGAGCTTGGCCATGACCAGGTCGCGGTCGCCGCGCGGCACCAGCCGCTCGATCTCCGTGACGAAGCCGTCCGTACGGGTCAGGTCCGTGCGGCCCACGGTGACGGTGGTCTTCGCCTTCGGAGCCCCGGCGGGGACCTCCAGGCTCTGAGCGGGATTCTCGGCAAAGCAGCTGGCGGCGGTGACCAGCCACTGCTCGTCGACCAGCGCTGCGGAGCAGCTGCGGGAGCCGCCGATGTCCAGTTTGGCCGTGAACGGGTAGGAGCCGTCCTTGGTGACGGTGCCGACCACGGCACCGGCCGGGGCGGCGGTCAGCAGGCCGCCGGCAGCGGTGAGGGTGAGGAGCCCCGCGACGAGAACTGCGCGCGGACGTCTGGCAGGCATGTTCGTGTTGTTCCTGTCTGCATGGCGAGTGCGAATACGGGTTACGGCAACATTCCGTATCCGGGAGTCGGACGTTGCGGGAGGCCGGTCAGCCGGTGACGCGGAGCTCGACCAGGACCGGATAACCGGCAGGCGTGCCGTCGGCCGAGTCGAATCCCTTGATGTCGTTCTTGCCCACGTTCACCGACTCGGTCTTCTTGTCCGCGGTGAGGCTGGCCCGGATCGCCACATCCCCCGTCATGACGTTGTAGACCTTGGGAACCTCCAGTGCGAGGTAACCGGACTTTCCGGTTCCGGTGACCTTGAAGCAGTACCGGCCCGGCACCGTCTGCCCCGGGTGCCTGACGCTGGTGGAGACCTGAATGTCCTTGAAGGCGGGGTCGAGGCAGTCACCGAGGACTATGCGCCCGTCGCCCTTGCGGAGGGTGATGCCCTGTTCCTTGAGAATCTTCGCGGCGTTCGGATACTCGAACGTCTCGATCGCGTACGGAGGAGCGTCGTCCTCGCCCGTCGTCGGCGCGGCCGTCGCGGACCCGGCCACCAAGGCCGTCAGGCCCGTGACGAGCACGGCGACTGCGGCGGCACCGGCGGCAAACATTTTCCCGCGCGCGCTGGCTATCACCAGAGGATTCCTTTCAGCATTCACACCCGGCAGACGGCCGGATGCAATGACAAAATGAGGGAGATTCCCGGAGAGTAGCACCCCATTTCTCGTGATCCAGCAGACTTGCCGAAGTATTCACGAGCGGACTCACATCACACCGGGATCGAACCCCGCACCCGATTGGACGTGTGACCATTTCGTGATCCCGCGCAGTACAACCTTCCTCAGCGCGTGATGCTTTCGTGATCCATCGGTCGCAACCCGACGCGACGGCTCGACCCTCTTACCTCTTTGCCTTGACTCCGGGCACGGCTATGATCGCCGCGCCAAGTGCGCTTGCCTAATTTCAAGGGTAAACAAATGAAGAAAAAGCTGCGTCGATCGGCGCGGTCAAAAAAGAGATATGGGCTCGGCATCCGATTGCTGAGCCTGCCCCTGCTACCCTCAGCTCTTCTCGCCGGCCTGCTCGGAACAACTCCTGCCGCAGCCGCCGAGGCGCCGAATGCCGCCCGGGCCCGCGTGGTGGAGTTATGGTCGACCGGCGACCTGAACGTCAAGGCCGCGGCCGAAGCGGCGTTGTTGGGCTCCGATGATGACGTCCGCGCATTCCTCAACAGCGGTTACGCCTTCGCCGAACTGACCGACCTTAACATCACCGCGACGCAGATGTTCCAGTCGGGCGGCACGATGGTCCGCGCGGCAGCCCTCACCGCTCTGCAGTCCGGCTCCAAGGATGAGGTCGTCAAGTTCCTCAAGGACGGCTGGAAGGCCCCGGCCGAGTCGGACCTCCGCATACGCGCAACGAAAATCACCACGACAGGCGGTCCGACGGTCAAGGAGGCCGGACTGGCGGCGCTGCGCGGCTCGATCGACGACGTCCGCAAGTTCCTGGAGCAGGGCCAGTACCCGGCCAGGGACACGGACGACCGGATGCGCGTGACGCAGATCATGAATAGCGGCGGGCCGGCCACCAAGGAAGCCGCCAAGAACGCCCTGCGCGGCTCGATGAACGATGTCCGCGAGTTCCTCGCGGTGGGCCAGAACACCGCGCGCAACCGCGACCACGAACGGGCGACCGTTTCGCAGTTGGCCGAGCAGGCCAAGGAAGCCGGCAAGATCGCCGAGCAGCAGACCGCCGCGGCCAAGGAGGCCAGCGACCGGGCGGAGGAAGCCTCCAAGCTGGCCAAACTGAAGGCTGACGAGGCGCGCAAGGAGACCGAGGCGGCCGGCCAGGACGCCAGCCTGGCCGCGGGCTGGGCAAGGCGAGCGGCGGATGCTGCGCAGCAGGCCGCGTCCGCCGCGCAGGAGGCCATCAGTGCGGCTCAGGCCGCCAATTACGCCGCTCGCATGGCGGCGGACGCCGCCGCGAAGGCCGCTTCAGCCGCCTCCGCCGCCGCGGCGGCAGCTGCGCGGGCCCGTGACGCCGCCGCCAACGCAGCGATCAACGCCGACACGGCTTCGGTCGCGCGCCGGGCCGCCGAGGACGCCGAAGCCGCCGCAGACGCGGCGGACGCGTCCCAAAAAGCGGCCCGGCAGGTGGAAATAGCCGCCAAGGCGGTTGGGGACGCCGCGAACGCGGCCTACCGGGCCAGTGAGAATGCCGATGCCGCCGCCAGTGCGGCGGACCAGGCCGGCAGTTACGCCGGTACGGCCAATGCCGAAGCGGCCAGGGCGAAGCAGTGGGCAGCGACCGCGCGCGGTCACGCCCAGGCGTCGCGCCGTGCCGCCATCGCGGCACGGGATCTCGCTTACGAAGCCGCCAACGCTGCCGGTCAGGCACGTCAGCTGGCCGGCTCTGCGGCCCAGCACGCAAGGAACGCCGCAGCCGCCGCCAGGAAGGCGGCAGAACACGCCGGCGAGGCCGCCACTGCCGCCAAGGAAGCCGACGCACACTCCGCGGCGGCCAAGGAAGCCGCGGACACCGCGACCGCGGCCGTCGCCAAGGCCAAGGATGTGCACGACATCGCGGCCAAGCTCGAAGCCGAGGAGCTGAAGGCCCGGACGGACACCTCGATCCAGAAGGCCAGGGCCGAGAAGCAGAACGAGGCACTGGCGCAGAAGGAAGAGGCCCAGCGGGCCGAGGCCGCGCACAATGTCCAGGAAGAGGCGAAGCGCCTGCTCGCCGAGGCCAAGGCCCCCCAGGCCAAGACCGCGGACCTCGCGGCCAAGGGCCGTAAGGTCGCCGTTCTCACGATGAAGACCCGCGGGCCGTGGAGCCAGGCCGCCGCCAAGACGGCGCTGACCGGCTCGGACGACGCCGTGGCCGAATACCTGCGCACCGGCTGGCAGCGCGCCGACGAGCAGGACGAACGCGCGCGCGTGCAGAATCTCGCGGTCAACAGCAACTACGAAGACGTCCGGAAGGCCGCGGACGAAGCGCTCAAGGGAGACGCGAAGCAGATCAGCGAATTCCTGCGGACCGGGGCGGACGAGGCAGCCCGGACCGGTTACAACATCCGCGCCACCCAACTCGCGGCCAGTGGCGGGCCGCAGCTCAAAGCTGCGGCTCAGGCAGCATTGAAGGACGGCTCGATCGCCAAGATCCGCGCATTCCTGAGCGAAGGCCAGTACGCCGCCCAGGAGGACGACGAACGCATCACCGCCACAAAGCTGGCGGGCAGCGGCGGCGCCGAGACGAAGGCTGCTGCCAGGGTCGCCTTGGAGGGCACCTCCGAAGCCCTGCACGCATTCGTCCAGAACGAGCAGTACTCCACGGCCCGCAGGGATCAACTCACCGCCGTCCACAACGCCGTGATCCACCAGTTCCTCGCCGAAGCCTCCGTCGCTGCCGCCAACGCACAGAAGAACGCGGCCGAAGCCGCCGTCATCGCGGCGAATGCCAATGCGCGGGCGGCTGAAGCCAGGGAGGCCGCGAACAACGCCGACGCCTCGCAGAAACTGGCTCAGAAGTACGCCGCGGATGCCGACAAATCCGCCACAGAGGCCGAAGAATCGGCAAAGGCCGCAGCCAAGTCGGCGAGCGTGGCCGACGCCGCGGCCACCCAGGCCGAACGTGACGCCACCAAGGCCGAGTACGAAGCGTCCCGGGCTTCCACGTTCGCGACGCGGGCCAACGCCGACGCCGACTCCGCCTACGCCTCGGCGCGCCAGGCTCGCGCCTCGGCCGAAGCCGCGGGTCAGGACGCCACCGCCGCCGAGGCCGCGTACACCAAGACCATCATGACCCTCGACAACAAGATCCGGCAGGAAGAAGCGCAGCACCGGCAGGAAGAAGCGCAGCGCCGGATAGCGGAGCAGCAGTTGTCGCAGAAGGAAGTATCGTCGCTACAGATCTTGCGAGAGCTTTTTTCCGTCAGCTCGCTTTACGACGGCAACGGCCGGCCGACCGCGCTGAACATGGGAATCCAGTGGCTTCTGGGCATAGGCCAGGAAACGGAATACTTCCACGCCGGGGACAAATATACCGAGCAGCTCCGCAATGACCATTCAATGGATTACGTCCGCGCCATGATCGCTCAACAGATAAAGAACGGAAAAAATGAAGGACGCAACGGGGAGTATGGCCTCATGCGCCTCGAGGGCTGGACACGCTTGCTCTCCGACCTCGGGGACGTGCAAACGCTCGGCTTCACCGGCAACTACAAAGTCTTGATGACCCACGGAAAGTACGGCACTTCGTCCGCAACCTTCATCGGCTCGTACAACTATGACTACAAGGTCGTCTCGCGAGACGCCAGGACCGGGAAAACCAGAGTGACGATCACCCTGAAAAACGACACCACCATCACCTCTTTCCTGCACCCGCCAGTAATGAGGAAACCGATCGAAGATTACATCCTCAACCCACTGACCAGGTTCGCGGACAAGTACGATCTGCCGGGCAAGACGCTGAGCCAGGAAGTGAATTGGGACGAGGAGCTGATCATCAAGTGAAGATGATGGCTCGGCTGGCGATTGCGGCTTCTGTGCTGACGCTGGCCGCCGGCGGGGTCCTGCTGGTCTCCCTCATCCGTGAGTCGGAGCCGTTCAAGGCGGAGCGCAGTGACTTCGTCGGGTTCTGGGCCGGCCCGGGCGGAGCTCAGCTGACCGTGCGTGAGGACGGGACTGCGGCCGGAGTGAAGATGCCTTCGGGTTTCGACGGGTCTGCCGACGCTGTGGTCGGCACGGTCAGTGGCAGCGGCACCTGGTCCATGAGCAAGAGACACACTTCTCTCGCGAACCAGGAAATTCGTGTCACGCTCCAAACGGGCCCCACGGAGAAGACCACCCTCGACGTGGGCGCCTACGGCCAGGGAGCCAAGCACGGCCTCTATCTCTCGGTGTCCGCGGACACCGAGGAGATGTTCGTCCTCAAGAAGGCCTCCTAGCCCTCGCGACTGAGGAGTAGCACCACCGGAGCCGACTGCGCCACGTCGCCACACGCGATGACGCATCAGGCCGGTCTTGGCCGTTTCAAACGGCCAAGACCGGCGTCGTGTCCGTGCCGTCCCGGAGCCAGGCCTGTCACAGGCCCGCACTGTCAATGCAGAGCTGGCACAGACTCCACCCAGCGAGCAGACACCGCCATCGCGCCCGCCGAGATCCGCTTTCCGCAGCTCACAAGTTACGGCGCAGGCCGGCGGCCTTCTCATCCAGGAGCGGCGGCTGGGGGCGCACGAACTGTGCCGTTCCGGACGCTCGGGAGGCCGAGCACGAGAGGGAAGGCGTGCACGACGATGTTCCGCTTCAGTCCCTCGCACAAGCCCAGGATCGGGAATGAGTACGGCATCAGCCATGCCCGGAGACACAAGTCCGTCCGTGCGATGGCCGGCCGGCTCGCGGACGGCGATGAGCGGGGCCCGCGAGAGTTCGTCGACCAGTTCGCCCGGGATCCGGCACGGCACGGCGACGCATCGCCGAGGGCATGACAGCGCTGATCCATCCCCGGACGTGGACAGTGACGCCGTGTCCTGGCGCAAGGACGGTTGGATGTTGGTCGGAGTGGCCCATCAGTACTGGGGTGCACTGGGCAAGCGGACCAACTGCCAGGTCCCGGTGAGTGTGCACCCCGTCACCGCCGCGGCACTGCCCTCTCTCGACGCCCGTTCCTACCGAGGACTTGGACCGAAGACGTCGCATGCCGCCGGGTGTTCAGGATGCCGACGGGCACAGGGCACCGCGAGAAGTGACAGCTCGCCTTGGACGCCCTCGACGGTCTCCCCCACCCGGGGCCTGCCGCCTTGTGTCGTGCTCGCCGACGCGGCCTACGGCACCGCGGCGAGTTCTCGGACCGCTCTTGCCGAGAGCGACCTGGAGCATGTGCCGACCGTCGGCGCCCACATGTCCGCTCACTCATTCGACACAACCCCCGGAGCAACCGGACGCAAGCACGCCAACGACTGCCGGCCTTAACCCCGCTACCGCTGGCCCCACCGCCCCTTGCCGCCCACGCTTCTTACTCCTTGCCCCTGAGCCACGAGAGCTTCTCCGAGATCCCCGGGACCAAGGCGCCCGAGGGGCGATGCGCTCGCGCTTCGCGGTCGTACGCGTACGCCCCGGACGGCAACACCGTCACACGGCCGCTGCAGGCCCGGGGCTCCGGTCGGGAAGGCGGGTGGAGCCATGACCTGCCCGACCGGTGGAACCCCCACTCCGAAGGATTCGCACCCCAGACGCTCTCTGCATCCACCGAGGTCTCCCGGAAGGGCATCTTGAGATGAGCCGCGCAGGTTCTGTCGTGAGCCGGTGGAGATCACGTCCAGTCTGCGTTCGCTTCGGGCGGAGTGCCTCGTGCAGGGACCGCGGAGCCATCAGCCACGGCTCCTACCCAGCCCCCGCTCCTGAACTCCAGGTCACGAGGGCCCCAGGGCTCTGCCAGGCCACACAGGCGCCCGCTTGCCTCGCAACCAGAGGCAAACGCCTGACGTAGAGCCACCCTCTGCTCGCGTTTGTGCAGGTCAGATCGATTCTGCACTGATGTGCACTGGTGGGGCGGGTGGGACTCGAACCCACGGCCGACGGATTATGAGTCCGCTGCTCTAACCGGCTGAGCTACCGCCCCGAAACGGCGCGCCGCGCACATTTGTGCGCGCCGTCTGCCGCAGCATAGCCGCTCATACGATCTGCTGCGCGGGTGGGTCCTCGATGGGCCGCCATGCTCGACCAAGAGGACTTGGATCACCGGGGGTTCGGTTCCCTCCGCACAGGAAAAAGGCCCCCGAGGGGGCCTTCTTCCGTCCTGCTCCCCCGACTGGACTCGAACCAGTAACCCTCCGGTTAACAGCCGAATGCTCTGCCAATTGAGCTACAGGGGACCGAGCTCCCCCGACTGGACTCGAACCAGTAACCTGCCGGTTAACAGCCGGCTGCTCTGCCAATTGAGCTACAGGGGAATGCTCCGTGTGCCTCGAATGCACTCCGATCCGGGGGCTCCGGACGGCGTGCGCTCGCTGCTGGACATACATTAGCGCAAGCAGGGGGGTGCTCCGCCAATCGGTATGGCCGCGGGTGGCCCCGGATGATCTTCTGGTGCGCGGGTAGGCGGGCAGCACAGACCGGCGGACCCGCGGGCAGAGCGCGCAGCACAGCCCGCCGGACCGGCGCACAGCGCGCGCGAGCGAGACCGACGAGAGGGAAGGTGGAGCGACGATGCGCTACCGGCTCACGTTCATGACGGGACTGGCCATCGGGTACGTGCTCGGCACCAAAGCGGGCCGGGAGCGCTACGAGCAGCTCCGTAAGAGCGCCCGGCGGATCACACAGAACCCGGCCGTCCGGAACACCGCCGAGTCCGCGGCGCTCGGCGGCCGCGAGGTGGCCACGAAGGCGTTCGACAAGGTGTCGGAGAAGGTCGGGGACCGGATGCCGGGGCCGGTGGCCGCGCGCATCCGTTCGCTGCGCGAGCAGCGCGGCGGTGACGCGGACGACTGGGGTACGAGCAATACGTGATCACCGGGCGCGGGCGGCCGGCCGGGTTCGCACACCGCACACCGGGCGCGGGCGGCCGCCGGATTCCCACCCCGCACACCGGGCGCGGGCGGCCGCCGGGTTCCCACCCCGCACACCGCGTGAACCGGCCGTCCGCGCCCGCCTCCCCCGTCCACGGGGGTGTGAACCTGACGGCCGCCGCGTCCCGCGCATGGGGCATCATCTGGGGGCATGGGGATAGTCGCCGGGCTGGACAGTTCGTCCGAAAGCACACGGATCGTGGTCTGCGACGCGGACACGGGTGCCGTCATCAGGCAGGGGTACGCGCCGCACCCCGCCGAAAAGGGACACGAGATCGACCCGCAGGCGTGGCTGATGTCACTCGGCGAGGCCGCGGGCAACGGGCTCCTGGAGGGCGTACAGGCGATCGGGGTCTCCGCGCAGCAGCACGGGATGCTGCCGCTGGACGCCGACGGCGCCCTCGTACGGCCCGCGCTGGTCGGCAACGACAAGCGGGCGCAGAGCGCGGCGGCCGACCTGACCGACGCGCTCGGCGGGCGGGCCGCCTGGACGCAGGCCATCGGCGCCGTTCCGCACGCCGCCCAGCCGCTGACCAAGCTGCGCTGGCTGGCCCGTAACGAACCGGCGAACGCGGCGCGCGTCGCGGAGGTCCTGCAGCCGCACGACTGGCTGGTGTGGCAGTTGCTGGGGCGCCCGGCACGGCGTACGACCGACCGGGGCGGCGCCTCCGGGACCGGCTACTGGTCGGCGGCCACCGGCGCGTACCGGCCCGACCTGGTGGAGCTGGCGCTCGGGCACCAGGTGCGGCTGCCGGAGGTGCTGGGTCCGTCCGGCACCGCCGGGTTCACGCCGGAGGGGCTGCTGATCTCCGCCGGTACGGGCGAGACGATGGCCGCCGCGTTCGGGCTGGGGGTCGGCGCGGGCGACGCGGTGGTGTCGCTGGGCGCCTCCGGTTCCGTCTTCGGCATCCACCACGAGGCGCTGGCGGACTCCAACGGCACGATCACCTCGTTCGCGGACGCGACGGGGATGCACCTGCCGGTGGTGCACACGAGCAACGCCGTACGGGTGCTGCGCGGCACGGCCGAGATGCTGGGCACCGATCTGCCGGGGCTGTCCGAGCTGGCCCTGAAGTCGACGCCGGGCTCGTACGGACTGGTGCTGCTGCCGTACCTGGAGGGCGAGCGGACGCCGCACCTGCCGCACACGGCCGGCTCGCTGCACGGGCTGCGCCGCGAGAGCATGAAGCCGGAGCACCTGGCGCGGGCGGCCTTCGAGGGCATGCTGTGCGGGCTCGCGGACGCGCTGGACGTGCTGCGCGGGCGCGGTGTCGAGGTGCGCCGGGTGTTCCTGCTGGGCGCGGCGGCCGAGCTGGGCGCCGTGCAGGCGGCGGCGCCGGGGCTCTTCGGGGCGCAGGTCGTGGTGCCGCAGCCGGCGGACTACGCGGCGCTGGGCGCGGCACGGCAGGCGGCGTGGGCACTGGGCGCGGCGCACGGCACCCTGGCGCCGCACGAGCCGCCGCGCTGGCCCGCGGCGGCCAGCCAGGTCTTCGAGCCCGGCGAGGACCTGCCGGTCGGGCAGGCGGTGCGCCAGCAGTACATCGCGGTGCGGGAGGAGAGCTACGCGGGGGCGTTCCTGTCGAGTCAGTGAGCGATGCCGCGCTTTTCGGTGGTGGCCTGCAAGCCGCGTTCCCAGGTGGTGACCTGTCGGCCCGGCGGCCGCGGGTCGGGGCCGGACGTCACCGCTGCCCCTTTCCCCGGCTGACCCGGCGGTGGGCGGTCGGCGGTCGGCAGTCGGCGGTCGGGGCCTGGCGTCGTCGCCGTCCCGTCCCCGGCCGGCCCCGCGGCCACTGGTCGGGACCGCACGTCACCGCTGCCCCTTTCCCCGGCTGACCCGACGGCCCCCGCTGGTCGGGGCCGGGAGTCGTCGCCCCGTCCCCGGCCGCCCCGACAGTCGCTGATCGGAGCCGGACGTCATCGCCACCCCGTCCCGGCCGGCCCGCCCCGTCCCGGCCGGCCCGCCCCGTCCCGGCCAGCCCGCCCCGGCCCGGCCAGCCCGCCCCGGCCGGTCCGCCCCGCCCCGCCTAGTCCAGATATCCCCTGAGCTGGTCCGCGAACGCGTGGTCCCGCAGCTTGTTCAGCGTCTTGGACTCGATCTGGCGGATGCGTTCGCGGGTGACGCCGAAGATCCGGCCGATCTCCTCCAGCGTGCGCGGGCGGCCGTCGACGAGGCCGTACCGCAGCTGAACGACCTTGCGCTCGCGCTCGCCGAGGGTGGAGAGCACCGCTTCGAGGTGTTCGCGCAGCAGGAGGAAGGCGGCCGATTCGACGGGGGACGCGGCGTCGCCGTCCTCGATGAGGTCGCCGAGCGCGACATCGTCCTCCTCGCCGACGGGGGCGTGCAGGGAGACCGGCTCCTGGGCGAGCCGCAGCACCTCGCTGACGCGTTCCGGGGGCAGGTCGAGCTGGGCGGCGACCTCCTCGGGGGCGGGCTCGTAGCCGCGCTCCTGGAGCATCCGGCGCTGGACCCGGACGACCCGGTTGATCAGTTCGACCACGTGCACCGGGACGCGGATGGTGCGGGCCTGGTCGGCCAGGGCGCGGGACATGGCCTGGCGGATCCACCAGGTGGCGTACGTGGAGAACTTGTAGCCGCGGGCGTAGTCGAACTTCTCCACGGCGCGGATCAGCCCGAGGTTGCCCTCCTGGACGAGGTCGAGCATGGTCAGGCCACGGCCGACGTAGCGCTTGGCGACGGAGACGACCAGACGCAGGTTGGCCTCGATGAGGCGGCGCTTGGCCATCCGGCCGAGGACGACCAGCTTGTCCAGGTCCAGGGCCAGTTGGGAGTCCAGGTCGGGGGCGAGCCGCAGCTTCTCCTCGGCGAACAGGCCGGCCTCGACGCGGCGGGCCAGCTCGACCTCCTCCACGGCGGTCAGCAGCGGTATCCGGCCGATCTCCCGGAGGTACTGGCGGAACAGGTCGGAGGAGGGGCCGCCCGCCTCGGGACGCGGCGGCGGCTCCGGGGCGATCTCCTCCACGAGGATTTCGGGCGCGGGCGGCTCGGCCTGCTGCGGCACGGTGGCCGTCTGCGCGGCCGGCGCGTCGGCGAGGGTCCGGGTCTGCACGGGGGCGACCTCCAGTGTGAACGCTGCTGAGGCGGCGGAAAGGCCGGGAGCGTCTGCGGCCGAGCCGCTGTCCGTCCCGTACATCAAGAGCGGTTCCGCGGGGGATTCCGGTTCGGTACACCCGGACCCGCCGCGCTCCGAGGACTCAGGCACCGCTCCTCAGTGTGGAGTACGACACAGTCCCGCCACGAGGGGCGTGCGGGCACTTTTTGGGTCCGCACGGTGACCGAGCGGCTACGGCGGGGTAAGGACCGGCCGGGTAGGGGCGGCCGGGGCGGGTCGGCGGGACGGTATAGGCGCGCTCGGAGCCTGCCCGTACGGCAACTGGCCACGAGGCACAGGACGACGCGGCGCACGGCGCTCCTACAGCGCCGCGTATCCCCGCTCGCGCAGCGACTGGCCGTACTGCTGGAGGACCCACAGCTCGTTCTGGACGGAGGCCAGGTGCTGGGGGTCGGCGTTCGGACCGAGGCGCTGGAGGGCGCCGCGGATCTCCGTGACGCGGCTGTTGACGGCGGCCAGCCGGACGGCGACCAACTGGACGCCGGCGTAGGCCTCGTCGGGGTCGCGGCGGGTGTGCAGCGGCTCCACGGCCAGCTCGGTGACCAGGGAGCGGACCGTGTCGTCGGGGGCGGCCTCGCGCACCCGGGCGAGGTATGTGTTGTCGCCCGCGGCCGACAGGGTGCCGCCGGCGTCCTCGATGCAGCGGCGGACGGTCGCGTACGGGGGCGCGGTGAATTCGTCGGCGCCGTACGCGTCGAAGGCGGGCGAGACCAGGTCGGGGCGCTGGAGGGCCAGCTTGAGCAGTTCGCGCTCGACGCGGTGGGCGGGGCTGCGGAGGTTCAGCGCGGGGCCGCGCGGTCCGGGCGGCTGCTGGGCGGTGTCCGGGGCCTGCTGGGCGGCGCGGCGGCCCGTACGGGACGGGTCCTGGCCGTTGTGGCCGTCCCGGCCGCGCTCGCGCGCCCAGCGGGCGAGCTGGCCGACCCGGCGGACCACGAACTGGGTGTCGAGGATGCCGAGCATCCCGGCCAGCTGCACGGCGGACTCGTGCTGGATGGAGCTGTTCTTGATGTTGGCGACGATGGGCGCGGCCTCGTCCAGGGCGGCGGCGCGGCCCACCGCCGTGTCGAGGTTGTGCCGGGCGACGACCTGCCGCAGCGCGAACTCGAACAGCGGCGTACGCGACTCCACCAGGTCCGCGACGGCCGCGTCGCCCTTGGCCAGGCGCAGGTCGCACGGGTCCATGCCGCCGGGGGTGATGGCGATGGAGGTCTGGGCGGCGAACTTCTGGTCGTCCTCGAAGGCGCGCAGCGCGGCCTTCTGCCCGGCCGCGTCGCCGTCGAAGGTGAAGACGACCTCGGAGCCGGAGTTGTCCATCAGCAGCCGGCGCAGGATCTTGATGTGGCCCTCGCCGAAGCTGGTGCCGCAGGTGGCGATGGCGCTGGTGATGCCGGCGAGGTGGCAGGCCATGACGTCGGTGTAGCCCTCGACGACGACCGCGCGGTTGGTCTTGGCGATCTCCTTCTTGGCGAGGTCGATGCCGTACAGGACCTGGGACTTGCGGTAGAGGGGGGTCTCGGGGGTGTTCAGGTACTTGGGGCCGTTGTCGTCGTCGCGCAGCTTGCGGGCGCCGAAGCCGACGACCTCGCCGGCGATGTCGCGGATCGGCCACATCAGGCGGCCGCGGAAGCGGTCGATGGGGCCGCGGCGGCCGTCCTGGGAGAGGCCGGAGAGGATCAGTTCCTTGTCGCTGAAGCCGCGGCCGCGCAGGAAGCGGGTGAGGTGGTCCCAGCCGGCCGGGCTGTAGCCGACGCCGAAGTGCTGGGCGGCGGTCTGGTCGAAGCCGCGGTCGGCGAGGAACCTGCGGCCGATCTCGGCCTCGGGGCCGTCCAGCTGCTCCGCGTAGAACTGGGCGGCGGCCTTGTGGGCCTCGACCAGGCGGGTGCGCTCGCCCTGCTGGCGGCCGGGGGCGTAGCCGCCCTCCTCGTAGCGCAGGGTGATGCCGGCCTGGGAGGCGAGGCGCTCGATGGTCTCGGCGAAGGAGAGGTGGTCGAGCTTCATGATGAAGTCGACGACGTCGCCGCCCTCCTGGCAGCCGAAGCAGTGGTAGAGCCCCTTGGCCGGGCTGACGTGGAAGGACGGGGACTTCTCGTCGTGGAAGGGGCACAGTCCCTTGAGGTTGCCGCCGCCCGCGTTGCGCAACTGGAGGTACTCGGACACGACGGCGTCGATCGGGACCGCGTCCCGCACCGCCTTCACGTCGTCATCGTTGATCCTGCCTGCCACGCCTGAATTCTACGGGTGGGGTACGACAGTCCCGCCCGGACCCGTGCGGCGGGCGGGACCGCCGCACGCTCCGGGGACGGACCGGCGGGGCGGAACCGCCGGTCGTTACCGGGGGCGTACCGGCGCGCCGCTCACCCCATCAGCTCCAGAAACCGGTCCAGCCCGATGTTGCCGCCGGAGATCACCACGCCGACGCGGCGCGGCAGCGGCTCGACGGCCCCGGCCAGCAGGGCGGCCAGCGCGCTGGCCCCGCTCGGCTCGGTGACGATCTTCAACCGCTCGAAGGCCAGCCGCATCGCGGCCCGAATCTCGTCGTCGCCGACCAGCACCACCGAGTCCAGCAGCCGCCGGTTGATCGCGAAGGTCAGCTCGCCCGGTTCGGTCAGCGCCTGCCCGTCGGCGATGGTGCGCGGTACCGGGATGCGGACCCGCTCGCCGGCCGCCAGCGAGCGCCGGGTGTCGTCCCCGGCCTCCGGCTCGACGCCGATCATGCGGATGCCGGGCGACAGCGCGGTGGCGGCGAGCGCCGAGCCCGCCATCAGCCCGCCCCCGCCGACCGGCGTGAGCAGGGCGTCCAGCGGGCCGGTGTCCTCGATCAGCTCCAGCGCCGCGGTGCCCTGCCCGGCGATGACGTGCGGGTGGTCGTACGGCGGAATCAGGGCCAGGCCACGGTCGGCGGCCAGCCGCGTGCCGAGCGCGGCCCGGTCGCCGGTGTACCGGTCGTACGTGACGATCTCGGCGCCGTATCCCTCGGTCGCGTCCCGCTTGGAGCGCGGCGCGTCCTCGGGCATGAGGATGACGGCGCTGCTGCCCAGCTCCCGGGCGGCCAGCGCGACCGCCTGGGCGTGGTTGCCGGAGGAGAACGCCGCGACGCCGCGCGCCAGCTGCTCCGGCGCCAGCCGGGAGACGGCGTGGTAGGCGCCGCGGAACTTGAACGCGCCGACGCGCTGGAAGTTCTCGCACTTGAGGTGAACCTCGGCGCCGACCAGGCGGTCGAGGGTGCGGGAACGCAGCACGGGGGTGCGGTGGACGACGCCCTTGAGGCGGGCGGCGGCTTCCCGGACGTCGTCCGGTGTGACGGTGGCTTCGGGCATGGCTGACTCTCTCTTCGGGCGTTGGCTGCGGTACGGGTACCCCGTCCGCCGGGCGGGTCGGCCACCCCGCCCGGCGGACGGGCGTACCGGGCGCCCCGGGCTCAGAGCAGCGAGTCCAGCGCCACGTCCGGGTTGGCCAGCGCGTTCGGGTCGAGGGCCCGGCCCGAGCGGATGAGCTTCTGGATCGGGTCGGTGACGTCCCACACGTTGACGTTCATGCCCGCCAGCAGCCGCCCCTCGGAGAGCCAGAAGGCGATGAACTCGCGCTTGCCGACATCGCCGCGGCACACGACCTGGTCGTAGGACCCGGGGGGCGCGTAGCCGGAGTACTCCAGGCCGATGTCGTACTGGTCGGAGAAGAAGTACGGGATGCGGTCGTAGGCGACCTCCTGGCCGAGCATGGCGCGGGCGGCGGCGGGGCCGCCGTTCAGGGCGTTGGCCCAGTGCTCGACGCGCAGGACGGCCGGCTCGCCGTTCCCGGGCGGCAGCAGGGAGTACGGGAAGGCGGCGACATCGCCCGCCGCGAAGATGTTCGGGTCGGAGGTGCGCAGCGCGGCGTCGACCGCGACGCCTCCGCCGTACGCCGGGTCGACCAGGGCCAGCCCGGCCTGTTCGGCCAGGGCGGTGCGCGGCGCGGCGCCGATCGCGGCGAGCACGTCGTGGGCGGGGTGCTCCTCGCCGTCGTCGGTGCGCGCGGCCAGCACCACGCCGTCCTGCCCGGCGATCTCGGTGAGCCGGGCGCCGAAGTGGAAGCGGACGCCGTGCTCGGAGTGCAGGTCGGTGAAGAGGCTGCCCAGTTCGGGGCCGACGACGCTGTGCAGCGGGGTCGGCTCGGGTTCGACGACGGTCACCTCGGCGCCGTACGAGCGCGCGGCGGCGGCGACCTCCAGGCCGATCCAGCCGGCACCGGCGATCACGAGGTGGCCGTTGTCCCGGCCGAGGGAGTGCAGGACGCCGCGCAGCCGCTCGGCGTGCGCGATGCGGCGCAGGTGGTGGACGCCGACCAGGCCCGTGCCGGGGATCTCCAGGCGGCGCGGCTCGGCGCCGGTGGCCAGCAGCAGCTTGTCGTACGCGATCAAGGTGCCGTCGCCGAGCCGTACGGTGCGGGCCGCGCGGTCGAGGTGGACGGCGGGCTGGCCGAGGTGCAGTTCGATGTCCGCGCCGGCGTACCAGGCGGGCTCGTGGACGAAGACGCTGTCGCGCTCCTCCTTGCCGAGCAGGTACCCCTTGGAGAGCGGGGGGCGCTCGTACGGGTGGTCGCGCTCGTCACAGATCAGTATCACCCGGCCGGTGAAGCCTTCCGCACGAAGGGTCTCGGCGGCCTTTGCCCCGGCCAGGCCACCCCCGACGATGACGAACGTCTGGTGTGCGTCGACCACTTGCTTCCTCCTCGCTGCGGCGCGGTGCGTCCGCGTCCGTGAACGCCCCCCGATCGGTGTCCCCGTTCTACCCCCGCAGTGCGCGGGCCGCGTGCTGCCGCCCGCGTGTCCCCGCCCGGTCGTGTGACGCCGGGCGAGGGCACTCCCCCAGGCCGTCCGGGCACCGGGCGGCGCACCGCGTCCGGCGGCCGGCCACCCCGTTGTGCCCCTGATGTGTTTCCCTGGTTCGCCACACTCAAGCCCGAGCGTCCCGCACCCGGCGTGCTGCGGGAAGGGGGCCGAGGGGCCCGGTTACCCAGGAGTCGCACGGGCCCCGCCCAGGATGCCCCGGCGGCGCCGGTGCCGCTGCTCAGAGCGTGCCACGCGGCCGGGTGAGCCGGGCGTGCAGAGAACGTGCCGAGGCGTCGGTCAGGGCGGCGATCTGGTCGATCAGGGCGCGCATCCGCGCGGTGTCGTCACCGGCCGCCTCGGCCTGGTCGTACAGGAACCGGAACTGCGGGTCGAGGCCGTCCGGGGCGCGGGCGATGAGCGCCTCGGCGAGTTCGGCGATGATCACGCGCTGGTCGGCGCGGAGCGCTTCCTGGTCGGGCCGGCGCATGACGTACCGTTCCGCCACGGCCTTCAACACGGCGCATTCCAGCCGGGTTCCGGCCGGCACGACGAGCCGCGCGCGGTGCCGGGTGAGCCGTCCGGTCCCGTACGCGGCGCGGGTGGCGGTCTCGGCCGCCAGGCAGAAGCGGCCGATCAGCTGGCTGGTGGCGTCCTTCAGCCGGGCCTGGGCGACGGCCGTGCCGTCGTAGCCGTGCGGCCACCATTCCTGGTCGAGCAGGCGGTCGAGGGCGGCGCCCAGTTCCGCGGGGTCCGCGCCGGGCGCGTAACGTTCCGCGGCGATCGCGAACACTTCGGCACGTTCGGGCTCGGCGAGCAGGCAGTTGGGGTCCAGGTAGCCGGCGTGCAGCCCGTCCTCGACGTCGTGCACCGAGTACGCCACGTCGTCGGCCCAGTCCATGACCTGCGCCTCGAAGCTGCGCGCGGCCTCGGGGGCGCCCTGCCGGAACCAGGCGAAGACCGGCAGGTCGTCCTCATAGACCCCGAACTTGGGCGAACCGGGGTCGGTCGGGTGCCCGCCGCGCGGCCACGGGTACTTGGTCGCGGCGTCCAGCGCGGCCCGGGTGAGGTTGAGCCCGACGCTGACGGCCGTACCGTCCGCGTCCGGGACGAACCGTTTCGGTTCCAGGCGGGCGAGCAGCCGCAGCGACTGGGCGTTGCCCTCGAAGCCGCCGCAGGGCGCGGCGACCTCGTTCAGCGCCTGCTCGCCGTTGTGCCCGAACGGCGGGTGGCCCAGGTCGTGCGCGAGGCAGGCGGTCTCGACCAGGTCCGGGTCGCAGCCGAGGGCCGCGCCGAGTTCCCGGCCGACCTGGGCGCACTCCAGGGAGTGGGTCAGGCGGGTGCGGGGGCTGGCGTCCCACAGGTGCTCGGTGGTGCCGGGCGTGACCACCTGGGTCTTGCCCGCCAGCCGGCGCAGCGCGGCGGAGTGCAGCACCCGGGCCCGGTCGCGCTGGAAGGCGGTGCGTCCCGGGCGTTTGTCGGGCTCGGTGACCCAGCGTTCGGTGTCGGCCGGGCCGTAGCCCGTGCCGTTGTGGCCGGCTTCGCGGCCGACCGTCGTTCGTGTGCCCGTCATACGGCGACGGTAGCCGCCCGGGTGGAGTCGTGGTCGTATGCGCTGCGCGCAGCGAGTGCCTGGTCGTAACGGTGCAGCACCAGCCGGGCCAGCGCGGGGTGGTCGCCGAGCGGCGCGGCGGCGGGCCCGGGGGCCGCGGCGGCGCACTGGGCGGCGAAGCGGCCGGGCGCGGTGAAGCAGGAGGCGAGGGCCGGGCGGTGGTGGCCGCGGGCGGCGAGGGCGCGCAGCGCGGCGGGGACGGAGAGCGGGGTGCCGGGCGGGCCCCCGTCCGCGGGTGCGGAGGCGTAGGCGGGCAGGACGGGTACGCCGCCGAGCCGGTCGGACAGGAGCCGCGCCGTACGGGCCGTGTCGGCGGCCGACTCGGGGGCGCGCGATCCGGCGGCGGCCAGCACGACGGCGCCCGGCCGCCGGGCACCGGCCCCTTCGAGGCGCGCGTGCAGGGCTTCGGCGAGCAGGGGGTGGGGGCCGAGCGGACGGGCGAGGCGCGCCGTGAGGTGAGGGGCGTCCTCAAGCGCCGCGGGGATGTCGTGGCCGACGTGGTGGCCGCGGGCGAGCAGCAGCGGTACGACGACGGCCGGGCCGCTCAGCCGCGCCAGTGTGTCGGGGAGCAGGGGCGCGTTCAGTTCGATGTGGCCGAGGCGGACGGTGAGGCCGGGGCGCAGGGCGCGCACCCGGTCCAGGAGGGCGGTCACGGTGCGCAGTGCGCGGGGGTCGCGGCTGCCGTGCGCCACCGCGACGAGCGGGGGCGCCTCCCGGGCCGCCGCGGCGCCGGGAGCGGGGCGGGGCGCGGCCGGGGCGCGGCGGGGCAGGCCGTACAGCCTGACCCGGCCGAGCCGTTCGCCGAGCTGGGTGGTGATCTCCGTCATGATCTGCGCCGTACTGTCGAAGGGGACCGCGCGGCCGGAGGGGCCCGCGGGCGGTGGGGTCGGTGTCGACGCCGTCATGGAGGGAGCCTGGCAGCCGGTCGTTGCGGTGCCGTTGCGCGGATGTGACGGCGGGTTTCGGGTGGCTGTCGCGGTGCGGCGGCCGTACGTGAAGTACGGACCGGGCTCCTCACCTCCTCGGCACCGCCACCGTGAGGCGCGCTTCCCCGGCCCGTAACGCCGCTCCGGACCAGCGGAAACACGCAGGCCGCAGGCTGGCCGCATGACTGCCGCCACCCCCCGCACCAGCACCGACCCGGCGGGTCCGCCGCAGGAAGCGCACGCCGGCGCGCCCGTGGAGACGCACTGCCCGTACTGCTCCCTCCAGTGCGGCATGGGCCTGCGCCGCGCCCCGGCGGGCGCCGCCGGTCCCCCGGCCGAGGTCGTGGAGCGCCCGGCGTTCCCCGTCAACCGGGGCGCCCTGTGCGGCAAGGGCCGCACCGCCGCCGAACTGCTCGCGCCGGGCGCCCGGCTGACCGAGCCGCTGGTACGGGACACCGCGACCGGCCGCCTCGTACCGGCGGACTGGGAGACGGCGCTGCGCCGGGTGGCCGACGGTCTGTCCCGTGCCGGCGCGGCCTACGGCAAGGATGCGGTGGGCGTCTTCGGCGGGGGCGGGCTGACCAACGAGAAGGCGTACGCGCTGGGCAAGTTCGCGCGGGTGGTGCTCGGCACCTCGCAGATCGACTACAACGGCCGGTTCTGCATGTCCTCGGCCGCCGCCGCGCACCAGCGGGCCTTCGGCCTGGACCGCGGGCTGCCGTTCCCGCTGGCCGACGTCGCCCGCACCGGCTGTGTGCTGCTCGTCGGCTCGAACCTGGCCGAGACGATGCCGCCCGCGCTGCGCTATCTGACGGAGCTGAAGGAGAACGGCGGCCGGCTGATCGTCGTCGATCCGCGCCGTACCCGCACCGCCGAGCAGGCGGACCTGCACCTGGCGCCGCGCCCCGGCACCGATCTGGCGCTCGCGCTGGGGCTGCTGCACCTGGTGGTGGCGGAGGGGCGTACGGACGAGGAGTTCATCGCGGCCCGCACCAGCGGCTGGCCCGCGGCACGGGCCGCCGCGATGGCGCACTGGCCGGAGCTGGTCGAGCGGATCACCGGTGTACCGGTACCCCAACTGCGCGCCGCGGTCGGCCTGTTCTGCGACGCGGACAGCTCGATGGTGCTGACGGCACGCGGCCCCGAACAGCAGGCGAAGGGGACGGACACGGTGGGCGCGTGGATCAACCTGTGCCTGGCGACCGGGCGGGCGGGCCGCGAACGGTCCGGCTACGGGTGCCTGACCGGCCAGGGCAACGGGCAGGGCGGGCGTGAACACGGCCAGAAGGCGGACCAGTTGCCGGGCTACCGCAAGCTGGCCGATCCGGCCGCGCGGGCGCATGTGGCGGGTGTGTGGGGCGTACCGCCGGAGTCGCTCCCGGGGCCCGGCCGCAGCGCGTACGAGCTGCTGGACGCGCTGGGCCGGGACATTCGGGCCCTGCTCCTCATGGGCTCCAACCCCGTCGTCTCCGCACCCCGCGCCGCCCACGTCGAGCAGCGCGTCCGGGCGCTGGACTTCCTGGCGGTGGCCGATGTCGTGCTGTCGGAGACGGCGGCGCTGGCGGACGTGGTGCTGCCGGTCGCCCAGTGGGCGGAGGAGACCGGGACCACCACGAACCTGGAGGGCCGGGTACTGCTGCGCCGCCGCGCCCTGGCCCCGCCCCCCGGCGTCCGCACCGACCTCCAGATCCTCAACGCCCTTGCCGCGCACCTGGGTTGGGAGAAGGGGTTCCCCGCCGACCCGGAAGAGGTCTTCGACGAACTGCGCCGCGCCTCGGCCGGCGGCCCGGCCGACTACGCCGGCATCACCTACCGGCGGATCGCCACCGAGGACGGCGTCTTCTGGCCCTGCGCCGACGAGGACCACCCCGGCACCCCGCGCCTCTTCCTGGACCGCTTCGCGACACCCGACGGCCGGGCCCGCTTCGTCCCGGTCACCCACCGCCCCGCCGCCGAGGAGCCGGACGAGGCGTACCCGGTGCTCCTGACCACCGGCCGGGTCCTGGCCCAGTACCAGTCGGGCGCCCAGACCCGCCGCGTCCCCGGCCTGAACGCCGCCGCCCCCGGCCCGTACGTGGAGATCCACCCGCGCCTCGCCCGGCAGCACGGCATCGAGGACGGCCACCCGGTGGCGGTGACCTCCCGCCGTGGCCGCGCGGTGGCCCCCGCCCGCTACAGCGAGGCGATCCGCGCCGACACGGTCTTCATGCCGTTCCACTGGCCGGGCCCGGGGCGCGCGAACACCCTCACCAACCCGGCCCTCGACCCGACGTCGGGAATGCCGGAGTTCAAGGTGTGTGCGGTGCGGGTGGAGCGGGTGGACCCCAGGACCGACGGAGCATGACCGGGGGCACCGCCCTCACGGCCTGCACGCCTCCGCGATGGACAGGCTGTTCTCGTAGAGGTGGTGGCGGGTGATGCGGCCGTTCTCGACGGTGAGGCGGAGGGCGAAGGGGCCCTCGAAGGTTTTGCCCGTCGCGCGCACGGTTCCCGAGACGTGTCCCGTCACGACGGCGTCGGTGCCGTCGACCAGGAAGGCGTCGACCGAGGCGCGGGCGTCCTCGGGGACGGTGTGGGCCGCCAGCTCCTCCGCCTGGGCGGCGCATTCGGCGGCCGTGGTGCGGGGGCGGATCCACGGGACGGCGGGGTTCTCGGCGAGCAGCCAGTCGACCTCGTCGGCGAACAGTTCCGTGAGCCGTCCGGTGTCCCCGGCCATCCGGGCGGCGAGGAACTGCCGCACGACGGCCCGGGTGGCCTCGGCGGCCGGCGCCGGGTCCGTGGTCGTGCCCGGGGTGGCGGCGGTGGGGTCGACGGTCATGCGTTCTCCTCGCGGGTGCGGCCGGGCCCGGCGGGGGTTCCCGCCGGTGTGCCCGATGCTGCCGCGGAAGGCGGGGCCGGTCGATTACCCCGGGGGTAAGGGGCCGCCCGGCCGCTCAGTGGTGCCACATCTTCCCGCCCACGTTGTGGATCATGCGCTGGAGCACCTTGAGCGTACGGACGTACTCCTCGTCGCTGATGCCGTCGTGGATCGTGGCGCGCATCTCCTTCTGGAGCGCGGCGCACCGGGCGTGCAGGTCCGCGCCCTCGGCGGTGATGTGCAGCCGGTCGCCGTCGGCGGCGGCGAGGCCGCGGCCGAGGAGGTCGTCGACGGCGGCGCCGATGCCCTCGGCGCCGACGTCCAGGTAGCCCTTGAGCATGTCGGTCACCTCCGCCCGGCCGCGGCCGCCGGCGTGGCCCACCAGCTGGTTGAGCACCCACCACTGGGGCTGGCTCAGACCGTGGCGGGCCAGCCCGGCGCGGATGTGCGTGACGGCGGCTGTGTGGGCGGCCCAGGCCCAGTAGCCGATGGGCTGGCCCGCGAGTTCGGCGTCGCTGTGCGAGTACTGCATGGTGTCCTCCTCCAAGAGCGCGGGCACGGTGCCCGACGAGGAAGAACCTAGGAACTCAACCGAACTTGAGGTCAAGAGCGGTCAGGGGCGGTTCCGGCCGTCCGGGCCGGTCACCGCCCGTGCGCCTCGACCTCCTTGAGGTAGGCCTCGCGGGTCGCCTCGTCCAGGAAGGACGCGCGGAAGGAGTTGCGGGCGAGGGTGCGCAGCGTCTCCTCGTCCAGGTCCAGGGCGTCGCGTACGGCGGTGAAGTTGTCGTCGGCGTAGCCGCCGAAGTAGGCGGGGTCGTCCGAGTTGACGGTCACCAGCAGACCGGCGTCGAGCATCGCGGGCAGCGGGTGGTCGGCCAGCTCGTCGATCACGCGCAGCCGGACGTTGGACAGCGGGCAGACGGTCAGCGGCACCTGGTCGGCGACCAGGCGGGCGACCACCTCCGGGTCCTCCAGGCAGCGCACGCCGTGGTCGACGCGGTCCACGCCGAGCACGTCCAGCGCCTCCCACACGTACGACGGCGGGCCCTCCTCGCCCGCGTGCGCCACGCACTTGAGCCCGGCCGCCCGCGCCAGCTCATAGACCTCCGCGAACTTCGACGGCGGGTGCCCGACCTCCGCCGAGTCCAGGCCGACGGCGGTGATCCGGTCCAGGTACGGGCGGGCCGCCTGGAAGGTGGCGAGCGCGGACCCGGCGCTCTCGTCGCGCAGGAAGCACATGATCAGGCGGGTGGTGATGCCGTAGCGCTCCTCGGCGGTGTCCAGCGCCCGCGCCAGGCCCTCGACGACGGTGCCGAGGGGCACACCGCGCGAGGTGTGCGCCTGCGGGTCGAAGAAGATCTCCGCGTGCCGGACGCCCTGGGCCCGCGCGCGGGCCAGGTAGGCGTGGGTGAGGTCGGCGAAGTCGTCCTCGGTGCGCAGCACGTCCATCAGCGCGTAGTAGAGGTTCAGGAACGACTGGAGGTCGCTGAAGGAGTACGCGCGGCGCAGCTCGTCCTCGGTGGCGTACGGGAGGGTGACGCCGTTGCGCTCGGCGAGGGCGAAGGCCAGCTCGGGTTCCAGGGTGCCCTCGATGTGGAGGTGCAGCTCCGCCTTGGGGAACGGGGGGAGCGAGGGGGACGGGGGGTTCGCCGGGTCCGGGGTGGAGGGGGGCACGCTGGGATCACACCTGTCTGCTGCTCGGTACTGCGGGGGCTGCCGGGACCGAAAGGGCTCGCGGGGCTGCCGGGGCCTGTGTGGTTCGGGCAAGTGGTCCAGGTTAACGGGGCGACCTCGTCCAGTCGCCGCCCGGGACCGGTGTGCCGGACGCGCGCAGCCGGCCGGCCAGCGGCTCGGCCGCCACGTACAGCCACGCGCGCACGCTCCGGCCGTCCGCGCACTCGGCCTGCCGCGCCACCCGCTCGTAAAGGTTGCCGGGAGCGCCCGGGACGTGCCCCTCCAGCCGGTCCAGGGCGGCGCGCACGGCGTCGTAGACGTCCTCCCCCGGCTGTACGAGATCGCCGTGCACGACGGCCTCGGCGGGGCCGGTCACGGCGTACGGATACCCTGGCCCCTCGTACAGCGACACGCCTCTGACCAGCGCGGATTCCTCGGACACCGTCCGGCCGCGCAGGCACCGGGCGTAGTTGGCCCGGCCGGGGCGCAGCGTTCCGTAGACGAAGAACGGCAGCCGCTCGGGCTCGGTGGTCATCCGGTCGGGTTCCTTCGCGTGCGGTACGGACGTGCGCGGTGCGGGGCACGGGCCGGGCCCCTCGTCCCCGCAACCATGCCAGGCCGCGGCGCGTCGCTGCTTGCGGCGGCAACGAGAACAACGGGGGGCAACTGATGACACAGCAGCCACAGCGGACACAGGGGAAAGGGTGGCTACGGCGGATACGGGGCCGGGCGCGCCTTCCCCGGACGCGGCGCGGGCAGCGGCGGGCCTTCCAGGTCGCCGTGCTCGCCTGTGTGGTGGCGCTGCTGCCCGCGACCTGGCTGAACGCCACCGCGGGCGCCCGGGTCCGTACGGTCGAGGACGTCCCGGCGGCGCCGGTCGCCGTGGTCTTCGGCGCGGGCCTGTGGGACGGCGAACCCTCCCCGTACCTGGCGCACCGGCTGGACGCCGCCGCCCGCCTCTACGAGGACGGCAAGGTCCGCGCGCTCCTCGTCACCGGCGACAACAGCCGCGAGGACTACGACGAGCCGGACGCCATGCGCGCGTACCTGGTCGCGCACGGCGTGCCCGCGGACCGGATCGTCGGCGACCACGCGGGCTTCGACACCTGGGACAGCTGCACCCGCGCCCGCCGCATCTTCGGCGTGGACCGGGCCGTCCTGGTCAGCCAGGCCTTCCACATCCGGCGCGCGCTGGCGCTGTGCGGTGCGGCCGGGCTCGACGCGTACGGGGTCGGCGTCGACGACCGGCACGATGTCACCTGGTACTACGGCGGGACCCGCGAGGTGTTCGCGGCGGCGAAGGCGGCGGTCGAGGCGGCGGTACGCCCCGACCCGCGCTTCCTCGGGCCGCGGGAGGACGGGGTGGCGGCGGCGCTGGGGTAGCGCGCCGCCGTCGCCCCCGGCCGTCGTCCCCGGGCCCTCAGCCCGCTGCGGCGCGGGCGTACAGCCGGAAGACCTCCGCGCCGAAGTACGGGCTGTAGGAGGTCCGGTGGCTGTCCGGGCCGGAGGGGCCGCCGCCGTTCAGGCCGCCGATGGCGCCGACCACGTACCCCGTCTTCGTCCGCTCGTCGAAGCGGCGCAGCCATGGGCTGCCCGAGGTGCCGCCGTAGAACCCGCCGCAGTCCATGCGCAGTTGCCGCTGACCGGTGAGCCGGGCGGTCCGCACCGCGCACCGTATGGCCTGGTCGGCGGGGTCGTTGCGGGCCGTCGGGTAGCCGATGACGGTGACGTCGGTGGTGTAACCGGGCGTGCGGGCCAGGGTGTTGCCGCCGGTGACCGACTCCAGGGCGCGGCCCTCACCGTCCGGCTTGACCGTCGCGAACGCGAAGTCGAGGTCCGATCCCGGGCCGGTGTCGGTGCGGTCCGGGTGGGTGAAGCCGCGGTCGATCGCCCAGATTCCGTACGGCTGCTCCGTGGCGCCGGAACGATACTGCGGGACAAAAGCCGCACGCGCTCCCGGATTGCAGTGCCCGGCCGTGAGGATCAGGTTGCGCTGCGGGCTGCGAACGACACTGGCGGTGCAGTGGTGCGCCCGCGCGTCCTTGTCTACGGAGAAGAGCACGCCGACGGAGGGCACGCCCTCGAAGTGCCGCGCGGAACCGGCGGCTCCCGGGGCGGCCGTCATGGACCGGGCGGTGGGCGCGGCGGCGGCCTTGCCGCCGTCCGGGCCCGAGGGGACGGCCGAGGCCATCCGCCCGGCCGTCCAGTAGCGCGCCGCGGCCTCGCTCGTCCAGCCGCCGTCAGCGCCTTCGGCGGTCGCGCCGTTCGCGGGCACCATGAGGAAGCACAGCGCGAACGCCACTCCCGCCGCGGCCGCCCCGGCCAGGACCGGCCGTCTGTACCGGTGTCCACGGCGGTGCCGGGGGCCGCCGGCCGGCCCGTCAGCCGCCTCGCCGCCCGGTCCGCCGTCCGTCGCCCGGCCGTCGCCCGCCGCCCGGCCGTCGCCCGCCGCCCGGTCCTTGCCCGTCGCCAGGCCGTCACTCTCCGGGCCGCCGCTTGGCCGCATCACGGATCGCCGCATCGAGGATCGCCGCGTCACGGATCGCCGTCCCACCTCAGCTCGTCTCCGCCGCGACCCAGGCGAGGTACCCGGCACCGCCCCGCGTGACCGGCGTCGCGATGATCTCCGGTGTGTCGTAGTCGTGCGCTTCGAGGAGGTACGCCTCCAGCGCCGCGTACCGGGCCTCCGTCGTCTTGAACAGCACCTGCCACTCCTGTGCCGTCTCGATCGCGTTCTCCCACCGGTACACGGACGTGACGGGCGCGCTGATCTGCGCACACGCCGCCACCCGTGCCTCGATCGCGCCGCGGGCCAGCGCCTCCGCCTTCTCGGCGCTGTCGGTCGTCGTCATGACGGTCAGACAGCCGGCCGGGCCGCCGCCGTCCGCCGCGGCTCCCTCGGGCCGTTCCCGCTCCGCCGGTTCGCCTCGCACCTGGACGTCCCCCTTCGGGCACTGGTCGATGATCAAGTCCCTCCGCATCGTACGGACCGTCGTGATCATCCTGCCCCCGGCCACCGGCCCGCGCCGTGCGCACCGGCCATTCGGCAGCCGCCCGGCCACCCGTCAGGATGGACCCCGGCGGCGGCGCGGTGAGCCGGGCCCGTACGGGTACCAGTACTCCGGCACCGGTGCCGGTCCCCCGGCGCCGCGGATCCGGACCCCGACCGAAAGGCCGCGTCATGGACGACCTCAGTTCGCTCACCCGCCGCCAGCTCGACGACGCCAGGGCCTCGGCACACGGGCGCAGCGCCCATCTCTTCCTCCAGGACGGCCCGCTCCGGCAGACCGTGATCGCGCTCATCGAGGGCGCCGCGCTGGACGAGCACACCACACCCCCGGCGGCCAGCCTCCAGGTGCTGCACGGCCGGGTGCGGCTGACCGGGACCGGCGACGACCGGGACCTGATCGCCGGCCAGGTCGTACCGGTCCCGCACGAGCGGCACGGCCTGAAGGCGCTACAGGACTCCGCAGTCCTGCTGACCGCCGTCACCGCGACGAAGACCATGAACTGAGGGCGGCGGCCCGGCTCTCCGGGAGGCGCGGGCCGCGTCTCCCGGACCGGCGGCCGGCCCGGCTCTCAGGCCACCCACTGGTCGAAGGCCAGCTTGCACAGCAGCGACACGACGACCACGACCAGCACCCCGCGCACGAACCCGGCGCCCCGCTTGAGGGCCATGCGCGCACCGACCGTGCCGCCGACGAAGTTGAACGCCGCGAGCAGCGCGCCCAGTTGCCACAGGACCGTGCCCTGGTAGGCGAACATGGCCAGCGCGCCGACGTTGGTGCACACATTGACGATCTTCGCGGTGGCCGAGGACGTGACCAGGTCCATGTGCAGGATCGCGGCCAGCGCCACGACGAGGAAGGCGCCGGTGCCGGGGCCGATCAGCCCGTCGTAGAAGCCGATGCCCAGGCCCGCGACGAGGACCGCGGCCAGCACGCGCCGCCGGGTGACCGGCCCGGAGGGCGGCGGCGCGGTGCCGAAGGCCGGACGGAAGAGCACGAACGCCAGCACGCCCACCAGCACGGTCATGATGAGCGGGCGCAGCACCTCGCTGTTGATGCCCGCCGCGAAGAACGCCCCGCCCAGCGAGCCGCCGAGCGCGGCCAGCCCGATGCGTACGGCGGTGCGCAGATCCACGGGCGCCTTGCGTACGTACGTGTACGCCGCGGCGGCGGTGCCGACGACGGCCGTGGACTTGTTGGTCCCCAGGACGTAGGCGGCGGGCGTGTGCGGGAGGCCGACGAGCAGCGCCGGCAGGAGCAGCAGACCGCCGCCGCCCACGACGGCGTCGATCCAGCCGGCCGCGAGGGCGGCCACGCACAGCAGGAGGGTCGTCGTCAGCGATATGTCTGCGGGCACCGGCCGATCTTATGGAGCCCGGCGGGGCGGATGAGGCCGGGGTGGCGGGAGTCACAGGAGGGCCGGTGGCGGGCGGCCCGTGACCGCCGCCCGCCACCGGCCTGTACAAGGGGCGCCCCGCCCCGGCACTGGTGGGGCGGGGCGCCGCGTCCGTCACCCGGCGAGGGCCTTGGTACGCCGGTGAGGACGGTCGGGGGCGGACCGCCGGGGGCGGTCCGGGGTGGGGCGGCGGGTCGCGGCGCCCCGTTGCGTACGGTCGGAGGCGTTCCTTTGCGGACGGCCAGGGGCCTGACTTTGCGGACGGTCAGAGGCACGCCTTTGCGGACGGTCGGGAACGGGCCGTCGGCCGGCGGCGGTTCGTTTCGGGCGTTCCGGCCGGCGTTCCCCGGCCGCCACCGGTGGAACGGACTTGGCCGTACGGAAGCGGGGCGTCCGCAGAACGACGTGGTAGGCGCGGGACCTGAGGTGGCAGTAGGTGCGGTGCAGCACAACCGGAAGCGACATCACACACCCCCGTCCCTTGTCCCGTCGTCCGCCCGCCCCAGCAGGTCCACCAGCCCCTCCGCCAGTCCGCCTGCCCAGCAGGCGTAGTCATGACCGCCGTTGTACTCCGTGTA
Source organism: Streptomyces albofaciens JCM 4342 (assembly GCF_008634025.1). NCBI lineage: Bacteria > Bacillati > Actinomycetota > Actinomycetes > Kitasatosporales > Streptomycetaceae > Streptomyces > Streptomyces albofaciens. The sequence goes on along the minus strand of NZ_PDCM01000001.1, from coordinate 1,936,390 downwards.
CGCGACGGAATGCCCGAGGCCGCGCAGCGTGTCGCGCAACTCGCGGGACCGTTCGCGCATGTCCCCCTCGTAGCGGCCGACGCGCAGGTGGGCCCGCAGCCGGTGGGGGCCGCCGTCGGCGTGCTTCGTCCGGTCCGCGTACTCCCGCGCCAGCCAGGAGGGGCCGTCCGCGGCATCGGCTCCGCCCACGGGCCCCGGCCCCTCGGGCCGCCACCACAGCGAGGGCGACTGGGCCAGCACCTTGCCGAACCGGCGCGGCGCCGCGAGCCCGGCGTACAGCGCGGTGAGCCCGCCCAGGCTCTCGCCCGCGACGACCGTGCGCGACGGGTCGAACGTCACCGGCAGCCGCGCCGCCGCCCAGGGCAGCAGTTCGGCGGCGAGGAAGTTCACATACGCCTGCCGGCCGCCGAATTCGCGGGCGCGCGTGGCGTTGTCCACGGCGTCCGGCGCCAGCACGACCAGGGGCGGCAGCGCACCGTCCCTGATCAGCCGGTCGAACAGCGTCTGCACACCGAGCCGCCCGAACCACATGTCGCCGTCCAGCAGCACCAGCGTGTCCGCGCCGCCGTCCGGGAGCGGACCCGGCGGTACGTACGTCCACACGTCGCGCCGGGCCGCGAGGGCGGCGCTGGTCGGCCGGTGCCGCTCCACCACGCCCCGGCCGCCGCTCCCGGCCGGCCGGACCGCGGGCTCCCACGGGCGCCACGGCTGTGGCGGCGCGTCGGGCAGCTCGAAGACCGAACTGCCGGTGCCCTGCCGGCGGCCGGGGACCGTGCGGGGGTTGAGCGGGTCGGGACCGGCCACGGCGAGCAGCGGCAGCAGCCGGGCCTGGAAGTCGTCCGCAGGGCTGTCTTCGGATGCGAACGTGGATGCGGGTCCGGGTGCGGACACGGGTGCGTATGTGGTTGTGGTTGCCGATGTGGGTGCAGGCGCGGAGGTGCTTGCGGACGCGGGCGTAGCCGCGGGCGCGGCCCCCGCACGGCGCCGCCCGCCGCCGCTCCCCGTGTCGGGCGCGATCGCGTACGACCCACGGTGATCGGACCGCAGCCGGTAGGTGAGGTGCCAGACGTCGGTGCCGTGGATGCGGCGCATCAGGCTGCCCGCGAGGTGCGAGCGGTCCACGAGGCGGTTGACCAGGAGGAGGACCCGGCGGGTGTCCTCCGTGCCGCGCCACAGGAAGGTGACGGCCCGGTGCTCCGGGTCCCACGGGATCGGCTCGACGAGCGGGGTGCCCTGCGCCTCCGCCTCGGCCCAGAACTCCCGTACGGCGGCGTCCCGTCCGCCCGCCACGGAGGCGGCCAGCGCCACGATCCGCGGGCTGTCCACGGTTTCGGCCGGTGCCGGGCGCGACGTGCGCGGCGGGCCGGCGGGCACGTCGCCCGCCTTCCCCGTACCCGTCGGCACGCCGGAGGGAGCACCCGGCACCGTCCCCCCTGCCGTCCCCGTCGCCGTGCCCGCCGCGGCGCCCGGCAGGGTTCCCCCGGCCGCGCCCGTCGACGTGCCCACCGATGTCTTCATCGACGCTCCCATCGACAACCCGCTTTCCCGCCCGGCGCGTCGCGCGGGCACAGACGACTTCCGCCGGGTCGGACACGGCGCGCGCCCCGCCGACCTCGACTTAGGTAAGCCTAAGCTAACCACGCGTGGGAGGGTCGGACAACATCCGACGGGCCGGACCCGTGCGCCCCCGCTTCTCCCGGCTTCTCTTACAGAGTTCTTAGACCCGCCCACTATCCACGTCCCCATGGACTTCAAGATCGCCTCCAGAGGCGGCCGCTCCCGTATCCGCACCGGCAGCGGTACGCGCACCGGCACCGGTACACGCGCCCGCACCCGCACCGGTACGCGCGTGCTCGCCGCCTCCCTCGCCCTGACCGCCACGGCCTCCGTCGGCGCCTCCGGGTGCAGCGGCCAGGCGGTGGCCGGGTCCGTCGCCGGGCGGCATGTCGACATTCCCGTCCGGGGCGGCACGGTCACCGTGGACACCGGCACGCTGGCGCTGCACGCCCGTACCGCGGACGGCAAGAGCCTGACCCTGTCGGCGCCGTCCGGCACCGCGCTCGGCACGCCGGGCCCGGTCCGGCGCACCGGCGAAGGCGTCCGCTGGAGCTACCCGGACAAGGGGCTGACGGTGACCGCCCGCGCGGACCACGGGCGGCTGCGGGTCAGCATGAAGGCGGACCGGGACGGGTCGCTCACCTGGCCGGTGACCGGTACGGACCGGGCCGCCTCCGCCGTACAACTGCCGCGCGGCGAGGGGCTGGACATCCCCGTGCGCGACACGTTCTGGAACTCGGAGAAGGCCGGGCTGACGGGTGACCCGATCGACGTCGGCGGGCTCGAACTGCCGCTGTGGGGCCACACGCTGGGCAAGGACCACGGAGTCAGCTACCTCACCCCCACCGACCTCGGCACCTCGCTGAAGTTCCGTTCCGACGGCGGGCGGCTGAACACCGCCGCCACCCACGACTTCGACGCCGGCGACGGCACCCGCGACTACACCGTCACCTTCGCCCTCACCGACGGCAACCCCGTAGCGCCCGGTGCCGACTACCGTTCCTGGCTCGCCGAACACGGGCAGCTCGGCAGCCTCCGCGAGAAGATCGAGAAGAATCCGGCCAACGGCAGGCTGCTCGGCGCGTTCCACGCCTATGTGTGGGGCGACGCGCGCAAGGCCGCGGGCGTCGAGGAACTGCGCAAGCTGGGCGTGGACCGGATGTGGCTCGGCTACGACGCCGGGCCGGACCCGATGGACGCCGCCGCCGTCCGGGCCGCCGAGAAGGCGGGCTATCTGGTGGGCCCGTACGACACGTTCGCCAACGGCCAGGACCCGAAGACCGCCGACTCCCCCACCTCCAAGTGGCCCGGCACGGTCTACCCGGACTTCTGCGTGCGCGACGCCAAGGGCAAGCCGCGGACCGGTTTCGGCAACCGCGGCTGTTACCTCAGTTCACAGGCGTTCGAGCAGGCCGAGCCGAGCCGCCGCTACCTCGCGGACCGCACCCGCGCGATGACCGCCAACGGCGCCGACAGCTACTTCCTCGACGTGGACGCGACCGGCGAACTGTTCCGCGACCACGACGCCGCCCACCCGATGACCAAGGCCGGGGACCGTGCGAACCGGCTCGCCCGGATGCGGCGGCTCGCCCACGACAAGAAGCTCGTCCTGGGTTCGGAGAGCGCCCAGTCCTGGGCGAACGGGGTACTGGCCTTCAACCACGGCGCGGCCACGCCGGTCGCCGACGGCCTGTGGAAGCTGGAACGCGACCGGAAGACCTGGGGCGGCTACTACCCGGCGAACGCCCCCACCGCGTTCTTCAAGCCGGTACGGCTGCCGGCCGACCTGGCGAAGGCGATGTACGACCCGGCGTACCGAGTGCCGCTGTACGAGACCGCGCTGCACAGCTCGCTCGTCAACGCGGAACGCTGGGAGCTGTCGTACGAGAAGCTGCCCGAGCAGAAGAGGGACCGCGCGCTGCTCGCGATGCTCTACAACATTCCGCTGAACTACGTGCTCGACGGCGCGTCCCTGAAGAAGTCCGGTCCCGAACTGGCCGCCCTTCAGAAGTACTTCGCCCCGCTGCACAAGGCCGCGGGCACCGAGAAGCTGACCTCGTTCCGGCGTCTGACCGCCGACAACCTGGTGCAGCGCACGGAGTTCGGCAACGGCAAGCTCACCGTCACCGCCAACTTCGGCAGGACGCCCTACGCCGGCCTTCCCGCCGGCTGCGTGGACGCGAAGCTGAGCGGCGACCGGCAGCCGAGGCGCCTGTGCCCGGCGAAGGCCGGGGGCTGAGCCCGCTCGGGGGCTGAGCCCGGCCGGGAGGCGGGTCTGGTCGGGGACCGAACCCGGCCGGGCGTGACAGCCGGAGAGGGCGGGCGTCCGGTGGACGCCCGCCCTCTGTGTTCCCGGTGGGCCGGTGGACCCGCCCCCGGACGCCTGCTGCATGGCCCGGCATCCGGTTCGGCGAAGGTCACCGCCCCGTCCGGCAGCTACTCGCCCTGGCGGCTTCGGCCGCCCTTCTGCCCGGCCTCGGAAGCGCGCTGCGGGTCGTTGGCGAAGTTGCCACCACTTTCGTGGCCGCCCTTCTGCCCGGCCTCGGAGGCACGCTGCGGGTCGTTGGCGAAGTTACCGCCGCTCTCGTGGCCGCCCTTCTGCCCGGCCTCGGAGGCACGCTGCGGGTCGTTGGCGAAGTTACCGCCGCTCTCGTGGCCGCCCTTCTGCCCGGCCTCGGAGGCACGCTGCGGGTCGTTGGCGAAGTTGCCACCGCTCTCGTGCCCGCCCTGCTGGCCGGCGCGTGCGGCCTTCTCGCGGTCGTTGGCGAAGTTGCCGGGGTTGGTGGACTCAGCCATCATCACTCACCCTTACTTGGATCTTGACTGTGCCTTCCAGTCCACCGCGTAGCCGCTCTCCCGGGTGCTAAACACCTCGTAACGGACGGATTCCGACAGCCCGGTTCCGATTCCGGTACCGGCCGGTCCCTGCCCGAGGCCGGCCGGACCGCCGCTCATCCGTCCTTGCCCAGGGCCTTGCGGACGGCGTCGCGGGTGCGGTCCACGGCGGCCGCCATGGGGCCGAGCACGGCGTTCGCGGCGCCGGACTCGACGCCGGGGTGCGGATGGGTGGGCGCGGTGGCCTCGGCCGCCTTGACGGCCTTGGCCATGGTGGCCAGCCGGCCGGGGTCGTTCAGCCGCCGCAGCTGCGAGAACTCGTACCGCTCCTCCGCGCGGGCGTGCTCCATCACGTCCGTGCGCAGGGACAGCAGCCGCGGCAGGAACGCCTCGTCCTCGACGTCCATGCCGTCCAGCGCGGACAGGGCCTCCTTGGCGGTCTTCTCCTCGGCCAGCCGGTCGGCGACGATGTCGTCCCCGCCGTCCGCCGCCCGTTTGACATACGGGTGGACCACCTCCTCCTCGGCCGTCTCGTGCACCGCCAGCATCCGCACCAGGCGGCGGAACGCGTCCCGGCGCGCGTCCCCCGTGCTCTGCTCGACCTCGTCGAAGAGGTTGCGGATCTGGCCGTGCTGCGCCATCAGGAGGGCGACCACGTCCGTGTCCGGGGTCGGGTTGCGGTCGGCGGCCGGATCGGTCGTCGGCGCGGCCGGGCCGTCACCGGTGTGGGTGGGCGAGGTCATGACCGGCCTCCACGCAGGTCGGCGACCGGGTGCTCGCCCTCGGTCTGCAGCCGGTAGTCGCCGCCGATCAGCTTGTCGTGCTCGGCCAGCACCTCGTCGCTGGGCGCCGTGGCCCCGCCGTTGAGGGCCTCCTGCATCGCCTCGAACCGCTCGTGGGCCTCGCGGACGTACCCCGCGCCCAGCGTGGTCAGGTCCAGCTGGTTGGCGATCAGCTCGCGCAGATAGCCCTTGTTGGGCTCGAAGGTGAGCACGTTGGGCAGCGCGGGCGCCAGGATCTCGGCCGGCTCCCGGCCGTCGTGCCGGCGCATCAGGTCGCAGGCCAGGTGCAGATGCTCCAGCTCCATGTTCAGGTGCAGCTCCCAGATGGCCTTCACCTTCGGGTCGCTCTCCTGCTCCATGAAGGAGTGGTAGAGGTAGCACTCGTTGTACTCGTGGTTGACCAGCTGCTCCCACCACGTCTCGCCCGGGTCCACCAGCGACTCGTAGTGGGTGACGTGCTCCTCCTCGATGAGCCCGATCTCCTGGTAGAGACGGCGGGCGATCGGCTCCATGTAGGTGGGGCCGGTGTTCATGTAGAAGTTCATCGTCTGCTGCTCGGCCGACATGATCGTCAGCGCGTGCAGCTTCGACAGCGGGTCGGTCTTCGTCCGGTCGTACGGCTCGCGCACGTTGTCCACCGGGTCGCGGTGGTGCAGCGGGGTGGGCCGGCCCGGCATGACCTCGGTGAGCCCGTCCACGATCGACTCCGCCTTGCGGTGCTCGATCATCTCGTACAGGTTCGCGTACCGGTACAGGTGGTCGAAGTCCTCCAGCACCCCGAACTGGTACGCCTGTTTCAGATACGGGTCCGGCTCCATCCGCGCCACCCACGCGGTCAGATCGACGGCCACCTGCTCGTAGGCGATGGTCGTCTCCAGCACCGACGAGACGCCGGGCAGCAGCCAGTTGACCGCCTTCTGCTGCTGCGCCTCGATGTAGCGGGTCCGCGCGAGCTGCTGCTTGATCTCCATGTCCGGACAGTGCCGGGCCAGCTGGTGGCTGAACAGGATCGCCTCCACCTCGATCCCGTTCATCGTGATGATCCGGCACCGGGTGTACGGGTCGCAGTGGTCCGGGTCGATCGGTGTCACGTTGAGTTCGCGCCAGTTGCGTACCTGCCGGTCCAGCGGAATGCCCCGCTGCTCCAAAGGATTGAACGACATCAGGCCTCCCAGCCCGGTCGGAGACATATGGCGCTCAACGAGTGCCCCCGCTCCGGATACCAAACAAGCCGGAACGAGGCGGCCCCACGGATGCGGTGCCGGACACGCTCCGGCACCGCCCGGGACCGGACACGCACGGGGCCGGGCACGCACGGGGCCGGGCACGCACGGGGCCGGGCACGGGCGGGGCCGGGCACGGGCGGGGCCGGGCACCCATGGGACCAGGCAGCGCCGGGCCGTCGGCGTTCGGGTGACGCGCGGACCACCCGAACGCCGCGCCGGGACGGGCTGAGGGGCATCACCCTGGCGAGCCTGTCCCCCTACGGCTACGGCTACGGGCGCGGGTACGGGTCTACGGCTACGGCTACGGCTACGGCTACGGCTACGGGCAGTCCACCACCTGCCCCGCGAACGACAGCCCGCCGCCGAAGCTCAGCAGCAGGACGGGGCCGCCGGGCGGGAGGTCGCGGCGTTCGACCAGCTTGGACAGGGCGAGGGGGACGGACGCGGCGGACGTGTTCCCGGAGTCGATGACATCCCGGGCGACCACCACGTGCTCGGGCAGGCCGAGCTGCTGCACCACGGACTCGATGATGCGCAGGTTGGCCTGGTGGGTGACGACACCGGCGAGGTCGGCCAGGCCGATGCCGGCCCGCTCGCACGCCTCCCGCGCCAGCGGGGCGAGTTCGGTGGTGACCCAGCGGAACACCGTCTGCCCGTCCTGCGCGAAGCGCGGGTGCCAGTCGCCCAGCAGGCGGACGGCCTGGGCACGGGTCGGGTCCGAGCCCCAGACGACGGGCCCGATGTGCTGCGACTCCGCGGCGCTCACCACGGCGGCCCCCGCGCCGTCGCCGAGCAGCACACACGTACTGCGGTCGGTCCAGTCGGTCACGTCCGACATCTTCTCCGCGCCGATCACCAGGGCGTGCCGGGCGGCACCCGCGCGCACCGCGTGGTCGGCGGTGGCGAGCGCGGTGCAGAAGCCCGCGCAGCCGTTGTTCAGGTCGTACGCGACGGCCGACGGTATGCCGAGAGCGGCCGCGACCTGGGCGGCGATCGACGGGCAGCGGTCGATGGCGGAGCAGGTCGCCACGGTGACCAGCCCGATGTCGGCGGGCTCCAGCCCGGCCGCGGCCAGGGCCTTGGCGGCGGCAGCGGCGGCCAGGTCGGTGACGGACTCCTCGTCGGCGATCCGCCGGGTGACGATGCCGGTACGGCGCCGGATCCACTCGTCACTGGTATCGACCATCCCCGCCAGGTCGTCGTTGGTCAGGACGCGCGACGGCTGGTGGTGTCCCAGCGCGGCGATACGGGTTCCCGGCACGGCTGCTTCTCCTCGGGTCCTCGGCCGGCCCGCGGGCACACGGGCGCACGGGCACACGGGCACACGGCCGGTACGGGCAATACGGGTGGTACGAGCGATATGGGCGATACAGGCGATTCAAATGATGCGGGCGGTGCGGACAGCGCGGACGGCACCTGGAGGCACCTGGAGGCACCGGCGGAAATATAGCAACCGATCGGTCGGAAGCTAATTCCGGGACCCCTGCTGCCGCGCTGGCTACGATGGCGGCATGAGCCCACGCAAGTCCGCCGCCGAGTCCCGCCGGACCCGGGACCGGATCATCGACCGCAGCATCGCGATCGCCTCGGTCGAAGGGCTGGACGGGCTGACCATCGGCCGCCTCGCCGCCGACCTGGGCATGAGCAAGGCCGGCGTCCTCGGCCACTTCGGCACCAAGGAGGCGCTTCAGCTCGCCTCCCTGGACAGCGCGTCCGCGATCTTCTCCAGGGCGGTGTGGGAACCGGCCGCGCGTACGGCGCCCGGTCTCGCCCGGCTCCGGGCCGTCTGCGAGTACTGGATCACCTACCTGGAGCGCGAGAACGGCGCCTTCCCCGGTGGCTGCTTCTTCACCACGGCGGCGGTCGAGTTCGACGCGCGCGTGGGCCCCATCCGGGACGCGGTGGTGCGCCGTTCCACGCTCTGGCGCCGCCGTCTGGCCAACGAGATCCGGTACGCCGTCGAGGCCGGTGAGCTGCCCCCGGACACCGACCCCGAGCAGCTCGTCTTCGAGCTGATCGGCCTCTACACGGGCCTCAACCAGGCCATCCAGCTCTTCGCCGACCCGCTGGCCCAGGACCGCACCCGCCGCGCGCTCACCCGCCTGCTGGCACCCGCGCCGGAGCGGGGGGCCGCGCCGGAGCCGGGGGCCGCGCCGGTGTCGGGGGCCGCGCCGCTGCCGGGGTGCGCGCCGAAGCCGGGGGCCGCGCCGGTGTCGGGGGCCGCGCCGCTGCCGGGGTGCGCGCCGGAGCCGGGGGCCGCGCCGGAGCCCGGAGCGACCCCCCGACCGGGATCCACGCCGAAATCGAAATCCACGCCGGAACCGGAATCCACGTCGCAACCGGGACCCGCGCCAGAGCCCGGGCCCGCCCCGACCCCGGAGACCGCCCCGCCCCCGGAGATCGCCCCGAACCCGGAGGCCACCCCGAACCCGGAGGCCGCCCGGTGAGCGTCGCCGACCTGCTCAGGACCGAGATAGAGGTCATCTGGCCCACGGACGAGCGGGGCCGCTTCCGGGGCCCGAACCACATGGTGATCGCCGTATCGGCCGACGGCCGCCACCAGGTGCCGGCGGCTGCCGCCCACCTCCCGGACGCGCTCGCCGCCGACCTGCTGGCGTCCGTGGCCAAGGCGCCCGCCCCCGAGGGCCCGGGCTTACCGCCCCCGGCCCTCCCCCGCCTCCAGCATCTGCTGGAATCGGCCCTCGGCCCCGTACACATCACCTCGGGCCCGAGCTACCTCATCCACCCGGACCGCCTCCGCTTCACCCCGACCGCGCCCGTCGTCCCCTCCGACACCGGCGACCCCGCCGCGCTCGCGGCCCTGCGCCCCGCCAATCCCGGCAACTGGGGCACGGACGAATGGCACGACCTCCTCGACGGGAAACTCGGCCCGTGGGCCATGGCCCTCGACCCCGCCGACCCGGCCCGGGTCGTCTCGATCTGCCACACGCCCTGCTGGACCGACCACGGCGCGGAAGCCGGCACCTGGACCCGCCCCGGCCACCGCGGCCGGGGCCACGCCGCGACCGTCACCGCCGCCTGGTCCCGGCTCCAGGCCCCCACCGGCCGCCACCTCTTCTACAGCACCTCCGACACCAACCGCTCCTCCCGGAACGTCGCCGCCCGCCTGGGCCTCAGCCCCCTGGGCCACCTCTGGAAACTGTCGCCTCCGGCGAGCATCGCGCTCTGACCGCCGCCCCCGCGGCCAAGCCCGCAGCCAAGCCCCCTCCCACCCTCAGGGCCCGCAGCCAAGCCCCCTTCCCACCCCAGGGTTCGCGGCCATGGCCCCACCCCCAGGGCTCGCGGCACCAGGACCCCTCACACCCCGCCCTCCCCCACGCTGAGGTCAGCGTTCCCCACGGGAAACAGCGCAGATGCGGACGGGTAACAGCCGGACCGCACGCTGGCGGACATGACCTCGCAACAGCGTGTGGTGGTGATCGGCGGCGGCATGGCCGCGGCCCGGCTGGCGCAGCGCCTCGGCCGGGCGTCCGCCGACGGCGGCCCGGCGCTCACCGTCCTCGGTGAGGAGCCGCACGCGCCGTACAACCGCGTCCTGCTCGCCGACGTACTGGCCGGCCGGTACGCGCAGGACGTCATCACCCTGCCCGCCCCGCACGACGCGGTGCGGTGGCTGGGCGGGGTGCGGGCGGTACGGATCGACCGGGAGCGCCGTACGGTGCTGTGCGACGACGGGCGGGCCGTCCCGTACGACCGGCTCGTCCTCGCGACCGGCTCCAACCCCGTGCTCCCGCCGCTGCGCGGCCTCTTCCCGCCCGGTCACGGCGGCCTGCCGGACAGCGGCCTGCCGCGCGGCGTCCACCCGTTCCGCACGCTGGACGACTGTACGGCGCTCGCCGCGGCGGCGGACCGGCCCGGCGCACGTGCCGTGGTGATCGGCGGCGGGCTGCTCGGCGTCTCGGCGGCCCGCGCGCTGGCCGAGCGCGGCGTACCGGTCCTACTCGCCCAGCAGGGCGAGCACCTGATGGAACGTCAACTGGACGCGGGCGCAGCCGCCTTGCTGCGCGCGCACCTGGAGTCGCTGGGCGTCGAGGTCCATACGGAGTGCCGGGTGCGCGGACTGCGCGTCGAGGACGGGACCGTACGCGGTGTGGAGCTCGCGGACGGTTACGCGCCGACGGCCGACCTGGTCGTCCTGGCCTGCGGAGTACGGCCGCGCGTCGGCCTCGCGCGCGCCGCCGGGCTGCCGGTCGACCGCGGCATCATCGTGGACGACCAGCTGCGGACCGCCGATCCCCGCATTCACTCGATCGGCGACTGTGCGCAGCACGACGGCTTGGTGTACGGCCTGGCGGGCGCCGCCCTCGAACAGGCCGACCAGCTGGCGCGGATCCTCGGGGCGGAGGCCACCCGCTACCGCGGCACCCGCGCCCTCACCCGCCTCACCCTCACCGGCCACGGCACGGGCCCCGGTCCGGCGCCCGCGCCCACAGCCCCCCTCGACCTGGCCGCCTTCGGCACCCCCTCCCCCCGCCCCGGCGACGACGTGATCCACCTGTCCGACGCCACCCGCAGCGCCTACCGCAAGGTCATCGTCCGCGGTGACCGGCTGGTGGGCGGCATCCTGCTCGGCGACCTGGGCGCCGTCGGCACCCTCGCCCGTACCTGGGAGGCCGACGCCCCGCTCCCGCCGACGGCCCCGCTCCTGCACCTCCTCACCACCGAGACCGCCACCCCTTCCCGCACCGACGGAGGCTCCTGACCATGGCCGCGACCACCGTTCCCACCCTCGTGCTCATCGGCCACGGCATGGTCGGCCAGCGCTTCCTCGAAGCCCTCGCCGACCGTGGAGTGACCGGACGGGCCCGGGTGGTGGTGCTGTGCGAGGAGCCGCGCCCCGCCTACGACCGGGTCCAGCTCACCTCGTACTTCTCCGGCCGCGCCCCGGACGACCTGGCGCTGGCCGACGCCGGTTTCATGGCCCGGCACGGCATCGAACTGCACCTCGGCGACCCGGCCACCGCCATCGACCGCGCGGCGCGCACCGTCACCGCCCGCTCCGGCCTGACGGTCGCGTACGACACGCTCGTCCTGGCCACCGGCTCGTACCCGTTCGTACCGCCGGTGCCGGGCGCGGACAGCGCGGGCTGCTTCGTCTACCGGACCGTCGAGGACCTGCTCGCCATCGAGGAGTACGCCAAGAACTGCCGCACCGGCACGGTCGTCGGCGGCGGCCTGCTCGGCCTGGAGGCGGCCGGCGCCCTCAAGGGACTCGGGCTGCGGGCCCACATCGTGGAGTTCCAGCCGCGGCTGATGGCGGTCCAGGTCGACGAGGGCGGCGGCAGCGCGCTGCGCCGTACGGTCGAGGAGATGGGCATCGACGTCCACACGGGCGTCGGCGGCAAGGAGATCGTCGCGGGCGGGGACGGTGCCGTACGGGCCATGGAACTGTCCGACGGCTCGCGCGTCGACACCGACCTGGTGATCTTCTCCGCGGGGGTGCGCCCGCGCGACCAGCTCGCCCGCGACTGCGGGCTGGCGGTGGGCGAGCGCGGCGGCGTCGTCGTGGACGAGCGGTGCCGTACCGCCGACCCCGCCGTGTACGCGATCGGCGAGTGCGCGCTGGCCGCCGACGGCAAGGTCTACGGCCTGGTGGCGCCCGGCTACGAGATGGCGGAGACGGCGGCGGCCACGATCGCCGGGGACCGCGAGGCCCCCGGCTTCACCGGCGCCGACACCTCCACCAAGCTCAAACTCCTCGGCGTGGACGTGGCCTCCTTCGGCGACGCGCACGGCGCCGCCCCCGGCTGCCTCGACGTCGTGTACGCCGACTCCCGCTCCGGCGTCTACAAGAAGCTGGTCATCGGCACGGACGGCACGCTGCTCGGCGGCATCCTGGTCGGCGACGCCGAGTCGTACGGCCTGCTGCGCCCGCTCACCGGCACCGTGCCGCCGGTCGCCCCCGAACAGCTCGTGCTCCCCGCAGGCGCCGGCGCGCCCGCCGGCGCCCTCGGACCCGCCGCGCTCCCCGACGACGCGGTGATCTGCAACTGCCACAACGTCACCAAGGGCACCATCCGCGCCGCGGTCTCCGAGCACTCCTGCACCACCGTGCCGGAGGTCAAGAAGTGCACCAAGGCGGGCACCGGCTGCGGCAGTTGCGTCAAGGCGCTGACCACCCTCGTCAACGACGAGCTGGCGGCCGGCGGCGTGGTGGTCGACAAGGGCCTGTGCGGCTGCTTCCCGCACACCCGCGCCGAGCTGTACGAGATCGTCCGCACCCGCCGCCTCACCTCGTACGCCGAACTGCTGGACGGCCACGGCCGGGCGGAGGCGCGCGGCGGCGACGGCTGCGAGACCTGCAAGCCGACGGTGGCCTCGATCATCGCCTCGCTCGCCCCCACGGTCGGCGCCGACGGCTACGTCCTGGACGGCGAGCAGTCGGCCCTCCAGGACACCAACGACCACTTCCTCGCCAACCTCCAGCGCAACGGCTCGTACTCGGTCGTCCCGCGCATCCCCGGCGGTGAGATCACACCCGAGAAACTCATCGTCATCGGCGAGGTGGCCCGCGACTTCGGCCTCTACACGAAGATCACCGGCGGCCAGCGCATCGACCTGTTCGGCGCCCGCGTCGACCAGCTCCCGCGCATCTGGGCCCGCCTCGTCGACGCCGGCTTCGAGTCCGGCCACGCGTACGGCAAGGCCCTGCGCACCGTGAAGTCGTGCGTCGGGCAGACCTGGTGCCGCTACGGCGTCCAGGACTCCGTCCGCATGGCCATCGACCTCGAACTCCGCTACCGGGGCCTGCGCTCGCCGCACAAGCTCAAGTCGGCCGTCTCCGGCTGCGCACGCGAGTGCGCCGAGGCCCGCGGCAAGGACTTCGGCGTCATCGCCACCTCCAACGGCTGGAACCTCTACGTCGGCGGCAACGGCGGCGCCACCCCGCGCCACGCCGACCTCCTGGCCCAGGACCTCTCCGACGCCGAACTGATCCGTCTCATCGACCGCTTCCTGATGTTCTACATCCGCACCGCCGACCGCCTGGAGCGCACCTCCGCCTGGCTGGAACGCATCGAGGGCGGCCTCGACCACGTACGCGACGTGGTCGTCCACGACTCCCTCGGCCTCTGCGACGAACTGGAGTCCCTGATGGCCGCGCATGTCTCGGCCTACCGCGACGAATGGGCCGACACCCTCGCCGACCCCGACCGCCTCGCCCGCTTCGTCTCCTTCGTCAACGCCCCCGAGGCCCCCGACCCGGCCGTCCGCTTCGTCCCCGAACGCGACCAGATCAAACCGGACCTCCCCCTCCTGTCCGGTCCGACCCTCCCCGTACGCACCCTGACCGACGCCCCGACCACCTCCGGCACCCGCACCCTGGAAGGAACCGCCGCCCGATGACGCTCGCCATCGAACTCCCCACGCCCACGGAAGAGCACCAGGCCGGGGAATGGCTCCCGGTATGCGACCCGTCCGCCCTCGTCCCCGGCCGCGGCGTCGCCGCTCTCCTCCCCGACGGCGGCCAGGTGGCCCTGTTCCTGGACCGCACAGGCCGCCCGTACGCCATCGACAACCGCGACCCCTTCACCGGCGCGTACGTCCTCTCCCGCGGCCTGACCGGCTCGGCGAACGGCCGCCCCTTCGTCGCCTCGCCCCTCCTCAAACAGCGCTTCGACCTGGAGACGGGCACCTGCCTGGACGACCCGGCGGTATCGGTGCCCGTCTACCGGGTGCGGAAGATCGGCTGAGATGGCGCGGGGGCAGCGGCCGGCGCGATGCGGAACAGCGGCTGACGCGCTTCCGGGGCTCCGGGGGTGGCGGTTCTCTTCGTCTCTCTTCATCCACACATGTGGACTCCGGGCAACCGCGATCCCGTCCGGCCGAGGCGTACCCTGGTCCCTCCCCGATGCCCCGACGAAGGAGCGCAGCAGGCGTGACGCGTTGGAACACGAGCCATATCCCCGATCAGACGGGCCGTTCGGCGGTCGTCACCGGGGCCAACAGCGGTATCGGCTATGTCACCGCCCGTGAGCTCGCCCGCCGCGGTGCCCGGGTCGTGCTGGCCTGCCGCAACGAGTCGCGCGGCCAGACGGCGCTCGCCCGGCTGCGGTCCGAAGTGCCCGCCGCCGAGGCCGAGTTCCGGCAACTGGACCTGGCCGATCTGAAGTCCGTACGGGCCTTCGCGGCCGGGCTCGACGACTTCGACGGCGACCGACTGGACCTTCTCGTCAACAACGCCGGCGTCATGGCGCTGCCGCAGCGCCGTACCGCCGACGGCTTCGAGATGCAGTTCGGGACGAACCACCTCGGTCACTTCGCGCTCACCGGCCTCCTCCTGCCCAAGCTGCTCGGCACGCCCGGCGCGCGCGTCGTCACCGTCTCCAGCGGCTTCCACGCGCTGGCCAATGTGAAGCTGAGCGATCTGAACAGCGAGCGCGGGTATCACCGCTGGATCGCCTACGGCCGCTCCAAGAGCGCCAATCTGCTCTTCACCCACGAGCTGTCGCGCCGCCTCGCGCGGGCCGGGTCGCAGGTCCTGGCGGTCGCCGCGCATCCGGGGTACGCCGACACCAACCTCCAGACCGCCGGTGTACGGATGGAGGGCCGTACGCGTGCCGAGCGTGCCGTGACGCTGATGAACCGCATCGTCGCGCAGCCCGCCGAGTCCGGCGCGCTGCCCACGCTGTGCGCCGCCACCGCCCCGCACATGAAGCCGGACGCGTTCCTCGGCCCGCGCGGCGGCCTGCGCGGCGGGCCCGCGTCGTCGTTCCGCGCCCCGTGGACCACGGACGACGCGACCGGTGAGCGGTTGTGGGCGGCGTCGGAGGAGCTTACGGGTGTGACGTATGAGTTCGGTGGTGGGGCGGGAGGCTGAGCCGAGAGGCCGGGCGCGCCCCCCGTCACCTCAGCCCCGACGCCTCGAAAATCTCCCGGGCCCCCTCCCCGTCGATGCACTCGCCCAGCGTCCGCAGCACCTCGCTGCCCGAGCGCAGCAGCCCCCGCTCGCGGGAGAGCCGGGCGCCCGTGTCCAGCAGGTGCCACAGGACCGGGTTGCCGGTGAGGGCCTTGGGGTCGAGTTCCACGCGGTTGTCCAGGACGTCGCGCAGGACGAGCCGGGGCGCCATTCCGTCGCTGCGGTGCACGAGGACCAGCAGGTCGGTGCGGACGCGCCGCTCGCACAGCAGCCCGCGTACGGCGAGCCAGTCCGCGCCGGCCGTCACCCGTGCCGGGAAGAGCGCCGCGAAGAGCACCAGCGCGAGGGCCGTCCATGAGGCCGCGCGCAGCGGGTCGAGGGTGTGCGCGGCCAGGTCGACGGCGAGCATGATGGCGAGCACCGCGGCCGTTCCGCAGGCCGCCGTGCGCAGTTCGGGCGCCCAGCGGCGGTCCCGGTACGCCGTCGGGCCGTACACCGGGGGTGGAAGGGCGTACCCCTCCCGCGTGTACCGTCCATCGCGCACCTCCCGGTCCCGCCACGCGCCGGCGTCCGCGCCGGCGTCCTCGTCGTCTTCGCCGCCCTCGCCGTGAGCCGTGGACCCGGCCCCGGGTTCGCCTCGCCGTCCCATGCCGTGAGGCTAGGACCGCGGTGCCCGGCTCGCGGGGATGTTGATGCGGTGCTGATGGCGGTACGGCGAACCTTTACGCAGTGCTGATGAGGCGCATGCCATGCGTTCGTACCGGTACCGGCCACGTCGCCGCCCGGTGCCCCGCCCACCCGGTGCCAGGCCCACCCACCCGCGTCGGTCCGTCCCCACCGGGCATCAAGAACCCGTGAAGATGGCCGGTCCATCCGCAAAGGCCACGCCAAGAACCGGCGCGCCCGCACGCAGCAGCACTCACGCTGGGCTGGCCCTGATGTTGGGGGGGGCTTGCTCCGGTCATCGGGGGGGGTTCGCTCCGGTGACCGGGAGGTTCGTTCCCGATCACCGGGGAGTTCGCTCCGGTCATCGGGGGTCGCTCCGGTCATCGGGGAGTTCGCTCCGGTGATCGGGATTGTCTTCCCGGTCATCGGAGGGCTCTTCCCGATCGCCAGGGTTCCCCTTCCGAACGGATTTCCCGCTCCGAACGGGATTCCCGCCCCGACCGGGATTCCCGCCCCGAACGGGTCCCCCTTCCGACCGGGTTTCCCAACCCCACCAGGGATCCCATCCCGCAGCGCACGGAGGTACGGCGAAAGATGTCGATGGTGTGGAAGGCCACGGGCCGGTCCGCAGGCCAGAAGCCACCGGATACCGGGGCCGTCGGCCACAACACCCCCCTGGGGGCGGTCCCGCCCGCCCCGGCTCCTGAACCGGACGCCCGCCACCGCCTGACCTCCGTGCAGGGCCTCGCCGCCCTCTCCCTCGACGCCATGGCCTCGGTCGCCTACGGGCCCGAGTCGATCGTCCTGGTCCTGGCCACCGCCGGTGCGTACGGCCTGGGTTTCACCCTCCCCGTGACGCTCGGCATCGCGGCGCTGCTCGCGGTCCTGGTCGCCTCGTACCGCCAGGTGATCGCGGCGTTCCCGAACGGCGGCGGCTCGTACGCCGTCGCCAAGGCCCACCTCGGCCGCCGGACGGCCCTGTTCGCCGCCGCCTCCCTCATCCTCGACTACGTACTGAACGTCGCCGTGTCCGTGACCGCCGGCATCGCCGCGCTGACCTCCGCCTTCCCGGCGCTGTACGGCCAACGGCTGTGGCTGTGCCTGGCGGTGCTCGTCCTGGTGACCGGGGTGAACCTGCGCGGCATCGTCGACTCGGCGAAGGCGTTCATCCTGCCCACCGCCGTCTTCGTCGGCTCGATCCTCGCCGTCGTCGCGGTCGGCCTCTTCCGCGACGCGCCCGCCTCCACGGCCTCGGCCGACGGTCACGCCTCCGTCCTGTCCGGCAACGCCACCTCCGTCGGCGCGCTCCTGCTCCTGAAGGCGTTCGCCTCCGGCTGCTCCGCGCTGACCGGCGTCGAGGCGGTGGCCAACGCCGTACCGTCCTTCCGCGCCCCCGCCGCCAAGCGCGCGCAGCGCACCGAGGTCGCCCTGGGTGCGCTGCTCGGCGTGATGCTGATCGGTCTTTCCGTGCTCATCGGGCGCTTCCACCTCCAGCCGGTCGAGGGCGTCACCGTCCTCGCACAGCTGGCGGACGCCTCCCTCGGGCACAACTGGGCCTTCTACGTGGTCCAGTTCGCCACCATGGTGCTGCTCGCGCTGGCCGCCAACACGTCGTTCGGCGGGCTGCCCGTCCTGATGGGCCTGCTGGCCCGCGACAACTACCTGCCGCACGTTTTCGGCCTCAAGGCCGACCGGCAGGTGCACCGGCACGGCGTCCTGGCGCTGGCCGCCGTCGCCGCCCTGCTCCTGATCTTCTCCGGCGGCGACGTGAACACGCTCGTCCCGCTCTTCGCCATCGGTGTGTTCGTCGGGTTCACCATCTGCCAGGTGGGCATGGTGCGGCACTGGTGGCAGGAACGTTCCGGGGCCGCCGGTGCCGGTTGGCGCGGCAAGGCCGTGCTGAACGGTTTCGGCGCGCTGCTGACCGGTGTCTCGGCAGTCGTCGTCACGGCCACCAAGTTCGCGGACGGCGCCTGGCTGATCGTCATCGCCCTGCCCGCCCTCGTCCTCGCCTTCGGCGCGGTCCACCGGGCGTACGGCCGGATCGCGGACCACCTGCACCTCGGCCGTATCCCCGAACCCCCGCACCGCGACCCCTCGCTGGTCGTCGTCCCCGTCTCCCACCTGTCCAAGCTCACCTGCGAGGCCCTGAACGCGGCGGTCTCGCTCGGTGACGAGGTGGTGGCCGTCACCGTCACGTACGCCGCCCCCGAGGACCGCCGCGCGGCGGAGTCCCTGCGCCGCGACTGGGAACTGTGGAACCCCGGCGTCGATCTCCTCGAACTCCCCTCCGCGAGCCGTACGGTGGGCCGCCCGATCGCCGCGTACGTACGCGAACTCCGCGACCGGCACCCCAGCACCCGCGTCACGGTCCTGATCCCCGAAGTCGAACCGGCCCGCCTGTGGCAGCGCCTGCTCCAGAACCAGCGCGGCGCGGTCGTCGCCCACGCGGTACGCCGCACGACGGACGCGACCATATGCCGGTTGCGGATCCGGGTGGCGGGACAGACCTCCCGTTCGCTTTGGCGTCACAGTATTTGACCTGGCTTTTAAGCACGGAAGTTCACAGTTCCGGACAAAGGGCAGGGATCGCTACGCGAAAACGACGCACAGGGCAATGGAAGACGTCGGGGAAAAACCCAACGCCGCACGACACCAGCGCCATTGAAGCCCCATCGGGTGACCTTTCAGCCGATTTACTCCACCCCGAAACGATCTTGACCGGGCGTTTGCGCGCCTTTGTGGCCTGTGCCATATGAGTCGGCTTTTGGATCCACAAGGGTGGATCCGTCCCGAGCCACCGGGACGGAAGTAATCGAAAGGTGTAAATGTTTATGCGTATCGGCCTGCGTCCAGCCCTGGCCGCCACCGTGGTCACCGCCGCGATCGTGTCCTCCACGGCCGGCACCGCCATGGCTGCCGCCCCGGCTTCGCAGGGCAAGGACACGAACGCCGTGGCCAAGCGTGGTCAGGTGACGAAGTTCGCGGCCACCTCCACGTTCAAGATCAAGCTGCCCAAGGGCGACCACGCGGTCCTCACCGACCCCGGCGTCCGTTTCCTCAACGCCGACGGAAAAGCGGTCGGCGGTATGACGCGGCTGGACATCAAGGACAAGGCCGGGCACATCCACAAGGTCACCTGGAGCCTCAAGGGAGACCGGCTGACGCAGAAGGTCTCCGGCGTGAAGGGCTCCACGGTCGAAGGCGTTGTGGTCCGCCCGACGACCCCGGGGCAGGTGACCACGCGCATGGACTGGAGCTGCTTCATGGACGGCGCGGGAGCCCTCGCGAGCGGAGTCGGTGTTATTGCTAGTGTCGCGGGGGCTCCGGAAAGCGGCGGGGCGACGCTGTCGGCCGCCGGGCCTCTCATCAGCGGGACGGCATCGGCAGCCAAGGGCGTTTCCGACCACTGCTTCTAAGGATTGCTGTTCATGCTTCTCGGACGGATACTCGCCGCCATCGCGGTTATCGGCGCACTCGCCATGACGGCGATCGGTGTCTGGCGCGGAGATACGTGGGGCATTGGCATCGGCGTTCTCACGGTCCTTGGCACAGCCAGCAGCGCGATCGTGATCTGGCGAGCCCGCCGACAGGAAAGCCGATAGGAAAGCGGCAGGAAAGCAGTAGGAAAGCCGACAGGAGATACGCTCCGGTAGCTACGCCGTCAGACGAATACCTCGCCGCTGGTCGCGGGTCGCGGACCATGGGGGACGCGGACCAGGGGGGGCGCGGGCGACGGGTCGCGGGTCGCTGGTCGCGGGCCACAGGTCGCTGGTCGCGGACCACGGGTCGCGGGTTACGGGCCCTGACCGCCTGCCGCCGGGCGGGCGGCAGGGCGGGCGGCCGCTCGGCCGGGCGGGCGGGCGCGTATCGGCGTAGCTCCGGAGCCCTCCCTCACTTACCGGAGCCGGGGGGCTTGAGCTCCTGGTTCGTGGGGTCCTCCCGCGGCGGCTGCTCCGGCGGCCGGACGAAGTCGTGCGCGCCGTTGTCCGAGGACTGCCCGCCGAAGTGGGGCGACGGCCGGTCGCAGGCGGGCGGGGTGGGCCGGTTGCCCATCGGCATCAGCCCCAGGTCGGGCGCGAGGAAGGGCACGATGGAGTAGCCGCCGTTGCACATCGGCAGCACGTAGAACCGCTGCGCTTCCATCTCCTTGGTGAGCTTGCCCTTGGGGTCCTGGGCGTCCGTGAACCGCATCCCGTCCCGGGGGTTGTCCGGGTTGATCGCCAGCCGTTTGCCCTCCCTCTTGTTCTCGAAGCTGTAAACGGTGTTGTTCTTGTAGTAGCCCTCCAGGTGGACCACCCACAGGTGCCGCTTGTTGTCGATCTTGTCGATCGGATCGGTCTCGATCTGGAGGTCACCGTTGTGCGTGAGGTAGCCACCGGTGACCCGGTGAACGATCACCATCTCGCGCTGGTGCTTCACGGAGGCGACGAAGGTGTCCAGGGCATTGGGGTACATGGCGGTGCTCCTTCCGGTTGGTGAGGTGGAGAGCCGATCGGCGAGACGGAGATCCGGCGGCCGTGGGGGCGGTGATCCGGTTGCCGGCCCGTCTCCGTCGCCCGGTACGAAGGCCTGCCCGTACGGCAGTACGGCAGTACGGCAGTACGAAGGCGGCCCCCGTAAGGAGGCGGCCTTACGCGATGCGCCGCGGCCGCTTGCCGGACCGGCGAGGAATGAAGGGCCGGGCGCCCGACGCCGACGGCGCTACCCGCCGTCCCGTCTGCCACGAAGCGATACGGCGGCCCGCAGATGGGCCGCGCCGACCAGCTCACCCATGGCATGCCCGACCGCAGCGCCCGAACACCCGCACACGCCCCTCACCCGAGGCGTCCACCATGTACGCGCGTAGATTCAGCTGATATGAACAGCGCCCGTCGCGCGCCGCGTTTCCGCAGGCGTACGCCCGGGGACCGGCGGCCGTGATCTCCACGCGGGGTGGGCGCCACCGGGCCGCCGGGTCGCTGGGCCGCCGGGCCGATGGGCCCCCGGGCCACCGGTACGCCGTCTTGCCGGGCCCGGCATCCGATGCGACAACGTCTGCATGCCGAACGCATCCACGCCCATGCCCACGTCCGCCTCCGCAACCGCCTCCGCGACCACCTCCCCCGAGATACCCCCGGCCGTCCCCGCACCGACGCCGTACCGGGGCTTCGCCCTGCGCCAACCCGCCCGCCCGCCGGTGAGCCTGCCGCCCGACCCGGAAAACGCCGAACTGTACGGCCCGGTCTTCGGCCACACCGACGTGACGCCCTTGGACTGCGATCTCACCCGCCGGCACCCGGGCGCCCCGATCGGCGAACGCATCACCGTGACCGGCCGCCTCCTGGACGACCAAGGGCGCCCGATCCCCCACCAGCTCATCGAACTCTGGCAGGCGAACGCCGCCGGCCGCTACGCCCATCGCGGCGACCAGCACGACGCGCCCCTGGACCCCAACTTCACCGGCACCGGCCGCGCCCTCACCGACGCCGCCGGCCGCTACACCTTCACCACAATCAAACCGGGCCCGTACCCGCTCGGCACCCCGGACGACGCATGGCGCGCCGCGCACCTGCACTTCTCCCTCTTCGGCCGTGCGTTCACGCAACGCCTCGTCACTCAGATGTACTTCGAGGGCGACCCGCTCCTGGCCCACGACTCGGTACTGCACGCCGCCCCGACCGCTGCGGCCCGCCGCCGTCTGATCGCCACGTACGTCCCCGGGCCACCGCTACCGGGCCGCCCCACGTCCCTCACCTACCACTGGGACATCATCCTCGGCGGCCCGCCCCCGGCGGTCGCCCCCGCCTGATGTCCAGCTCGCACCGCACGGTCTTGCCGACCTCCCTGTCCCGTACGCCCCACCGCATGGCCAGTTCCTGGACGAGCACCAGCCCGAGCCCTCCGGAAGCGTCGTCCCCTGGCTCCCGTACGCACGGCCGCAGTTCCCCTCGCGCGTCGCTGACCGACAGCCGCAGCACGTCTTTGCCGACCGTCAGATGTACCCGCACCAGCCGGCCGGGCACCCTGCCGTGCGTGATCGCGTTCGTCAGCAGCTCCGACACCACCAACTCGGCGTCGTCCACGAGGTGTCCGTACCCCCATTCCCACAGCAGCCGGGCCATCCGGTACCGCGCGAGCCGCACGCTCCTGGGGAACGGCGTGTAGTCGAGCAGGTCCTCGTAGAGGACGGTTTCCACGGGGTCATGCGGAGAGATCATCGACGGCCACCTCCGAGTACGAGCAGCGCGCACCCCTGCGCCAACTGATGCGGCCGCGCGGGCAGTTCGGTCGTTACGGACGGTAGGGGCGCGATGGCGGCGGCCACAATCGAGCGGTGCAAATTTCACCCGGGAGAGTTGCCGAGCCACGATTCGGCACCCGCGCCGCCGTCCACGAGCGAAGGTGAGCAGCATGGAACGCAGCCAGACATCACAGGGCAACCGCATGTCGACCGTCCTGGGCCGCCGCCTCGGCGGCGAACTCACCAAGCACCGGCTGGCCGCCGGCCTGACGCAAGGCCAGGCGGCCAAGGTCATCAGCGCGTCGACCGGCAAGATCGCCAGGATGGAGAGCGGCTGGGTCCCGATGCGCGACCCGGACATCCGCATCCTGTGCGAGTTGTACGACGTGTGCGACCCGGCCACGGTGGGCGGCCTGTTGGAACTGGCACGCGTGGATCGCGAGCGGCGCAAGGCGAAGGGATGGTGGAACGACTTCCCCGACCTAGGGGATATGCGCGAGTACGTCACGTTGGAGAACGCCGCGACCACCATCCGGACGTGGCAACTGTCCTTCGTGCCCGGGCTCCTCCAGACACCCGACTACGTACGTGCCCTTGCCTTCGGGAACTCGTCACGTGAACATGCCGACGGCGGGCAGCGGGTAGTCGACACACGCCTGGCGCGCCAGCAGCGTCTGACCGGCCGAGCACCACTGTTCCTGTGGGCCGTGATCCACGAAGCGGCTCTGCGCCACTTGGTCGGCGGCGGCGATGTCATGCGCGAACAGCTCAAAAGCCTGGTCACGGCATCCCAGCAACAGAACGTCAAGGTCCAGGTCCTGCCCTTCGCCGCGGGAGAGCACGCCGGCATGGGCGGCACGTTCAACATCATCTCGTTTGCGGAACCCGGCGCCATGGATGTTGTTTACACCGAGACAGCCATGGGACAACTGTGGGTCGAAGGCGGCGACGGCGCGGCCCAGCACGACAGGCTCTTCCAACGCCTTGTTGCAAGTGCGCTCTCACCTGCCGACTCGGAAACATTCATCAACGCCTTGCACAAGGAGATGTGAACGATGACACGGGCATTCCGCAAGTCCACCTACAGCAGCGCTGATCGCGAGTGCGTGGAGGTGGCTACGGATGACCCCCACACCATCGCCATACGTGACTCCAAGCGCACCGACGGCCCGACCCTCCACGTCAGCCCCGCCGCCTGGGCATCCTTCCTCACCACACTCCACCCGGAGCCGTGACCCATGAGCGTGCCGAAGGCCGGCTTCTACGCCGCCTCCACCCCGGACATGACGTGGCGCTTGCGGACACGATGATCATGGACGACTCCTCGGGGACAGGCGCAGGTCACGGTCGCAGGGCCGTAAGCCGTCGGCTTGCGAGAGCCCTGTACGACGAGCATGCACCAGGGGTCTGACAATCGTCCTGACCTGGACTTTCGCCGAACGCACCGGCCGAGGCGGGCAACCGGGGACGCCATGGACGCCGAGCCGGTTGCCCACGGGCCGCAGCGGTCACACCGATGCCGTGGCAAGGGCGCCGAGGAACTCGCGGACGTGGTGCAGCCACGTCGCGCGGTCGGCCTCGTTCAGGATGTGGGCCGCGCCGGGCAGTTCGATGAGCTTGGCGCCCGGGATGCCCGCGGCCAGACGGTACGAGCTCTCCGGCAGCACCAGCCGGTCCCCCGTGGGCGCTACCACCAGGGTGGGCACGGACAGGTTTTCCAGGTCCGACCGGACGTCCACGCGGGACACCAGGTCGAAGTGGTCCAGCATGCCCGGCGGCATCCCGGCCAGGGTCTGGGCGACCGCCGCGTCGAGGTCGGCCGGTTCGATGTCCGCCAGGTCCGCCGGCGACAGGCACGAGAGGAGAGCGAGCCGTGCCACGTCCTCCCACCGGCCCGCGCCGCCCAAGGTCTTGATGAGCCGGGCGGCCAGGTCCAGGACGGGGTCCGCGACCGGGAAACCGGCGGTGAGGACGAGTGCCCGTACCCGCTCGGGATGCCGGGCGGCGATCCGGACGGCCACGGCGCTGCCGAGCGACTCCCCCAGCACGGCGAACGACTCCTGGCCCGCCGCGACGGCGGCGGCGACCAGCCGGTCGGCGAGGTCGTCCAGTTCCAGAGGCTCGGTGGCCACGGGGGAACCACCCGCTCCCGGGTAGTGCGGGCCGACGAGGGTGTGGTCCTGGGCGAGGTCGTCGAGGACGAGGCCGAAGTTTCCCTGGATGCCGCCACCGGCACCGTGGGCGAGCAGGAGCGCGGGGCCACTGCCCTTCACGAGGACATCGAGGTCGGACAGGGGAAGCGAGAAATCGGTGATCATGGCGCCGACGCTAAACTCCGACATCAGTGTCAGAGTCAAGCCGCGCGTTGCGCAGGGGGAGGCGCGAGCCGCATGCGTATGAAGGAAATGGTGCGGCGCACGGGAGTCCATGAGCGGCTGCTGCGCTATTACGAGCAGCAAGGACTGCTGGAACCGGAGCGGCTGCCGAGCGGCTACCGCGTCTACAGCGAGTCGGACGTCGAGTTGGTGCGCCGCATCCGCTGTCTGCTGGCAGCCGGCCTGCCGACCTCTCTGATCGCTCAGGTGCTCCCCTGCATCCGATCGGACGACGGCCGTCTCGTACCCACCTGTCCGGATCTGGTCGCCCAGTTGCGGCAGGAGAGCGAGCGGATCACCCGCGCCATCGAGGAGTTGCGGGCCTCCCGCACGATGCTCGACACCGTCATCGCCGCCGCGCCCTTTCAGAGCGCCGGGGAGCCGGGAGCGCCTCGGTCGATCATGGCCGAGGCGAATTGACCGGGCGCCGGGCACAGGCGACCTGGTCAGGCCCGGCGGCGGTGGCCAGGCCCAACGGCGGTGGCCAGACCCAACGGCGGCGGCCAGGCCCGGCCGCGGAGGTCAGGCCCGGCGGCGGTGGCCAGGCCCGACGGTGGTCAGGCCCGGCTCGCGTAGTGGGTGAGGTCTAGGACGCCACCGGCCGCGACCCCACCAGGCCCCCGTCGACCACCAAGTCCTGCCCTGTCACATACGACGCGTCGTCCGACGCCAGGAAAGCCACGGCGGCGGCGACCTGGTCGGCCTGGCCGACGGCCTGGAGGGGGACTTCGGCCGCGAGGCGGGCCTCGGCGTCGGGGTCCGTGTTCGCGGCGCGGAACATCTCCGTATCGATGTAGCCGGGGCTCACCGAGTTGACGCGGATGCCGCGGGGCGCCAGGTCGGCGCCGAGGGTGCGGGCCAGATTGTGGACGGCGGCCTTCGTGGCCGAGTACGCCGTGGCCACCGGCATGCCACGGTAGAGGGTCCACGAGGCGTTCAGGACGATGGCGCCGCCTCGGTCCATGAGGCGGAGCGCCTTCTGAACGGTGAAGAAGACGCCCTTGAAGTTGACGTCGACGGTGGTGTCGAAGTCGGCTTCGGTCAGTTCGGCGCTGGGCTTGAAGATGCCGACGCCCGCATTGGCGAAGACCGCGTCCAGGGTGCCGCGCCAGGCTTCGATGTCCCGTACGAGCGCGTCCAGGTCGGGCAGGGACGCCGCGTCGGCGCGTACGGCCAGGAGGTGGTCCGGGGCGTTGAGGCGGGCGGCCGCCGCGTCGAGTCGGGCCTGGTCGCGGCCGGTGATGACGACGTACGCGCCCTCGTCGAGGAACCGGCGGGCGGCGGCGAACCCCATGCCGCTGGTACCACCGGTGATCAGAACTGTCTTGTTCGTGAAGCGGTTCATGCAAGAGATGGTGCGGGCGCGCGCCGATGCGCGGGGAGAGCCTGCTGAGCCTGGGTGTGGGAACACCAGGCTGGCGCGGGGGCCGGTCCGCGTGGGAACACCGTGCCGTCGCGCGGTGCTCACTCCTACGGGCGCCGCCACCGGCCGGTTTCGCGCAGGTGCAACGCGTCCTTCACGCGGGTACGGCAGAGTAGGCGCGCGGCGGACGATGATCGTCGATCACGTACGCGGCGGGACGACACCGGCGGACACACGGAACGGCCAGGCAGCAACGGACACGGCGCACGAGCCACGCAGGGGGCGATCGGCATGACACGCGGCAACGGCACAGGTTTCGGTATCGGCAGACGGCGGCTGCTCGCCGCGGCCGGGGGCGCCACGCTCACCGGCGTACTGGCGGCCTGCGGCTCCAACACCGGCCGGAGCGGCAAGGGTTCGGGACCCGCGCTCAGCCAGTGGTACCACCAGTACGGCGAGCCCGGTACCGAGGCGGCCGTGAAGCGGTATGCCGCCGCGTACGACAAGGCGCGGGTCACCGTGCAGTGGCGGCCCGGCGACTACGACCGGCAGACCGCTGCCGCGCTGCTGACCGACTCGGGGCCGGACGTCTTCGAGGCCGACGGGCCGAAACTCGACCAGATCAAGGGCGGTCAGGTCGTGGACGTGACCGAGCAGATCGAGTCGGTGAAGGACGATTTCAACCAAGCCGTGCTCAAGCCGAAGATCTGGCAGGACAAGATCTGGGCGGTTCCGCAGACCATAGACACGCAGTTCCTCTTCTACCGGAAGAGCATGCTGACGGCGGCGGGGGTGCGGCCGCCGCAGAGCGTGGACGAGCTGGTCGAGGCGGCGCGAACGCTGACGCGGCACCACCGGAAGGACAAGGTCAAGGGGCTGTTCCTGGGCAACGACGGCGGGGCCGCGGTGCTGGGCGGCACCCCGCTGTTCGCCGCGGGGCTGAGCCTGATCACGGAGGACGGGAAGGTCGGCTTCGACGACCCGGCCGCCGCTCGCGTCCTCGGCAAGATCCGGCAGTTGTACGCCGACGGATCACTGCTGCTCGGCGCGCCGACGGACTGGTCCGACCCGGCGGCCTTCATCCAGGGGCTGACCGCCGTGCAGTGGTCGGGGCTGTGGGCGTTGCCGCAGGTCAAGAAGGCCCTGGGGGACGACTTCGGGGTGCTGCCGTTCCCGAAGGACGGCGCCGGCGGCCGGCCCACGGTGCCGGTCGGCGCGTACGGCTCGGCGGTCAGCGCGCGCAGCAAGCACCAGAAGGAGGCCAAGGCGTTCGTGAAGTGGCTGTGGGTGGACGGAACCGACAAGCAACTGGACTTTGCCCTCTCGTACGGCTTCCACATCCCCGCCCGCACCTCGCTCGCCAAGAAGGCGAAGCAGCTCCAGGAGGGCCCGGCGGCGGAGGCGGTGCGCTTCGCCACCGACCACGGCTACGCCGAACCGCTGCTCTGGACGACCCCGAGCAAGAACGCCTATCAGGACGCACTGAACCACATCATCAAGGACGGCGCCTATCCGGAGACGGAACTGAAAGCAGTCGTGCGGAAGGTCAACTCGGAGTTGCAGCGGGCGAAGAAGAAGTGAAGAACGTGGACGGGGCGCCGGTGGGCGGGCGAGCTGCGGGCGGGCGGGTTCGAGGGGCCGACGCGGACGGGCGGGATCGGGGAGCCGAGGCGGGCAGGCAGGCCCGCGGAGCCGCCGCGGGTGGCCGGGGCGGCGACGTCACCGGCCGTCTGCGGCGCTTCCGCGGCCCGCAGAACCGTAACCTCTGGTTCTGGGCCTTCGTCGGACCCTTCGCCATCGGTCTCGCGCTCTTCACCTACGTACCGCTGGCCTGGAGCGTCTATCTCAGCTTCTTCGACGCGCACAACACGGTCAGCCCGACGGATTTCGTCGGACTGGACAACTACGCGTCGATGCTGGGCGATCAGGCGTTCCTGAGCAGTCTGGGCACGTTCGTGCTGTTCACGGCCTTCATCGTGCCCGCGACGTATGTGCTGTCGCTGGCCCTCGCGCTCATGGTCAACCGGCTGCGCTTCGCCCAGGCGTTCTTCCGCTCGGTCTTCTTCCTGCCGACCGCCTGCTCGTACGTGGTCGCCGCGCTCATCTGGAAGCTGTCGATCTTCAACGGGGTCCGGTTCGGGCTCGCCAACACCGTGCTGGGATGGTTCGGCACGGATCAGACCGCCTGGCTGGCCACGTCCGACCCGCCCTGGTACTGGCTGGTGATCGTGACCGTACGGCTATGGCTCCAGGCCGGTTTCTACATGATTCTGTTCCTGGCGGGACTGCAACGGATCTCTCCGCGACTGTACGAGGCCGCCGCGGTGGACGGCGCGCGGCCCGGCTGGCAGACACTGCGCCACATCACCCTGCCGCAGCTGCGCGCGACCTCGGTCGCCGTCGTCCTGCTGCTGGTGATCAACGCGTTCCAGGCGTTCGACGAGTTCTACAACCTGATGTCCGACGCGCGCGGCTACCCGCCGTACGCCCGCCCGCCACTGGTCTACCTCTACTACACCGCGCTCGGCCAGGAGCAGAACCTCGGGCTGGGGAGCGCCGGAGCGGTCATCCTCGCGCTGATCATCGCGGTGGCGACCGTCGTACAGGCCCGCTGGTTCGGGCTCGGGCGGAAGGAGGACTGATCGCCGATGACCGCATCGAAGCGGGTGGACCCCCGCGTACGGACCGGCCGCGTCCTGCGCGCAGTGATCGTCACCATCCTCGCCGTCCTCTTCCTCATCCCCTTCTACCTGCTCGTACGCAACGGCCTGGCCACCGAGCAGGACATCACCGCCCCCGACTGGACGTTCTTCCCGCGTGACATCCAGTGGTCGAATCTGACCGAGGTCTTCGCCGACCCGAACCTGCCGCTGGCGCGGGCGCTGCTGAACTCCACGCTGATCGCGGTGTCCACGACCGTCGGCACGGTGCTGCTCGCGTCGCTGGCCGGGTACGGGCTGGCGCGCATCCCGTACCGGCACGCGAACGTCGTCTTCTACGCCATCCTCGGCACCCTGATGGTCCCGGCGGCGGTCACCTTCGTCCCCAGCTTCGTCCTCGTCTCGACGCTCGGCTGGATCTCCACCCTGCGCGGCCTGATCATCCCCACCCTGTTCAGCGCCTTCGCCTGCTTCATATTCCGCCAGTACTTCCTGGGCTTCCCACGGGAGTTGGAGGACGCGGCACGGGTGGACGGGCTGGGCTACTGGCGTACGTACTGGCGCATCGTGGTGCCCAACTCGCGGCCGGTCTTCGCCGCAGTCGGCACGATCGTCTTCATCGGCGCGTGGAACGCGTTCCTGTGGCCGCTGGTCATCGGGCAGGACCGCGAGTCCTGGACGGTACAGGTGGCGCTGTCCACGTTCACCACGGCCCAGAACCTCAACCTGCACGAGCTGTTCATCGCCGCGGCGATCTCGATCGCGCCGCTGGTGGTCGTGTTCGTGCTGTTGCAGCGGTACATCGTGGCGGGGGTGGAACGGTCCGGGATCGACGACTGAGGGCGTTGGGCGGCGGACGGGGCGGGCACGAAGGACGGCGGGCGGCAGGCGGCGGGCGGCGGGCGGCGGGCGGCGGACAGTGGACGACGAGGCCATTCGGCGACGAAAGTCAGTGGATCGGCGACGAAAGTCGGTAGCGGGGCGCACGACGCCTGTGGGGATACTCGGCCATGAGCGATGTGACGAAGCCGGCGCCGGGCCAGGGTCCCGCCCTCACCGTCGGCGAACACGACCCTGAGCTGGTCAGACAGCTGGAGGAGGGCCTCGACGCCTTCAACGCCGAGGCCACGGGCCATGCCGAGGAGACCGAGTTCTCGGTGCGGGTGACGGACGCGGACGGCGAGCTGATCGGCGGGCTGAGCGCCCGTGCCTGGGGCGGGCTGTGCGACATCCACCTGCTGTGGGTCCGGGAGGACAGCCGCGCGGAAGGCTGGGGCGCAAAGCTGCTGCGGGCCGCGGAGGAAGAGGCGATCCGGCGCGGCTGTGACCGCGCCGCGGTGTCCTCGTACACCTTCCAGGCGCCGGGGTTCTACCAGCGCCAGGGGTACGAGGAGGTGGGCCGCGTGCCCGGGATACCGGGTGGTCACGAGGACGTGTACCTGTTCAAGAAGCTGGGCTGAGGAGGGCCCGGAGGATTGTGACGGGTGCGGCACCCGGTGCCGCGCGCCCCGCTCATGAGGTACGGTGCGTGCCATGACCACGTACTCGATGTCCCGTGAGGCGGAGTCGCTGCACAGCGACCCCCACGGCGAGTGCGCGCCCCGCGGCATGACGTTCCTGCGCCGCCGCGGCCGGGTGGGTTCTCCCCCGGCCGCCGCTCTCCACTGCTGTCGGTGACCGCCGGGCGATGACCGCCCGCCCCCACGGCAGCACTCCCGGCCTGTCCTGACCGGCTCACCGGCCTTGCCGGGCCAGAGCGTTTCCGCCGCGTGCCCCGTACGATCCGCGCTCCGTACGGCCGTTTGTGCCGTACGCCCCGCGCCCCGTACGGCCGTTTGCCATACGGACCGTACTCCGTACCCCGTACACCGTTCCTCACCACCAGGAGGACCCGATGACGGCCATCGCCGACCCCACCACCCCCACCACCCCGTTCCCCTCCTCTCCCTCCTCTCCCTCCTCTCCCTCCTCCACCTCCTCCGCCACCCCCACTCTCCGCGACCACCGCATCCCCGCCGACGGCCTGTACGAAGGCCACCGCATCCTGCGCCGCACTCCGGAGGGCTGGGAGGACCGCCCGTACGAGCGCTTCGATGTCGTCCCGCAGGCGAGCACCATCGGCGCGGAGATCCGCGGCCTCGATCTGTCCCGGCCGCTCACCCCGGCGCTGCGCGACGACCTGAACCGTGCGCTGCTGGAGTGGAAGGTGCTCTTCTTCCGAGGGCAGCACCTCACGTCCGCCGCGCAGCGCGCGTTCGCCCGCAACTGGGGCGAGCTGGAGACGAACCCGCTGCTGGCGACGGGCGACGCCGAGGACGTGGCGCGGTTCGACCGGAGCGCGGTGCCGACCTTCGAAAACGTCTGGCACACGGACGTCACGTTCCGCGAACGCCCGGCGCTCGGCGCGGTGTTGCAGCTGCGCGAGGTGCCGGCGTTCGGTGGCGACACCATGTGGGCGGACATGGCGGCGGCGTACGACAACCTGCCCCAGGACGTGAAGGACCGGATCGACGGCGCCACCGCCGTCCACGACTTCCTGCCGGGCTTCGCCCGCTTCTACTCCGCCGAGCGGCTGGCGCCGTTCCAGGAGCAGTTCCCGCCGGTGGAGCACCCCGTCGTACGGCGGCACCCGGAGACCGGCCGCCGGATGCTGTTCGTCAACACCTCGTTCACGACCCGCATCGTGGGGCTGGAGGAGGCGGAGAGCGACCGGCTGCTGCGGCTGCTCTTCCAGCAGGCGCATGTGCCGGAGTTCCAGGTGCGGTTCCGCTGGCAGGCGGGCGACATCGCGTTCTGGGACAACCGCGCCACGCAGCACTACGCGGTCAACGACTACGGGACGCAGCGCCGCGTGGCCGAGCGCGTCGCGATCGCGGGCGACCGGCCGTACTGAGGCGGGGCCACGGTGGTACGGCACCCCCGTACCACCACCCGCCCCACCGCCGGGTGCCCCGGCTCCCCACGGCCGGAGGCCGGCTCCCCACCCGCAGATGCCGGTCCCTCCCCGCAGCTGCCGGCCCCGCCCGGATGCCGATCTCCGCCCGGATGCCGACCTCCACCCCGGACACCGGAACGTTACTGCAAGCCTCCGTCACCGGAAGCTAAGCATCCACCTCCCGGGCCTCCAACTCCTCGTTCTCCTTCAGCTCCAGTCCCCTGATCTCCAGCCCACGGGTGTCCACACCGCGCACATCCACCTCCGGGCCGCCCCGCAGCAGCGCCGCCCCCAACGGCGTCAAAGTGTGGAGTACGGCGTTGCCGTGACGCAGCGTCAGCAGCAGACCGGCGTCCCGCAGCACCGTCGCGTGCTGGCTGGCCGATGCCAGCGACACGTCGACGCGCCGCGCCAGCTCGCTCGTCGTACATCCGCCGCCCACCCCGTGCAGGATCGCCGACCGGGTGCGGCCGACGAGCTTGCCCAGCGACGCGTGGACGGGGGCGGCCGGTGTGACGAGGCGGGGCGCGGGATGCTCGACCGGATAGACGAGGACGGGCGTCAGGTCCGGGTCGTAGAAGGTGACCGGGGTGCGGCGGCAGAAGAAGGAGGGCAGCAGGAGCAGCCCCCGGCCGTTCAGGAAGAGGTCGCGGTCCGCCGGATAGTCCACCTCCAGCACCGGCGGCCGCCACCGCATGGTGGGCGGGAGCGTGGCGAGGAGGTGATCGGCGCCGCCGTCCAGGAGCGCCCGGCCGCGGGCGGCGCGGTCCGCTTCGATACGGGCCTGGAGCCGCGGCCAGTACGGCGCGACCGCGTTCTCGTAATAGCTCTGCAGCGCGCCGGTGAGCCGCCCCAGTGCCGCGCTATCGCCCTCGCTCAGCGCCCGTAGCCACGAAGGCAGCGGGCGGGTGGCGGGCAGCCGCGAAAGTTCGGCGTGTAGTCGTGCGGGCGGGGTTGCGCGCACCGCTTCAAGCCCTTCGTCGATGCCGAGCAGACCCTCCGCGGGCGTCAGGAAATCCGGAAAATAGCCGCGCGTGGGAACGAGTGGCGCCAGCAGCCGTGTTTCACCATTCAACCGGGAACGGGCTTCGGCGCGCCATTTGCCGAAGGCCGGCCCGGACCGTCGGTCGCGCAGTCGGTGAAAACTTAAAACGGTCTCCCACAGCACGTCAGGGCGCGCAGCAATGCGCACCCTGGCCAGATCCGGTCCACTGAAATGGACGCGTAGCACCGAACCCCCACCCATGCTCCTAGTCGTCCCCCCGGCCCTCTGAGTATGCACGCAGACACAGGCTGTCACCATGCCCTTTTGGCCAGAGTTGAAAGGGGTCGCGCCATCGGCGCGTTCCCGGAAAGCTGTAACTCAATTCGACGGCAAGGCGAATGGAACGGATTGCTCGATCCCGTGGGGGGTGACGAGGCAATAACCGACCGCTCAGCATTTGCCGTGGAAGGCCGTCAACCAGGCCGACATGGCTGACGGCAGCTCCCGAGGGGGGAGTCCGGAGAAAAGCGAGGGCGGCACCTCCGCACAGGTGCCGCCCTCGTTGGTCTGACCTGCACAAAGATCCAATCGAGGAGGCCGTAAGGCACTCTGAGGGCACACCACGCCAGAAGGCATCCATGATGTCCGCGGTGTCGTCCTCGGCGTCCTCCCGCAGGTGGATGTACAGGTCCCACGTGATCGAGTGCTTCGCGTGCGCGAGGAGCCGCTGCACCTTCTTCCCTGTAGCGCCGTGCTTGATCAGGACGGACGCGTAGAAGTGACGGAGATCATGCAGCGTCGCCCCCTCCGGCGAACCCCACTCCTCCAACAGCTTGTTGGCCCGCCTCACGATGCGGGCCCACGTCTTGGCCCACGACCCGCGACGGACGGGGCGTTCGCCTCACTGAGGAACAGCAATCGCGCCTTGCGCCACCTCGGGCTGCGCGGGTCCGTGCGGTCCTCGATCTCGATCTCGCGCGGCGGAAATATCTCGCGGTGCAGCTTGATCGCCTCAGCCGTCGATGCCGACAGCCGGCCCGTCCGGTAGCTCTTGTCCGTCTTCGGCGGTCCCAGCAGGCGTGCGCAAGTTGATGGGTGCGAGGTCCTGGGATCGTCTCCGCTCCCGAGCAGCCCAGCTCCGAAGAGGCGTAACGCGGCGCCCGTTCGACTGCCCTTACGCGGTCTTCCGCGGCAGGTCGAGGACCATCACGTCGTGCAGGGCCGCCCCGTCCCACGGGTGAGCCTCGCCGACCTTGCGGTACCCCCACGACCGGTAGGCAGCCTGTGCCGCCTCGACATCCGGCCGTGCGTTGAGCAGTACCCGTTCCTCCGTGGCATCGGCGAGCACTGCCTCGTGCAGGCGCCGGGCCACGCCGAGGCGACGCCACGGGGCGCGCACCGCAAGTTCGATCAGTCCGAACGTCCGGTGCCCGTCCTCACGGCGCAGTTCGTCGGGTACAGGCGTAGTCAGCCGGCCCCACCAGCCAGTGGCAGGGCTGAGAGGGTACCCGTAGGCCATACCGATCGGCTCGCCGTCGCCAGCGCGGGCGAGGGCGGCTCGGAACGTTGCCTTACGGACCTGCGAGCGGAACCGCCGGAAGTTCGCTTCGACGTCCTTCTCGGACTTGTTGTAAGGCGGCTCGGCGAATGCCTCGGCATAGACCAAGGCGAACGCGTCCTCGGCCTTCACTGCGTCCGCACCACTCATGCGCTCTACCGTGATCGTCATCGGCTCCCACCCCGCGTCATCTCGCGGATACGCTCGACCGCGTCGCGCGCTACAGGAGCACCGAGGCGTACGGCGGCCTGCTCGAAGGTGCGCAGGCGGCGGCGCAGGCGCACCGACGACACGCCACCGCAGGCATCGAGCACACCCGTCATCTCGTGGCACGCATCCTCTGCCTCGCCTGTGTCGAGCAATGTCTGCGCGAGCCGTGCTCGGTACCAAGCGGTATTGCGGGTGTAGCCGCCCCCGAGGCCGGCGACCGCCGAGCGTAGGAACGGCACGGCCCGCTCGGGGCGGCCCTCTCGGGAGTAGTAGGCCGCCGTCGCATAGTCGACCTCGACGGGTCCGGCGAACCGCGCCCACCGCGGCACCTCAGCGTCGGTATCGGCACGCCCTTGATAGGACACGGCACGGCTCAGCGCCCGACGCGCGCCCGGCAGGTCGCCTGAGTGCGTCGCCGCGCTCGCCTCGCGCAGGGAGATCACCAGGCGCACCGTCACCCCCGCGCCCGCCTGGCGCGCGAGGCCATAGGCGTTTTCGACCGCCGCTGCGGCTTCCCAGTACCGCCCTGCGTCGACAGCGAGCAGGCACAGAGTGTTGAGCGCGCGGACCTGCAACAGGGGGTTGTCGATGAGCTGTGCCGCAGCCACCGCTTCCATGCAGGCAGCGCGGGCTTCACCGGGCGGACCCCCGTCATACCCGAACCAAGCACGATGGCAAGCGAGTTCGCACACCATCGTGTGTAGCTCACGACCGACTCGGCTCGTGTAGACGCTACTGCTCAGAGTCCGCGTGATCTGCTGCTCAAGCTGCTTGGCGCGAGCCTTGGCGGGAATGCCGCCGGATCTGTGGTCGACCGCGTACAGGCCGACCAGGTCGGCCCGGAGCGCCGCCGCGTCGCTCGTACCGATGCGCGGACCGTGTTGATCGGGGAGGATCGCCGCTGCCGCGAGCGCCCCCGTACCGGTGACGAATGCTCGACGTTTCACCTCTCCATCGTCACCGATCCTTCGAGCCGCTTCGTCCCGGCGAGGTGGGACCTCGAACCCCATCTCGGCGATCGGCACGCCGAACATGGCTTCTAGGACTTCCTGCTGACTCGGGTGCGGCAACGGCGGAGGGGACTCGTTCTCCCACCGTCGGAGCTGGCGGACGCTCACCGACGCATCGACGCCCAGACGTGCAGCCTCTCGGGCGAACGCGGCAACAAAGGTCACCTGTGTGTACCCGGCTTTACGCAACCGCGCGAGTTTGCTCACGCCTGCACCTGCCATGCGCTTCCCCTTGCGTCCGGGCAACTCCCCTCTCACGGTACCGACTTGATCAACGGCGACGGCGAAAGCGTCCGCCTAAACGTCCGGTCGCCGGGCGCCCTCGGATACCGCCGAAGCGGTGCACTGATGAAGCACCACGTCATGAGGCAGACCTGCGAGGGGGTTCACCCGTGATCAGTCCGCGAGCGCGGCAGGACGCACCGTACGGCGTCGGGGCTCACTTGGCAGACAGGCGCCGCGGCCGAACGGGCGTGGTGATGGCCTCGACTGCCTCGCGCGTGTGGCGTCGTCCGGTCAGTGGTGGCCGTGAATGGGTGACGCGTATAGACGAGGTGTCCCTCGCCGCCGGGGCCGCGTACCGAATTCGGCACGGTGACCCGTGCTACTGGACCGCCCATGAGATCGAGGTCTACCTCGACCTCGTGACCGGGGCTGCCCGGCCGCTCGTACCGGAAGGCAGCAGATGACCGTAGAGGTACCGGGATGGCTGCACATCGGCGCGCACGTGGTGGACATGTCCCTCAACCGCGAGGGCGTAGTACACGGCATGGGTGAGCCGTATGTGCAGGAGGAAACGCCCTCGTGCGTGTGGCTGCTGCCACCACACGGCGGATACGAGTGGCGAGCGAAGATCGCGGACGTGTGTCCCGCCGAAGGAGCACAGGAGACATGCGGCAGCGACTAGCGGTACTGCTGTGGATCTTCCTGTGTACCGCCGTCGTCGTGCCGCTCGCCATCGCAGCCGACCCGAGGCGATAGCCCACGAACTCCGCCCCTGCCGGTGACTGCCCACCGTGCTCCCCCACGAGCCGAGCCCCGGCAGGGGCGGACCCAACGCCGAGGAAGAGAAGAGGGGACATGCACGAACTGATCGCCAGCCCGTTCCTCGAACAGCACATGCTCGTACGTCCTGGGGACTCGTCCGGGCTACTGCTCCCTGAAGCGCACTACGAGGAACTGCGGCGTGTAGCCGGCAGCGACGCCCCCGCCCCGCCGTGGCTGCTCGACGCCGTCCGCGAACGCTGGGGGACACACCTCGGCGACCGCGCCATGACCGACTACCTACTCGTTCGGGAGCCGTCCGCACACGGCTACTCGCGGGCGAGCTGGGAAATCAACCTCGGCTGTAACTATCAGTGCAAGCACTGCTACCTCGGCTTGAAGGTCTTCTCCGGCATGTCGCTCGCCGACAAGCTCAAGGTGCTGGGGGTCGTCCGCGATGCCGGGGTGCTGTTCTTCCAGATCACCGGCGGCGAACCGACCGTCGACAAGCACTTCATGCACACCTATGAGGCAGCGTTCCGCATGGGCATGATGCTCACGGTTTCGACGAACGCCTCTCTCCTGTGGCGCGAGAACCTGCTGAGCATGTTCGAACGGTTCCCGCCGTACCGGGTCACCGTATCGATGTACGGCGCCACGAAGACCAGCTACGACGAGTTGACCCAGCGCAAAGGCGCATGGGACCTGTTCCAACGCGGCATGACAGCCGCCCGCGAGGCGGGGCTGCCACTGAGACTTTCGATCATCGTCACCGAGGACAGCGCGCACGAGGAACAGCAGATGATCGCGCTCGCCGAGCACTGGGGCATCGAGCACCCCGTCTACACGAACATGACGCCGACGATCTACGGAGGCGCCGAATCGCTCACCGCTCAGTCGAAAGAGCACCTGCGGATGCGCAAGCCGTTCACCGGGTGCAACGCAGGACACACCTTCTTCCACGTCGACCCGCACGGTCTCGCCTCGATCTGCAAGATCGGGCGTGACGACCACATCAATCTGGTCGAGGACGGGCTCGACGGCCTCGCACGGCTCGGCGCCGTCGCCGACCGGCTCATGCTTCGCACCGGCGGTTGCTCAGGCTGCACGCTCGCCGGCCAGTGCGTTGTGTGCCGCCCGCTTGCCAAGCACTACCAGGAGGCGGGGGCGCAGAAGGAAACCTACTGTCAGCACGGAATGAAAAAGGCAGGGTGAAGTCGCATGACAGCCGTATCCGTCGAGATCGCCCCGATTCAGCCCTCGGGGACCGTGCCCTACGCGACGCGTCCCGTCGCACCCGCCGCAGCTCCGGTCACCACGATCACCGTGGTACCTCAGCTCGACGCGGTCATGGACAGTGCGATGTGTTCGTGCCAAGCGGGCGACGACAACCCGCACTGACCGCAACCGCTCGTTCCCGCTCAGGCCTCGACACTTTCGTGCGGGGCCTGAGCCCTGTGTGGCAGGCGAGTAATGTGCCGCCATGCGATTCCGCTGGGACTGGCTGAGACCCCAGATCACTGCCCCGTACGTCCCGACGATCGGCCCGGTGCACCCCGACACGCTCGGTCAGCATCTGTTCGCCGACGTTGTCGCCAACGCCCCTACCGGCCGTTTCCTCCCGTACGACAAAGACCAACGATGGTCCGACGTGAAGGCCGAACGTGTGCTCGTCGAGGACATCGCTCACAGCCCTAGCGAGACGTTGCTGCCGACCCTGTCACGGCGGGGTGCGGGAACGGTGAGCGTCCACCTGTACGGCACGCGCCCCGACGGGCACGACCGCGCCGCCGACCTCGCCGTGAAACTCTGCGCCACCCATGATGCGGCGACCGGTCGTGTCGTCTCATTCGCAGGCCCGGAAGAACAGCCGGCCGCTCAAGGGCAGGTGACCCGCGTCCAACTTCACGAGTTCGGTCCCGAGCACCCTGCCCACGCCCCCGAAGGGGTACGCCCGCTCACCGACTGCCCTGCATCCGTGCAGGCGACGTTCCCGAGATTCGCCGAGCTGCTTGCCGACGAGGGATTCGCCTTCCTGCACGGCCGTATGAGGGCCGGCGGTGTCTGCCCCGTACTGGTCGCGGTCGACGAGGGGCGTGTCGTGGGCGCTATCGGGCCGATGGAGGTCATGCCCGACTCGCGAGGGGCCGTCCGCCTGCTTCCACAATATTTCGGCATCCTGCCCGAGCAGCGGGGCCGCGGTCTTGGACGTGCACTGTGGCGCGCAGCGATGGGCTGGGGGCAGGAGAACGGCGCCGCCTATCAGCTTCTACAGACCGAGGTCGACGGCGCTTCTGATCACTTGTGCCGTTCCGAGGGGCTGCGGTCGCTCGGGTTCGTCTGCGTCACCAAAGTGTGAGCCACGCAAAACGATGACGTTCGTAGCCTGAGCGTACGCTCGTCGGCCCGGTGCTTGCGAGACAGCCTGAATGCCCGCTGACACCGAAGTCGAACCGTTCAGCGTTGCGGCTGCACGACCGGCTCGGGGTACCCGCCTTCCATGAAGCGGTGGTGGACTCGGGTAGGGCTTGCGGTCGTCGCGGGCTTCGCGGCAGGTGCCGTGACGACCCTCCTGACCGACAGGTCATGGGGCTCAGAACTGGCTGTTCGCTGCCTGATGTTCTCCATGGTCTTCCTGGTGGTCCAGGTGACGGATGCATTTTCGCGGCGCCGCTCGAAGCGACGTGGTGAACAGATGACACGGGACTTCGAGTAGAAACCACACAGTCGACGCAGGTGGCCGTCATCGCTCGCCTGCGGCTTTGCCCTGCGCAGCAGGCGGTCGAGCCCCGTTGCTGCTGGCCACCGAAGACACCTGCGCCCCGATTCACCGACATGTGGTGAACCGGGGCGCTGATCTGCGAAAGGCGCTACGCCCGGAGGGCACAACGAGGGCACAAGCACCAGGAAGATCCCGGAAAACCACGGCAATCACTGCGAGTAGTTTTCGCACGTCAGAGTACTACCCCGAGCATTCACGCAGGCCACAAAACCGAGGGCGGCACCTCCGCACAGGTGCCGCCCTCGTTGGGGTCCGGAGCCGGGGTGGGGTCGAGGGTTGGGTCCCCGGCCGGCTCCGGGTGTCGGTGGGTGGGGTCGGTCAGCGGCTGTCGCTGCCCAGGGACTCCGCTGCCGCGCGGCCCGCTTCCAGGCGGGCGACCGGGATGCGGAACGGGGAGCAGGAGACGTAGTCCAGGCCCACCTCGTGGAAGAAGTGCACCGACTCCGGGTCGCCGCCGTGTTCGCCGCAGACGCCGAGCTTGAGGTCGGGGCGGGTGGCGCGGCCGGCTTCGGCGGCGCTGCGGACCAGCGAGCCGACGCCGTCCTTGTCGATGGTCTCGAAGGGGCTGACGCCGAAG
Source organism: Streptomyces albofaciens JCM 4342 (assembly GCF_008634025.1). NCBI lineage: Bacteria > Bacillati > Actinomycetota > Actinomycetes > Kitasatosporales > Streptomycetaceae > Streptomyces > Streptomyces albofaciens. Next base: position 1,896,784 of record NZ_PDCM01000001.1, on the reverse strand, counting down.
ATGCCCTTCTCCAGGTAGGCGGTGAAGAAGCTGGCCTCGACGTCGTCGCGGCTGAAGCCCCAGACCGTCTGGGTCAGGTCGTTGGTGCCGAAGGAGAAGAAGTCGGCGGACTCGGCGATCTGACCGGCCGTCAGGGCGGCGCGGGGCAGTTCGATCATGGTGCCGAGGGTGAGCTTGAGGTCCACGCCGTGGGCCGCCTCGACCTCGGCGATGACCTGCTCGGCCTCCTCGCGGACGATCTCCAGCTCCTGGACGGTGCCGACGAGCGGGATCATGATCTCGGCGCGCGGGTCGCCCTGGGAGGCGTTCTTGCGCTCGGCCGCGGCCTCCGCGATGGCCCGTACCTGCATGGCGAACAGGCCGGGGATGACCAGGCCGAGGCGGACGCCGCGCAGGCCCAGCATCGGGTTCTGCTCGTGCAGCTTGTGCACGGCCTGGAGGAGGCGCAGATCGTTCTCGTTGGCGTCCTTGCGGGCCTCGGCGAGGGCGACGCGTACGGAGAGTTCGGTGATGTCGGGCAGGAACTCGTGCAGCGGCGGGTCCAGGAGGCGGACCGTCACCGGCAGGCCGTCCATGGCCTCGAAGAGCTCGACGAAGTCGGCCTTCTGGAGGGGCAGCAGGCCGCCGAGGGCGGCCTCGCGGTCCGCGTCGGTGTCGGCGAGGATCAGGCGCTCGACCATCTCACGGCGCTCGCCGAGGAACATGTGCTCGGTGCGGCACAGGCCGATGCCCTGGGCGCCGAAGCGCCGGGCGCGGGCCGCGTCCTCGGCGTTGTCCGCGTTGGCCCGTACGCGCAGCCGGCGCACCCGGTCCGCGTACGCCATGATCCTGTGCACGGCCTTGACCAGTTCGTCGGCGTCGTCGGCGCCGGCGTGCATCCGGCCCTCGAAGTACTCGACCACCGGGGACGGGACGACCGGCACCTCGCCGAGGTAGACCTTGCCGGAGGAGCCGTCGATGGAGATCAGGTCGCCTTCTTCGACGACGATGCCGCCGGGCGCGGTCAGGCAGCGGCGCTTGGTGTCGACCTCCAGCTCCTCGGCGCCGCAGACACAGGTCTTGCCCATGCCGCGGGCGACCACGGCGGCGTGTGAGGTCTTGCCGCCGCGCGAGGTCAGGATGCCCTCGGCGGCGATCATGCCGTTGAGGTCGTCGGGGTTGGTCTCGCGGCGGATGAGGATGACCTTCTCGCCGGAGCGGGACCACTTGACCGCGGTGTAGGAGTCGAAGACGGCCTTGCCGACGGCGGCGCCCGGCGAGGCGGCGATGGCCCGGCCGATCATCCGGGTCTTCGCGGTCTCGTCGAAGCGCGGGAACATCAGCTGCGCCAGCTGCGCGCCGTTGACCCGCTGGAGGGCCTCGGCCTCGTCGATCAGGCCCTGGTCGACGAGCTGGGTGGCGATGCGGAAGGCGGCGCCGGCGGTGCGCTTGCCGACGCGGGTCTGGAGCATCCACAGCTTGCCGCGCTCGATGGTGAACTCGATGTCGCACAGGTCCTTGTAGTGCGTTTCGAGGGTTTCCATGATGTGCATCAGCTCGTCGTACGACGGCTTGTCGATGCCTTCGAGGTCGGCGAGCGGCACGGTGTTGCGGATGCCGGCGACGACGTCCTCGCCCTGCGCGTTCTGGAGGTAGTCGCCGTAGACGCCCTGCTGGCCGCTGGCCGGGTCGCGGGTGAAGGCGACGCCGGTGCCGGAGTCCGGCCCGAGGTTGCCGAAGACCATGGAGCAGACGTTGACGGCCGTGCCGAGGTCGCCGGGGATGCGCTCCTGACGGCGGTAGAGCTTGGCGCGGTCGGTGTTCCACGAGTCGAAGACCGCGCGGATGGCGAGGTCCATCTGCTCGCGGGGCTCCTGCGGGAAGTCCCGGCCGGTCTCCTTGGCGACGATGTCCTTGAACCGGCCGACGAGGGCCTTCAGGTCGGCCGCGTCCAGGTCGACGTCGACGCGTACGCCCTTGGCCCGCTTGGCCTCCTCCAGCGCCTCCTCGAAGAGCTCGCCGTCCACGCCGAGCACGGTCTTGCCGAACATCTGAATGAGGCGGCGGTAGGAGTCCCAGGCGAAGCGCTCGTCGCCGGCCTGGGTGGCGAGGCCGGAAACCGACGCGTCGGACAGGCCGATGTTCAGCACCGTGTCCATCATGCCGGGCATCGAGAACTTCGCCCCGGAACGCACCGACACGAGAAGGGGGTTGTCGGCCTGGCCGAGCTTCTTGCCCATGGTGGCTTCGAGCGCTTCGAGGTGCTCGGTGACCTCGGCACGCAGTGCCGCGGGCTCCTGGCCGCTCTCCAGGTAGACCTTGCACGCCTCGGTGGTGATGGTGAACCCCGGCGGAACGGGAAGCCCCAGGTTGGTCATCTCGGCGAGGTTGGCACCTTTGCCGCCGAGGAGGTCCTTGAGGTCCTTGTTGCCCTCGGTGAAGTCGTAGACGAACTTCGAAGGCTCGGACGGGGTTACGTGGGGATCTTGTGTTTCCGGCACGGGACTCTCTCCTCGCCGCGGTCTGCCCTGACGGCGAGGAACATACCCAGATCGAAGGTGTCTGGGTACGTCCACTCGGTCGACATACGCCCGTAACCCGCCGTCGGCCAGCAGATCGAAAGTTGCGGCCGACGGAGGGGTGGATTCAAGAGTTGAAGGCAACGTCGCTCAGCGCGAGCGGGAATGGCCGGATCCGCTACTCAAGCGCGAACTGCGCTTGATCATTCGAACGCGAGAATGGTGGCACCCAGTGCCACCGTTTGGAAGGTGCACTCCCTCGCGGACCGCTCATCTGAGCGCACCCCCTATCAAGGGTGGCGAGAATCACGCCGTCACGCCGGGCTCCGTACCGCCATCCGGACCCGGTTCCGGACCCGAATTCGGACCGGAACCGGGTTCCGCGCCGGACCCCGCGCCGCACCCCGCACCGGACCCGGTTCGGTCTGGAAGGGGGCCTGGAACCGGACCCGGCAGGCGCCCGTCAGGCGCCCGGCGGACGTCCGACAGGCCCCCGGCGGGCGTCCATCAGGCGCCCGTCAGGCGTCTGGCAGTTGCCTGGCAGGCAGCTGCAAGCGCCTCAGCCGCCCGAAGTGTCCAGTTCCGCGTCGGCCGTCACGCCCGCGCAGTCGTACGGGTCGTCCAGCCAGCCGTCCGGCAGGACCACCCGGTTTCGGCCAGATGTGCGGCCACGCGGTCCGTCGGCGCCCACGGGCCAGGGCTGGTCGAGGTCCAGCTCGCTCATCAGAGCGTCCAGTTCGTCCAGCGACGAGGCGATTGCCAGCTTCTTGCGCAGCTCCGAGCCGATCGAAAAGCCCTTCGTGTACCAGGCGACGTGCTTGCGGAAGTCGATGACGCCGCGCGCCTCGTCCCCGAGCCACTCCCCCAGCAGCGTGGCGTGGCGCAGCATCACGGCCGCGACCTCCTTGAGGGTGGGCAGGGCGTACGTACCCGTCCCCTCGAAGGCCGCCACCAGATCGCCGAACAGCCACGGCCGCCCCAGGCAGCCGCGCCCCACGACCACGCCGTCGCAGCCGGTCTCGCGCACCATCCGCAGCGCGTCGTCCGCCGACCAGATGTCCCCGTTGCCGAGCACCGGGATCTCCGGGACGGCCTCCTTCAGGCGCGCGATGGCGTCCCAGTCGGCGGTGCCGCCGTAGTGCTGGGCCGCCGTACGGCCGTGCAGGGCGATGGCCGTGACGCCCTCCTCGACGGCGATCCGGCCCGCGTCGAGGTAGGTGATGTGGTCGTCGTCGATGCCCTTGCGCATCTTCATCGTCACGGGCAGCTCGCCCGCGTTGGAGACCGCCTCGCGCAGGATGGAGCGCAGCAGGTTGCGCTTGTACGGGAGGGCCGAGCCGCCGCCCTTGCGGGTCACCTTCGGCACCGGGCAGCCGAAGTTCAGGTCGATGTGGTCGGCCAGGTCCTCCTCGGCGATCATGCGGACGGCCTTGCCGACGGTGTCCGGGTCCACGCCGTACAGCTGGATCGAGCGCGGCTTCTCCGTCTCGTCGAAGTGGATCAGCTGCATGGTCTTCTCGTTGCGCTCGACCAGCGCCCGCGTCGTGATCATCTCGCTGACGAACAGGCCCTTGCCGCCGGAAAACTCCCGGCACAGCGTCCGGAAGGGGGCGTTGGTGATCCCGGCCATCGGCGCGAGGACCACGGGCGGCTGCACCGCGTGCGGGCCGATCTGCAGCTGAGTCATGGGGAGCGGGCTTCCTTCGGGTCGACGGGTGGAGGGGGCGACCTCCCATTGTCGCGCACCCGCGCGGGAGCCTTGTCGGGGCCGTTGTCGCACCCGGGCGGGGGCCTTGCCGGAAAAATTGCCGCACCCGGGCGGGAGCCTTCCCGAGCCCGTTGTCACGCACCAGAGCGGGAGTCTCCCGGGAGCGTTGTCACACCCGGGCGGGAGCCTTCCCACGGCCGCTGTCACCCCCGGACGAAAGCCTTCCCGCGGCCGCTGTCGCACCCTGGCGGGAGCCTTCCCGGAGCCGTTGTGGCACCCGCGGCCGCTGTCGCGCACCGCGCGGGCCTCGTCGGAGCCGTCCCCACCGCAGCCGCCATGCCCCCGCCCGACGCCCCCACCGAAACCGCTCTCGCACCCCCACTCGACGCCCCCACCAGGGCTGCTGTCGCCCCGACGCCCCCAGAGCCGCCCCCGCCCCCCCGCCCGGCGCCCTGGCCAAAGCCGCCCGCCCCCATTCGTTGTAGCGTTCACCTATGCCCCAGCTCAGCCACCGGCGCCGCCTGCTGGTCCTGGCCATCTGCTGTATGAGCCTGCTGATCGTCAGTCTCGACAACACCGTCCTGAACGTCGCGCTGCCCTCCATGCAGAAGGACCTGGACACCTCGCTGTCCGGGATGCAGTGGACGATCGACGCCTACACGCTGGTCCTCGCGTCGCTGCTGATGCTGGCCGGCTCCACCGCCGACCGGCTCGGCCGGCGCCGGGTCTTCCAGGCGGGCCTGGTGGTCTTCGCGCTCGGCTCGCTGCTGTGCAGCCTTGCGCCGAACCTGGAGTGCCTGGTCGCGTTCCGTATGGTGCAGGCCGTCGGCGGCTCGATGCTCAACCCCGTCGCGATGTCGATCATCACCAACACCTTCACCGACCCGAAGGAACGGGCCCGCGCGATCGGTGTGTGGGGCGGCGTGGTCGGCATCAGCATGGCGGCCGGGCCGATCGTCGGCGGGCTGCTGGTGCAGAGCGTCGACTGGCGGGCGATCTTCTGGATCAACGTGCCCATCGGGGCCCTCGCGCTGTTCCTGACCGTCCGGTACGTACCGGAGTCGCGCGCCCCGCACCCGCGCCGGGCCGATCCGGTCGGGCAGCTGCTGGTGATCGCGCTGCTCGGCACGCTGACGTACGCGATCATCGAGGCCCCGGCGGCCGGCTGGACCTCGCCGCTGATCCTGGGCTTCGCCGCGACCGCCGTCGCCGCGCTGGCAGGCCTGCTGTGGTACGAGCGGCGGCGCGTCGAGCCGCTGATCGACCTGCGGTTCTTCCGCAGCGCGCCGTTCAGCGGCGCCACGGTCGTGGCGGTCTGCGCGTTCGCCTCGCTCGGCGGCTTCCTGTTCGTCAACACGCTCTACCTCCAGGACGTCCGGGGCCTGTCAGCGCTGGACGCGGGGCTCTACATGCTGCCCATGGCGAGCATGACGCTGGTCTTCGCGCCGCTGTCCGGGCGGCTGGTAGGAGCGGTGGGCGCGCGGCTGCCGCTGCTGCTGGCCGGGCTGGCGATGGTGGCCAGCGGGGTGCTGTTCGCGGCGTTCGAGGCGGAGGCGAGCACGCCGCTGCTGTTCACCGGGTACGTGCTCTTCGGCATCGGGTTCGGGCTGGTCAACGCGCCCATCACCAACACTGCGGTCTCCGGGATGCCCCGTACGCAGGCCGGTGTGGCGGCGGCGATCGCGTCCACCAGCAGGCAGGTGGGGCAGTCGCTGGGCGTAGCGGTGATCGGGGCCGTACTGGCGAGCGGGACGCGGGCCGCCGCCACGGGCAGCCGTTTCGTCGAGGCGAGCCGCCCGGCATGGTGGATCATCGCGGGCTGCGGCGCGGCCGTACTGCTGCTGGGAGCGCTGACCACCGGCCGCTGGGCGCGCGAGACCGCGCGCCGCACCGCGGAACGGCTGGAGTCGGCGCAGGGCGAGCAGACCCCGCCACAGGGCCCCGGAAATCAGCCTTCGGCGCGGATCAAGGCCTGAAGCCGTTCGAGCCGCTCGCGCGATTCCTCGTCGTCGGGGGTGTAGGTGAGCATCTTGGGGCCGTGGTTGGGCCCGGTCCACAGGCCGGTCGAGGACAGGCGCAGCAGGCCGACCTCCTTGTGGCGGAAGATCTTGGAGTGGCTCACCGGCCGTACGACCTCCTGGCGCGCCCAGATCTCACGGAACTCCGGTGAGGCCGCCTCCAGCCGCGCCACCAGCGCCTTCCAGGCCGGTTCGGCGACGTGCCCGGCCATCGAGGCACGGAACTTGGCGGCCATCACGCACAGGGTCTTGTCCAGGTCCACCAGGCTCGCCCGCCAGTCGGCGTTGGTGAACGCCAGCCACAGGCAGTTGCGGTCCTCCTCCGGCAGCGCGTCCAGGTCGCACAGCAGCCGTCCGTAGGTGCTGTTGTACGCCAGGATGTCGAAGCGGCTGTTCTGGATGACGGCGGGGAACGGCGCGAGCTGGTCGAGCATCTGCCGCATCGCCTGCGGCACGCCCGTGCACTCCTTGCCGCGCACCGGGTCGGCCGCGCCGGCCAGCGCGAAGAGGTGGCCGCGCTCGGCCCGGTCCATCAGCAGCGCGCGGGCCACGGCGTCCAGCACCTGCGGCGATACGTGGATGTCCCGGGCCTGCTCCAGCCACGTGTACCAGGTGACGCCGACCGCGGACAGGTGGGCGACCTCCTCGCGGCGCAGGCCCGGCGTACGGCGCCGGGGGCCGCGCGGCAGGCCGACCTGCTCCGGGGTGATCCGCTCGCGGCGGCTGCGCAGGAAGGCGGCCAGCTCGCCGCGCCGGACGGCGCCCTCCGTGGGCGCCGTCCGCTGCGCTGTCTCCGGTTTCACCGGCTCCGACTTCACCGGTTCCGGCTTCACCCGTTCCAGCCGCGCGGTCCGCGAATTCACCGTCTCCGGCATCGTGGCGGTCATACTCCCAGGGTGCCGGAACGCCGATCGGGTTGCCAGGTAGTGCCAGTACCAGGATAAGGAGACTCTGGTACCCCCCTGAGGAGCGGACGATCGTCTTCTCCGTGAGCGATACCCAGGTACGAACCGTCCCCACGCGGACCACCGCGTCCGCCCCGCCCCGTCCCGCCACCCCCGCGCTGACCACGCTCGGGCTGATCACCGTGCTGCTCGGCGCCGCCCTGCCGATGATCGACTTCTTCATCGTCAACGTGGCGCTGCCGACCATCGACCGCGATCTGCGCGCGGGCCCGGCTCTGCTGGAGATGGTCGTCGCGGGGTACGGCGTGGCCTACGCGGTGCTCCTGGTCGTCGGCGGGCGGCTCGGCGACATGGTCGGACGCCGACGGCTGTACCTGTGGGGGCTGGCCGCCTTCGGGCTCACCTCGCTGGCCTGCGGGCTGGCGCCGGACGCCTGGACGCTGGTCGCGGCGCGCGTCGCCCAGGGCGCGGCGGCGGCGCTGCTGCTGCCGCAGGTGCTCGCCACCATCCAGTCCACCACCACCGGAGCGCGCCGCGCCAAGGCGGTCAGCCTGTACGGCGGTACGGCGGGCGTCGCCAGCGCTGTCGGCCAGGTGCTCGGCGGACTGCTGGTCGCCGCCGACCTCGCGGGGACCGGCTGGCGCGCGGTGTTCCTGGTGAACGTACCGGTCGCGGCGGTGGCCCTGCTGCTCGCGCTGCGCACCGTCCCGGAGACCCGCTCGCCGCACCCGACACGGGTCGACGGCCCCGGCACGGCCCTGCTGGCCGTCGCGCTGGTCAGCCTGCTGCTGCCGCTGACCGAGGGCCGCGCGGCGGGCTGGCCGCTGTGGTCCTGGCTGCTGCCGGTCGTCTTCCCGTTCGCCGCCGCGGCGTTCGTCGTCGTGGAACGGCGCGCCGAACGGGCCGGCCGCACTCCGCTCGTGCCGCCGTCCCTGCTGCGCCTGTCCTCCGTACGCAGCGGCCTGGCCGTGATCCTGCCGTTCTCGCTGGGCTTCGGCGGCTTCATGTTCGTGCTGGCCGTCGCCCTCCAGGACGGCCTGCGCTACGGGCCGCTGGCGGCCGGGCTCTCCCTCGCGCCGCTGTGCGTGGCCTTCTTCTTCGCCTCGCTGGCCGGGCCCCGGCTGGTGGCCCGCTTCGGGCGGCGGGTGGTCCTGGCCGGTTCCCTGATCCAGGGCGCCGGGCTGCTCGCGCTGGCGCTGATCTTCCGTACGCAGTGGCCGGACGTGTCCTCGGTGGCCCTGGCGGGCGCCATGGCGCTGCTCGGCGTGGGCCAGGGCCTGGTCCTGCCGATCCTGCTGCGGATCGTGCTCAGCGAACTGCCCGCCGCCCAGGCCGGGGTGGGCAGCGGCGCCATGGTCACCACGCAGCAGGCCGGCCTGGCCCTGGGCGTGGCGACGCTCGGCACGCTCTTCCTGGCGCTGCTGCCCTCGCTGGGCGTACGGGACGCGCTGATCATCGCGCTGCTCGCGCAGGTGGCGACGGTGGTGCTGAACGTGGCGCTCACGTTCCGGCTGCCGCGGACGGTGCGGTAGGGGGCGGTGCGGTAGGGAGCGGCGCGGTAGGGAGGTGCCGCGGCAGGACGGCGGTGCGGCAGGGAGACGGTGCGGGAGGGCGGACGGCAGGGCGGGGCCATGCCGGTCCGGAATGAAAGGCGAATGACAGATATTGAAATCTGTCAGCGGTCATGTCATGGTTGAAGTGTGCCGCCGCCCGCTGCGCCCACCGCGGCGCGCGGCGGCCCGCCACCCCTCCACCCCGACTGAGGAGCACCCCGTGCAGACCCGCACCCTCGGCACCACCGGCCCGCAGACCTCGGCCATCGGCCTCGGCTGCATGGGCATGTCCGCCCTGTACGGCGACCCCGGCGACCGCGGCGAGTCCATCGCCACCGTCCACGCGGCCCTCGAAGCCGGCGTCACCCTGCTGGACACCGGCGACTTCTACGGCATGGGCCACAACGAACTGCTGATCAACGAGGCGCTGCGCAGCGCGCCCGCTGCCCGCCGGGAGCAGGCGCTGACCAGCGTGAAGTTCGGTGCCCAGCGCACCGTCGAAGGCGACTTCATCGGGTTCGACGGCCGGCCGGCGGCGGTGAAGAGCTTCGCCGCGTACTCGCTCCAGCGGCTGGGCACCGACCACATCGACATCTACCGGCTCGCCCGCCTCGACCCGGACGTGCCGATCGAGGAGACGGTCGGCGCCATCGCCGAACTGGTCGAGGCCGGTCACGTACGGCACATCGGCCTGTCCGAAGTGGGCGCGGACACCCTGCGCCGGGCCGCCGCCGTCGCCCCGATCTCCGACCTCCAGATCGAGTACGCGCTCATCTCCCGCGGCATCGAGGAGAAGATCCTGCCGACCGCGCGCGAGCTGGGCATCGGCATCACGGCGTACGGAGTGCTCTCGCGCGGCCTGCTCAGCGGCCACTTCACGCGCGACCGCAAGCTGGACGCGGGCGACTTCCGCGCCGTGAGCCCGCGCTTCCAGGGCGAGAACCTGCACCGCAACCTCGAACTGACCGACGCGCTGCGCACGATCGCCGAGCAGAAGGGCGCCACGGTCGCGCAAACCGCCATCGCCTGGGTGCTCGCCCAGGGCGAGGACATCGTCCCGCTGGTCGGCGCCCGCCGCCGCGACCGGCTGGCCGAGGCACTGGGTGCCCTGGACGTCACGCTGACCGCCGACGACCTCGCGGCCATCGAGCGCGCCGTCCCGGCGGACGCCGTCGCAGGCGACCGCTATCCGGAAGAGCAGATGGCCCTCCTGGACAGCGAGCGCTGACCGCTTGCGGCGCGCGCGGGGACGTCCGGGTACGGTCCGTACCAGGACGCCCCCGCGCGGTGTCCCCGACCGGAAAGGCCGTACGCCCTCATGCCACCCGCCGAGACCCTGACCCCCGAACGCATCCTCGAAGCCACCGAGGACGTCCTGCGCCGCTACGGCCCGGCCAAGGCGACCGTCGTGGACGTGGCGCGCGCGCTGGGCGTCAGCCACGGCAGCGTCTACCGCCACTTCCGTACGAAGACGGCGCTGCGCGAGGCGGTCACGCAGCGCTGGCTGGACCGTACGAGCAAGCAGCTCCAGGCCATCGTCGCCGAGGACGGCCCGGCGCCGGAGCGGCTGCGCCGCTGGGTGCGCGCGCTGTTCACCGCGAAGCAGCACAAGGCGGGCGACGACCCCGAACTGTTCGCGACCTACATGACGCTGGTCGGCGAGAGCGGCGGCGTGGTGGAGCGCCATGTCGCCGACCTGACCGGCCAGTTGGCGGCGATCATCCTCGACGGCATCGAACAGGGCGCGTTCGCGCCGGGCGACTCGGCGGTGCGTGCGCGGGCCGTCTTCGACGCGACCGGCCGCTTCCACGACCCGTGCTACGCGGCGGAGTGGGCGAAGACGGGGATCGAGGAGGCGATGGAGGCGGTGGTGGAGTTGGTGTTGCGGGGCCTGGCGGTTTGACTGTTCGGCGGCGACTGTCAGTGGCGCCCACTACGCTGTGTGTCGGCTGGCTCACTTCGCGAGAAGGGCGCATCATGACAGAGATGCTCGAACGACCGACGATCATAGATGTCCCCCACGGCTCGGCAGGCTTCCAGGAGCTCTGCCGCACCGTCCTGAGCATGGACGTGCCCGACGGCTACCGGGCGGAAATCATCGGGGGAAAGATCGTCATGTCGCCGTGGTCGCTGCTCTGCTACACGCCCATCATGCAGTCGATCGAGATGCAGCTGAGGCCGCACGTTCCTGCGGCGCACCGCATCGCAATGGCCCCCAACCTGGTCGCTTTCCCCGAGCAGGAACGATGTTATGGGCCGGACCTGTACGCCGCCGCCGCGAGCGCGTTCAAGGGAAGGCGGCGGGGGCATTTCCTCGATCGCGAGGCGCTTTCGCTGGCCGTCGAACTGACCTCCCCCTCGACGCGTGACCAGGACTGGAAGGACAAGCTCCGGGTGTACGGGACATCCGGGGTGCCGGTGTATCTGCTGCTGGACATGCTGGACGAGATGGCCAGTGTGTTCTGGGAGCCGAGCGAGGAGGGTTACGTCAAACGCGACACCGTCGCGTTCGGCGAGACACTGCACATTCCCGCCCCCTTCGATTGTCAGCTCGATACGGCGGACTTCCTCGACGCCCTCCGCGACGACGAGGACGAGTAGGGACGCCGCCCCTCACACCCCCAAGAACCGCAACACCGCCAGCACCCGCCGATGATCCGCGTCCGCCTTCGGCAGATCCAGCTTCGCCAGGATGTTGTTGATGTGCTTCGCCACCGCGGACTCGCTCACCACCAGGGCCCCGGCGATGCCCGCGTTGGAACGGCCCTCGGCCATCAGCGCCAGGACCTCCCGTTCGCGTTCGGTCAGCCGCTCCAGCGGATCGCTCCGCCGCCGTACCAGCAGCTGGGCCACCACCTGCGGGTCCAGTGCCGTGCCACCGTCCGCGACCCGGCGCAGCGCCTCGATGAACTCCTCGACATCGGCGACGCGCTGCTTCAGCAGATAGCCGATACCGCTGGTGTTCGAGGCAAGGAGGTGGGCGGCGTACCGTTCCTCCACGTACTGGGACAGCATCAGTACGGCGGTGTCCGGCCACCGCTCCCGGATCTCCAGCGCCGCGCGCACCCCCTCGTCCGTGAAGCCGGGCGGCATCCGTACGTCCACCACCGCGAGGTCGGGACGGTGCTCCGCCATCGCCGTCAGCAGCGCCTGCGCGTCCCCCACCTCGGCGGCCACCTCGAACCCGGCCGTCTCCAGCACCTTCACCAGGCCGACCCGCAGCAGGACGGAGTCCTCGGCGATCACGGCGCGGCGTACGGCGGGTGTCAGGTCGTGCACGGCAACTCCACGGTCATGGTGGTCGGGCCCCCGACGGGGCTGCTCATCCGGAACGCCCCGTCCACGGAGCGCACGCGCTGGGCGAGCCCCTTCACACCGCTCCCCCCGGACGGATCGGCACCGCCCACTCCGTCGTCGGAGACGACCACCCGGAGTATCTCCCCCAGCCGGGTCACCGTCACCTCGGCCCGGGTCGCGTCCGCGTGCTTGGCCACGTTGTTGAGCGCTTCGGAGACGACGAAGTAGGCGACCGCCTCGACCGCCGGCGCGGCCCGCTCCGGCAGGTCCGTCCACAGGCGCACCGGCAGCGGCGCCCGTGCCGCGAGGCCCGACAGGGCGGCGTCCAGGCCGAGTTCGTCCAGCACGGCCGGGTGCAGCCCGCGCACCAGGCTGTTCAGCTCCTCGATGGCCTCCTTGGCATCCCGGTGCGCCTCGTCGATGACCTGCCGCGCCTCGGGCGGCAGGTCCTTGAGCGTGGCCTTGGCCAGGCCCAGGTTCAGCGCGAGCGCGACGAGCCGCTGCTGCGCGCCGTCGTGCAGATCGCGTTCGATGCGGCGGCGTTCGGCGTCGGCGGCGTCGACCGCGCCGGCCCGGCTCGTGGTCAGGTCCTCGACCCTCCGCTGGAGTTCCTCGGACCGGCTGACGTGCAGCACCGCCCGGCCGACGAGGTTCTCCAGCCGTACGAGGCCGCCGGCCAGGGCGGGTACGGCGGCCAGCACCAGCAGGCCGGCGGCCGTGGCGTACCCGGCCCGGGTCCAGGCCCCGAAATGATTCACCCGCCACTCCCACCCGAGCGCCTCGACCCACAGCAGGCTCGTCGCCGCCGTCAGGGCCGCCGCGAGCACCGCGAGCAGGAGCGCTTCTAGCAGCCCGAAGAGGGGCCCGATCAGACAGTTGTAGGCCCACTGCCGCTTGCTCTCACGAAAGCGCAACCTTGGCAGGTCCACCCCGCACAGCGCGCGGAAACGCCAGCGCTGGGCCTCGGTGAGGCCGTACGCGGCGATGACGAGCAGCGTCACCGGGATCGGCAGCCCGAGGGTCCCCCAGGTGGTTCCCGGCCCCAGGATGTCGGCGAGGTGCAGGCACGCCCAGCAGAACAGCAGGGGCGGGATGCCGTGCAGCGGCACCCCGGCGGCGAGGAAGAGCAGATCGCGGCGCACCCGTACGAGTGCACGGCGCAGCCGCGGTGGAAGGGTCATGATCCGTACGGTATGCGGCGGCCTGCCGGGCGGACCATGCAGCCAGTTTCCGCCCCGGGGGTGCAACCAGTGCCACCCCGGGTCGGACCCGGGTGTTACTGACCCCGGCCGTCCGCGCCGGAAGAGTGGATCACGAACCCGAAGGCCGGGTTCGTCACCACCCGGAAGAGGCCCGACCATGGCGCTCCTCGCCTTCAACTCCCCTTGTGGAACGCGTCCGTTCACCCTGGCGGCGAGCCGCCGTACGTGGGCCGGCCGGGTACTGACCGGCGCCGGGCTGGCCCTGCTGCCGTGGATGGGGTACCTCGCGGGGACGCTGCCGCCCGCTGAGGCGGCGGCCTGGGTGGCGCTGGACGCGGTCGAGGCGGCGTGCTTGCTGACCGTCGGCACTCGGCTGCTGGCGGGGCGGCCCGGCCACCGGGCCGCCGCGGCGGCAGCAGTGGTACTGCTTCTCGCCGACGCGTGCGTCGACGTGGCGACGGCCGGGCCGGGCGGCGAGCTGGCGGGCGCCCTGGCCATGGCGGTCGGCGCGGAGCTGCCGCTGGCGGCGCTCTGCGCGCTGCTCGCGGCGCGGGCGCGCCGATGAGACGGCGCGGGGCCCCGCGCGAGAGAAGCGGACCTCCGCGCGGGAAACACGGAACCCGCACGGAAAACGCGAGACCCCGCGCGGACGGACGAACGCCGGCCGGGCTGGAGGATTCCAGCCCGGCCGGCGTTCGAGGCCGTCGGTGCGGCGGCGCCCCGCGAAGGGTCAGCAGCCGAGCAGACGCCCGCCCAGGTACGACTGGATCTGGTCCAGCGACACCCGCTCCTGCTTCATCGTGTCGCGCTCGCGCACGGTGACCGCGTTGTCGTCCAGGGTGTCGAAGTCGACGGTGACGCAGAACGGCGTGCCGATCTCGTCCTGGCGGCGGTAGCGGCGGCCGATGGCGCCCGCGTCGTCGAAGTCGATGTTCCAGTTCTTGCGCAGGTCGGCCGCCAGGCCCTTGGCCTTCGGCGACAGCTGCGGGTTGCGGGACAGCGGCAGGACCGCGACCTTGACCGGCGCCAGGCGGTGGTCGAGGCGCAGCACCGTGCGCTTCTCCATCTTGCCCTTGGCGTTGGGCGCCTCGTCCTCGGTGTACGCGTCGAGCATGAAGGCGAGCATGGCGCGGCCGACACCGGCCGCCGGCTCGATGACGTACGGGGTGTAGCGCTCGCCGGCCTCCTGGTCGAAGTACGACAGGTCCTGGCCGGACGCCTTGGAGTGCGAGGACAGGTCGTAGTCCGTACGGTTGGCGACGCCCTCCAGCTCGCCCCACTCCGAGCCGCCGAACTGGAAGCGGTACTCGATGTCAGCGGTGCGCTTGGAGTAGTGCGAGAGCTTCTCGGCGGGGTGCTCGTACCAGCGGATGTTCTCCTCGCGGATGCCGAGGTCGCGGTACCAGTTCCACCGCTGCTCCATCCAGTACTCCTGCCACTGCTCGTCCTCGCCCGGCTTGACGAAGAACTCCATCTCCATCTGCTCGAACTCGCGGGTGCGGAAGATGAAGTTGCCGGGCGTGATCTCGTTGCGGAAGGACTTGCCCATCTGCGCGATGCCGAACGGCGGCTTCTTGCGGGAGGTCTGCTGGACCTGGGCGAAGTTGGTGAAGATGCCCTGGGCGGTCTCGGGGCGCAGGTAGGCGACCGAGCCGCTGTCCTGGGTCGGGCCGAGGTGGGTGGAGAGCAGGCCGGAGAACTGCTTCGGCTCGGTGAACTGGCCCTTGTTGCCGCAGTTCGGGCAGTTGACGTCGGCCAGGCCGTTCTCGGGGAGGCGGCCGTGCTTGGCCTCGTACGCCTCTTCCAGGTGGTCGGCGCGGAACCGCTTGTGGCACGCGGTGCACTCGGTCAGCGGGTCGGTGAAGGTGGCGACGTGGCCGGAGGCCACCCAGACCTCGGGGGCCAGGATCACCGACGAGTCGATACCGACCACGTCGTCGCGCGAGGTGACCATGGAACGCCACCACTGGCGCTTGATGTTCTCCTTGAGCTCGACGCCGAGCGGGCCGTAGTCCCAGGCGGCGCGCTGGCCGCCGTAGATCTCACTGCACGGGTATACAAAGCCACGGCGCTTGCTCAGGCTGACGATTGTGTCGATCTTGTCGGCGGCCACGGTGCTCTCTTCATTGCGACGACGAACGATTAATAGGAGCGGCGCCCTGCGTCTCCTTGTGGGGGTGGTCGGGAGACGGGCGGGCGAATAGCTCAGGGTACCGGCGCGCCTGCCCCCCGGATCAAATCGGTTCGCCGCCTGGCGACCCAGGGACCCTTTGTTGACAATCGTTTCCACTTTTGTTGAAAATGACTGTCATGAACGTACGACGTCACATACCCGCCGCCGTCATAGCCGGAGCTTCCGTGATCGGCATGCTCGCGCTCTCCGCCTGCTCCGACTCCGGCGGGGGCCGGGCCGACGGCAAGCTGAACGTGACGGCGTCGTTCTACCCGATGGAGTTCCTGGCCAAGGAGATCGGCAAGGACCACGTCAAGGTCACCGATCTGACCTCGCCCGGCACCGAGCCGCACGACCTGGAGCTCACCGCCCGGCAGACCGCCGACCTCGGCGAGTCGGACGCGATCGTCTACCTCAAGGGCATCCAGCCCGCCATCGACAAGGCCGTCCAGCAGTCCGGTGTGAAGCACATCGTCGACGCCGCGTCCCTGACCCGGCTGAAGAAGCACGGCTCCGAGGTGGACGGACACGACCACACCACCGGCGACAACGGCGCCGGGCACGAGGACCACGACGAGCACGGCCACGAGGGCCACGACCACGAGGCGGACGGCAACGACCCGCACATCTGGCTCGACCCGGTGAAGTTCTCCCAGGTCGCCAAGGGCGTCGGCAAGGCCTTCGCGGACGCGGACCCCGCCCACCAGGCCGACTACGCCCGCAACACCGACGACCTGGTCAAGAAGCTCGGCGACCTGAACAAGAAGTTCGAGGACGGGCTGAAGAACAAGAAGTCGGACACCTTCATCACCACCCACGCCGCCTTCGGCTACCTCGCCGAGCGCTACGGCCTCACCGAGGAGTCCATCAGCGGCATCGACCCCGAGTCGGGCGACGTCAGCGGCAGCCGCATGAAGGAGCTGCAGAAGCTGGCCAGGGACCACCACGTCGACACGGTCTTCTCCGAGACGCTGGCCAGCCCGGCGATGGCCAAGACCCTCGCCAAGGACCTCGGCGTCAAGACCGCCGTGCTCGACCCCATCGAGGGGATCACCGACAAGTCCGCGGGCCGGGACTACGTCCAGGTCATGGAGTCCAACCTCGCCGCCCTCCAGAAGGCGCTCGGCGCCAAGTGACCGGGCGGGCGGCACAGCGGGGCGGACGGCCGGGCACCCGGCGGGACAGGTACGTACGGCACGACGGGAGGTTGCGGCCATGAAGGACCAGGAAACGGTCATATCGCTGCGCGGGGCGGGTGCGGCGCTCGGCGCGCGCCCCGTCCTGCGCGGCGTCGACCTGACCGTACGGCGGGGCGAGGTGGTGGCCCTGCTCGGGGCCAACGGCTCCGGGAAGTCCACCGCCGTACGCGCCGTGGTCGGGCAGGTGCCCCTGACCAGCGGCGAGCTGGAGCTGTTCGGCACCCCGCAGCGCCGGTTCAAGGACTGGGCGCGCATCGGGTACGTGCCCCAGCGCACCACCGCGGCGAGCGGCGTGCCCGCCACCGTCCGCGAGATCGTCGCGTCCGGCCGGCTCGCCCGTACGAAGCTGAGGTGGCCCTCCCGCGCCGACCGGGACGCCGTCCACCGGGCGCTGGACCTGGTGGGCATGGCGGACCGCGCCAAGGACTCCGCCGAGGCGCTCTCCGGTGGCCAGCACCAGCGGGTGCTGATCGCCCGCGCGCTGGTCGGCGCGCCGGAGCTGCTGATCATGGACGAGCCGATGGCCGGGGTGGACCTGGCCAGCCAGGAGGTGCTGGCCGAGACGCTGCGGGGGCAGGTCGAGGCGGGCGCCACCGTCCTGCTCGTGCTGCACGAGCTGGGCCCGCTGGAGCCGCTGATCGACCGCGCCGTGGTGCTGCGCGACGGCTGTGTGGTGCACGACGGGCCTCCCCCGGAGGCCGTCGGCCAGCACGCCCTGCCCGGCCACGACCACGTCCACCCGCACGCGGACCCGGCCGCCGAGCCGGTCCGCACCGGGCTGCTGACCTGAGACGGACTGACCTGACATGGACCTCCTGAACTACGCCTTCATGCAGCGGGCGCTGCTCGCCGCCCTCCTGGTCGGCGTCACCGCGCCGGCCGTCGGCATCTACCTCGTCCAGCGCCGCCAGGCGATCATGGGCGACGGCATCGGGCACGTCGCGCTGACCGGTGTCGCGCTGGGCTTCCTGCTGCGCACCTCGCCCGTGTGGATGGCCGTCCTGGTCGCCGCGCTCGGCGCGATCGTCATGGAGCTGGTGCGCGCCAAGGGCCGTACCCGCGGCGACATCGCGCTGGCGATGCTCTTCTACGGCGGCATGGCCGGCGGCGTGCTGATCATCAACCTGGCGCCCGGCGGCTCCACCGCCAACCTGACCAGCTACCTCTTCGGCTCGATCACCAGCGTCTCCGCCGAGGACGTGACGGTCACCTGTGTGCTGGCCGCCTTCGTGATGGCGGTCACGCTCGGCCTGCGCCGGCAGCTGTTCGCCGTCTGCCAGGACGAGGAGTTCGCGCGGGTGATGGGCCTGCCGGTGCGGTGGCTGAACCTGCTGCTCGCGGTCACCGCCGCGCTCACCGTCACCGTCGCGATGCGCGCCGTCGGACTGCTGCTGGTCAGCGCGCTGCTGGTGGTGCCGGTGGCCGCCGCGCAGCAGGCCACCCGCGGCTTCGCGATGACCCTCGCGCTGTCCGTCGCCATCGGGGTCGTCGTCACCCTCTCCGGTACGGTCTTCTCCTTCTACGTGGACGTGCCGCCCGGCGCGAGCATCGTGCTGCTGGCCATCACGGTCTTCGCCCTGATGGCGGCGCTGGCCGCACCGCTGGCCGGAAAGCGCGCGAGGGCCGCGGCGGAGGCCGCGAAGCAGTGTGGTCTGGACGTGCCCGGCAGCCGCTCCCCCGGCGACGATGTCAGCGTGCAGGGGGCCAAGGGGTAGGGATATGCGTAAGCGTTGCACCCGGGCTCCGGTCATCACCTGGCACAATGGCCGGACTGATGTGCAGGGGGACGTCCCGAGACCTAGGGAGGCAACGGTGGCGAGCGCTGGATCTCCGGTGCGTGGCCGGGCGACGCGGCAGCGGGCCGCCGTGGCGGCGGCACTGGACGAGGTGGACGAGTTCCGCAGCGCGCAGGAACTGCACGACATGCTCAAGCACCGGGGGGACTCGGTCGGGCTGACGACGGTCTACCGGACGCTGCAGTCCCTCGCCGACGCCGGTGAGGTCGACGTGCTGCGGACCAACGACGGCGAGGCCGTCTACCGCCGGTGCAGCACCGACGACCATCACCACCACCTGGTCTGCCGCACCTGCGGCAAGGCCGTCGAGGTGGAGGGCCCGGCCGTGGAGAAGTGGGCGGACCAGATCGCCGCCGAGCACGGCTTCCAGGACGTCGGGCACACCATCGAGATCTTCGGTACGTGCGGTGAGTGCTCGGCCAAGGCGGCCGCAGGCTCCGCCTGACGCGGCGTACGACGCACGAACGCGGCCGGACCCCTGCCCAGGGGTCCGGCCGCGTTCGTGTGCGGGCCCGGCGCCGCTACTTCTTCGCGGGCTCCGCCTCCGGCGCCGCGCCGAAGCGGCGGTCCCGCTTGGCGTATTCGAGGCAAGCGTCCCACAGGTTCCGCCGGTCGAAATCCGGCCAGAGAATGTCCTGGAACACCATCTCCGCGTAGGCGCTCTGCCAGATCAGGTAGTTGGACGTGCGCTGCTCGCCGGAGGGTCGTACGAACAGGTCCACGTCCGGCATGTCCGGGTAGTACATGTACTTGGCCACGGTCTTCTCGTTGACCTTGTTCGGGTCCAGCTTCCCGGCCCGCACGTCGGCGGCGATGGCCGCCGCCGCGTCCGCGATCTCCGCCCGGCCGCCGTAGTTGACGCAGAAGTACAGCGTCATGGCGTCGTTGTCCTTGGTCTGCTCCTGGGCCACCTGGAGCTCCTGCACCACGGACTTCCACAGCTTCGGCATCCGGCCGACCCAGCGGATACGGATGCCCAGCGCGTCCATCTCGTCCCGGCGGCGGCGGATGACGTCGCGGTTGAAGTTCATCAGGAAGCGCACCTCCTCGGGCGAGCGCTTCCAGTTCTCCGTGGAGAAGGCGTACAGCGACAGGTTCTTGACGCCCATCTCGATGCAGCCCTTGAGCACGTCGAGGACGACGCCCTCGCCGACCTTGTGGCCCTCGGTGCGGGGCAGCCCGCGCTCCTTGGCCCAGCGGCCGTTGCCGTCCATGACGATCGCCACGTGGTTCGGGACCAGTTCGCCGGGGATCTTCGGCGGACGCGCACCGGAGGGGTGCGGCTCGGGCGTCTCGTACTCGCGTCGGCCACGCCCCAGAATTCCGCGTCGTGCCATCCCGTCCACATCTCCTATGCCGTAGTGCGTGCTGCGTGGTGCGTCCGGTTCCGGGCCGCCGCCCGCCCTCCGCACCGGTACTCGCCTTGGAGCTGCTGAGCCTATCTACTTCTCCACGTACCGCAGCGAGCGCAGTCCGCGCTCCAAGTGCCACTGCAGATACGCCGCGACGAGCCCGCTGCCCTCCCGTACGTGCCGGGGCTCGCACGCGTCCGCCGTCGCCCAGTCGCCGGTCAGCAGCGCCGCGAGCAGCGCGATGGCCTCCGAGGAGGGTACGACGCTGCCCGGCACCCGGCAGTCGCCGCACACCACACCGCCCGAGCCCACCGAGAAGAACCGGTTCGGGCCGGGCAGGCCGCACTTGGCGCAGCCGTCGAAGCTGGGGGCGTAGCCGTTGACCGCGAGGGAGCGCAGCAGGAACGCGTCCAGCACCAGGTGCGGCGCGTGCTCGCCGCGCGCGAGCGTGCGCAGGCCGCCGACCAGCAGCAGATACTGCTGCACGGCCGGCTCGCCCTCGTGGTCGGTGAAGCGCTCGGCGGTCTCCAGCATGGCCGTGCCCGCGGTGTAGCGGGCGTAGTCCGTGACGATGCCGCCGCCGTAGGCCGCGATGGTCTCGCTCTGGGTGCACATCGGCAGGCCGCGCCCGACCAGCTCGCTGCCGCGGGCGTAGAACTGCACGTCGACGTGGGAGAACGGCTCCAGCCGCGCGCCGAACTTGGACTTCGTACGGCGCACGCCCCGCGCCACGGCCCGTACCCGGCCGTGCCCGCGGGTGAGGAACGTGATGATCCGGTCCGCCTCGCCCAGCTTCTGGGTACGCAGCACAATGCCGTCATCGCGGAACAGACTCATGCGGTCCATTCTCGCGCACGCGGCGGGAGGGGCCGCACCGGCGGCTTCGGGGCCCGTACGGTCTCGGCCCGGTGGGCCCCGTACGGTCTCGGCCCGGTGGACCCGTACGGCCTCAGGACGGCGTGCGGGCCGCCGCCAGCAGCCGGGCGGTGTCGTCCGGGCACAGCAGGAGGGCCGTGCCGACGGTGGTCAGGACCTCGCGCTCGGACGGCAGGTACGGGCCGTCGGCGAGGGCGATGCGGGCGCCCTGGAGGAGCAGGGACTCCCGGCCGGCCGGGGCGAGGTGCGGGGCCAGCGGCTCCAGGGCCTCGTGCAGCTCTATGGCCAGCGCGGTGCCGCACGGGTCGAGCCCGCCGCCGGGCCGCCCGAGGCTTCCGGGCGCGGTACGCGACAGCGCGCCGTCGTGCGCGCCGGGCAGCCGGCCGGTGTCGGCGGCGAGCGCGGCCAGCAGCGTCAGCAGCTGGTCCTCCGTACAGTCCGCGAAGCCCGCCGCGCGCACCGTGCCCACCGCGGTGCTGCGCACCCCGGGCGAGGTGGTGCCGCCGGCGGCCAGCACGGCCAGCGTGACGGTGTGCACGGCGTCCCGCAGCATCGCCGAGAAGCGGGTGGTGGTGGGGTGGTCCAGCGCGTCCAGCGCGAAGTGGCCGCGGCAGGCGGAGCACTCGACGACCGGGCCCGCGGTGCCGCGCGGCAGCAGCGGCAGACCGAGGACGGTCAGCCGGCGGCGGCCGGTCCGCCGCAGGTAGTTGCGGTCCCCGCCGCACTCGGGGCAGAAGAACTCGCCGTCGGCGACGGTGCGCCAGGACGTCCGCACACCCACCACAGCCAGTTTGTGCATCACGTCGACCCTCCGTAACGCTCCGGCGTCTTTGCCGCGTTGAGCGTGATGTTAGCCACATCGGAGATGTGCCGTCAGTACCGCGGACCGGACAAGACGGCCGTTTAAACCGGTTGAACCCCCAAGCGCCCCCCGGCTCTCGCGGAGAGAACCGGGGGGCGCCGGGTACGTCGCAGGTCAGGGCCGGTCGGCGGGCCGCCCGCCGGCGCGCGCGCCGATCCGCGCGGACGGCCCGGTGATCAGCGGCTCGCGCGGTTGACCGCGGAGACGGCCGCCTTGATCGAGGCGCGCACGATGTTCGCGTCGATGCCGACGCCCCACAGCACCTTGTCGCCGATCGCGCACTCGATGTACGCGGCGGCCTGGGCGCCCACGCCCTCGCTCATCGTGTGCTCGACGTAGTCCAGCAGCCGTACGTCCACGTCGATGGCGTGCAGCGCGTCGAAGAACGCCGCCAGCGGGCCGTTGCCGGTGCCGGTCAGGACCGTGTCGGCGCCGTCCACGACCGCCTCGACGGTCAGCGCGTCGGTGCCCTCGGTGGTGGTGGAGGTCTGCGCGCTGCGCAGCGCGATCCGGCCCCAGGCGTTCTCCGGGGTCGGCAGGTACTCGTCCTGGAAGGCGGACCAGATCGCGTCCGGCGTGACCTCGCCGCCCTCGGCGTCGGTCTTCTCCTGGATGATCTTCGAGAACTCGATCTGCATCCGGCGCGGCAGGTCCAGCTTGTGGTCGTTCTTCAGGACGTACGCGATGCCGCCCTTGCCGGACTGCGAGTTCACGCGGATCACGGCCTCGTACGAGCGGCCGACGTCCTTGGGGTCGATCGGCAGGTACGGGACCGCCCACTCCAGGTCGTCCACGCGCTTGCCCTGCTCCGCGGCCTGGACCTCCATGGCCTCGAAGCCCTTCTTGATGGCGTCCTGGTGGGAGCCGGAGAAGGCGGTGTAGACCAGGTCGCCCGCGTAGGGGTGGCGCGGGTGGATCTCCATCTGGTTGCAGTACTCGGCGGTCCGGCGGACCTCGTCGATCTGCGAGAAGTCGATCTGCGGGTCCACGCCCTGGCTGAACAGGTTCATGCCCAGGGTGACCAGGTCCACGTTGCCGGTGCGCTCGCCCTGGCCGAACAGGCAGCCCTCGATGCGGTCGGCGCCCGCCATGATCGCCAGCTCGGCGGCGGCCACCGCGGTGCCGCGGTCGTTGTGCGGGTGCACGGACAGGCAGATGTGCTCGCGGCGCGACAGGTTGCGCGACATCCACTCGAAGCGGTCGGCGTGCGTGGAGGGGGTGGAGCGCTCGACGGTGGCCGGCAGGTTCAGGATGATCTCGCGGCCCTCCTCGGGCTGCCAGACGTCCATGACGCCCTCGCAGACCTCCAGCGCGAAGTCCAGCTCGGTGTCGGTGAAGATCTCCGGGCTGTACTGGTAGCCGAACGCCGTCTCGGGGCCCAGGATCTTGTCCGCGTACTCCATGACCAGCCGCGTGCCGTCCACCGCGATCTGCTTGACCTGCTCGCGCGAGCCGCGGAAGACCACCCGGCGGAAGACCGGCGCGGTGGCGTTGTACAGGTGGACGGTGGCCTTGTGGGCGCCGCGCAGCGACTCGACGGTGCGCTCGATCAGTTCCTCGCGGGCCTGGGTCAGGACGGAGATCGTCACGTCCTCGGGGATCGCGCCCTCTTCGATGATCGACCGTACGAAGTCGAAGTCGGTCTGGCCGGACGAGGGGAAACCGACCTCGATCTCCTTGTAGCCCATCTTCACCAGCAGGTCGAACATCTCGCGCTTGCGGGCCGGCGACATCGGGTCGATCAGCGCCTGGTTGCCGTCGCGCAGGTCCGTGGACAGCCAGCGGGGCGCCTTGGTGATGCGGTTGTCCGGCCAGGTGCGGTCGGGGATGTCCACGGCCTCGTAGGCGCCGTAGCGGTGGACCGGCAGGCCGGAGGGCTTCTGGGTCTGCGTGGCGTTCGTGATGGGCGTGGGGCGGCCGACGGAGTTCTCAGCAGGAATCGACGGATTCGTCATGGTGGGGCGGGGCTCCTCGTGTGTCCGCGGGGGAGAGGCCGACGGGGCGAAAATCGCAGCACCGAACTCCGCGGGGAGGGGGTCGGCCCTACGACAACAGACCCTCGCCGCGGCAGCTAAGGAGAAGCAGCCCGAAACGCATGATGCACAGCACCCTAGCCGAGGCGGCACGGAATCGGTGGCCCCGTATCAGTATGCGGGACCGGGGTGAGGTAACCGCTCCAACGCGATCAACCACACGTTTTCGGGAATCATGACGGCAGGGAGTGACAGGGTGATGACCCAGTGCCACATTGCCGTGCATGAACCCTGAAGCCACTGCGGCCCACCCCGTCTTCTGCACGATCGTGCCGCCCCACGTCCTCGACCACCTGTCGCAACTGGAGGACGCCGACCGCTCCGGGCGCGCTCTGCGCACCCTGGAGCACGACGCCCTGCAGCGCACGCGGCGCCGCATCACCACCGTCCGCGGCCTCGGCGCGCCGGCCGGCACCCCGTCGGACAAGCCGAACCGCACCATCTACGACGCCCGGCACCAGGAGGTGCTGCCGGGCAAGAAGGTGCACTCCGAGGCCGACAAGCCGTCCAAGGACGCCTCCGTCAACCGCGCGCACGCGGGCCTCGGCGCGACCTTCGAGCTGTACCTGAAGGTCTACGGCCGGCACTCGATCGACGACTCCGGCCTGCCGCTGAACGCGACCGTCCACTACGGCGAGAACTACGACAACGCCTTCTGGGACGGCCAGCGGATGGTCTTCGGCGACGGCGACAACGACCTGTTCCTCGACTTCACCATCCCCGTCGACGTCATCGGTCACGAACTGACCCACGGCGTGACCCAGCACACCGCCAACCTGGACTACTTCGGTCAGTCCGGCGCGCTCAACGAGTCGATGTCGGACGTCTTCGGCGCCCTGATCAAGCAGTACGCGCTCGGCCAGAACGCCTCCCAGGCCGACTGGCTGATCGGCGCCGGGCTGCTCGGTCCGAACGTCACCGGCGAGGCGCTGCGCTCGATGAAGGCCCCGGGCACCGCGTACGACGACGACGTGCTGGGCAAGGACCCGCAGCCCGCGACGATGGACCACTACGTCAAGACCTCGCGCGACAACGGCGGCGTGCACATCAACTCCGGCATCCCCAACCACGCCTTCTACCTGCTCGCCACGGACCTCGGCGGCAACGCCTGGGAGCGGGCGGGCCAGATCTGGTACGACACGCTGACCGGCGGCCAGCTGGACAAGGACGCCCAGTTCGCGGACTTCGCGCGGCTGACGGTCGCCACCGCACGCACCAAGTACGGCGAGGGCGAGGAACTCCAGGCCCTCCTCAAGGCGTGGTCGCAGGTGGGGGTGCCCAGCAGCTGACCCCGCCCGCTTCTGGCCCGTTCCGCCCGTTTCCCCGCACCGCACTGGGTAGGAAGTCCGTCATGCGGATTCAAGTACGACGCACCGGCGGCTTCGCCGGCATCGAGCGGCACGCCGAGGTCGACACCTCGGGTCTGCCCGATGCCGCGGAATGGCACGCCCTGGCCGAGCGGGCAGCCGCCGCCGGCCGGGGCACGCCCCCGGTAGGCGTCCCCGACGGTTTCAGCTACCAGATCACCATCGACGGCGACACGGTCTACGCCTCCGACCCCCGCCTCACCGAGGAGCAGCGCCGGCTGATCAGCAGAGTCCTGAAGGAGGGCAGCTGACCGGCCACCGGCCGGCAACCCCCGCCCTCCGCACGCCTCTTGACACCCATACGCGGCGGTAATCACCATCCGGCACATGGACGCTCCGCGTGTGCCGGACGGGACCTCGTCGTCCCCGTCGTCTGCGTTGCCCCGCTTCCCCGAGGGATTCGTGTGGGGGGTCTCGACCTCCGCCTACCAGATCGAGGGGGCGGTGGACGAGGACGGGCGGGGGCGGTCGGTGTGGGACGGCTTCGTCGAAGGGGCCGGGCGGATCAAGGACGGGTCGGACGGGCGGGTGGCGACCGGTCACTACCACCGCTACCGGGAAGACGTGGCGCTGATCGAGGAGCTGGGCGTCGGCGCGTACCGGTTCTCGGTGGCCTGGCCCCGGGTGATGCCGGACGGCGGGCCGCGGGTCAACGCGGCGGGGCTGGACTTCTACGACCGGCTGGTGGACGAGCTGTGCGCGGCGGGCGTCCGGCCGGTGCCGACGCTCTTCCACTGGGACACGCCGGAGGCCGTCGAGGCGGCGGGCGGCTGGCTGGAGCGGGACACGGCGCGGCGGTTCGCGGCGTACGCGGACGCCGTCGCGGCGCGGCTCGGGGACCGGGTGGACCGGTGGATCACGCTCAACGAGCCCGCCGAGCTGACGCTGCTGGGGTACGGGCTGGGGCAGCACGCGCCGGGCCTGCGGCTGGGGTTCGAGGCGCTCCCCGCCGCGCATCATCAGCTGCTGGGGCACGGGCTGGCCGTACAGGCGCTGCGGGCGCGGGGAGCTGACAACATCGGGATCGCCAATTCCCACGGGCCCACATGGGCCGCGTCGGAGTCGGCCGCCGATCAGGAGGCGGCGGGGCTGTACGACCTGCTGCTGAATCGGCTGTTCGCGGAGCCGGTGCTGCTGGGGCGCTATCCGGAGGAGGAGCTGACGGCGGCGCTGCTGTCCGGCCCGGATCTGGACGCGGACCTGCGGATCATCGGTGAGCCGCTGGACTGGTACGGGGTGAATTACTACCAGCCGACGAAGGTCGGGGCACCGGAGGCGGCGGACGGCGGACCGGCCGCGTTCGCCGGGATCGAGCTGCCGCCGGGGCTCCCGTTCGCGCCACGGGCGATCGAGGGGTACCCGCTGACGGACTTCGGCTGGCCGGTGGTGCCCGCGGCGCTGACCGAGCTGCTGACCGGGTTCCGCGACCGGTACGGCGACCGGCTGCCGCCGGTCGTCATCACCGAGAACGGCTGCTCGTACGAGGGCGTCGAGGACCGGGAGCGGATCGCCTTCCTGGACGCGCACATCCGGGCCGTGCACGACGCGATCACCGCCGGGGTGGATGTCCGCGGGTACTTCGTCTGGTCGCTGCTGGACAACTTCGAGTGGGCCGAGGGGTACGCCCGGAGGTTCGGGCTGGTGCACGTCGATTACGGGACGCTGGCGCGCACGCCGAAGGCGTCGTACCACTGGCTGCGGGACGCGCTGCGGGCGCGGCGGTGAGCGGGGCGGGGGCCGCGGAGACGCCCGGGGCCCTCGCCGACCCGGCCGCGCGGGTGGGCCGCGGCTGGACCGCCGCGCTGGCGCTGGCGAACGGGGCGGTCTGGGCCGGCTGGTACGGCCCGATCCAGGTCCTGCTGGCCCTCCAGGCGGCCGAGCTGGCGCCGCCCGGCACGTCGAAGGAGTCGGTGCTGGCCTGGGTCACCGGCCTGGGCGCCGCCGTCTCCCTGGTCGCCAACCCGCTCTTCGGCGCGCTGTCGGACCGTACGGCATCTCGCTTCGGGCGCCGTACGCCGTGGATCGCGGCCGGTGTCCTCGGCGGCGCGGCGGCGCTGTGCCTGCTGGCGGCGGCCCGGAGCGTGGCCGCCATGGCGGCCGGGTGGTGCCTGGTGCAGCTGGCCCTCAACGCCGCGTTCGCCGCGGTGACCGCGGCCGTGCCGGACCGCGTGCCGCACGCCCAGCGCGGCACGGTCGGCGGCTGGCTGGGCGCGGCGCAGTTCCTGGGGGTGGTGGCCGGTACGGGGCTGGCGTCCGCCGCCGGCGGCATCGCGGCGGGGTACGTGGCGTGCGCCGTCTTCACGGTGCTGGCCACGCTGCCGTACGTACTGCGCTACCGGGACCTGCGGATCGGGCGCGGCGACCGGCCGCCGTTCGCCTGGCGGGCCTTCCTCGCCGGGTTCTGGATCAGCCCGCGCCGCCACCCCGACCTGGCCTGGGCCTGGCTGACCCGCTTCCTGGTCAACCTCGGCAACGCGATCGCCCTGCTCTACCTGCTGTACTACCTGCGCGACGCGCTGCACCGGCCGCACCCCGAGGACGGCGTGCTGGTGCTGACCGCCGTCAACGGTGTGCTGCTGCTCGCCACGGTCGTCGTCGGCGGGGTCTGGTCGGACCGTACGGGACGGCGCAAACCGTTCGTCCTGTGGTCCGGTGTGATCATGGCGGTGGCGACCGCGCTGCTCGCCGGGTGGCAGACCTGGCCCGGCGCACTGGTCGCCGCCGCGCTGCTGGGCGTCGGCTTCGGCGTCTTCACGTCGGTGGACTTCGCGCTGCTGACGGATGTGCTGCCGGCCGCCGCGGACCGGGGCAAGGACCTCGGCATCGTCAACATCGCCAACTCGCTGCCGCAGGTGGCCGCCCCCGCGCTGGCCGCGCCGGTCGTGACGTACCTGGGCGGCTACCCGGTGCTGTACCTGCTCGCGGCGGGCACCGGGCTGGCGGGGGCGCTGCTGGTGCGGCGGATCCGCGGGGTGGAGTGAGCCGCCCCGGCGGGCGTCAGAAGCCGAGCTTGCGCAGCTGCTTCGGGTCGCGCTGCCAGTCCTTGGCGACCTTCACGTGCAGGTCGAGGAAGACCGGCGTGCCGAGCAGCGCCTCGATGTGCTTGCGGGACTTCACGCCGACCTCCTTCAGCCGCCTGCCCTTGGGGCCGATGATGATCCCCTTCTGGCTGGGCCGCTCGATGTAGACGTTGGCGTGGATGTCCAGCAGCGGCTTGTCGGCCGGGCGGTCCTCGCGCGGCAGCATCTCCTCGACGACGACGGCGATGGAGTGCGGCAGCTCGTCCCGTACGCCTTCGAGCGCCGCCTCGCGGATCAGCTCGGCGACCATGACCTGCTCGGGCTCGTCGGTGAGGTCGCCCTCGGGGTAGAGCGGAGGGCTCTCGGGGAGCATCGGGACGAGCAGGTCGGCGACGAGCTGCACTTGCTTGTCGCCGACGGCCGAGACCGGAATGATCTCCGCCCACTCGATGCCCAGCTCCCGGCCGAGCTGGTCGACGGCGAGCAGCTGCTCGGCGAGCTGCTTGGAGTCGACCAGGTCGGTCTTGGTGACGACGGCGATCTTCGGGGTCTTCTTGATCCCGGCCAGCTCGCCCGCGATGAAGCGGTCGCCGGGGCCCAGCTTCTGGTCGGCGGGCAGGCAGAAGCCGATCACGTCGACCTCGGCCCAGGTGGTCCGTACGACGTCGTTGAGCCGCTCGCCGAGCAGGGTGCGCGGCTTGTGCAGGCCCGGGGTGTCGACCAGGACGAGCTGGGCGTCCGGGCGGTGCACGATGCCGCGCACGGTGTGCCGGGTGGTCTGCGGGCGGTTGGAGGTGATGGCCACCTTCGTGCCGACCAGAGCGTTCGTCAGGGTCGACTTGCCCGCGTTCGGGCGGCCGACGAAGCAGGCGAAGCCGGCGCGGTGCGGTGCGGAGGACTCTGTGGGAACGCTCATGGCGCCCATTGTCCCCGATCGCCGGAGCCGCGCCGACCACCCGGTCGGGCGGCGGCCGGCCCGTACCGTACGCGGCCCGGCTCAGGGCGCGGCGCCGACCCGCTCCGCCCGCGGGCGGCCGACCGCCCGGCGCGCGTCGATGCGGTCCCACAGGGTGAGCAGCGGGGTCGCCATCACCGTCGTCACCAGCGCCACCACGACCAGCACCGCGAACAGCGACGGCGTCACGATGCCGGCCGCCAGGCCGATGTTGATCGCGATGAGCTGCATCAGGCCCCGCGCGTTCATCAGCGTCCCGATGCGCAGCGCGACCGCGCCCTCCTCCCCCGCCGCCCGGGCCGCCAGCCAGCAGGCGCCCAGCTTGCCGAGGACGGCCAGGGCGACGCAGGCCACGGTGAACAGCAGCAGGCCGGGCGAGGCCAGCAGCGCGAAGTCGGTGTTCAGGCCGGAGTAGGTGAAGAACAGCGGCAGGAAGACGATCCGGCTGATCGGCCCGAGCGCCTCGATCGCGCGGTCCACCGCCTCGGAACGCGGGAAGACCGCGCCCAGGCTGAACGCGCCGAAGACCGCGTACAGGCCGATGCGGTCGGTGTACCAGGCGGCGAGGAAGAGCAGGACGACGGTGACCAGCAGCAGCTCGTCGGGGGCCCGGCGGTGGGTGAGGCCCGCCAGCCGGGTCCCGGAGCGGGCGAGCAGCGCGAGGACGACCACCAGGCCGACGCTCCCGAGGAGGGCGATGAGCAGCGGCCCGGTGCCGCTGCCGGCCATGCTCAGCACTCCGGCGAGCAGCACCCACGCCAGCGCGTCGTCGACCGCGCCGGACGCCAGGGACAGCGAGCCGAAGCGGGTGCCGGTCAGGCCGCGCTCGGTGATGATGCGGGCCAGCATGGGGAACGCGGTGATGGCGAGGGTCACACCGACGAAGAGGGCCGAGACGCCGACGGCCACGTCCTCGGGGAAGACGTCGACACTGTCGTGGACGGCGTAGGTCAGCCCCACGCCCAGCGCGAACGGTACGAGGATGCCGGCCGAGGAGATCATCGTGGCCGGTTTCGCCACCCTCCGGATGCCGGCCGTACGGAACTCGTAGCCGGTCTGGAACATGAAGACGACCAGGCCGATCTGCCCGGCGACATACAGCGCGGGCCGCAGCTCCGGCGGGAAGAGGGCCGCCTCCACGCCGGGCGCCAGCAGGCCCAGCACGGACGGCCCGAGGACCACGCCGGCGACCATCTCGCCCACCACGGGCGGCTGGCCCAGCGCGCGCAGGGCACGGCCGACCAGCCGGCAGACGAGCAGGATGACGACGACGGCCAGGAAGAACACCGGCCCCAACTCGGTGGTGGACATGACGGAACGCCCTTCGGCTCGCGGGGACGTACGGGGACGGGCGGGCCCGGGTGCCGGGCCCGGACACGGCGGGCTCGTGGGTCAGGGGTGCGGGTAGGGGCAGCGCGCCGGGGCGGGGGCGGTGCCCGGCAGCGGGACGCCCTGCGTGTCGTGGGTGGCGAAATAGCGCTCGGCCGGGCGCAGGCGGCGGGCGTCGAGCACCATCCACGTACCGAGGACGAGCTGGACGCAGCTGCGCCACACGTCCTCCCACCGGTCGCGCACCCTCAGGAAGGCCCGGGCGGCGAGCAGCCGGTGCGGCGGCAGCGGGCGGCCGCGCCGGACCAGCAGACAGGGGGCGCGGTGCGGGATGGAACGGGTGTGGGCGACGGTGGAGTGGAGGGTGAAGCGGCGCAGTACCTCACGGGTCGCGGCGTGCATGGCCAGCGGGGCGAGCCGCCAGGCCGGGCAGGGCCGGTTGGCGGCGACGCCGAATGGGATGTGGTGCTGCTGCTTGGCCACCAGACGGTCCCAGCGTCCGGGGTCGAAGACGTCCGGGTCGGTGTAGCCGGTGGCGTGGTAGTCGGGATAGTTGAAGCACAGTACGGAGCCGGCGGGAATGGCGGTGTCCGGGCCGAGCGGGATGTCGTCCGTGCTGATGCGGTGGGCGACGCCGAAGAGCGGGTAGAGCCGCAGCGTCTCGTTGAGGACGTTGGAGAAGTAGCGGTCGTCGTCCGGCGCGGCGGCCAGGCGGTGCTGCGCCTCCGGGTGCTGGGCGAGGACGAGCAGCAGGTGGGCCATGGCCTCGGACATCTGCACGACGGCCGTGTTGAAGAAGGTGCCCTGGAGGTAGTACGCCTGCTCGTCGGGCGTGAGCGAGCCCGGCAGGTGGTGCGGCGGCACCTGCCCGGCGGTGATGCGCCGCCGCAGGTGGCGGGTGAGGCGGGCGCGGCGGGCCGGGTGGCGGAGCCGGGTGCACTTCAGGGAGTTGACCACGTCCTCGGCGTTGTCCACGATCAGGCGCCGGACGTACGGCGGACACGGTTCGCGGAAGACGAGCCCGTGGAAGAACTCCGCCCACACCGGCATCATCAGGTCGCGCAGCCGCACGAACTCGGCCCGGCCGGTGACCAGTTCGTCGAGCACGGCGGCGGTACGGCGGGCCACGGCGGCGGACAGGTCCCGGCTGGGCCCGGCCAGCACGGCGAGGGTGGTACGGGCGACCTCGTCGTAGCGCGGGCCGTCCTCCAGGTGCTCCTGGTGCACCTCGGGGCCGGGCGCGAGCCAGTACCAGAAGAGGTCCGAGAGGGCGGCGCCCCGGCTGCGGCCGTTGGCGGCCGGGTGGGAGTAGATCTCCTCGAAGCGGTCGGCGGGGACGGCGGCGCTCGGGAAGGCGATGCCCTCGTCGCCGTTGATCCGCGCGAAGAGCGCGACGCGGGCGGCGACGACGGAGCGCGGCAGCCAGTAGGGGACGGACAGGACGCCGGCCGCGGCGGCCAGCAGCTTGGCGGTGCGGAAGGGGCTGGTGGTGCGGAGGCGGTTGGTGGTGCGCAAGGGTCCGGTGGTTCGGGGGCGGCTCATGTGTCCTCCCCGTTCCGTACGGTGTGCGCGCTCCCCCGGGCGACCACGAGGTCCGGCCCCAGGTCGGCCGGGCTGCCACCGCCGCACAGCGCCAGTACGTGGTCGAACTCGGCGCGCAGCAGTTCCAGGACGTGCCGGACGCCCTTCTCGCCGTCCGCCGCCAGCCCCCACAGCACCGGGCGCCCGACGCCGACGGCCGACGCGCCCAGGGCGAGGGCCACGGCGGCGTCGGAGCCCCGCCGTACGCCGCCGTCCAGCAGCACCGGCACCCGGCCCGCGACGGCCGCGGCGACGGCGGGCAGCGCCTCGATGCTCGCCGGTGCCGCGTCGAGCTGGCGGCCGCCGTGGTTGGAGACCAGCAGGCCGTCCACGCCCTCGGCGACGGCGATGCGGGCGTCCGAGGGGTGCAGGACGCCCTTGAGCAGCACCGGCAGCCGGGTCTGTGACCGCAGCCGGCGCAGGTCGTCCCAGGAGAGCCCCGGCGACATGGCGATGTCGCGGGGGCGGCCGTCCGGGGCGCCGGGCAGGCCGCGCATGTTCTCGGCGGCCAGGCCGTCGGGCAGGTCGTCGAAGCCGTGCCGGGCGTCCCGCTCTCGGCGGCCGAACACCGGCGAGTCGACGGTGACGACCAGCGCCGAGCACCCGGCCCGCTCCGCCCGGCGCACCAGCGCGAGCGTGACCTCCGGTTCGGGTTGCAGGTAGAGCTGGAACCACACGGGCGCGTCGTCCCGTACCGCGCGGGCGGCGGCGGTGACCTCGGCCACCGGCACGGTCGCCGCCATGCCGGTGACCAGAACCGTGCCGGCCGCCGCCGTCGCGCGGGCGGTGGCGAGTTCGCCCTCCGGGTGGGCGAGGCGGTGGAAGGCGGTGGGCGAGACGAGGACGGGCAGGGACAGGCGGTCGCCGCACAGCGTCACGGACAGGTCGCGGGTGGCGGCCCCGCGCAGGACGCGCGGCAGCAGGGCGAGCCCGCGGAACGCCGCCTCGTTCTCGCGCAGGGCCGTCTCCCCTCCGGCGCCGCCGGCGAAGTAGTCGTACACCCGGGGGTCCAGCCGTTCCCGCGCCTGTTCGTGCAGGTCGGCGAGGGTGGGGATCACGGCCGGGCCGCCGCGGCCGGGGCGGTGAGCCGGGCGCGCAGGAAGCTCCGCAGGGGTGCGCGGTGGACCTCCTCGCTGTCCCACTCGTTTTCGAGGTTCTCGGTGATGTGGTGTTCGGCGGTCGCCTTGCCGGGGGCCGCGCCGTCGAAGGCGCGGACCACCGGGTGCAGATAGCGGCCGTCCAGGCCGGTGGTGTCCTGCTGGGAGTTGCGGCCCGCGGTGATGTCGAACGGGTTCACCTTGTCGTGGCCCTCGCCGTATTCGAGGGTGACGGTGAAGTACTGGCCGATGTCGCCGAAGCCGCCGTCCGCGACGGCGGTGTGCAGATGGTCGACCGGGACCTCTTCGCAGTAGCGGGCCGTGCCGTCCCGGCCGACGAGCACCACGTCGGCGAGGAAGCCGAACATCTGGAAGAGCGCCGAGCTGCGGTTGACGCGGGCGATCGCGGCGTCGGTGACCGCCCCGGCGGTGGCGGGCAGGGTGCGGGCGGGCCAGGGGCGGCCGTGGTGGCGGGCTTCGAGGATGCGGTGCAGGGCCCGTACGCCGTACCGGAAGCCGTGGATGAAACCACTGGTGGATTTCTTGAAATCGCGTACCTGGGTGATGGTGCCGGCGAAGTGCAGTCCGGGTACGTTCGTGGATTCCCAGGCGTCGGTCTGCGCCGGGAACCTGTCGTTGACGGCCAGTTCGGGGCGGCATTCCGGAGCGAATATCGACGGGTCGAAGCGGAACCCGGTGGCGAGGATGACCCGGTCGTACACGATGTCCTTGACGACTTCCTGGACCCGGGAAAAGGAGACGGAGACCCGGTAGCTGCCGTCCGGTTGCAGCCGGATACGCCGGATGTCGCCGTCCAGTACCGCGTTCTGCAATTTCAGCTGATAGGTGTCGAGGAAGTTGTTGTTGACGGCCCGCAGGTGTCCGACGAAATGGGTCTGCCAGGCGAGCTTCAGTGAGCCGGGGCCGGCGACGTGGATGACGGCGGCGGTCTCGATGAGGTTGTCCGCGGTTTCGAACGCGGAGTTGCCGCGCCCGATGATCAGCACTCGCTGCCCGGTGAAGGCGGCCGGGTCCACGTCCACCTCGTCGTAGCGCTCGACCGTCTCGACGCCTTCGATGGCGGGCACGTACGGGCGGGTCACACCGGTCGCCACGATGAGCCGCCGGGCGCGGAACACGGTGCCGTCCGCGGCGCGGACCAGGAAGTCGCCGGGTCCGGACGGGCCGCCGGCCGAGCTGCCTTCCGGGCCGCCTTCCGGGCCGCCTTCCGGATCGTCGGCAGGCTCACCGGCCGCCCCGTCGGCCGGCCGGGAGATCTCGGTGACACGGGTGTCGTAGCGGACGCGGAGCCGGTGGGTGGCGGCGAAGTCGGCGAGATAGCCGACCATCTCGTCGGCGGCGGGGAAATAGCGCGGGGTGCGGGCGGTGAACAGCGGGGTGTGCTCGTCGGAGAGCAGGGAGTTCCAGTCGGTGCGCATGTTCAGCTCGGGGTCGTCCCACCCGGTGTGCACCTTGTTGATGGAGATGAGCGTACGGTGCCGGGGAAATCGGGTGAAGAACGTGCCGGGGGCCGCGCCGGCCTCCACGATGAGATAACTGCGTCCGGCCTGTTGCAGAAAATATCCGGCCTGTAATCCGGCGGGGCCCGCACCGACCACCAGATAGTCCGTCGCTTCTTCGTGGCTCACGCAATTCTCCTGTCACCTGCGAAGGATGGAGATGGAGCGGAAACCGACATTACTTGAGTGTTAAAGCACGGCACTAGTGCGCGATTAAGTGATGTGCGTCACACTCATTCCGAGGTTTGCGAGTACGCTACGGAAGCCAGTGTCACAAGGTCCGGGACTTTTACCCGGAACGCTCTTCTGTCGCGCCCCGGCGGATCCCCGCATTGCCCTGCCCGTACACCACGCCCCGCTCGCCCCGCCGGTCCCGGGACGCATTTCAGCCGTTCACCTCCAGGAGCGGATGCAGCGAAATGAATCAGCCAGCCGAAAGCCCTTTGCCCCGCGGCCACGTCTTCCCGCAGGCCCTCGTCGACGCCTTCCGCCGGCAGCCGGACACGGCGGCCTTCGAACACCGGGGACGCGCCGTCCCCCGCCGTGAGGTCCTGGACCGGGCCGCCCGTTGCGTACGCGGACTGCGCGCCGCGGGCGTCGGCCCGGGGTCGTCCGTCGCGGTGGCCGCCGGCGTCACCCCCGAGGCGTTCGCCCTGCACCTGGCGGTACTTCTGCTGGGCGCCCGGCTGACCGGCCTGCGCCCCGGGCTGCCGCCGCGGCACCTCGCACAGATCCTCGCCGACGGCATCGACATCCTGGTGCACGACGAGCCGTCGGGCACCCCGGAACTCCTCACCGCGGCCGGTGGCCTCGCCCGACTCCGCCTGGAAAAAGACCTGTTGAGCACGGCGGCAGCCGCCGCACCGGACGACCTCGTACCCCGCGGCCGCCCGGACGACATCGCCCTGATCACCCTGACCAGCGGCAGCACCGGGCAGCCCAAACGGTGCGCGCACACCTACCGCAGCCTGAGCACGAGCTGGTCGTGGCAGCCCGCCCGCTGGACCGCGCGGACCTCCGCCCTCGCCGCGGCCTACGCGCGCTTCCTGCTCTTCGGCACCCTCACCAGCGCGGTGATCTTCGAGCATCTGGGGCTGTGCCTGCTCGGCGGCGGCACCGCCGTCATCCCCGACCCGCCGCCGTCCTTCCCCGAGGTCTTCGCGCGGCACCGCGTCACCGCCTGCCTGCTGACCGTCCCCCGGCTCCATCACATCCTCGACACCCTGCGGACCGAGCCCGTGGACACCAGCAGCCTGCGCGCCCTCCTCGTGGCCGGATCACCCCTGGCGCCGCACCGGCTCGCCGAGGCCGCCGACCGGCTCGGCCCGGTCGTGCACCAGGGGTACGGGCAGACCGAGACCGGCATGCTGACCCTGCTCACCCCCGACGACCTCGCCCACGGGCCCCGGTCGGTGTACGGCTCGGTGGGGCGGCCCCTGGACGGGGTGGAGATCGACGTACGGGACCCGGACGGCGGCCCGCCGCCGGCCGACGGCACGGCCGGGGAGATCTGGGTCCGTACCGCCGGGGCGCTGGCCGGCTACTGGCGGGACGAGGCGGAGACCCGCGCCGTACTGCGGGACGGCTGGG
This sequence comes from Streptomyces albofaciens JCM 4342, assembly GCF_008634025.1. Lineage (NCBI taxonomy): Bacteria > Bacillati > Actinomycetota > Actinomycetes > Kitasatosporales > Streptomycetaceae > Streptomyces > Streptomyces albofaciens. Next base: position 1,860,853 of record NZ_PDCM01000001.1, on the reverse strand, counting down.
TGCGCACCCGCGACCTCGGCCGCCTCGACGAGCACGGCTTCCTGCGGCTCACCGGGCGCACCCGCGAGGTGATCATCATCAACGCCGTGCTGCACTACGCGGGCGCCATCGAGCAGGCACTGGCCCGGCACCCGGATGTGGACCAGGCGTACGTCGTGGGCGCGCCGGACGAGCGGACCGGCGAGGCCGCCCACGCGTTCGTCGTACCGACGGCGGAACGACACCCCGACCCGGCGGCGCTCCGCGCGCACGTCGCCGCGGAGCTGGGCGCCGCGAGCGTGCCCGCCACGATCACCGTCATCGAGGAGGTGCCGGTCGCGGGGAGCGGCAAGCCGGACAAGCGGGCGTTGCTGGGGCTGGTGGGGGACAAGGGTGCGGTCGGGGGTGCGGACCGCTCCGGGTGACGGGAGGCGCCGCGGCCGGTCAGCCCGCCTCGACCGTGGCCCGCAGCGTGCCGTCCGGACCGGCGACCAGCACCGGCGTTCCGGCGCCGCCCAGGTCCCGTACGGCCGCGAGGTCCTCGGCCGCGGCCGCCTCCGCCTCGGTGACCACGGCGGCGGCCTCCAGCGACTGCGCACCGCTCGCGACGGCCATGGCGACCGCCGTACGCAACGCGCTGAGCTGCAACGACTCCAGGGTGACGGTACCGGCGACATACGTGCGCCCGGTCTCGTCGCGGACGGCGGCGCCTTCCGGCACGCCGTTGCGGGCCCGCGCGGAACGGGCCAGCGTAATGATCTTGCGGTCTTCCGGGTCCAGCGGTGCGGCTTCGCTCATACGGGCGAGCATATGCGGCGAGGGGGCCGCCGGGGACGAGGGGGGCCGTACGGTTCTGGAGGCTGCCCGCGGAACATACGCCCCCGGGCCGGCCGTCAGCCCGCCACCGAATACATGCGGCCCCGGCGGCCTTCCGGCGAGGTGAGCCACTCCAGCTTCGCCGCCGTGTCCGCCTCCGCCGTCCGGCGCGGGTTGTGCAGCACGATGGTCAGGTCCGGGCGGGCCGGCACCCGCAGCTGGGTGGACTCGAACAGCAGCGTGCCGACGAGCGGGTGCTCCAGTTCCTTGTGGACCTGCCCGCCGTCCTGCACGTCCCCGCGCGCCCACAGCTCCGCGAACTCCGCGCTGGCCGCGGACACCTCCCCCACGACCTCCTCGTACCCCTCGTCACCGGGCCGCTCCGACCACGCCGCCCGGTACTGCGCCACGATCGTCGGCGCGTTCCGCTCCCAGCTGGCGGCGCGGGCCCGGTAGACCGGATCGGTGAAGTAGGAGATCAGGCAGTTGGAACGGGAGCCTTCCTGGCCGTAGTTGAGGACCAGCCGGGCCGCCTCGTTGTAGGCGACGCAGTTCCAGTACGGGTCCAGGATGTGGGCCGGGAACGGCATCCACGCGTCGATCAGCCGTTGCAACCCCTCGCTCATCTCCGACACCGCGGGGTCCGGGTCCTGCCGCAGCGGTGGATTGAGCCCCGCCAGTACGTACAGGTGCCGCCGCTCGGTGTCGCTCAGCCGGAGCACCCGCGCCACGGAGTCCAGCACTTGCGGCGAGACGGTGATGTCCCGCCCCTGTTCCAGCCATTGGTACCAGGACGCGCCGACCCCGGCGAGCACCGCGACCTCCTCGCGGCGCAGTCCCGGTGTGCGGCGCCGGCCGCCGTCGGGCAGGCCCGCGTCGGCCGGGCTGACCCGGGCCCGGCGGCTCATCAGGAAGTCGCGCAGTTCCCGGCGGCGGCGCGATGTGGCGCCGCCGGACTCCCCTGTCGTCTGCATGGCACCGACTCTAAACCGATACCGGCCCTGAACCGACACCGACCCTGAACGCGGAAAAGCCCCGCACCATACGGTGCGGGGCTTCCCACAAAAATTGTTCGGCGGCGTCCTACTCTCCCACAGGGTCCCCCCTGCAGTACCATCGGCGCTGAAAGGCTTAGCTTCCGGGTTCGGAATGTAACCGGGCGTTTCCCTAACGCTATGACCACCGAAACACTATGAAGATAACAACTCCAGCCAGCACAGGCGAGTTCGTTACTTCAGAACAAACACAGTGGACGCGAGCAACTGAGGACAAGCCCTCGGCCTATTAGTACCAGTCAACTCCACACCTTACGGCGCTTCCATATCTGGCCTATCAACCCAGTCGTCTACTGGGAGCCTTACCCCATCAAGTGGGAGGGAGCCCTCATCTCGAAGCAGGCTTCCCGCTTAGATGCTTTCAGCGGTTATCCTTTCCGAACGTAGCCAACCAGCCATGCCCTTGGCAGAACAACTGGCACACCAGAGGTTCGTCCGTCCCGGTCCTCTCGTACTAGGGACAGCCCTTCTCAAGACTCCTACGCGCACAGCGGATAGGGACCGAACTGTCTCACGACGTTCTAAACCCAGCTCGCGTACCGCTTTAATGGGCGAACAGCCCAACCCTTGGGACCGACTCCAGCCCCAGGATGCGACGAGCCGACATCGAGGTGCCAAACCATCCCGTCGATATGGACTCTTGGGGAAGATCAGCCTGTTATCCCCGGGGTACCTTTTATCCGTTGAGCGACGGCGCTTCCACAAGCCACCGCCGGATCACTAGTCCCTACTTTCGTACCTGCTCGACCCGTCAGTCTCACAGTCAAGCTCCCTTGTGCACTTACACTCAACACCTGATTGCCAACCAGGCTGAGGGAACCTTTGGGCGCCTCCGTTACCCTTTAGGAGGCAACCGCCCCAGTTAAACTACCCACCAGACACTGTCCCTGATCCGGATCACGGACCCAGGTTAGACATCCAGCACGACCAGAGTGGTATTTCAACAACGACTCCACAACCACTGGCGTGGCCGCTTCACAGTCTCCCACCTATCCTACACAAGCCGAACCAAACACCAATATCAAGCTATAGTAAAGGTCCCGGGGTCTTTCCGTCCTGCTGCGCGAAACGAGCATCTTTACTCGTAGTGCAATTTCACCGGGCCTATGGTTGAGACAGTCGAGAAGTCGTTACGCCATTCGTGCAGGTCGGAACTTACCCGACAAGGAATTTCGCTACCTTAGGATGGTTATAGTTACCACCGCCGTTTACTGGCGCTTAAGTTCTCAGCTTCGCCCCACCGAAATGGAGCTAACCGGTCCCCTTAACGTTCCAGCACCGGGCAGGCGTCAGTCCGTATACATCGCCTTACGGCTTCGCACGGACCTGTGTTTTTAGTAAACAGTCGCTTCTCGCTGGTCTCTGCGGCCACCACCAGCTCACACCGCAAGGGTGATCACCAGCAATGGCCCCCCTTCTCCCGAAGTTACGGGGGCATTTTGCCGAGTTCCTTAACCATAGTTCACCCGAACGCCTCGGTATTCTCTACCTGACCACCTGAGT